>NZ_ARZY01000006.1 GCF_000568405.1 Catenovulum agarivorans DS-2
TACTGTTATCAGTAGGCCTTTTTTCGTTTATCGATTTATATTAAACGAGCTGCTGAAAGTTTGTTTAAAAGCATGTAAACTTTTGCCCAAGCTAATTTGATGTGCAAAACGGACAACACCAGACATGTACGAATCTTTTTATGGCTTAAAAGATAAGCCATTTCATCTAACGCCAGATCCCACTTTTTTCTTTGCAAGTAAACTGCATACACGAGCACTATCTTATTTGAAGTACGGTATCGGTCAGGGTGAAGGTTTTATCGTGATCACTGGCGCAATTGGTACGGGTAAAACGACTATTGCGAATAGTTTGTTATCTGATTTAGACCAACAAAATGTCAAGGCGATTCAAATTGTCACACCTAAATTAAACCCTGACGACCTCATTACCGTGACAGCTGCTAAATTGGGGTTAGTCACAGAAAACCGCAGCAAGGGCGAGTTGTTGCAAGGAATTGAAAAAGAATTAACCCAGTTAGTCAATTCCAATCAACGAGCGCTATTAATTGTTGATGAAGCGCAAAATCTTCCGCTTGAGTCGGTCGAAGAATTGCGTATGCTATCCAACTTTCAGGTAAATGGTAAACCATTATTACAAAGCTTTTTACTAGGTCAGCCAGAATTAAGAGATTTATTGCAATTACCGTCAATGGAACAATTCCGACAAAGAATTGTTGCATCATGCGATTTAAAGCCGCTTAATGCAATCGAAACGCATGAGTACATAGAATTTAGGGTTAATGCTGCAGCAGGTAAAGAACTGAAGTTGTTTTCTGATGAAGCGATAGAGGCGATCTATCATTTTACCACGGGTATACCGCGTAGAATTAATACAGTCTGTGATCGAATTTTGTTATATGGATTTTTGGAAGAAAAGAATTACTTAACTGAAGTTGAAGCAAAAACAGTAATCGACGAAATCGTTGAAGAATCAGTCGAACAAGCTCAACCTTCTGTGCCAACTCAATCTGCTAGTAATAACAAAGATGAGGTTAAAGAGAGTCGCTCTAGTCAAAAAGAATTGGATATCAGCAAAGAAACCTTGCTGGAGGATTTAGCGCCACCCCAAAGTAACAGTGCTAAAGGTAACTATCAAGTTCCACCAGATGTGACCCAAGACATTACCCACCTGCGTAATATGATCCAAGAAATTCGCGCAACACTTGAAACTTCCATTGAATATAAACTCAAAGTGAGCCGTTATATTGATAATGCGATTAATCGAAAGTTGAAGCAGCTTAAACAATTGGCGAGTGTCGAGATGGAAGAAGGCAGCCAAAAAGCTGATTCAGACATTACTGACGAAGATGTTACCGCTAAAGATTGATTAAGAGTCGTCAACCTTGCTCGTGACGACTCGTGGAAAAAGCTAACTGTTGGTTTTTAGATCAGTCAGTTGATACTTTTCTATAAGCGAGTATAAGGTTGGCCGGGTAACGCCAAGCATTTCCGCGGTTTTTGACATATTTTGTTCAGCGAGATTATAAGCTTGTCTAATCGCGTTTGACTCGGCAATTTCACGAACTTCCCTAAGGTTTAATGACTTAAGCTCGCTGCTGTTATTGTCACCACTAACAAATAGACCGAGGTCTTCCGCTGTTATAAAAGGCGTATCGGCCATTACCACAGCTGATTTGAGTTTGTTTTGCAACTCTCGAATATTACCTGGCCATTTATGCTGTAACATTGCTTGTTTAGCATCGTCACTAAAACCTTTAATGCTTTTATTGTATTGTTCGTTGTAACTATCTATAAATGATTTTGCCAGTAGGAGCACATCGTTTTCGCGCTCTCTTAGCGGCGGAATGTTTATAATTAACTCACTGACACGATAAAACAAATCTTCCCTAAAAGTTTGTTCCGTAGACATTTGTTGTAAATTTCTGTGTGTTGCACATATTACGCGGATATCGACTGAAATTTCTTCTCTACCACCAACGCGTTCGATCACACGTTCTTGTAAAAAACGCAGCATTTTGGCTTGCAATGGTAATGGCATATCACCGATTTCATCTAAAAACAGTGTGCCGCCTTGGGCCATTTCAATCTTACCTTTAGTGGTTTTCGCTGCACCAGTAAATGCACCTTTTTCATAACCGAATAACTCACTTTCGAGTAAATTTTCTGGAATTGAAGCACAATTTATCGCGATAAATGCTTTGTCGGAACGGTCACTATGGTTATGAATAGAGCGTGCAAACACTTCTTTACCTGTGCCACTTTCACCTAAAAGTAGCGTGGTGATTTCGGTTTTGGCAATTTTTTCCGCACGCTTGGTTGCCGCTAAAATTGAAGGACTATTGCCAATGATTGAGCCCATCGACGCGCTCACTTTACTCAGTCGTCGGTTCTCATTTTCTAAATCAACTAAATTAAACGCTCGGTGAATTATGGTATTTAGCGTGTCAACATCGACAGGTTTTTGATAGAAATCATACGCGCCAAGTTCAATTGATTTTAACGCATGTTCTTTGTCTGTATTGCCAGTCAATACAATTACTTTAGTTGATGGGGCAAGTGAAAGTATTTCAGTTAGTGCGGCTAAGCCCTCCGATGCGTTGGCAGGATCGGGCGGCAAACCTAAATCTAACGTCACAACTTCTGGCTCGTATCGTCTAAGCTGGGCAATTGCACTTGCTCTATCATCAGCAAATACAATCTCGTAATCAGAAAGGCCCCATTTTAATTGTTTTTGAATGCCTTTATCGTCATCTACTACCAGTAATCTGGACATTTAACTTTCCTAATATTTATTATTTTGGTAATTCTAAAATAAATTCGGTGCCTTGGTTTTCAACAGACGAGACCAACAAGCTGCCACCGGCTTGTTCAGCATAAAGTTTTGCATCATACGCGCCTATACCCATACCCGCATTCCCTTTTGTAGTCACAAACGGTTTAAACAGTTTGTTTTTTATAAAGTCGGCTGACATGCCAATGCCAGTGTCTTTTATCTTTATTTTAATTGTATCAACCAACTCGACTAACTCGACGTTGACATAACCATCGTTGGCTGTTGCTTGTTGTGCATTGTCGATAAGATGGTATAAAACATTTGTCAGTTTTTCTATATCGACTTTCACTTCAATTGGTGTTTCACTGATTAAATTAGGCAAGGGATGAATGTTTTGGCACCTTTGTTGAATTAACTTGGCCACTTCATCGGTTAAATTAATTGTGGATAATGCATTATTCTCTTCCGTTGATTTATTCATAAGTTGCGCGAGCATTTTTTCCATTCTTTCTTTGCTGTAGCCTAATGTTTCAAAAGTGTCGTCAATAAACTCTGGGTTGTGTTTATGTTTTTCTGCGTTAGCCAAAATCATGTCGACTTGAGCTAACACGTTTTTCAAATCGTGAATAACAAACGCTGACATCCGGCTAAATGCGGCAAATTGAGCATTTTCGGTAATTTGTTTATTCGCTTCGTGCTGAAAGAGGTAATGCCCGACCTGAGTGGTGACAACTGACATATAATCTCTTATCTCCCAGTTAAAATTCAAGTATTCACCGCCGCTGTGATTGAGGCACACAACACCCCAGAGTTTTTCTTGATGATAAATAGGGACCACAACATGAAAGGGACTATTATCTATCAGGTTATATGGAATGGATAAACCGGGGTAGTGTTGGCTATTACTTTGATAGTCTTTGAGATCAACGATCCAATTCGTTTTTTCAATAAAAGGTAGGACTAAAGCTAAAATTTGCTCACAGCTGTTAGGCTGATTCTGTTGCTGTAAGTTTTTATCAGCAACTGCTTGCAACTTTCCTAATCTATTTTTGTATAAAGCACCGACATCGTATTCGATTGAAAACAGAAATACCGTCAGCGCGCGGTTGTAATAATCGTCTTGATTTTGCAGTGGTGAATTGAGTAAGTTAGTTAGATTTAGCCACTGCACACGGTAGTCGAATTGGTTTGCAAAAAAATGTTTTTCTAAAAATACTTTAAGATTTTTTTTAAGAGACTCAGAGATAAATAAGGCAAACAATAAAGTAAAAGCAAGCGCAACAAATATGCTTTGTACCATGCCCGTCCATTGCGACTCGATACTTTTGATATAGTAGCCAGCTAGTGCCATCAGGGTGAGGTAGACGCCAGCTGCTAACAGTAAACTACTTTGAAAAACCATTTCGCGAGAAATGTATACCTTGATGCCTAATGTCTTAGAGCGTTTGATTGACCAAAGCAACAAAGGAACCAGTGCTGTGTGCAAATAACCTCTGGCTAACCACATATCTGGGTTTACTTGCAGAACTAAACTAGCATTGGCAAAAATAATAAAATCAAATATTAATAGGGTGCCGAGAGCAAGAATCAGTGGTTTTAACCCCCATAGCTTACGATCTGCTTTGCGGTAGAGTATTTCAAGCAAAATCAGTGACAACACAGTTAACGACAAGTAACCAATATAAAACCAAGCTTCACCAATAAGCTTAAGTTGCCCTAGAGTTGGGGTGAAAATAGTGACAAGTAAAATGATAATCGAATAACGAGACAATAGAAGTTTGTTAAAATTCCAGCCATTATTCAGTAAGCTGAGCAATAACAGCCCTGTGCTACCCAAACGTAAGCTTTCAACCCAGATAATGCTGGATGTGGATAAGTCACTTGTCTGCTCTACTAAATGCCCCAGCGACCAAATAAATCCGCATAGGGCAAATAAGACGAACAAAACATATGCAGATGATTTTTGCTTATTTACAATACCCAACAGAATTAATGTGAAGTAAGCGAATAAGGCTGTGGCAAAACCTAGCCAGTTAATAATTTCCATAAATTAAGTGCTTGATAAATAATTTGCTTCGGTCACAATATTAATTAATTAAAACCAAAGCTCAATCATAGTGTCGAATATTTTGACATTGTTTTTCGATAAGGGCGCGGTATGGCTACATTAGACGTACAATAGCCTGATTGAATTTAATTTTGCTGTTTGAGTGCTGAAGGGGTTATGAGATAGTTAGGTTAGTATTGCTTTTTTGATTTCTACCCACAGAACACGAGTTTATATCTGGTTGGTTGTGTCGGGATCCTTTACAGTGCTTTTGTCGAGCTTGAAAAAGGTGTTTTAAATCAGGTGTTTAATTGTTGGTTTGTTTTTTGCATATTTGGTGGATAAGGTATACTATTACTAGTAAATGGTATTTGAGCGACTCGTTAAGTACCATTTAAATTAATTTAGGAGTTCTTGGCGTGAAAGGCAGAAGACAATTTTTAGCACGTACATCAGCTGCCGCTGTTGTTGGGTCTATTCCAGCTAAGTCTGTTTGGGCGGCAAACGGGATGTTGAATTCAATTGTGGCTTCAGGACACGGTTCGGATTTCACTTATCACCGCGACATTAGATTATTGAGGCCGTGTTCAATTAAAAATGTATTAGAAGACCCATCACTTGGTTTAGGGTCTTATGATTTGAACTTTTATGAGACGTTTAACGAAGGACCTAATAAAAAATTCTCTGAGATTTTAGATTGTTATTGTTGTCCAATTGATCCAGTGACTCTGAATAAGGATATTAGTAACGTTGTTTTTTTAGTTGTAAATGGTACATCCCAAAAGCAAATTAAAATTGACTATACAGTAACTACTCGGGTCTCGACTCATCCTATTGGATATTACGCTGCTGTAGAAGCAGCTGCGGGTGGTTCAGGTTGGACTGTCCAAGAATATGTTATCAAGGCAGGTAACCCCTATCATAGCAATCCAGCTAAAAGAGGGTTTTTCTATCATTCAACCGATGGTTATATCACAGGTGATTCAACAATAAATTCAACAGGGTATAACGGGTGGTATAAAGGCTACTCTGGTATAACAGAACTAAAAAATCCGAGCTATGAAGCAGGTGGCTTTGCAAACAATACTTGCGATGAAACAACTGTCCTTATGGCTACAATATATTTAAACGCTGTATTGGATTATGAATTCAGAGGGAGCTCAGACCCTAGAGCGTGGCAGGGAGAACATAATATTTTTTATCCTATATTGCGATATCCAGCGACTTATACAGACGTCAATAATTTGATTACAAGCATAAAAGATACCCAAACAAAGAGCCAGCTTGGTGCAATATTTGCCGAATATGGTGTAGACAACTTTGGTGATTCATGCAGTTAGTTGTTGTCAACTGATAAAGCTATTTTGCTCACCTATTATGTGAAATAGGTGAGTTTTTTTATTACTTTTCGTTTTAGTGGCGTGTGATTCTTGTTTTTAAAGCAGCATATCCTGTTTAATGAGTTTTCAGATGGAAGTGGTGTCGTTTTATTTAATCCCACTAACGGAGCTGTTATTGGTATTCGATATTCGATCGAGCAGTTAGTGCCACAAAATAAAGATGTACCGGAATCGTTAATTAATGACCTGATAAAACAAGGTTTTTTACAAGCAGTTAAGGTTAGCTAATTGAAGTCATTAATCGATTTTGGTGCAGTAAAAATCTATATTGATTGCTCTGTCAAGTTGGCTGAGCGAAATATAAATCATCTGTACCCATCATATGTTCTTGAAGATAACACTGTACCTCCAGACTACTTTGTTTCATTAAAGTATGGCGGTGGCATTCGCCGATTTGTTCGTAAGCAAGTGTTATTTGAACAAGATAGCAAATCTCACTTTAAGCCTGTTCCCGAAAATCATGCTTATGCTTCGTTTGAATGGGGGTTAAATTATGTGGTATCGAATTATGCACAAGAATTTTTAACGATTCATTCAGGTGTTGTTGCAAACAACGACAAGGCTGTTATTTTCCCAGCCCCACCTGGTTCTGGAAAAAGTACGTTAACCACCTATTTAATGGGGTTGCCTGGCTGGCGTTTACTTTCTGATGAAATGGCTCTGATGTTGCCTGAAACAAGCTATATCCAGCCACTTATCAAACCGGTGTGCTTAAAAAATAATTCAATTGATATTGCAAAAAAGTGGTTTCCAGATGGTAAATTTTCGTCAATAGCATCAGCAACAGCAAAAGGTGACGTTGCTCATCTATCCCCGCCAGCGTCCAGTTGGCAACAACGTGACCGGGTTGCTAAAGCAAAGGCGATCATTTTTCCTAAATATACCCCAAACAAAAAAATGGAAATATATAAGCTTGATAAAAATCAAGGGTTTATGCAGTTAGCTGAAAATGTAATTAACTTGTCGCTGCAGGGAGAGAGAGGCTTCAACACATTGACGCACTTGATTGAAAATACTGAGCAATTTGAAATACTCTACAGTGATGTAAATGAAGTTAAAGATTTTATTGAGCAGGACCTGCTTTGAGCAAACATAAGATTTCTTCACAACAATTATTTGACTTGTTAGCCGACAGTCAGAACGCGTTAGATTTGAGTGATAGTGATTGGGTTGATGTTATTAGGATCTTCCGTTCAGAAAGTGTTCTCGCTCGATTTGCTTGCCAACTTGAAGAATCAGGCGTTATCACCCAATTACCGAGTTATGCGACTAAGCATTTGGCGAATGCAAAGTTGGTTGCGCAGCGTCAAGTATCATCTGTTCGGTTCGAGTGTGCAGAAATCCTTCATATTGCAAAAAATACATGTGAAAAACTTTATTTACTAAAAGGTGCTGCATACTGCTTGGCTAGTTTGCCTGTTTCGAAAGGGAGAACTTTCTCTGATATTGATTTGCTGGTGACTAAAGATGTGCTAGCACAAACTGAGACGTCGCTTAAACTTCATGGTTGGTTATCCGAACCATTGTCCAAATACGATGAGGCGTATTATAGAGAGTGGGCGCATGAAGTACCACCAATGAAGCATTCGGGGCGGGGCACTGTTATCGACCTTCATCACAATCTATATTTGCCTGTATCAGGACGAGCACCTAAAGTTGAACTGTTTTTAGAAGGTGCGATTGAGACAGATGGCTTTCATATATTACGGCCGGCCGCAATGACTTTACATGCAATTATCCACTTAATGTTAAATGATGACTTAAAACATGCATTTCGTGATCTAAATGACTTACATTTGATGATGACTGAATTTAGCAAGCAAGCGTTTTGGGAAGATTTATTAGATTTAGCTCACAAATCCGGATTTGAAAATGAGCTGTTTTTAGCTTGTAGATATTGTAGGCACTTTTTTAAAACCTCCATATCGACGGAATACCTAACCAAGTTAGCTAATATGCAAAACATGAATCAATCGGAGATCAAGCTGTTAGATAGGTTCTATGCACTTGCCTTGTCACCAAAACACTATCTGGTTAAAAGGGCATCAGCTAACTTTGCTGAGCTTGTTATCATTACCCGCGCTCACCTTAAAAAAATGCCAATCAAAATCTTACTTTATCATACTGCGTATAAAGTTTACCGTTCTGCTGTCGAGTCTTTGCTAGGTAAAGCATTTTTTGAAAAATCAAACTCTTAACACCCCCGTTAGGTTTAATGCACGGGGCTATTCCAACAGCGCCCGTAAATATTTAACGGGTATAGCGTAAGTAATCGCGCTAGGGGCGGATAGCACGTTTTCTTTGCTTTGTTTAACCAAAACCTTGTTGATAACCCCGATAACTTCACCTGTTGATTGCAGATATAACGGGCTTCCACTATTGCCAGGGTAAGCAGTTGCGTCTAATTGGTAAGTCATCCATGGCGCTTTTAAACGCTTTAACCTCGCAATATTGAGTTGTGTACTTGTTGCTGCTGGTACTGCTACTGGGGTTACAGCACTAATTATCCCTCTGTGGGTGACTGGGTATAAACCTAGCACGCTGCCAATTGGGTAGCCTGTAAAAGCAATTTCGTGACCCTCTTCAACAAGGTTGTCTCCTTCAACAAAGTTGAGTGGCGGCAGTTTGTGAGTGGTTAATTGGAGAATTGCTAAATCATGCTCTTTGTCTGTTTTTACCAGCTTGGCAAAATCTAACTTAGGTGTTTTTCCTGTACCAATAAAAACCACAATCGAGCTTTTATCTCCAGAAATTATTTCAGGGATAACATGGTGATTAGTTGCAACTAATCTGCCATCTCCAATGGCAAAACCAGTACCGCGCACTTGTGCTCGCGGCGAGCTGGTCGGGCTATAAACACCAATCGCTACAATCGAAGGTTTAATGCTCTTAATTGTTTGTACTAATGGCTGGCTAAGGGCATTAAATGATAAAAATCCTAGTATAAATAACGCGTAACAGGTACATTGTTTAACCATAGTGATTATTTCCTTAATTGACGTCACAGTTAGGTAAGATGGACTTTTTATTCGCCCTCAAAAAAATTATTGGTTTGGTGTTATCACCGCTTCCGTTATCGTTAATCTTGATTGTTATCGGATACGTATTTTTATTCAAGCAAAGCGTAAAGGTATTATGGGCAAAGTCATTTATCGGTAGTGGCTTATTTATTTTATTCTTGTCTTCATTACCTATTTTTTCCCACGTTTTGATAAAACCAATAGAGTTTAGTGTAAAAAAATTCGACGCCTCAAAAATGCCAGTAGCAGATAACATTGTGGTGTTAGGTTGCTACAGTACCGAAGATAAAGCATTACCGCAAATAGCTAATATACATGAATGCTCGTTATATCGCATTGTAGAAGCTTATCGTTTAAGTAAAGTTTATCCACAAGCTGCCGTTATATTGTCTGGTTGGGATAAAGGAGATGACAGAACATACAGTCACCCAGAATATCTAGCGAACTACTTAATTCGCTTAGGGCTACCGCCACAGCGAATAACATTGTCGGTTGGCAACCGTGATACAGTAGATGAAGCAAACGCATTAGCGAAACATATGCGTGGTAAAAATAATTTGATTGTCAGTTCAGCGAGTCATTTTAAGCGAATTAATAAAATATTTGCTCAGCAAAAACTTGATTTTACTCCGGTTCCTACCGAATATTTAACAAAAGATAAAGTGCACTGGCATTGGCAGTTGTTTTTACCACAAGCAAACGCGTTATATACAAGTCAACGCGCTTGGTATGAATATTTGGGGAATTCATGGGAATCCATAAAACAAATGTTTGCCAGCAGTTAAACGAGATTACAATGGAAGCGCAAAATAGTATTAAAATTGTTCCAGTATTTTCAGGAGGCGGTACGCGGCTTGCTGCGCATATTGGTATTTTACAGGCACTTAAAGAGCTGAAAATTTCTTTCTCGTGTTTAGTTGGCGTTTCCGGTGGTAGCATTATTGCTTCATTGTATTGCTCAGGTATGTCGATTGAGGATATAAAAGCGCTTGCACTTGAAACTGATTTTAGAAAATTTCGAGGCTACAGCCTAATTCGTTTACTAAAAGATGGTGGATTAAGCTCAGGAGATAAGTTTGAAAAGTGGATGGATAAACAATTAAGCGGTAAAACCTTTGCTGACCTGCCGCATGATTTAAATATACTTGCGACAGATGTGAATGGCGGCGGTCCTGTGGTCTTCAATCGTAGAAACACCCCTGAGTTAAAAGTATCCAAAGCCGTGCGTTTTTCAATGTCTATTCCGTTGGTGTTTTCATTTCAAAAATTTGAAGAATATATTTTAACCGATGGCGCAATTTTATCGGAAGATGCTTTGTTTAACGATTGGGCTGGAGATGGCACGCCTACAATTTGTTTTCGCTTAAAAAGCAAACCTGTCAAAAAACAACAACAGAAGCACAGTATATTCCCACTAAAGCGTTATGTGCTGATGTTAGTACGCACTTTTATGACGGCTGTATCCAGAGAATATGTGCAAGCAAACCACTGGCATAGTACGATTATTGTTGATACTGGCAATATATCGCCAGTCGATTTTACAATATCAAATGAACAAAAAGAAGAGCTGTACAAAGCAGGTTATTTAACAGCATTATCGATTATACCTAAAAAGCTTGTGCAACCAGTCGCAAATTAGCCAAGTTAAACTTGTATTTAGTCAGCATTTTTTACATTATTAAAATAATTAAATAGAAGCTAGTAGTTTAGTGTTTTTATGCTTCTGTTTTAAAAGGTTTTTTGTTTTGTGGTGCATTATTTGCATTGGGTTGGAGAAAGGGCAATACTAGCCCGATGTAATGAATTTATTAAGTAGGTGATTTATGAATAGTTTTGTTTCAGCGGTGAAAGCTATTGTTTTGGGTGGTGCGTTAGCATGTGCTCCATTAATGGCTACACCTATCAGTATCGACTGGACAGGTACACCTTACGAGGGCAATGGCACTTCTCCAATTCACCTGCAAAATTTAAATAATGTCGAAGTATTCGAATTCAACGGTGATATATCGGGAGTTTCGCAGGTATCTCAGTTTGATGGTGTAGCAGACCCGTCTGATTATGGTGTTTCTCAGCAGAAAGGAGAGACTCTTTTTGTTTCATCTGACCCTGACGGGGGAACTAAAGATTGGTTTTTACAAGCCGATTTTAGCAACCCACAAATCGGTGATGGCGTCAGCATTAGCTTGAAAAGCAATTGGTACTGTGAGTTTAGTTTGTTTGATCCATGCTCATTCGGCGACTTGTTAATTGATACTGAACTCTTTCAGCTTAACATCTCGTCGCAAGTCACTAACTATGGCGATGGTGATGATTTACTTTATACAGGCTTAGTAAATAACGTTAATAGCGCTTTAGACCCATTCGGGTTTTCAGGGCGTGAGGTTGAATTTAGCTTAATTCAAGGTGCGGAAGTTGACGGCCAAACTGTTGATTTTACTGGAAACGCATTGCTTTCTTTCAATATAGTCGAGGTTCCTGAACCTGGAACATCTTATATTGCATTTATGCTTGCAGCTTTTGTTTTGATGTTCAAAACTAAGAAACGCCAGAGATAAACAGCTATAGTTGCCACTAGGCTTACACTTGAAGTAAAAACAGGCTATATTTAATCTAACAAAAGCTTCTGATCTAAATAGCGAGTTACTTTTATAAGCTCGCTTTACGGAATAAGAATAATTAAATAGCTAACAGATTAATTAGGCTGGTTATGAACCTACAAAAAACACTGTCCTCGCTGTCCAAAAAGCCCATCATAGGCGGCATCTTCAAATTCATTTTGGGTTATGCCGCTAACAAAACAGCCAAAAGCATAGCCCATCACTTTAGCCAATTTTTGCAGCCGCAACTCGCTATCACAGACGAGTTGCAACAAGAATCATATAAAGTGCGCTACAACGTCTATTGTCATGAATTGCACTTTCTAGAAGAAAATGACCTTAAACTTGAGAAAGACCACTTTGATGAACACTCAATTCATGTGGTGATTAAGCACAAATCAACCAATGCAATTGCAGGTACAGTGCGTATAGTTACCTCAGAAAACGAGCAGCAAAAATTGCCATTGGAAGCCTATTGCCCAGACGCAGTTGACTCTCATGAAATGCATCCAGCCAATCAAGAGCGTACTTCGATTTGTGAAGCATCTAGATTGGCTGTACCAGCTGAGTTTAGACGCCGTAACGTCGATAAGTACGATGGTGCAGCGACAGGTGTTATCAATGAGCAATCATATTCTGAGATGGAGTTGCGCTGTTTCCCATTTATTGCGATTGGTTTGTATTTGTGTGCAGCCAACATCACGATTGCCAAAGGCATTGACCACATATACGTCATGATGGAACCTAGGTTAGCTAGGAGTTTACGTTTTGTTGGTATTCCTTTTACCCAAATTGGTCCTGTTGTTGAATATCATGGTAAACGTGCGCCTTTTCATATTGACCCCAGAGTACTGTTGAAGACTTTATCACCTGGTTACAAAATGTTGATGAAAAATATTGAAAAAGAACTAAAACGCCAAGGTTTAGGTCGCGAAATCTAGAAGGAGATCCTAATGTTTGATTATAACAGCGCTTTTTCGCGTAACATTGGTTGGGTTACCAAAGAAGAGCAGCAGGTTTTACGGGGAAAACGGGTTGCAACCGCTGGTGCTGGTGGGGTTGGCAGTGAGCACATTGTTACGCTTGCGCGGTTAGGCATTGGCAAGTTTAATATTTCAGATTTTGATGAATACGAGGTGCACAACTTTAACCGTCAAGCGGGCGCTTTTATGTCGACTATCAATCGACCTAAAGTAGAAGTGATGGAAGAAATTGCAAGTGATATCAATCCAGAACTTGAGATTAAATCATTCCCTGAAGGTATAAATGAAAGCAATGTGGATGAGTTTCTAGCAGACGTTGACATATACGTGGACAGCTTAGACTTTTTTGCATTGCAGGCTAGAAAGCTAGTTTACCGAAAATGTTATGAAAAAAAGATCCCGTTAGTTACAGCGGCTCCGTTAGGTATGGGTACTGCTTTGTTGTGTTTTATGCCAGGCAAAATGAATTATGAAGAATACTTTCGTTTTGAAAACTGTAAAAACGAAGAAGAGCAATATATTAAGTTTTTGATTGGCTTAGCGCCTTCTCTGGCACAAAATTCCTATCTAGTGGATAAAACCGCAGCAGATTTTGCCGCACGCAAAGGCCCGTCTACACCAATGGCGGTAAAAATGTGTGGTGGTGCAGCTGGCACTTATGTGCTTAAAATTCTTTTAAACCGAGGGCCAATTCTTGCTGCACCTTGGGGCATTCAATTTGATGCATACAAAAATGTTGTTAAAAAGACCTATCTGCCCTTTGGTAATAATGGTCTGTTACAGCGCATTAAGTTTCAAATAGCTAAAAAGCTGGTACTCAAGTAGAGATATTATGAAACCTTCAGTCACAATTTCCCCTTTATTAACCAAAGTCTTAGATTCCGCACGCTGGGCACCTAGTGGTGACAACGTTCAGTGTTGGCGCTTTGAAATAACCGGCGAGCACACATTTGTTATTCACGGTAAAGATACTTCTGATCATGTTGTATACGATTTAGAGGGGCACGCAAGCTGGTTAGCTGTCGGTTGTTTGCTCGAAGCGATTGATTTATCTGCTGCACATGAAGGTTATGAAGCAGTTTTTCAACATATTGATTGCGAATTGCCTCAGGAAATTCGCATTGGTGTAGAATTAAGCGAGCGGCCTGGTATTGCGCAAGACCCATTATATTCACAAATTATTCGTCGTTGCGTTCAAAGAAAACCAATGGGCACAACCCCGCTTAGCAGTGCGGAGAAAAAAGCGTTTGAGCAATCCTTACCCAATGGATTTGAGGTAATATGGTTAGAAGGTGATCGAGTTAAGCAGCAAGTTGCTAAATTTATGTACGGCAATGCTGATACTCGGTACTCGATGAAAGAGGGGTATGAGGTACACTCTAAAATAATCGATTGGCGGCCTGAATGTCGGCGGTATAGCCCAGATCTTATACCGCCGTTAGCGCTGGGGCTCGATGCTATCAATATAGCATTGACAAAGTGGTCGTTAAAAAGCTGGTCGCGTTTTCATTTTCTAGAAAAATACCTTGCTGGCACTGTATTGCCAAGGTTACTAATGGACTACCGCACCTCAATCAAATGTTCAGCGCACTTCGTCATTGTGGGCGATAAAACTGCAAAATCACAATGGGACTATCATAACGCCGGCAGAGCTGTTTATCGGTTTTGGCTAACTGCTGCTCAGCTCAATTTAGGTTTTCAACCAGAGCAAACCCCAGTTATTTTTTCGGAGTATATTCGTAATGGTGTTGAGTTCAGTGAAAATCCTTACACGAATCAAAATGCTGACAAAATGGATCAAGTGTTCAAGCAACTGATTGGCGAAGACAAGGTGCAGCGCTCTGTATATATGGGAAGAGTTGGACGCAGCGAATTACCAACCTCAAGATCTGTGCGCAAACCACTTACAGAATTATTGCTATAAATACTGTCATTTTTTTTTACACTCAACGTTGTTGTTAAAGAGTGTTATTGGGTGAATTTTAATAAAAACAATAAGTTAAAGTAGTTGGCACGCACTTAGCATTGTTGTTTGTAGATTCGAAAAAAACTTGTCGAATACGTACAGAATTCTTAATGGAGAGATAGCGATGAAAAAATTAACTTTAGCAGCTTTAATAGCATTAGGTAGTGCATCTGCAAACGCAGGCGTTGTATATTTTGACCCTGATCAAAATGGAACGGCAGTAGAGACTCAAGGCTTCAAACTCACTGCTCCTAATGGCGGTAGTGATTTAACTGATGTATACATCTATTTAGGTACCGATGGTGTTTTTAGTGATGGTGATGTGTTTAAAGAAACTGTTGTGTATGATACTGCTTCATATATTGATGGTTCAAATATGTCAACTACAGTTAGCTCACCAATAAGTGGTACTCCTGATTACCCTCGCATTAATATTTCTGTAGATATCCAAGGTGTTGTACAGAATGTAAACACTGATTTCGCCAGTTTATCTGCCGCCGCAAGTACTGCTGGATTATCTGGTCCTCTTGATCCAACTGATAGTGATGCCGATGGTGTAACTGATTTTAATGAATTAGCGTATAAATTTACGTCATTTGAAATCATATTCCAAACAGGTTTGGCAACTCTAAGTGCTTACAACATGAACGAATTGTTTCCTGGTAGTGGGGTATATATGGAAGATGGCTCAACGACTGTTATCGGTCAATTCGACGTTGTAGGTGGTGGTGCTGATAGTGTATCTACTCCAGGTACTGGCACACGTCAATCCTCTAAATTCGCGCTTGATTTGGCTATTAACGAAGATTTTGTAGAAAATAATGAAACTCTAGTTTCTTCTGTTTATAAAGATGCTGGCGGTAATCCTTTGGTAGAATGGGATGATGTAAATGAACTAGTTGTTGGTACGCTTGAGTTATTAGGTGTGGGTAATGCTACTCCGGAGCAAATCACTGGGGCTGGCGCTGACCAAGATGGAGTTTATATGATTGTTGAAGCTCAAGGCGATGGCGGTGGTCTTGAATTTGTTGTACCAGAGCCTGCTTCTTTAGCTGTATTTGGTATGGGTCTATTAGGTTTAGCTGGTGCAATGCGTCGCCGCCAAGCTTAATCGCTATATTAGTTAATTTAATGTTTAAAAAAGGTAGCTTCGGCTACCTTTTTGCGTTTGTGCGGCTGTAAAAAAGTGCAGTAGCATATATACTGGTAACTACAATAAAAATACAGAACAGAGAAGGGATATGAATAAAAAGTACTTAGCAATACTACTTGGCTCCGCATTGATGGCCGGGTGTGGTCAACAAAGCTACCAATCTAATTTAGAACAAGCTCAGCAGCAATTAAGTAAAGAGCAAGAGCAAGCTGCTGTTATTTCCCTTAAAAACGCAATTCAACAAGATCCAAATCAATCGGAAGCTCGTGTTTTACTCGGTTCAGTTTATGCTCGGCAAGGTTTATTTAGTGCCGCAGAAAAAGAACTTACCAAAGCAATTGAGTTAGGCGCCAAAGAGAGCCAAGTCTTACCTGTACTTGCTGAGGTATGGTTATACTTAGAAGATAGTGGCAGCTTAGATAAATACAGTGATAAGAACGACGATGCAAAGTTTTATTTGGCTGCCTACCACTTAAACCAAGGTTTAGAAAGCAAGGCAGTTGAGTTGTTTACACAAGTGTCACGCCAAGCTGGTGACGGGGCAATTTATAAATTGTCTAGCGAGTTTGTCAAAATCTTTAATCAGCAACAAAATTCGTTAGCACATCTATCGGAAGTCGCGCTCGCTTACCCTGAGCACAGGTATGTTCAACAAATATATGCGCGTTCGTTGGCTATAAGCGGTGAGTATAAAAAAGCAGTTAGTGTTTACCAAGATTTGGTCAACCAATCACCTAGTTTTATTCAATTAAAGTTATTTTTAGCTGATGCGCAGGTAAAAAGTGGTAACTATAAGGCTGCTAGCCCAAACATTAAAGAATTGCTTAAATTTGCTAAACATCATGCCTATCTAAACTATTTAAATGCAATTGTTGATTTTGAAGCGCAAGAATTTGAATCCGCTAAACTTTCTGCAGAGCGGGCGCTACAAGCAGGCTTTGAAAATAAAATCGCCCGTATTATTGCGGGCGTAAGTTCATTTCGATTAAACAATTTAGAACAAGCCTACAATCACTTGCAGCCCGTGGCCGACGATATACCAGAAGGGCATGATCTGAAGCGTTTATTGGCAGCGTTGCAAATATCTTTGGGTTACACAGATGAAGCCTTGATCAACGTGCTGGAAAGCGATACAGAAGTAGACCCTGATTTAGTCGCGGCTCTAGGGTATCAATTACATAGCAAGCAGCAAACTGAAGGTCTGCAGTCTCTGCTGAAAAAGGTCGAAGGCAAATCTATCGACAACCCACAAACGTTGGCACGTATCGGTGCATTGAAACTGACGCTAGACCAAGATGGCAATGGTGGGGTGGATGAACTTGAAAAAGTATTTGCACTCGATTCTGATATAGAAATAGCGAAACGCTTGTTATTAATTCGGTATTTAGATAAAGGTGAGTTTGATAAAGCAATTGATTTAGCCAATAAATTGATTGAGCAATATCCGTCTAAAGCAGAGGGGCATAATTACACGGCCGTTATCTACGAGCGCATGGGTGAGATTGACAAGGTTGATCAAGCTTTCTCTAAAGCGATTGAAGTTGAGCCAAGCAATGCAGCGGCTTTGTTGTATTTTATTGGACAAAGTGCACAAAACAATGACTTTGATAGTGTTGGTAAATACTTAAAGCAATTGCTTGATGAGCACCCGACTCATATAAGAGGCTTGTCACTCAACATGATCTACCAAAAGCAGCAAGGAAATGCTGCGAAAGGTTTAAATGCATATCGTAAAGCGTTTGAATTAAGCAATGAGTCATTGGCTTATAGGTTAGCGTATGGTAAGGCCTTATCAAGTGAAGGTAAGTACCCTGAGGTTATTTCTTTATTAAAACCAGTTGAAAAACAATTAAATTTGCCTGATTTGTATTGGCACCTACTTGCCAATGCTTATATTAATCAAAACAACTTATCTGCTGCAGAATACGCATATAAACAGTGGTCGACCCTTGCCCCTAATAACTTAGTCGCAAGGTTAAGTTTAATTTCTACCATTGAACTAACGAATGATTTTAATCGAGCGTTACGTGAAACCGAAACTGCGCTTGACTATTTTCCAAACGACTTGCGCCTAAAGTTAATGAAAGCAAGATATTTGGTTGAAGTAAGGCAGCTATCGAAAGCGCAGCAAGTTTTAACCGACTTAAATATGCCAAGCAATGAATTGGTACAAGCTCTGCAGGGGCGTATATGGCTTTATACTGAGCAATACAACAAAGCCGTAGCGCCGTTAACGGCTTATTATAATACTGATTCTAGAGCGCAACATGCAATTCGAGTTGCTAAGGCTTATATTGGGGCAAAACAGAATAGCGATGCTGTTGACTTTCTGAAAAAGCATATTCAAGCGAATGAACAAGACGTCGTCAGCAAATCATATTTAGCTAACTACCTCTCCAGCCAAAACTCGCTCAATGATGCTTCCAAGTTGTTTGAGTCAGTGTTGCAGCAGCAACCGAATAATCCATTGGCACTCAATAATTTGGCTAATTTGCATTTAGCTAAAGGTAAGCTTCAACAAGCAGAGACTTTAGCTTTACGAGTAACCAAACACCATCCTGAGATGGCAGCTGGTTTTGATACCCTCGGCAGTGTATACAAAGCTCAGGAGCAATTTGATAAAGCTCACAAGGCTTACGAAACTGCGTTTAAACTAAACGCTGGTAGCTTAGAGGTTATGCTCAATTATATTGAGAGTTTAGCTAAAGTCGGCCAAAAGTCATTAGCTGCCCAGTATATCGACTCGTTGGAACCGCTAAAGGCAAAGTTAGACCCAAGCGAATTATCAAAATTGAACGCAAGAATAGCTAAAATTAACGCCATCTAACGTTTAACCTGTCAATCAGCTAGTTAAGTAGCTGATTGACCTTGTGTTGCTGCTGTGGTGTTAGATTAATTAGACTATTCAACAGTTCTCTGGCTTCATCTCTAAACTTTAAATCCATCAGTGCTTCGGCTTTGTTTATTTTTATTTCAGCACTGTCTGGGGCTGCTTCTAAAGCTTTATCAAAATACTCAAGCGCCTGCATTTTTTTACCGTTGGCGGATAGGGCGCTAGCTAGCGTATCTATCACACCTGGGTTATTTGGGGCCAACTCATAGGCCTTTTGAGCGAGCTCTAGTGCATGGCTACTATCACCCTGTTGAAGCGCTAGATAGGCTAAGTTATTTAGCACTAGATAATTTGGGTTAAACTTTTCATTAATGTATAAGTAAGTATCGTAAGCTTGCTTATGTTGGTTAGTTGCCAAGTAAGCATTTGCTAGCGCAAGGTTTAATGGTTGGCTGTTTTTTAACCATTTGGACTTGTCTAGGCGCTTAATAACGTCTTGGTGTTGGCCACTAGCAGCTGTAGCCTGTACTAAAGCAAACAAATTGCTTTCAGAAGGGAATAATTCAAAAGAATTGGAAAAGTGCTCACTTGCTTTGGCAAATTCTTTACTTTGCAAAGCTATGTTTCCAAGTGTTTTGTGATATAACCAGTTCGAATTAATGTTAGTTTCTGAATGCAGTTTTTCTAATATAGGTTTATCTACAATCAAGCCTAACACAGACTGGTAATACACTTTTAATAGTTGAAAACCTAGGATATTAGGATCACTCGCTATTTTATCATTAACAAAACTCAATGCTTGCTGGAAGTCTCCATTTAATTCATAAACCTTTAGCAATTTTTGTTCTATTTGTCGATTGGCTGCACTTTCAAGTGACGACTTATAATAAAAAATAGCTTTATCTGTTTTATTGGATTTCAAATAGACATCGCCTAAAACACCATCAATTACCGCTAGTTGCTGATTATCTGATAAATTTATACGTCGGGTTCTTTCTAGGATTGCTACCGACTCATCGAATTTGCTTTGCAATGCGTGAGCGTACGCGTAATGGATAGCGATGAGAGCACTTGAATTATCTTTGTCGTATTGTTGGCGCAAAAAATCTGTAACTTTGCGTTGGTATTGCTGCTGTTTGCTTAACGTTAGCAAAGCTTGTAGCGCGCCTAAATGTTGATCATTGTGCTGTACCACTCTAGTGTAGTTATCGTAGGCTTGAGCAAACTCATCGGCTTTGTGGGCTACTACACCAAGCTGGAAAAGTGCAGCGATATTATTTTTATCAATTTCTAGTACGCGCTCGAGCGCTTTTTTTGCAAGCTCAGGTTTGTTTGCTTGCTGGTTTATGGCGCTTTGTAACAACCAGCCTTGCGCTTTTTGTTCAGGAGTATCACTTTGTTGCCATCTAAGCGCAATACCTTGTGCTTTCTCTAGTTTATCTTGTGCCAAGTAGGCAGACGCTAATCCCCTCTCGGCTACTTCAAGCTCAGGCGTTAATGATAGTGCTTTTTCTAATGTGGCCGTGCCTTGCTCAAAATTCTCCATCTGCAACATTAAAATACCTTGACGAGTGAGTTCGTCACTGGTGTTGTCTGAGACTTCCATAGCCGATGCTAACAAGGATTCTGCTTCGGCTCTATTGCCTGTACGCAACATATGCAAGCTTGCGGTGCTTAGCAACTGACTATCTGCTTGCTCGCTAGTTGTTAACGTCTCTAACGTCGCTAATGCTTCAGTTTGATAACCTAATCTTAACTGCAAATCTACTAGCAGTTTGTTGGCAAAATGGTCTGGGGCAAGCTGGCCATCCAAGGCTTTTAAATGCTCGTAGGCTTGTTCGTATTTTCCTAGCTGATAATTACTATAGCCTGCAATAAGCCTAGCTGTAGAGTTATCAATGCGGTTTTGAATTGCATATTCTGACAGTTGTTTTGCGTTGATAAAGTCTTTATTAGCAATGCTTACCTGACTGTGTAAAAAATTAATATAGGGGTGCGAATTGTATTGGGAGAATAATTTTTTAGTGATTTTTTCAGCTTTATCTATTTGCTGTGCGTTGATATAAGCTGCTGCTGATTGCATCTTGAACGGCAGGTGTTGTGAGTATTGTTGACTCAAGATTGCCATAGCATCAGCCGCCTTTAGGTTGGCTTGCTGCAATAGTAATATTTGTGGTTTTAGCGCTAGCGCGGCAAGCTTGTTTGGATGTGCTTGAAGCTCTTCGTTTACCAAATGCAAGGCCCTATTATAGTCTTGGTTTGATAATGCTATATAGGCTTTGGATAATCTTTGCCATTCTGTTGGCGATTTAGATAATTCGGAAAACTTCTCTATCGCTGCGTTAGATTTGTTTTCTTGAAGGTCGATAATCGCTGAAAAGTAACGATTGGTTGGTGTTGGGGCGTCACTAAAGCTTTTAATAACATTAGCAAAATTATAGTTGTAATAGCTAAGTTGTACTAAATAGTTAGAGGCTTCGGTTCGGTTATAACCTAGCTCAAGTGCTTTTTTTAATTCTTTTTCTGCTTGGGCAAATGCGCCAGTGTAAAAATAAGCTTCGCCTAAAGCGTATCGATATTGGGCGTTTTCTGGTGCTTTAGAAACTGCATTTTTAAATTCTATAATGGCAGTGTCATCATTCTGAGCCGCCAAATGTGCCTGTGCCTGTTGATAATGCTCGTTGGCAGACTTTTCAAAGCAGCCAGTCAATAGTACAGCAGAGATAATTGCAGGGACAAATTTATTGAATTTCATACACATTCTTTGATTTATGTAATAATGTTCATCAGTATACGAGGTTAAGCAATTTGATTGAAGCTAAAACCGAGCAGAAAAACACCAAGCGACTTGCACTTTAAATGGATAAAACTTCTCTACCGCAGATTCGTACTGTTAGCTGCAACGAATTTATAAATATGGTTAAACGCATAACAGAAACTACGCCAATCAGCCCATTTCTGTCGGTAAATTGGATGCATGCGTGGAGCCAAATGGTGCCAGACGCAATTTATTATTGTGTATATATTCGTGATGAAGCGATAGGTGGGTTTGCTCTGCGGCAAACTAAAACGGTTCGTTATGGTATATACAAATGTCAGCTTTTTTTACACCGTGCTGGTCAGCAAGTACGTGACCAAGTTTGGATTGAAGAGAATGATGTCATCTGTTTGCCAGAGTATCGCAAGCAAGTTTGGCAAGCGTTGCTAGCGAGTTTCAAACAATCGAGCAGTGACGAATTGATTGTGGCAATGAGTTATGAACTCGCTGACATTGATTATACCGGCTTTAAGCTAGAGCAAGAGCTTACTTCACCAAGTTATGCTCGAACGCTAGAAGCAAGTTATGCAAATATTGATAATTTGCTCGCAGCTTTTTCTCGAAATACCCGCTCACAAATCAAAAGAGCGATTAAAAAATTACCTAGGGGCGTTGAGCTAGCTAATGCCAAAAATTCGCAACATGCGTTTGATATGCTTGATTGGGCAGCGTTGCATCACCAAAAACGCTGGCACGACAGCGGGTTTTTAAATCCTACCTTTGTCGAATTCCATCAGAGGGTTATTCGTTTTGGTGTCGTTAATGATAGTGTGCGACTGCTACAGTTCAGTGTCGGAGAGCAAGTTGCAGCGGTTTATTATTACTTTTTACAGAATAAACGTGTATATTTTTACCTAGGTGCAGTTAATTACGACAGTTTTGACGATAAGCACAAAATTGGCTTAGTTGCACACTGTTATGCGATGAGTTATTTTGCTGGATTAGGTTACAAGATTTATGACTTTTTAGCTGGAGAGGCTAGGTATAAAGCGTCGTTGTCCAATATCCAAACTGAGCAGCATATGTATGTTGTGTCTAAGCCTAAACTTAAGCTAGCAGTCATAAACGCACTGAAGTCGATAAAGCAGATAATAACTAGAAAATAAATATGGATCAGTTTCATGAGCCCGAGCTTTAATATTGCTATTTCAATCGAAGAAAACCTCGGGGTGAGTCGAATAGCACAACCCTGCCAATTTTCAATCCCATTTATTCAAGGTCAAACCCCCAACGCTGAATACGTTGACTTGGTATCACAAACAGGAAGATCGATTCGGTGCAGCAAGCGGATTTTGGGTTACTGGCCGGACGGCAGTATTAAATGGTTGCAGATTGCATTTTTAGCCAACGTGGATGCTAATCAAAAACAGCAACTCAATGTAGTCATTTGTGAACCTAAAAAAGAAAGACAGCAACAAAAAATCACAACTGTAGATAAGGCTGACGTTGCTGTCGGCATAAAGTTGCAAGTGAGCAAACAGCCTTTGTTTGAATCGTCTGCACAGTGGCAACTAATTGAAAGTACAGAGTTAACGTCTACCCAACAAGCAAAGTTTCAATGGCCGGGCGATGAAAATATACAAATTGAATTACTGCGAACAAGTTATTTGGAAACGGGTGATAGTTTGTATGCGGTTAAGTTACTTAATGCTCGAGCGGCAACCCACTCAGGTGGTTTATGGGACTTAGGTGACAGCGCATCACTCGATATTGAATTTTGTCACGTCGAATTTGCACAGTTGCCGAGTCAATTGAGTTTGACGGAAAACTCAATAGAGCAAACACCACACAATTTGCTGAGGCTTGTGCAGGTGGCAAGTGGCGGTGAAAATTGGTCAAGCCCAGTTCACTTGGATAAAAACCTACAAATACCCTATAAACTAAATGGTGCACAGCTGATTTATGCTAATGGTGATATACAAAACCTCGCAAACGCAAGGGTTAATCCACAAGTGGCTTGCGCTGAGCAATTTACCATTAAGCCGCAGCAATTTTGGCAGCATTTCCCGAAAGGGCTGGCGGTTGAACAAAACAAGGTAATAGTTGAACTATTGCCAAAATGTGAATATTTACATGAACTGCAAGCTGGTGAGCAAACCAGTTTGTTTATTAGCTGTTACAACCAGCAAAACACTACTGATTTTGCCAGTCAAGGTCTTGCAGTTAAAGTTGATTTTGAACATATTCAAAACTGTCAGGTGTGGCCAAATTTAGCTCGACCAGATAAACCTTCAGCAATTGAAAAAATTATTCAATTGAGTGTGGCTGGTGAAAGTAATTTCTTTGCCAAGCGTGAAGTCGTCGATGAGTATGGTTGGCGAAATTTCGGAGATTTATACGCAGACCATGAAACGGATGGTTATACTGGAGATGACATCTTTGTTTCACATTATAACAATCAGTACGATCCCATTTATGGTTTTCTCCGCCAATGGACACTAACACAAGATTCACGTTATTTAGAGCTGGCGCAAGATTTAGCTAAGCATGTAAAAGATATTGACATCTACCATACGGAATTAGATAAAGCCGAATATAACCATGGACTGTTTTGGCACACTGATCATTATCTGCCTGCTAAAACTGCAACGCACAGGACTTACTCCAAACATCATGAACAGGGCGCATACATGGACCATGCCGGTGGCGGTGGCCCAGGGGGACAGCACTGCTATACGACAGGGCTTATGTATCATTACTTTTTAACGGGTGATGAAAGCTCTAAACAAGCCGTGTTGAATTTAACCCAATGGATTGGCCATATTTACGATGGTGAAGGTGGGTTATTAGAAGCTTTGTTAGCGGTTAAAAATGCAGGGCAGGCAGGTTATACGAATTTAGTTACAGGTCAATATCCTTTAGACCGAGGGGTTGGCAATTTTGTTAATGCGTTATTGGACTCATATCAACTGACAAATGACTCATCATACTTAACCAAGGCATTTGACGTATTACAAAACACCATTCACCCGAACGAAGACCTATCCATTAGAGAGCTAAGCAATGTAGAGTATTCTTGGTTTTATACTGTTTTATTGCAAGCCGCTTGCCGTTATTTGCAAATAAAAGAGCAAGCGCAAGAACTCGACACAAGTTTTTATTATGTGCGGGATGCTTTGTTGCACTATGTGTTGTGGATGGAGCAAAACGAATATCCGTATCTAGAAAAACCTGAAATATTAGAATACCCAAATCAGACATGGACAGCACAAGATATGCGTAAAGCCAATATTTTCGCTTTGGCGGCTTATTATGCGCCAGAGTCTGATATGGCAAACAAATTTTGGCACAAAGCTTTGTATTTTTACCAATATGTTGCAGATACGCTGAGTCAAGATGACAACCAAGAATATACGCGTATTTTAGTGTTGTTAATGCAAAATCATGGTGTGATTGAATATTTTAGTCTGCATAAACCAGAGCAAAAATTTGCAGCGGTCCGCAGTTATAAACAGCCAAACTGGCATAAAACCTCAACTAAAATTGTTCGACTTTTGAAATTATCTGTAACTAGGTTAGTTAAAATATCGGTTAAGCGTGAATTAAATTGGTTGGCCAAACGCTCGGCTAAAGTTGCGAAACTACTTGGAAAGTCATCTAAGGAGGCGTGCTAGTTTATGCAAGTATCATTTATTATTCCGCATAAAGGGCGAACTGAGATGTTAGCTCAAACCGTTGCTTCCATTTGGCAGCAAGATTTTGCAGGCGATCAATTTGAAGTCATAGTGGTGACACAAAATCAGGACTTGGACAATGGCCTATTGACGGCAGGTGATGGACGTACTGCCAAGTTGGTTTTTCAAACGCCAGATAAAACTATATCAGCATCGCGCAATTTGGGGGTACGCCATGCAAAAGGTGATTATCTCGCTTTTTTAGATGCGGATGTTGAGCTTTCGAGTAATTGGATTAAAGCAATGCTCGCAGAGCTTAATTCTGCACCCGATAGAGTGCTCGTGAGTGCTATGCAGCAGTGCAATGACAGCGCGCCACCGCTAGAAAAAATTAGAACCGCATTAAGTAATGCGGATGTAGATTGCAACCTCAGGTTTTTGCCTGGCCGTAACTTATTGTTGGCGCGTGAAACGTTTTTTGCAGCAGGGCAATTCCCCGAACATTTGATTACTTGTGAAGACTACTACTTTACCGACCAAGTGCACAAACATGGCAAATTGTTTTACTCGTCGGCCGCAACGTATATCCACTTGGGTGAAGATAAAATTCTCGGCGAAATGTACAAAAAGGAAATTTGGCGAGGTCAATCGAATATTCAATCGATTAAAGGCCGTAATATCCCATTCAGTGAAATTCCGAGCTTCATTGTACCTGTATGGATTGCTTTTTTTGCATTGATGGCAGTCGTAAGCCTATTGTTTATTTCTGTAAATGCAGCTGTTGGGTGTATAGCCGCTGCGCTATTACCAATTGTTATCTACGCATTTAGGTTATACAAATTGCCGTCAAATACGGTATCCTATTGGCAAATATTAAAATTTTATCTAGTTTATTTCCCCGCAAGGATTGTAGGTACGTTTGGTGGGGTGATTAAAGCGGTGGAGTTAAAACAACAATGACAAGCCAACCCATCAAAGTTTTACAATTTATCTGCCCAACAGGGTTTTATGGCGCCGAACGCTGGATTTTAGCGCTTGCTCGTTATTTGCAGCCTGAACAAGTGCAATGTGATTTAGCCGTAACGCTTGAATCGAACACGCATGATTTAGAACTGGTTAAACAATATAAAAAGCTTGGCTTAAAGACCTTTGAAGTACCAATGAAAAACAAATTTGATTTAGCGGTGATTGACCGCATGGTTGAATTGGTTAAACGCGAAGGTTATACGGTTATCCATACGCATGGCTATAAGTCAGATATTATAGGTGTTCGAGTTGCAAAAAAGGCGGGGATCCGCTGTGTGGTAACGCCACATGGTTTTGAAAATGCAAAAGATTTTAAATTAAGAGCTTTTATTTGGCTAGGTTGCCAAGCAATGAAGTTTGCGCATGTGGTGGCGCCTTTGTCTAAAGCTTTATGTGATGATGTATTGCGCATGGGGGTCAAACCAAATAAGTTGCAATATATTCAAAACGGCGTTGATTTATCTGAAGTTGAAGCTCAGCGGCAGCGAGAAAACCCGCTCAAGTCTAGTGGTCATGCTAAGCGCATTGGTTTTATTGGCCAAATGATCAGCCGTAAGAATATTTTTGATATTTTAGATATTTTTAATGATTTAGCCGCAAAATATCCAGAAATTACTTTATCGCTATTAGGTGACGGCGATCAGCGTGCTGAACTTGAAGCTTATACACAGAACCTACAATATAAAGATAGAATCGAATTTTTAGGCTTTCGTGATGACAGGTTAGAGCTATTACAAAGTTTTGACCTGTTTGTGATGACTTCTACTTTAGAAGGCATCCCGCGCTGTTTAATGGAAGCTACGGCAATGGGCATTCCGGTTGCTGCATATAATATAGCGGGTATTGATCAACTGATTCAGCATCAAAAATCAGGTTTACTGGCGACACTTGGTGACAAACAAACATTAACCCAATACTGGGAAAACTTGTTATTCGACGACGTGTTAGCCACAAAATATGCCGATGTTGCGCGTGAATATGTATACCAAAACTATTCTGGTAAACGTATGGCTGATGAATATTATCAGCTGTTTGTAAACATGGAAAATGGACAGTTTGATTAATGGCGCCGTTGCACAAACCAAAAGTTAAATTTGTTATCTCTGTAGACACGGAAGAAGAGTGGGACTGGTCAGGGCCTTTTCCACAAAAAGACTTTTCGGTCGACAACGTACAACAAATCCCAGCATTTCAAAATTTTTGCCAAGGTTTGGGCATTAAACCAAGTTACTTTGTAGATTATGCTGTTGCAAATGATCCTAACAGTGTTGATTTATTGAACAGTGCAGTTGCAGGCGGAAAAGGTGAAATCGCTGCACATCTTCATCCTTGGTGCAATCCCCCATATTATGCTCAAACCACTGAATTTGAATCGCATGTGATTAACCTGCCAATAGGGCAAGTTGAAGCCAAGCTAAAACAGTTAACTGACAAACTGAAAACTGTATTTAATACACATCCACGAGCATTTCGTACCGGTCGCTGGGGTATTTCTGGCGATGTATTAAAGTTGCTGGTGAAGTTTGGATATGACATAGACTCCAGTGTTTATCCCTACTATAGGCATAAATTTTTTACCTGCCAAGGAGCGCCTATTTACCCTTACTTTCCTGACTTTGACAATGTGGTTAATACGGGAGAGCAGCGGGATATTTTACAAATTCCTGTGTCGGTTGGGTTTAATCATGCAAACTTTGCCTTGAGCAATAAAATTCACAACTGGATAGAAACGCCTGCTTTGCAATGGCTGAGGCCTGTAGGTGTAGCGTGGCACAGTCGTTTATTGCGCAAACATTATTTATGCCCAGAGCTGTCTACAGCCAAGGATATGATTTGTTTAGTTAAAAGTATGCTGAAGCGTAATGAAAAAGTGTTTCATATGTATTTGCACAGTTCGAGCTTACTGACAAGCTCAACAGGCTTTATGCGTGATGGAGAAGGTGCGCACACGATAGTTGAGCGCATTCAACCTGTGTTTGAGTATTTGCAACAAAATGCTGATGTGGAGTGCATGACAATTTCACAGGTCGCAGATTGGTTTAAACAGGAGCAGGCATGAGCAGCCTTGGACAAATAGAAATTAACCTAGCGACCAATCTGCAACAAGTTGCTTGGGATGAATATGTTAAGCAGCATAAAAATGCTACACCTTACCATATGTTTGCTTGGGGATTAGCGGTTGAGCAGGCATACCTGCATAAAGCTTATTATCTAATCGCAACTCAACAAAATACTATTGTTGGTGTGTTACCTCTGGTTCAGTTTAAAAAGCCTTTTACAAAACAACAATTATGCAGCTTACCTTTTTGTGATTTAGGTGGGGTATTAGCCGACAACAAACAGGTTGAACAAGCTTTGTTGGCTGAAGCAGGCAAATGGTTAATGCAAAATAACCAGCAATTCATTGACTATCGTGCGACAGAAGTGAATTACGACAGTGCAGTTTCAGAGCAAATTGATTTAGATAACAAAAAAGTCAGAATGCTGCTGCAACTACCAGAAAGTTCGCAGGCTTTATGGGATGGTTTTAAAAGCAAACTGCGTAGCCAAATTCGCAAAGCGGAAAAAAACGGTTTAACTGCTGAAATATCAGCTGCCAACAATAAAGAACAAAAATTTATTGATGGTTTTTATCAAGTGATTAGCCGAAACATGCGTGATTTAGGCTCACCTGTGCATAGTAAAGCTTGGTTTGACAGTATATTGAATTTTTATGGGGAAAATGCAGTTATCGCCCTTGTGTATAAAGATGACATAGTGGTTGGCGCAGGCATAGTACTAACCTGCGGCAATAAAGCTTGTATCCCTTGGGCTTCTACTGTGGCTGAATACAACCGTCTTGCGCCGAATATGTTGTTGTATTGGACTTTGTTAAAGCACGTTTCCGATCACAATATAGGTAGTTTTGATTTTGGTCGCTCAACGTTTAATGAAGGCACTTATCGGTTTAAGTCTCAGTGGGGCGCACAGCCTGAATTATTAGACTGGTGTCAGCTTAACGCAAGTGGTCAGCGTATTAATACGGAAACAACCGCAACAGGCAAAGGTAAAATGCGCGCGCGGGTCGAAAACATTTGGCGCAAGTTGCCGCTCTCAGTTACAGAAACTGTCGGCCCAAAAGTTAGAAAATATATTAGTTTGTAGCCTTTTTTGTAGGAATTAGCATGTGTGGAATAGCAGGGTTTAGTCGAGTTAATTTCTCTGGTGATACAGAGCTATTAGTGCAAATGGGCAATACAATCGCACACCGCGGGCCTGATGCGCATGGCGAATATGTCAATGACAATGTTGGTTTGTGCCATAGACGTTTATCTATTATCGACTTGTCTGAAGCGGGTAAACAACCAATGCATTCTGCAGATGGGCAAGTATCTATCGTCTTTAACGGTGAAATTTATAACTATCAATCGGTACGTGCTGAACTGATCGAAAAAGGCCATGAGTTTGCTAATCAAACCGATACTGCGGTTATCATTGCTGCATACAAAGAATATGGTGAAGACTGTTTAGCCCATTTAAATGGGATGTTTGCTTTTGCAATATGGGACCAGGCTCAACAAAAGCTGTTTATTGCGCGTGATAGGCTTGGCAAAAAACCTTTATATTATTATTTTGATGGTACAGACATCTTTTTTGCTTCAGAGCTTAAAGCGCTGAAACAAATCCCACAAATACCAACAGAAATTAGAACTGACGCTGTTTATGACTTTTTTGCTTACCAGTATATTCCAGATCCAAAAACCATATATCAAAATATCTACAAGTTGGAACCTGGTCATTGCATTAGTTTTCAGCAAGGTAAGTTAGATAAACGCCAATATTGGGACGTTAGTTTTGCCAATACAGATAATGCTGACATCAAACAACACGAACAGGAACTGATTAAAACAGTTACTGAATGTACTAAAACACGTATGGTAGCAGATGTACCTTTGGGCGCATTTTTGAGTGGTGGTGTCGACTCAAGTGGCATAGTTGCTTTGATGTCTAGTGTTGCCAAGGAGCAAGACGGCGACAAAGCGAAACCAGTGACTACCTGTTCAATCGGTTTTGATGTTAAAGCATTTAATGAAACCGAATTCGCGCAAGTTGTTGCAGACAAATACCAAACCGACCACCATGAATTTATTGTTCATCAAAACGTTAAAGACAACTTAGCCAAAATTGTGCGCTATTTTGACGAGCCATTTGCTGACCCTTCGCTTGTTCCAACTTATTTTGTATCTGAGCTTGCACGCCAACAAGTAACAGTTGCCGTGGCTGGTGATGGTGGCGACGAAATTTTTGCCGGTTATGAAAAATACGCGGTAGACGCCCAAGAGAATAAAATTCGTGATGCCTTTCCTAGCTGGTTTAACAAAAACATAGCACCAAGTTTAGCGAAAATTATCAGTGTTACTCCACTGCTTAATAGAAGTACTGTGGGAAGAAAAGCTTGTTCATTGTTAAATACTTTAGCCGTAGACCCTGCTATGGGCTTTTATTACTCCAATGCATTTATAACGGATAAAACTTGGTTAAGTCTGGTTAATGAACAAACCTCAGCAGAGCTAGCTGGTTATCACCCGAGTAAAATTACTTTAGACAAATATAGCCAAGCGGATGGCCCAGATCATTTAGCTAAAGTGCTGTACACTGATTTAAAAACCTTTTTACCGGGTGGCATTTTAGTTAAAGCCGACCGCATGAGTATGGCGAATTCGTTAGAAGTGCGCGCGCCATTGCTTGACTATACTGTGGTTGAACAAGCGGCTAACATACCGTCCGAATACAAGTTTAATCAAGGCGATAAAAAACATATTTTAAAGAATATATTTAAACCTTTATTGCCAGATGAAATTTTATATCGAAAAAAAATGGGCTTCAGTGTGCCGCTGGCAGATTGGTTTAGAAATGAAATTAAACAGATAGCAGAAGATAAACTATTGACCAATAATGCAGGTTTAGTTAAGTATTTTAAAGCCGACGCAATTAAAAAATTATGGGATGAACATCAATCAACCAAACATGACCATGGTGCAGTGCTTTGGAGCTTGTTGATGTTCCAAATGTGGTGGGATGAGTATGTCACAGCAGAATAAACCGACAAGAGTAATGCACCTAACCTATGATATGCGCATAGGTGGTACTGAAATGGTGATTAAAAATATAATTGAAGGTAGTGCTAGCGAATCCTTAATTCACAGCATTTATTGCATTGAAGAGCCTTTAGGTCCTTGGGGGCAAGAGCTACAACAGAATGGCGTTCAAATTACTAGTTGTAATCGTCAACCTGGTTTTGATAGCAATTTGATTGGCGAAATCAGAAAGCACCTTAAACAGCATAAAATTGACGTATTGCATTGCCATCAATATACACCATGGGTTTACGGCTGTATTGCCGCTATGTTTACTAAAACCAAAGTGATATTTACTGAACATGGGCGCTTTTACCCAGATTTTGGCACATGGAAGCGTAAGCTTGTTAACCCTATTTTATGTAAATTTACGAATCATATAACAGCAATTTCTAAAGCGACTAAAGAAGCGCTAGTAGAGCATGAAAATATACCAAGAGGCAGAATTGAAGTTATTTACAATGGTATTAAGCCAGTAGAAGTAAACGAAGAAGAAGTTACAGTTTTACGTAAAAAGTTGGCTATTTTACCAGGTACTAAAGTATTAGGGACAATCGCAAGGCTAGATCCCATAAAAAACCATAAAATGATGTTGGATGCGTTTGCAATGGTGTTAAAAGAACATCCCGACACAGTTTTAATTATTGTCGGTGATGGTGAAGAAAGAGATAATATTGAAAAACAAATTGCTAAGTTGGGCATTCAAGATAAAGTAATAATGCCAGGCTATGATCCTAAACCAGCGAAATATCTTGCATTGATGGATATATTTTTACTGTCTTCTTTGTCTGAAGGAACTTCAATGACTTTGTTAGAAGCGATGAGTTTGGGAAAGTCTTGCGTTGTTACGGATGTAGGCGGCAACCCTGAAGTTATCAAGCAGGGTTTTAATGGAGAGGTATCTCCAAGCAATGAGCCTGCGGAATTTCGGAATAGAATTCAATACTTGCTTTCATTTGAAAGATACTTAATATTTTCACGAAACGCATATGTAGACTTCGAAAATAGATTTTTTTCAGCAAAGATGTGTTCTAATTACAAGCAAAAATATGATGATTAGCCTAAATAATTTTGTATTCACCGTGTTCTTATTTCTGGGTATACTATCAACTCAAGCATTCGCGTGTATTATTGAAAACAATGCAATTGAACTTGAAGTTTATGAAAAAATCAAGACTATCTATGGGCGTGATGTTTGTGACACACTTAAAAAAGTTGCAACAGCTAAGAAGCTACCTTTAATTGATATTAAAATGTTTGAATATGAAGGGGGGTTTAGACTTTCTCCGAAAAATCTCATTCAAAGTGATAATTTTAGTAACGTTGACTTTTCTTATGGCGTAATGACCTATGATTCAATACGCAACTCCATATTTATTAGTGGAAATCCTAAATATGGCTCCATTATCGAGTTTGCAGTGCCTGAGATTGTAAAGTCAAAAAATATTCAAGACTTCGTAATTGTAGAAACCTCAAGGCAACCTTATTTTCGGTTTTATAATCCTAACGATGTAGCATCAAAAAAAATAACTGGTATAGACGGATTTTTCAGGATTACAGGCATTGGTAAATTAGGCCGATCGCTAATAGTAAATTATATAAATTGGTATGATGCTAATGCTAATGAAGCTGATACGTCTATTGTGATCACGGATGCTCACAACATGGTTGCAAGTGAAATTAAAGGCCCATATCAAATAGAAGGGGCAGCTAGGGCTTCCGGTTGGATTACGCCAATACCTGAAATTTGGCAGGACTTGCTTGGAGGCAGTCACATATTGGGTAATCAACCTTATGCTTCTATAATTTCGCGGTTATCCGTAGGCCCAAGTGCGTTTGCATTTTATCCAAGACCAGATATGGTTTACAGTGAAGCTAGGCACGTTCCATCTGTGCGTCTATTAGATTTCCCACTAAAGAATTTTTTAAAGTTAGACCAACTTTATGGGGATGATGTTAGCACGCGCGCTATTTTAAATAATGAAATGTTAAATAATGACTTATGGACTGTTTTGAGTGGTGCGGCAATTGGATTTATTGCCCCAAATACAAGGGCTTATGTAACTATTGGGAAGTCAGGGGGGCATAAATCGGGAGTCGGCTACAAAATTAAGCAACTCAATTCAGGCTCTACAAACACTTGTGGTGGGTCTTGCGCAAGGGACTTTAATGACCATGGCTCCTATTATTGGATGTGGGATGCTTATGACTTGTTTAAAGTGAGGTTGGGGCTAATGGAACCTTTTGAAGTTAGGCCTTACGATTATGGATACTTCGAAGTACCAGTTGGTAATGACCTATTAGCGTCAAGTGGAGCTTATGATACTGAAAATAAAAGATTATTTTTATCTTTTCGAAGCGGGGATACGTTGCGGCGATTTGCTAGACCTCCGCTAATACTCACTTACAAGCTGAACATATAGAGTAATATAATGAGCCTGCCACTTATTTCCGTAATTATTCCAGCATACAACGCGGAAGCATATATAGAAGAAACACTGGAAAGTGTACTAGAACAAGATTATAGCAACCTAGAAATAATCGTTGTTAACGACGGTTCGACTGATAATACGTTAAAAATCTTAAATAATTACCAAGATAAAATTACGGTTTTTGATATTACTAACTCTGGCGTCTCATATGCCCGAAACTATGCAGTTAAACATGCAAAAGGTGATTGGTTAGCTTTTATAGATGCTGATGACCTTTGGAATCCAGATAAACTGTCAAAGCAATATGAGCAGTTGAATGGCCATTTGTGGTCTCATTGTAATTCGTATTACATTGGTGAAGAGCAATCGGGTAAGGTGACTCGATTGGATCTTTCTGAACAATCAGGTGGTTCAATTTTTGAAAAGTTAATTCTTGAAAATTTTATCACGACTTCGACAATTCTGATTGATAAACAAACCTTTATTGATGCGGGAGGCTTTGACGAGAAGTTAGCCGCGCTTGAAGATTGGAAGCTCTGGCTCGATATTGCTTTTAAACACCCGATTTCATACGTAGAACAGCCAGTTGCTAAATATCGTGTTTACCAGGGGTCAACTTCCCGCAAAGCAAGAAAAATGTTGCCACTTCATTTAGCGGTAATTGAACATGCATTTACTAAGAATGTATCGAACAACCATTCGTTAAAAAAACTAGCCCAAGAAAAATCTTACACCATTTGTTCTTACTTAGCCGAAGATGCCGGCGATAGTCGTTTTGCATTACATTGTGCATGGCATGCTATGAATATTGGTCGATTTAAATTGCTTTTAGTTAAGCGCTTTGTAAGAACGCTACTTAATTCAGTAAAAAATAAACCTAATATAACCTTTTAAAAATCCAGTTATTAGAAACTTGAAATGAATAAATTAAAAATAAAAATTCTGAAAGAGAAGTTAATTGAATTGATCAAATATGATCATAATCAATGGAAATTTCCGTTTGTTTTAGTTGCTCATTTAGCCGTATTTGCACACTCACTTATGGGAAAACGCCTTAATGCTTTTAATATTGTCTCAAGTGTTTATCGCACTGGTTGGAAGGGCAGTTTTAGTTTTGGTGTTTATTGGGCAAAAAAGGCGTTTAACGACACTGATAATGCTAAGCAATTGGTGCAACTAGCCATTGATGATATTCAGCCTCTATCCAATACTGCGCAATTTATTGAACATCCCGACCGCATGTTAGATGGCATTGTGACTGTACTTAAAAGTCCAAGTAATAATGAAAAAGGGGTGATTTTACTTAACTACAGCTACTACTTTTTACTTTTCAGAAAGTTTTACGATATTGAGAAAATCAGTCAGGATTACATCATTATCCTAGAACCAAGCTGGGCTGGTTTTTGTGAAGTGAGTATTCTCTCATACGCAAACACCTCTGATAGTGTTTATCTAATGTGTTATGAGAAGCGTGATCTCGATTTTATCCAAGCGCTGGATTGTAAAATTAAACCGTTAAAAATCGGTCCGAGTTGGTTTGTTAACCATACGAACTTCCAACCTCATAATGTTGAGCGTGATATTGACATTATCATGGTAGCCGCTTGGGCGAAATTTAAACGTCATGGTGCTTTTTTTAAAGCCATCTCAAAATTAAAGGGCTTAGGGGTGACACCTAAGATCACTCTCGTTGGTTATCCTGTTGATATGACGCAAGATGAGATTGTCGAGCTGGCTGAGTTTTATGGGGTAAAAGACTGGTTAACTATCTATGAATCAATCACTCATCAAGAGGTTTCTGCCTTATTAAACCGCAGTAAAGTTAACGTACTTTGGTCTAAGTTCGAGGGGAATAACCGTGCTATTATCGAGGGGATGTTCTGTAACACTATTGTTGTGATGAGAGAAAATCACAATTATGGTGAGCACTATGACTTTATCAATCCGCAGACAGGTGATTTTGCTGGTGAAGATACACTAGCAGCTAAAGTGAAAGATTTACTAACTCGCCATGAATCTTTCTCTCCACGTGATTATGTCATCAACAACCGTAGTTGTATTGAAGCAGCCGCAATCATGAATAAAGAAATTTCCAATAATGAACGTGCTATTGGTAGAAATTGGTCAAAAGATATGGTTGTAAAAGTGAATGAATTACACCAAATGGACTATTTGGATTTAAGTGATCGAGAGCAGTTTAAGCGCGATTACGAAACATTATTAAGCAATTTAAAATCTTAGGGATAAATGATGGAATTAAATTTAGACTCATTAGAGCAGTTATTAAAGTCTTTTGAAGAGAACGTATATTTTTATCCAAACCCTGGTAATGCAGGTGACTCACTAATTGCATGCGCCACTTTTCAATTTTTTGACAAAATTGGTTTGAATTATGAATTAGTTAAGGATGCATCTTTTGATGCTACTGGTAAAACCGTCATGTATGGCGGTGGTGGTAATTTTGGCGGTGAAGAAAGCCGTGCCGGTCAGTTTGTCAAAAAGTACAAAGATACAGCGAAAAACCTAGTGTTTTTACCTCATACCATTTTTGGTGCAGAGCAATTATTAGCCTCTTTAAAGTCAAATGCCCATATTATTTGTCGTGAAAGAGTGTCTTACGATCATGTTAATAAGACAAGTCCTAACGCACATGTATATCTTCACGATGATATTGTTTTTCAATCTGATCACAGCAAATTTATTGCTAAAGAGCCAAAAGTAAACTTTTTGCCATATTTAGTTAAAGAGTTTACATCACGTCTGTTGGGCCAGTCTGATTATGATTTTGGTTTGAGCCTTAAGGGGTATTTGAGCTACAAAGCGTTCTTAAAGACCATTCCAGAAAGACGAAAGAAGAATGACAAAGTGCTTAAGGCATTTCGTGTTGATGTCGAGAGAACATCAGATGTTGTCCCTGAGGGAAATGTTGATCTGTCTGCGGTGCTGGAGTTGAGTTCATGTCAAAAAGATTTAGCAGCATTATCTTGCTATCACTTTTTAAACGAAATTAACGCGTATGAAGAGGTGCACACTAATCGCTTACACATTGCTATTGGAGCTGCTTGTTTAGGTAAAAATGTAAAATTACATGCTAACAATTACTTTAAAATACGTGCCATTTATGAATATTCAATTCTAGGTAAGTTCGATAACGTAGAATGGGTCGATAATTAGCAATAACTGCTTACAAAAAAATGTTTTATTAGATTAAAGGATAGTTTCAAGTGAAATCATTAATAGGCCGTGTTTATAGAAAACATTTACCAAACTCTTTTCAACACAAAATAGATTTAATCCGGGGTGAATCTCAGGTATTTTGGCCTCATTTTATTGATACAGGGAGCCTTTTTATCCATATACCTAAAGCTGCAGGAACAAGTATTGCTAGGTCTTTGTATGGAAGAAATGTTGGGCATCGAAAAGCGGATTTCTATCAAAAAGTATCACGTTCTCAATTCGAAGAGCTATTCTCATTTGCTTTCACTAGAAACCCTTGGAGCAGAGCAGTATCAGCATATCAATTTGCTAAACAAGGAGGGACTAATTTAGTACAACCTAGAAATGATTCTATTTTTAAATCAAAATATTTTGAGTCTTTCGATAATTTTGTTTTGAACTGGTTGAGCTATATTGATTTTGACGAAGAGGATTTGATTTTCGAACCTCAATATAGATATGTGTGTGATAAAACTGGCGCAATTATTGTAAATTTCATTGGAAAAACAGAAAATATTAGTGAGGATATCACTTATGTTCAAGAAAAGCTTCGAACAGTAATCAATATTGATCATTTAAATCAGTCTAAACACGAGAACTATCTTGAGTTTTATTCAACTAAAACTATTGACGCTATCGCTAAAATTTACGAAAAAGATATTGAGCTCTTTAGTTATGATATCTAAAAACATATCACTATTAAGTAATGTTAATTTAAAGATGTAAAAGCTTTACTTAGATTTATTTTTTTCAGTACACTTTGAAAGTGTATAAGGTAATTAATATTTGACATTAGCCTCCAAGGTTGCCAAAAGTACGTCTTTAGTGCTTGCAGTTCGCTTATTCCAACGAAGTGTTGGTATTATTAGTTTACTCATTTTAGCGAGATTACTAACACCTCAAGACTTTGGTATTGTGGCTATTGCTACAATGCTAGTTTTCCTGTTTGATACTCTGTCAGAAGGAGGGACACAGCAATATATCATTCAAAAAAAATCATTAGATGAGTTAGATGTTATCACCGCATGGACCATATCAATCTTATCTAAACTCGTTTTATTTGTTGCTTTACTTTTCTCTGCACCTGTTCTAGCAGATTTTTTAAATGCTCCTGAAGCAGAAGCCGCGATCAGAGTGATGGCATTGGTTCTGCCGATATCCGCTGTTGGAAGTCCTAAATTATTCTTGCATCGACGGGACCTTGAATATGGCATTATTTCTAAAATTTTATTGATTGATCGAGTTGTTAGCTTTACTGTGACCATTGCCTTGGCATTCTATTTGCAGACGTATTGGGCGATGGTTTATGGCGTTCTGGCCGCGTATACCTGTAAGACTTTGCTGTCGCATTATTACGCGCCTTATCCAATAAAGTTTTCGTTAATCCGTTTAAAAGAACAAATGAGCTTTTCGTTATGGATGTTTCTTCGTTCTATTTTGGGTTACATCAGAGCAGAGTTTGATATCATTTTTGTCAGTAAGCTGTATGGTGCAGATCAGCTTGGTGGATTTAGCTTAATGAGGAATCTATCTTATTTACCGAGCCGAGAAATTATCTCCCCTGTTTCCAATGTTTTTCTAGCGAGCTTTTCTGAAATCAAACGCCGAGGTGATCATCTTGGCGATCACGTAGTTATGGTGTTAACCATTTTGTTATTCGCTATTACACCTGTAATTGGTTATTTGCACGTTTTTAATCAGGACTTAGTGTCGATATTTTTAGGTGAACAATGGTTAGTATTTTCACACCTTTTACCTTTGCTATCGGTCTTTACTATAACGTTTGCAATTTCTACTTTTATCCAGCAGGGACTAATTTCCAATGGTGATGTTAAATTGTTGTCCATCTATGATATGGTCACACTTAGTGCCTTACTGAGCTTATTCACTTTCTTTTTTACAGGCAATATTGAAGAGTTTATTGGTTACAGAATTGCATTTTCATTTCTCACTCTTGGCATTTTAATCGTATTTTCTTTTGTTCGATTTAGACTACCTATTTTTAGTTTGCTATTTATATTTAGTCAGTTAGCTTCGGCTTGCTACTTATCGGTTTATTTATCTGAATTAATACAAGGTGAAGGTATTGCTCACTTAATTATCGGGAGTAGTATTTACTTCGCCAGTTATATATTTATATGTTTGGTTTTACTATTTATTTTCCAAAAACACAGGATTTTAAAAGAAGTGATAGCATTCGCTCGCCGAGTGATTAGAGCTAAGTTTAAAAAGTCAGCCGATAATTAGCTAATAGGTATCTGTAAAAAGCGCTAAAAGCAATTTAGCGTTTTTAATTGAGATGAGCTTAGTGCTAAGAGTTAATTAGATTATTGATTTGGTCCGCAAATAACTGATTGTGGGCAACTTGTTGTTCTATTATTGATTGTTGTTCAATGTGATCTGAAATGGCTCTGCAAGTTACAGAAACTGCTAACTCGATATCATTCATCTGTTGTGGTTCAACACCTGATACCTGGGTATGAGTTTGGACAAAAGACTTAATCTTTTCATCGCAATAAAGTGGCACAAAAGGCACACCTGTCGAATAAGACATGATACATCCATGTAAACGAGAACTGACCACAACCTTAGCTTTAGATAGCTTCAATAGCATACCTTGATGATCGGAAGTCATATTTGAGTGTTCTTGATATTCTAGGCCCATTTTATCCGCTAGTTGTTTCATAGACACCCTTAAGTCATCGAGTTCCACACCTTTTAGGCGAAGGTCTGATGGATGATACATATGGAGTAGGGTGTTGGTTTGACCTGAATTTCCTTTATAAAGCTCATTTACATAGCCCACTGAAGGGCAGATACCCATATGAATATCCCTTGGCGCAACCTTTTGAATTTGTTGTTCGGTATAAGTGTCTCTAACACCAATTAACTGAGCTTGATTGATTATTTGAGCAAGGTAGTCATCATCGAATTCAGGTCGACCAGCCATTTTATTGATACCTATGCCAAACAGGACATATCTTAAACCGGAAGCTAACACTGTATCCCAAAAAGGCTTAAATACTGGCTGTAATAAACCACCACCGCCTATAACGAGTATGCAACTAGGGTTATTTTGTTTAATCTCGGCAATGCTTTTATCAAAGTGTTTTTTCCATACGGGTGAGCAAAATAATTCAGCACCAGGTTGTTTAACTAAACTTTTTATCCCTAAAAACGAAATATAATCACCAACATTTCGTTTATTTGCATAAATGTAAGCAACCTTGGCATTCTCAATTTGCTTGGCATTATTGAGCTTTTGTCTGATGTAAAATGGTAACGAGCCATACAAATCAATATGCTCTGACAGGTATAAGTCATATCGCCACTGGAGAAAAGAAGGTAACTTCATTTTTACACATCTTCCATTAATAATTTGTTATAAACCTTTGCGATCTTATCACCGGTAATCTGCCAGCTAAAATCTTTGGCTCGCCTAACAGCATTATCCTGCAAGTTTTGCCATATTGCAGGGGCCGTGAGGGCTAGTTCAATATTGTTACTAAGCGCTTTATAGTCTTCTGCATCAGCTGATAAAACTGCATTTTGACCTATCTCTTTTAATACACCAGCGTTGGAGCAAATAACAGGAGTGCCTAAGCTCATTGCTTGCAATAGAGGAAAACCGAAACCTTCTTCACGTGATGCAAAAAGTAACAAGGTGCTGTTTGCAAAAAAATCGATTAATTGCTCATGAGTTACCCAGCCGTGAATTTTTACTTCATCTTTTACCCCACAGGCAACTAGGGTTTTCATTAAGATTGAATCATCACCACCGGTGAACCCAGATATAGTTAATGGGTATTGCTCACGTAATGGCGCAGATAACATTGCCCAGGCCCGGATCATATTCTCTGGGTTTTTCTGATAACTATCGCCACCTAGCATTAGTATGCCTTTGCGCTTATCTTGTGGCGTTACTGCTTGCTCATTATTTTCAAAGCCCTCGGGAATACCGTGGTAAACAAAATCAATTTTGTCTTTAATGTGAATAAAACACTCGGTTAAAGAATTGGCCGCGTATTGTGAGATAGTCAGTATATGGTCTGCTTTTTTAGAGCCCCTAGCATAAATAGCGTGCTTATATAACTTCATCCTGATGCTGTAGATGGCATCTCGAAGGCCTTTTTTAAAAATTGCAGGCGAGAACATATTTAAACTTGTCCACTCCATCGCATCATGGAATGTAACTAGTTGTTTGACATCTGTGTTTAAACAAACACGGTTGCCTGGCATATGTATTAAATCAATGGCATGTTGAGTCAACAATTTAGGTAATATGGTTTGTTCCCAACTTATTTCATCTTCAGCATCAGCATTGATTATAGTGGTATTATTTGATTGACATATTTCGTCAAGCCTAATCTGATAGTTTTGTGGGCTATCATTGTGTTCAAACCCTTTATTTATCAGAATAAAAAATTGATGTTCAGATAAGATTTTTGGTAATAACTTACAAAGCATAAAGGTATAAAGAGGCATGCCCCTTTGTTTACGTAAGATAAACCTTGCATCAATAGCTATTCTTTTGGTTTTCATCATTTTTTAATTTTATCAAATTGTCTTTAGCGATTGAGATAGTATAAAGAATGTAAAGCCATGGATAAAAGGCAACATTTATGAACATCCCACCAGCACAATAGAGTAAAGTGAACGTTTTCAAAGCACTTGAAGAATGAGTTTCCCAAGCTTCTTGCTGTGGGTAGTTCTTAGTATTTAAAATTAAAGTGTGGGCTATTATCAAAAGAAATATTAATAGACCACCATAGCCTGTTTCAGCTAAAACCTCTATGTAAATATTATGGTAGGCTTTAGCTCCTCTTTGTGAAATTATAACCTCTCCTTCCGTGCCGTATCGATCGAGTTTTCCAGCATTGTCTAAATACGCATAAAACCCGCCTCCAAGAATTGGCTTATTTGCTACATAGTCAAATGTCCATCGCCAAACTACAATTCGGCCCACGGCAGATTTTTCTGTTGTGGTTCCTTCATCGATTGTTTGCATTCTGTCTAACCAGTCTTGGGTCACAAATTGTGAGCCAACCAAGCCTAGTATTAACAAAAAAGCTATTCCTTTTAGTTTTTGATGTGTGTAGTACAAGTGAAGGAGTAGATAGATTCCCAAAACCACTAGCCCTGTTCTCGCTTGTGTGCCAATTTGGGTCGTCAAGGAGCAAAAAATCACAAAATAACAATAATATTTGAATATTTTCTTGTCCGACAGATAGCTATAATTTGCTAGGTATAATGCGAGCGGGATTACGCAAACAGCTAACGTAGCAAGCATGCTGCCCTCGGAGTACATGAAACCGGATCCCTGAAGCCCAATTAAAGAAACACCATAGCCGCCCCCACCCATAGCGGATTTAACCCCTGCTATTGTTATAAATAGAGTGGAAGCCATGAATAAGATTGATAATACATATTCAAAATCCTTTCTACTTGAAATAGTAAAGGGTATGAAAAACATTAAGAACAAAGTCTTGATTACAACATCGTACTTGATAGCTGACATAGTGGGATGTTGTGCGTTTAGGTGGGATAGGGTCACCCAAACCATGAATGCCAGAAATAAAATATAAAATAGCTTGTTGTCAACTCTCTTGAGTTTTTTAGCGTTTACAATTAGTGTAAAGAAAAAAAAAGCCGTTAAGATTAGAGACAACGGCTTTCCACTGAGGAATGAAAAAGAAGTGTTTTGTGGTTTTACTGTATCGACCCACAATACCGCAGCTAACGCAACGCAAGGCCTGGACCAGCCAAACCAAATCATAAGGCATATTATTATAGTGTAAAACAAGTCTGTAATCATTTATCTTGATCCTCGCCTAAGAGGAAACTGCGAATGACATAAACGATTACAAACACATGAATTAATAAAGCCCCTGAATCGACACCAATATCCATTATGCTAGCTCTTAAATAGTTGTCCCATATAACAATTTACGTTTATTTTTTGGAGTTTTCCAACGTTAAAAGATTTGTTTAATAAGGGTGCAATATTTTTTATTTAATTTCTTTTGATGTAAAGTACCTCAATCGGTTTTAAAAATAAAGAAAAGACTTTGAAAATTATAATAATAGCCCAACGTTTGCCTTACCCACCCAACAAAGGTGAAAAACTTCGTAGCTACTATCAAATAGAATATTTGGTGAACCAAGGTCATAGTGTGACTGTGGTTGCCCCTACCGAAAGTACTAGTGATCTGCAAGATGGACAAAAATTGCAGCAGAAACTGAATGTTAAGGTTGAGCTGGTGGATATTGGCAACCGAAAACTCAAACTGCTCACTGGTTTGCTAGCTAATCAGTGTTTAAGTGTTGCAAATTTTTATGGCAAAGCTTTGCAGGTACAAGTGGACAGTTTGTTAGCAACAGTGCAATTCGATTGCATATTATGTACAGCATCAAGTGTCGCTGAATATGTCTTCAAAAGTCCTATGGTGGACAAGAATCGTGACAAGCTTATGCTACTGATGGACTTTATGGATTTAGATTCAGACAAGTGGCGTCAATACGCGGTTAAATCTAAATTTCCTATGAGCTGGGTATATCAGCGTGAAGCAAGGCTATTGTCCAAATACGAGAATCGTATCCATGAATATTTTGACCAGTGTTTTTTTGTTTCAAATCAAGAGGTTACCTTGTTTGGCAAACAGTTAAATAGTCAAAATACCAGCATTGCGATTGGCAATGGCATTGATTTCTCAGAGTTTAAACCTGTGCTGTTGGCAGATAAACCTCAAGGCTGTAATTTGTTATTTACCGGAGTGATGGACTATGCACCGAATGTAGATGCTGTTGTCTGGTTTGTTGAGCAGGTATGGCCAAAAATTATTGCAGAGTGCTCTAATGCAAAATTTATCATTGCGGGTATGCGCCCGACAGCTAAGGTTAAAGAGCTCACTAAATTCCAAGGCATTGAAGTCACTGGTTTTGTTGATGATATTATGCCGTATTACAACCAAGCGCATGTTTTTGTTGCACCTTTTCGTATTGCTAGAGGTGTGCAAAATAAAGTTTTACAAGCTTTTGCTTGCGGTTTGCCGACGGTTGCAACCTCTATGGGGGCAGAAGGGATAAACTGTCAAGATGGCCAACATTTATTAGTCGCGGATGAAGCAGATGATTTTGCGAATGCAGTTCTTCGGTTGATAAATGAGGGAACACTCGCGCAAGGCTTAGGCACTAACGCGGTAGATTTGATGCAAGCTGAGTACGCGTGGGAGAGTAAACTATCAGCGTTAAACATTGTGCTGAGTAAGGAATCTATCGCATGAAATCACTGATAAAAAACTGTGTCGACCTAATATTCATACTAATCAATGCACCATTATTAATTTTATATTTTGTAATCTGCTTGGTGTTTGGCAAGAATAATGGTGTATTTAGTGCCTTTGCGCAGTTTTATAGCATGTTGCCCGGTCAACTAGGCAATTATGCGCGGGCGAATTTTTATCGTTTTGTGATGCAAAATTGCCATCCTAGAGTTGTAGTATCGTTTGCGACTTTATTTTCTCAGCAAAAAACCAGTATAGGTTCGGGTGTATACATAGGCCCGCAGTGTAATATAGGTGCTTGTATTATCGAAAAAGATTGTTTGTTAGGTAGTGGCGTGCATGTACTAAGCGGCAAAGGTCAGCACAATTTTGATGATTTAGACACGCCCATTCGTGAACAAGGTGGCACTTTTTCACAAGTAACAATTGGTGAGGATAGTTGGATTGGCAATGGTTCAATCATCACTGCAAATATAGGTAAAAAGTGCATTATCGGCGCAGGCTCTGTGGTGACAAAAGATATTCCAGATTACTCAATAGCAGTCGGTAATCCGGCGAAAGTCATTCGGCAACGACAATGATTATGTTGCGTCGGCTACTGTATTTATTTCCTGTGCTTGTTAGCATAATGGTCGCCAGTACAGAAGTCGCGGCGCAATCTGACTGTTACTTAGTTAATTCAACACAACAGCTCTATCAAGCTCTATCAACCCAAAATACACAGCAAGTGACAGATATATGTTTGGCCGATGGTGTCTATAGATTAAACCGCACTCTAGTTATAGCTCGTCCTCACATTAGCATACGCTCTCAGTCTAATGATCCGACTAAAGTTGTGTTACAAGGCTCTGGGATGAAGCAGACAAAACAAGTGGATAATTTAATTTGGATTGGCGCAAGCCATGTTAAATTGCTTTCGCTAACCTTACGCGCTGCGGGCAATCACCTGATTCAAGTTGCGGGTGAACAAAACGCTGACTATTTCTATATGGCAGATTGTATCCTGCAAGATGCTTATGAGCAGTTATTTAAAGTATCCAAAGATCGCAGTGGTAAAATTACCAGTGATTTCGGCATCATTGAGCATACTATCTTTGAGTATACTCAAGGTATAGGTCCAAATTGGTATATTGGTGGTATTGATGTTCATACCGCGCAAAACTGGCTAATAAAAGACAATGCTTTTTTTAACATTGCTAGCCCTAGAAAACATATTGCTGAGCATGCAATCCACTTTTGGAGTAATTCAATTGGCACACGAGTCATTGGCAATTTAATTGTCGATTCAGATCGTGGCATAGGGTTTGGTATGGCTAAAAGCAAACATTATGGTGGAGAAATTCGCAATAATTTTATTTACCATGGTCATTACGCAAGGACTCAAAGACCCTTTGCTGATGTTGGTATTGTGCTCGAGAGTTCAACGAATACAAAAGTTATAGAGAATTTTGTTTACCTCAACTCTGGTTATGCAAATGCAATTGAATATAGATACAGGAGCTTAGATAAAAATTTAATCAGCAATAATGTAACGAATAAAAGAATTAAACAAAGAGATTTTGGTTCGGCTCAATTAATTGATAATAAGCAGTTAGATGATGAAGATTATTTCCAACAACAGCTTTGGCAATTTGTTCAACAACATCCACTAAAAGCTAGGCTTGCGCCTAGGTTGCATTAGGTGGTAAGAGGGGCTGCAATCCCAATAACATCATATTGATGTGTCGTAAACTGCTTAAAAAATGGCGTGTTACGGTCAATTACTTGGTTCGATTGACTTGGAACAAACCAAGTAAATTCACGATGTTTTTCGGCTTCTATGAAAATATCTTCTGCAGTGATGTTTTCGCGTTTAAGTACATCCGGGTGTATTTCAACCATAATGACTACATTTTCACATTGTTTTAATAGGCTTTTAGCTCCAGCTAAGGCTGCAACTTCTTGTCCTTCAACATCAATTTTAATCACAATGTTTTTGTACTCGTATAGAGCATAAGCTGCATACAAATGATCAATTGTCACAACTTGAGTTGAGCCTGGGACATTTTTGTCAATATAGCCTTCGTGATCTGAACCTAAGCCGGTATTAAAGTTTAAGTTAACCAAACCATTAAAATCGGAAATTGCGAAATTTAGCGGCAGAAAACCAATAGATTCGGCATTTTTTTGTAAAATCTTAAATGAATTAGGGTTAGGCTCTAGTGCAATTATTTTATCCAGTGGGCATTGGCTATCGAGTTGTGCACTTACGGTTCCAATATCTGCGCCTAAATCTAACAAACAGCTTGAACCTTTAAATTGCTGGATGACACCGGCCAAAGGCTTGATATCTTCGGGATAATAATTTGCAGGTCCATATTCTAGCCAAAAACACCATTGATCCCAAGGCACATAGAAATCCTTGCCTTTGATTTTGTGTTGGATAAGTCTTCTGCCAAAACCAAGTTTTAAACCTAGGCGGTAAATTGCATATTTACCTCTGACTTCATTGAGTTGTAACCACTGAAGCAGTTTATTGGTAAACATGTTGCAGCTGCTTTACGAAACTCATTGCTGACTGTATTAGCGCTTGTTGAGCTTGTTTTTTATCTTTTAATTCAGTGTATTCTGCTGAGACCAACAACCTATGACTTTGTTTGTCGGCGCCAAGAAATTTATCTAATGTTTGTAGCAATTTACTTTTGACTGCTGAGTTGCCTGTATATTGATTAGTTACATAGATATCAAGCAATAATCGATTGTTACCATGTGGGCTAGTTATTTCACTCAGGCGAGCCGTGTATGCGTTGCCATTGTTAAGAGGTATAGTTCGTGAGGTTTTTAAACTCCAACTTGTCGGGTCGTAACGTCTATGTACACCTGATACCAGTTCTCCATCGCTATTTGCCGCGTAATAGGCAATAAATATTTCTACAGAGTGGCCAAATCTGTTTGTTTGGGTAAATTGGATTTTATCTGCATCAGCTATTTTAGGGCTGACGGCAAATTCTTTAGGGTCGTTTGCAGTCACCAGGTTTAGCTGTTTTACCTCAATAGGTTTAGGGGAGTCAATTAAACTCAACCATAACCATTGTGTAATTAGCAATCCACAGACAAATGCGAAGTGGTAGTTGGTTTTTTGGGAGTTAATCGATAGTTTTGCTTCAGTTTTTTTGAAAGTAGCTTGTTTTTGCTTATTTGTTGTTGGCGATAGATCCCGCATCCAGTTACCGAGGATAATCAGCATAAACAATACTAAACAATAGAAAAACCAACCATAAATGAGGTGGTCAGCACCTGCTGCATATTGCATGTCGGTTAAATGTGCAATATAGATAATGCCAAATACCCGAACTCCGTTAGCGAGAATGGGGACAATAAAGGATACTAGTACAAAAGCTAACTGTCTTTTAAGGCTATAAAAGCTCACATAAGCAAATAAACACCCAAATACAATAGATACAATAAAAAAGCTAATACCTGAGCAGGCTTCGGCAACTAAGAAGCGCCCTTGAGGAATTTCGATGTACAAACCGTTTATATAGGTGGGGATATCTATCAGTTTGAGAAGAAATATTGCGATACTTGCCGCTACTTGCTGTAGAGTTGGGATGAGCTCCTCACCCACTGGAATAGCAAACAACATAAATGCCAGCGGAAATAGGATCACTTTACTTGCTTTCAAACCCATTATAGAAACAACTATCAGTGGTAATGCAGCGAAGGTGGCCATATGCATCAAGAGAGCTATATCACCCGCATAGCCATAGATGTAAACTAAAATGCATGGTATTAGCAAAGTTAACCAGACAAATTGTGGTTGAATCGTTTGTAGTTGCAATTCAGTGCGTTTTTGCCAGATCAAATATAGGCTGATTGGCAGTACAAACAGGCAGTGGTTAAAAATGTCTGAGGTGATCCATACTGTATAGGCGGTTATGAGTCCTTGGTTAAACGCAACGGCCCAAAAAATGGTAGATAACCCTAGAATTATGTCTACCTTGCGATTTATAAGCGTATGTTGCATGCGAAATCCAGTTCTATTTTAAGTATACGTTCTGCATAGTCGACCAATGATAGCGGTCAAGCAATGTTGCTAATCGACCTTCCATTTTATTAATATTCAAATAATGCCTAAATTTCGATTTAAACGGAGCATCAGTCACTCGGGGTTGATCGGGGTCGATTTCCCACGGGTGGAAATAAAATGAGTATGGCTGCTGTTCTTTAGCTAAATATTTGTCAACCAGTTTGTGTGCCAGCATAGTTGGGTACAAACGAAAGTAGCCCCCTCCACCAATTGGAATCTGTTTGCCCGCTAGTTTTAGAGTCGGTACAGGAATTTCAATAATACCTTCTGGCCTAGTATATTTGAATCTAGGCCAGTGGGGAGTTCCATATAGGTCATGTTTTACAGGGTAGGTACTAGAGCTATATTTAAAACCCAATTCTGCCAAGACTTCAAAAGCCCATTCATTTGATTCATCGATAGAAAAGCTTGGGGCCCTATAACCGGTTATCGCTTGACCAATAGTATCTTCCAAATGAAGTTTGGAACGTTCAACGTCTGCTTTAAATTCTTCGCGTGTTTGAGTGGTTGCTCGTTTATGTGCAAAACCATGGCTGGCAACTTCATGACCGCGGTTATGAATATCTTTAAGTAATTGAGGGTAACGCTCACCAACCGCGCCTAAAATAAAAAAAGTACCTTTACAGCCATGGTTATCAAATAAATCTAGCAGCCGGTAGGTGTTGTGCTCAACACGTTGCGGCAATTTATCCCAATCGTCGCGGCTAAATTGTTTTTCAAATGCAGACACATGGTAATAGTCTTCTACATCAACCGTCATAGCATTGATTATAGAAGATTTTTTTCGGGCGTTGTGGTTAGTTGTTTGCACGTTTAACGCCCTTTTCCAAATAAGATGACTTCAACAGTACGAAGTAAAATAAGCAAATCAAATAAGATTGATCTGTGTTTGATGTAATAAAGGTCAAATTTTAGTTTTTCTATGGTGTCTTCGCTTGAAGAACCATATGGGTATTTTAACTGCGCCCAGCCTGTTAAACCTGGTTTGACGTTGTGGCGCTGATTGTAATACGGAATTTGTTTAATAAACTCAGTTACAAATTGTGGGCGCTCAGGTCGTGGCCCAACAAAGCCCATTTCACCTTTAAACACGTTAAATAGCTGCGGTAATTCGTCGATGCGGTATTTACGTAAAAAGCCACCGATTTTTGTTGTGCGGTCATCATTTTTCTGGGCAAACTGCGCACCGCCTTTTTCAGCGTCAGGACGCATGCTACGGAACTTAATGATTTTAAATACCCGGCCGTCTAATCCTACACGTTCTTGTTTATAAAAAACCGAGGCGCCTGTTTTTCTACCGTCTTCGAGATAAATCAATATGGCAGTAATTAACATAAATGGGCATGCGAACACAAAAACGAAAACCGCGATAAAAGCATTAAATAAATAATCTAAAGATTCTCTAAGGTGGTTGGTGGTTCTAAAACCATTTGAGTAGATAACCCAGCTTGGGTAGATTAAATTAACTGCGACTTGACCTGTTTCACGTTCAATAAAGTCCAAAATGTCGGTGATTTCGACTCCACGGATTTTAAAGTTAAATAAAGCTTGTAGAGGTAACGCATCACGTCGCTCGTCACAGGCAATAACAATTTCTTGAATGTCATTTTCTAAGACAAACTTTTCCAGTTCTTCTTGGACTTCTAAATTAATAATGGTTTCGTTTTGTATTCCATTAAATTTGTCGCCAACAAGTGGAACAAATCCAACCAAATTAATACCGCGGCGGTCGGCTTTACGGCGCATGCGCTTTTCAATAATTGAGGCGCGCTCGCCTGCCCCTATAATCAGTACATCTTTGCGAGAGAACCCAAACCATTCGTTTTCCATGATGACAAAACGGAAAATCGACAAGCTGACTATGCCAACAACCGCTGCAGATGGAATAAAGTAGTTGTTTACCTCTAAAGATGGAAACAAATTGAGTAGCACACCGTCGTGTAAAAAGTAGGCTATACCTATGCTGACTAATATTCGACGCACGACCCCGCGGATGGATTCACGCAGACGCAGCTCGTACAAACCAACAGCCAGCAATGACAGTTGAGAGAAAGCAACAAAAATTAATACATTTGATAAATGGACTTGCAATGTAGAAAAGTCGTCAAAAGAGTCTGCGAAAGAAGCTATATATAAACCTAAGTAGCCAGCAATACACAAAATGGTGGTTTCTATTACAATAAGAGGCTTTATTTTTTGATGTGTATGCCCCGCGTAAGTATATGCCATAAGTCTAATTGTGTTCCGTTGATGTTAAGTTGCCTCGCCAGTAACTGCATACACCTGGCTCTTAATCGTAGGCGATTTATTGAGTATATTTTACTTAATTGTCGGCGAGTATACTATGATGGTAAAGTAACAACAATATGAAACGGCTGGATTAAAATTAATCTAAGCTTGATTGATTTAATTTGTCTTTGCTCTATGATGTCGACGTAGTGAATTGACTTAAGTTGGTTGAAAAGCTAAAAGGCCAAAGGAATAAATAACAATGCAGCTTATCAAAATAAACAAACTATCAAAGGTGGCCTCACTGGTTGCCTTATTATGCGTAGGCGGTTGCGCAACGAATCAGTTACCTCAAGCAACTATTCATGCCTCTAAAACAACTGATATTTCTGACTACAAATACCTAATTGGTCCGGGCGATTCGCTGAACATTTTTGTTTGGCGTAATCCTGAAATTTCAGGGACTTTTGTTGTTCGACCAGATGGCAAAATTACCACTTCTTTAGTTGAAGATATTGACGTCTCGGGCAAAACACCGACTGAACTTGCACGTAATGTTGAGCAAATTCTAGCAACTTACATAAAAGACCCTATCGTGACTGTAAGTGTTGGTGGTTTTGTGGGTCCTTACAGTGAGCAGGTTCGAGTAATAGGTCAAGCTGCATCACCACAGGCGATAAACTATCGAGAAAATATGACGCTGCTAGATTTGATGGTGCAAGTCGGCGGCTTAACTCAGTTTGCTGATGGTGATTCCGCAAAGTTAGTTCGAGTGGTGTCAGGACAGCAACAAACCTACAATATTCGAATTGATAGTTTAATTAATGATGGTGACATTAGTGCCAATGTTGATTTATTGCCTGGCGACATAGTGATTATTCCTGAAGCTTGGTTTTAGTTAGGCTCAAGCAAACCATTTAATAACGTAAAAGAACAATTAGATTTTAGATAAGAGTTATGTGCACTAATGGATAATCTTCAACAAACGATTGATGAAATTATTGGCTATCTGAAAGGAATTTGGATAAAAAAGCGTTTTATCATTATCACCACTTGGTTAATTTGTCCTATCGCTTGGTTATATGTCGCTAATATGCAAGATGTATATCAATCTAATGCGAGGGTTTTTGCCGATACCCGTTCAATTCTCCAACCTTTATTGCGAGGTTTGGCACTGCAGACAAATATTGATCAAGAGCTGCAATTGATGACTAAAACTTTGTTGTCTCGCCCCAATTTAGAAAAAATTGCACGTAACACTGATTTGGATATTAACGCTAAAACAGAAGCCCAGTACGAAAGTTTAATCAGCATGCTCAAGCGGGAAATTAACTTTAAAGCTTCCGGAAGAGAAAATATCTATACTATAAACTTTGAGCATTCAGACCCTCAAGTGGCTAAACGTGTGGTTGAAGAAACATTAACGCTATTTGTTGAGTCCACTTTGGGGTCTAATCGGCAAGACTCAGATACCGCAACTAAATTTTTAGATTCTCAAATCGCTGAATATGAAAAACGTCTAGCTGCCGCAGAAACTCGCTTGTCTGATTTTAAACGTCGTCATGCTGACGTGGTTGTGCAATCAACTGGTGGTGTTTATGGTCAGCTGTCACAGTTGAAATCACAGTTGGAAGCAACTAATTTGCAAATTCAGGAAGCGGAATCTCGTTTAGAGCAAGTGCAGTCTGCCTTATCTGCATCAAAGCAAAGTGCAGCGTCGTCCGCTTCATCTAGCAATGTTCTTGAAACCCAATATGATGCCAGAATTGAGAGTTTACAAACTAAACTAGATGATTTGTTAATTCGTTATACTGCTCGACACCCAGATGTCATTGAAGCGCGCTCTATGCTCAAGCGCTTGCAAGAGCAACGCGAACAAGAAATTGCCGAATATCAACAAAGCTTGATAGGTGAAGAGGGGGATGTCGCTAATATCCAAGGTCGAGTCGGTCAAGAAATGGTTATTACCATGCAGACGCTCAAAAATGAATTGGCGTCACTAAATGTACGTAAACAAAATGCTGAAAACAAGATTCAAGCTTTGCAAGATAAAATGGATTTAATTCCGCAAATTGAAGCTGAAATGGCTGGGTTGAATCGAGATTATGGCATTACCAAGAAAAAGTATGATGAGCTGCTGGTACGCCGTGAGTCTGTGTTGATGTCTAAACAGGCTGATTTACAATCAGATGATGTGCAGTTTAGAGTAATTGAACCGCCTAGAGTGCCGTTATCACCCAGTGGTCCACCGAGAGTCATTTACAACATCTTGGTACTGATAGTCGGCTTTGGTGCGGGTATAGGCTTAGCGTTTTTAACCAGCCAAATAAATCCTGTTATTCTTCGTCCCCAGCAACTCACAAAGATTACTGGGTTGCCGGTGTTTGGTACGATATCGCATGTTGACTACCAGCAGTTAAGAAAGGTTGAAAACAAAAAACTAATGGTGTTTTGGGTGTCAAACGCCTTTATCTTAACTGGCTTTGCTGGATTTACATTGTTAGCTATTACCGGTCATCAACTCAATATTGAATTTGTCGGTAAGCTGTTTTCCTTTGTGAGTGAGAAGTTAGGGGGCGTTATATAATGAGCACAATTGAAAAAGCATTGGCCAAACAAAAGGCTAAAGAGAATGCTGAATCTCAGCTCGATGAGACCGTCGCCATAGAAGTCAATCAAGCAACTCCTAGTGCTTCTGAATCAACTTCTGAACCTATTGCTGAATCAGCTGTTGTGGAAAAACAACAGGGCAAAGCTAGAGATGATATGGATGGAAAACAGTTTGGCAAAGAACTGGTTTTGCCGCTTGAGTCGCTAGACAATGATGGTTATGTGTCACTGAGCAGTAAACGTAAGTTAATTAATGAAGAGCTTAGAGCAATTAAACGCAAAGTATTGGCGAATGCATTCGGACCTTTGGCTAATACTCTAGATTCCGCAAACTTGGTTGCCATTACTAGTACAATGCCACAGGAAGGGAAATCTTTTACTTCAATTAATTTAGCGTTAAGCATTGCGCTTGAGCAAGACAAAACTGTGTTGTTAGTGGATGCGGATGTTTTAAAACCTTCGGTTAGCAAAAAGCTCGGAGTGGAAGATAAAATAGAGCAGGGGTTGATGGATTATTTGTTAGGTGATGTGGACGATGTTAGGGATATTATCTATCGCACTAATATAGACAACCTACGATTTATCCCTGCTGGTAAATCTAGCCATTTATCAACAGAATTATTAGCCAGTGAGCGTATGGCTCAACTAGCTCACGAGTTTGTCAGTCGCTACCCAGACCGAGTTGTGGTTATGGATGCACCGCCTTTATTAGGTATTAACGAAACTGTTGTCCTAGCTAATCTCGCTGGTCAGGTGTTAGTGGTTGTAGAAGAAGAGTCAACCAAGATTCAAGGGCTGAAACAGGCAATCGAACAGTTGGACAAAGACAAAGCGGTTGGTTTTGTGGTCAACAAAACTAAGAAAAATACTGGCATTACTGGTTATGGATACGCCTATGCTTATGCAAACCACGAGTAAAAAGTTAGTTCAAAATATTTGTTTACTATTGCCCGCTGCATTGAGTTGCAGTCTTGCATCTGCAGGCGATATAACCCTGCAACCTGCTGTCGCAGCTGATTATTATAATCTATCAGTCGACTTTGTTGATGAAGCGGACCAGCCCGATATTTCTGAGTCTGTATATAAAATTGCACCTAGTTTTTCAGCTGCTTACGACAGTAAAAAGTTGCGAGTTTCGAGTAATTTAGTTGCTGAGAAAACAACTCATAGTGAACAAAAGTCACATAACAGCTCGTTTGTTTCTTATGGGGTGCAAGGACAAGCTTTGTTGATTGAAAACTTGTTAACTTTAGATGGTTCAATAAATAAAAGTTTTCGTTCTGCCAGCTCTCAAATAGGCGGCTTTAATGACAGTATATTTGGCAGTGAAGAGCTTGTAGGTGTCACCAATTCTAGTGTTGGTTTAAACCTTGCTGCTGCCAATAGCAATATGTTGCAGCTTCGGGCAAATGTCCAATTGCAACGCAGTAAAGCGGATGAAAACATAGACTTAGCCGATTTTGGCTCGCAAGGCATTAGCCGATACGATACCAAAAGTGCTTCGGCTGGGTTCGCAGTTAGCAGCCAAGCTAACAGCCGAGTTATTTGGAATTTATCTGGACAGGCTACAGAATCAGATCGCTCACAGACAAGTAATTACCGAAACTCTACCTTTGCGGGCGAACTAACCGTGCCAGTTACCTCCGAGCTCGCGATAACAACCAATGGTTCTGTTAATAAAAACAGTATAGCTGATGATCAGGCTTTGTCTGACGGTTTAACCTATAAACAATACGGCGCGGGTTTACGCTGGAGTTTCGCTAAACAGAGCTATTTAAGTCTTCTTGGTTATCGTTCTCAATCTGGAGAGCAAGAAACGCGCAGTTTTATTGGTGGTGAATTTAACTGGGTGTTATCGTCACGCACGCAAATGTCGTTAACTGCCGACCGAAATCAATTTGGTGAGCAATATGGTTTTAGTTTGACCCAAGCAAGCCGATTTGTGCGTACGCAAATGTCCTACAGCGAAGGGGTAGACATTCAGTCGCGGAATAATTTTATTTCTACCCAAGTTGGCTCATTTATATGTCCGGATGATGTGTTGGATTTATCCCAGTGTTATGTACCCGAAGATTTAAATTATCAACCGGCGTTGGGCGAACAGCAAGTTAATATCTTTGGTCGAGATATTGAACTGGTTGATGTAGTAAGCCGTTTTGAAACTGGCCAGGTGACTATCGCTTATGATAATCAACGTAAGTTAAAGCTTTCCGCTGGCCTTAACTATTCAGAACGAGTTGCACTTGAAGATAGTGCAGTGGGTGGAAGTTTAAATCGAAAGAGCAAAGGGTATAGCTTGTCAGCCGATTATGCGATGTCTTCTAAGACCAGTGTTACGCTCAGCAACTCGCTCAGTCGCAATACCTACTTAAATTCCGACGGAGTTGCAACCGACAGAGTTGAAGACAACAAAATGTGGCAAATTAAACTCACGTCAGCTCGTTCTTCTTCGTTAAACTTAACTGCAAGTCTTAGTCAGCGAGAGAGCAATAGATTAGGCCAAGCGTATACAGATAAACGCTTGCAGCTAGGTGTGAGTTATACTTTTAATTAAAGCCTCTTCAGTTAACCGAAAGAAACATCTAGATTTTAACTATAGTTTCTTTCGGCCAGCTAAACTTGATTAGTTAGCATTCAAACTATTAATAAACTTCTCAGACTCTTTAATTGACCGGTCAATTTCTTTAATGATTGCTTGAACATCTCTTTCAATTCCAGCAAGTTCGCCTTTAAGTGCACCAACTGCTTGAGCATTTAAGTTATGTTTTAAAAATAATACGTTATCTTGTAGTGCAGATAAAAACGGCTGCATTTTACTTTCAGACTGCCGCATGGCTCGCAACAAGGTTTTATAACGCGATTTGGTCTTAGCCAGCTTAGTTGCACTTTGTGAACGCAGCCTTGCGCTTGAGTATTGTTCTAATTCATCTTGCCATTCGTCAAAGAGGTCTTCGGCCACATCTTCCACTTTATCAATGTGGTTTGATACTGCCTCCGCGGCACTTTTGCTCGCTTCGTACTCATCATTTAATTGTTCGTATCGAGCTTGTAGCCCACCACCATCAAATGCAATAACACTTTGGAATTGCTCTAGGGCTGATTTAAACTCTTGTTGAGCTTCTTGTTGTGCGTTTTGCACATCTTCGACACGGTCAACCAATATATCGCGTTTATGGTAGCCTACTTTTTCCATTGCCGAATAATAAGCCGATTGACACGCACTTAATGTTAACGCGAAACATAGCACAATTAGCTTGTTTGAAATTTGCATCTAAGTGGGTCCTGTTTAGTCTTTGTTGTCGACAGCAGACATCAACTCTTTGTGGCGCTTGTCGTTTTTGGAGCTATGGACCATAAATAAAGCGTGAACTATGCCTGGTACATAGAAAAATAGGCACAACACTAAATTGAGCAGTGCCAAAATAGGACGACCAACAAATAACACTGCGATAGGTGGCAGTAGAATGGCTAACAAATACATCATAACAAAAGACCTCTATGGTTTGCAGAACTCAGATAGTTTCTTAACTGTGTTTAAGTTTAGCCGAATGTTATTGCTGTTGAAAATTTATTTCTAACCTTAATGCAATGCCAGGCGTTTGGCTAAACTCACGATAATCTGGATAGTGAATAAATGGTTCAATCTCAAAAAATAACCAGCTACGCAGTGCTTGGAGTCGATAGCGAACGAATATTCCTTTGTTTTCGAGATGATAACCTTGGTTTATATAACCATGGGCAAATATACCGCTGATCAGCGCAGATTGACTATTGAGTTGATGGTATAACAATAAATTGTGGCGCCACTCAGGGTCTTGTTCGTCTTGAATGTACTCCCAGCTATTGTCCTGCCGCCATAAGCTATGATCTGACAGTTGATGATCAAACTTAAAATTAAAACGTGCGCCAATTCCGTTGGACAGGTAGTAATACAGCGCAGGTTCAACTTCAAAATTAAATTTGTTGGTGATAGCAAACTGTCTGCGATAGCGGGTGCGAATATAGATATCCGCACCTTTTGCAAACCCCACTCGGGTTGAAATAAACTTACTTTTGTTTTGCGAGTGAATATAGCGCACGGCGACGCTGACATCTTCATTTTTGCCTTGGCCTTCGGTTTCACTTATCACTCGGTCTGACTCTTTTGCTTCGTTAGAGTCATTATAGTCCGCGACAATTACATCCCATTTATCTTCTAAATTGGGCAAGCGCGCACGGACTCGGAATTGGTTTTCGAAGCGGGCAACATTGCTTTCAATAGGGATATAGCTTAAACGTAGGCGTGCCGAAGCACTGGCTCTATCTTCGTCGAATTGATCTTGGCCAAAAAAACCATCGAACCAGTTGGCTGTATCTGTAATCGTCTCGGTGACGTCTTCTTGTACGGTGTCGTACCACTTTACTGAATGTTCACTAGAGGTCGAATTGGCTAAAGCATTGTGCTGGGTCAAAAAAAGCACCACTATCGAAATGATTCTTTGTGGTAAAGACAGCCGAGTTACATTAAGATAAGCAAAAAAATTAAGTGTCAAGCGACCAACAGACAACATCTAGTGTTTTTCCTCGCTTACAAACAACAAACCCCAGGAGTCTACAATGTTAGGTGGTATTAGTATTTGGCAGTTACTCATAGTATTAATCATAGTCGTTTTATTGTTTGGTACAAAAAAATTGAAGAATCTAGGCAGTGATTTAGGTGCAGCCATTAAAGGATTCAAAGATGAGTACAAAGGTGATGAGCAGAACTCAAAAACAGAAACCGACATCACAGAAAACAAAGAACAAACGAAAATTGAAGAGACACAATCATCTGAGCGTCAATCTTCTAGCACAACCGCGGATAAGCAAAAAGTAGAATAGTATGCTAGATATTGGTTTTTGGGAATTAATACTCATAGGTATTGTTGCTTTGGTTGTACTGGGGCCCGATAAGCTTCCAGGTGCCGTAAGAAGTGTTGCGTCCATTATGCGTAATGTTCGCCAAACCGCCAATAATCTAAAAGCTGAGCTAAACCATGAGCTGCGGGTCAACGAGTTGCATCAGCAACTAAAGGAAGCCGAGCAAAAAGGCATGACAAACTTAAATGAAGGTGAACGCAGCGCGATTGCTGAATTAGAAGCCGCAGCGCGTGAAGTGAACTCAATTCATAAAGACATCACTCAGCCAACATCTGAGCAATCAGCCCAAACCAAACCGAAAAACGAACAGCCATGAGCGAATCTCAACCTCTGATTGCACACTTAGTCGAATTAAGAAATCGTCTGCTGAAAATTGTCCTAGCAGTGCTTATTGTATTTGTTGCTATGGTTGGTTTTGCTAATGATATATATTCGTGGATAGCGCAACCCTTGCTCAATGCACTGCCTGAAAACACCAATATGATAGCAACAGGAGTTGCAACGCCATTTTTAACACCGTTTAAATTAACCATGGTGTTATCAATTTTCGCGGCTATGCCATTTGCGTTGTATCATGTTTGGGCGTTTATTGCCCCTGCTTTATATCAACACGAAAAGCGCTTAATCGCACCTTTGTTATTTAGTTCATCTTTATTGTTTTACGGTGGAATGGCCTTTGCGTATTTTGTAGTCTTTCCTTTGGCGTTTCCATTTTTTGTTGGCTCAGCCCCCGATGGGGTAACCGTTTCGACCGATATAAATAGCTATTTAGATTTTGTTTTAAAATTATTTTTCGCTTTTGGTATCGCATTTGAAATTCCGATAGCAATTATTTTAATGGTGTGGGCTGGGATATCTACGCCTGCAGCGATAGCGGAAAAGCGTCGTTTTGTTGTTGTGGGTGTATTTGTTGTTGGCATGTTATTAACACCTCCAGACGTGATATCACAAACTTTGCTTGCTATTCCCATGTGGTTTTTATTTGAATTTGGTTTGATATGTTCCAAATTGTATTACAAGCCAGATACTGAGCAAAAAGAACAAGAGGAAGGTAACTAACATTGCAGACTCCGTCGGCAGAGCTCTTCGATATTGGGGTTAACCTAACCAGCAGCCAATTTGATAAAGATAGAACCGAAATTGTCGAGCACGCTGCATCGCTCGGAGTTGGCAGTTTTGTGATTACTTCAACCAGCGCTAGTGAGACAAAGCAAGCGCTGAAACTTCTAGAGCAATATCCAAATTTATACGCTACTGCAGGTTGTCACCCGCATGATGCAAAAGACTTTACTGCTGATGACCTTGCTTTTATCCACGACAGTTACCTGTTAAATCAGCGTGTTGTTGCGATAGGTGAGTGTGGTCTTGACTATAATAGAGATTTTTCCCCACGCGACTGCCAACGCGATGTATTTCGCCAACAATTAAAGGTTGCGCAGAGTTTAAATGCTCCTGTTTTTTTACATCAACGTGATGCACACCAAGACTTTTTAAACATTTTAACTGCGCATATTAGCGATTTTAGTAAAGTGGTTGTTCACTGTTTTACAGGCAATGAAGCTGAGCTTTTAAGCTATGTAGAGCTTGGTTGTTATATCGGTATCACTGGCTGGGTATGTGATGAAAGGCGAGGCCACCATTTATTGCCATTATTACAACATATTCCGGCCGACAGGTTGTTAATTGAAACCGACGCGCCGTATTTAATCCCAAGACATATTCAAAAACAAACAAAAAGTCGCCGTAACCAGCCAGGCTATCTAGTGGACATTGCTCAGTTTATAGCTGAACAAACGGGTATAAGTTTTGAACAATTGGCTTCTCAAACTTACAAAAATAGCTTACGCTTCTTCCAAATTAATAATAAATATAAATTGGCAGAATAATGGTCATTTCAGATTCGCAAATACTATGGTTAGCTAGTATTAGTATCACGATTGCGTTAATGGCAAGCATTCAGCACTCTGTGATCAATAGTCGATTGTCTGCTTTACCTATGGCACAAGGCGTGGCTGCTACACTTGTTATGTTTGCATTGATTGGTGTGATGGACTCAAGTGGGAACCTGTCTTTAAAGCTTGCTGGCTGGGTTGCCCTGTTGGTTGGCCTGTATGGTTTTGTGAGTGTGCAAGTTTGGCTGAATAAATGGTTACTCAATGCAATAGCTAATCTATTAGCCATTTTAGTTGGCATGTTGTTATTGTGTATTGCAGCGGTCGCTTGCATTGTTTACTTGACGATAGAATGGACCTTAGTGCCATTAGGAATGCTTACCCTAGCGCTGCTCGGTTATAGTGTTTGGTGGAGTGTTAAATCAAGCTGTAAAAATTTAGAAAAGCTTGTTGTTTGTATCGTACCTTGCGTGTGGATTTGTGCTATTGCAGTGGGTTTTTATAGTGTATTTATTGCTCTACTTATGGTCAGTGCAACGATTGTGGCTGGGTTGTTTCTAGTGCTGTCTAGATACGTTAACACACAAAAAAACTGTTTGGCCCAGTTGCAAGAACTTACAGATACTTATAGAGATAAAACTTTTCAATTGAAGTCTGAGTTGCAAGAACAGCAAGATGCATACGAAACGCTAGAGTCAGATGTGCGAGAACGTAACTTTGAATTGGAAGTAACCTTAAGAGAATTACAAGAAAAGAACCAAGAGTTAGAGCGATTAAATACCCTTGATGCGCTAACGGGCGTGCGCAACCGTCGTTATTTCGATCAGCGAATTACCGCAGAATTACGCCGCGCAAGACGTGAACAAACTGAACTCGGCTTGATCATGCTGGATATCGATCATTTTAAATCGATTAATGATGAGTACGGACATCTAGTTGGAGATCTGGTCATTCAACATATTGCGTCACTGTGTAAGAAGCTATTGCCAAGGTCAACAGATGCACTTTGTCGTTATGGTGGGGAAGAGTTTGCGGTAATATTACCCAACACCCCATTGCAAGGTGGCTTGCAGGTAGCAGACAATTTATGCCAGCAAATTGAACAGTCAGTTTGTCATGCCGACGGGCATCAAATTTCAGTCACGGCTAGTTTTGGCGTTCACGTTCAATTGGTTGCGCAAAATAACCAAGCGTCTGATTTAATCGCATTAGCCGATAAAGCTTTGTATCAAGCAAAACAAACCGGGCGTAATAGAGTTTGCCACTCGGCAGAGTTGTCGCAAACAACGGCTTCTAAGCCCAATGATAAACCTTTATTAAACTAGAAAGCGGAGAGCAAAATGTTAACTGGAAAATTTCCATTAAATCGAAAACGTCGCATGCGTGCAGATGACTTTAGCCGTCGTTTAATGGCTGAAAACCAGCTAACTGTCAATGATCTAATTTACCCAGTATTTGTTGTTGAAGGTAAAGATAGAACCGAAACGGTTGCGTCTATGCCTGGTATAGAGCGTAAGTCTATCGACCTACTGCTCAGAGAATTAGAGCCTTTAGTTGGCTACGGACTACCTGCAGTTGCATTATTTCCAGTAACGCCAGTTGAAAAAAAATCATTAATGGCAGAAGAAGCGTACGCACATGATGGGTTAGCGCAAAAAACGGTACGAGCAATTAAAAGTGAATTTCCGCAACTCGGTGTGATTACCGATGTTGCTTTAGACCCATTCACCGTGCATGGCCAAGACGGCATTATTGATGACACTGGCTATGTGCAAAACGATATCACTACAGATATTTTAGTTAAACAAGCATTGTCTCATGCTGAAGCGGGTGCAGACGTGGTTGCTCCATCCGATATGATGGATGGCCGTATTGTTGCCATTCGGCAAGCACTGGAAGCGCAAGGCCATGTCAATACGCGGATTATGTCATATGCAGCCAAATATGCGTCTGCTTATTATGGTCCATTTAGAGATGCGGTTGGCTCAGCTGGTAATTTAAAAGGTGCGGATAAAAAGAATTATCAAATGGACCCTGCCAACAGTGACGAAGCATTGCATGAAGTTGCATTAGATCTAGAGGAAGGCGCAGATATGGTTATGGTAAAACCAGGTATGCCATATTTAGATATAGTGCGTCGTGTTAAAGATGAATTTAAAGTACCAACTTTTGCTTACCAAGTATCTGGTGAATATGCCATGCATAAAGCTGCATTTGCTCAAGGTTGGTTAGATGAAGAAAAGTGCGTACTTGAATCTTTACTCGCTTTTAAGCGCGCGGGTGCTGATGGTATATTGACCTACTTTGCAAAAGATGTTGCGCAGTGGCTTAGTAAATAAACTAGCTGTATGCTGAACTAAAGTTTTTTCGAGCGGTCAGAGCAGAACACATTTACGGCTTATATAGCCGTTAAAAGCCAATATGATCGTCTTTATGGCGCCTTTACATAGAATGTTATTTAAAGTTGTGCTGAATACGTCTATTATAGCGGGCTTATTGCAACGGCCTGTTGTATTTGTTGTGCTTTAGTTTGATTTTTCAGACAGGATCAAAAAAGATTAAAAGAGTGACTAAAGGGGTACTCATGAATATTAGAAATGTTGGATGGTCTGCATTATTTAGCAGTGCCGTATTGCTGACAGGGTGTGGTGGTAGCGGTTCAAATGAAAGCAACAGTACCAGTTATCTAACTTATTACAACTTATCAGCTAACACTGCTGTAACTAAGTTATATCACGAAGACACGCTTCGTGCGTCGGTTGCATATCAAGGCAAATCGACTAGACAAAGTGTTGAAGCTGGCACTAAGAATGTGCAGCTTAGAGTAGATGAATCAGACGACGTCACTACAACTTTATATGATGAAGATTTGAATTTAGCGCAGGACAAGCGTAATTATTTAATCTCTGTTGGTGATTTAGACGGTGACAATGGTGATGCGCCATTATTGTTTACCTACAACATCATTAATTCGAATGACCTAGACGATGACAAATTCGAGTTTAACTTGATGCACTTAGCCTTAAAATCTGCAGCAACATTAACTGTAGATGTCATTGATAAAGATAGTGGCGAATTAGTTGATACATTAACAGCAGAATATGGCAAAAGCGTTACTAAACAACTGGATACAGACAGATATTATTTTACCGTTGAAGACAGCTCTGAAAACCTTTTGTATACCTCTTCAGGTATCACTTTTGGTAGTTCGCAATTCTATTTTGCATTAGTGGACACCCAGTTAAATGGTGAAGACAAATTAACTATGGTGTTTTTACCTGATTCAACCTCTTCTGTTACAGAGTATAAAGACCCTGATCTTAAGTCTTACTTCAGAGTTTACAATAGTGCAGAAGCTTTTGACGGCAACACGTTAACCTTAGAAGGTGGTGCGTTAGAAAATCAAAAGGTTGAATACCCTAATATTAAAGCAGACGATTTAGCTGATAGCTCATTTGAACTAGAGCAAGGCTCGTATAGCTTAAGTCTAGAAGGTTCTAACATAGTAAAAGCGCTATATTCATTCGCTAGTGGTGTAGACCGTACGGTTGTATTTTATCGTGATGACGAAGGTAATTTAGACGATGTATCTTTCACTAATACAAGCCGCCCAGATACGACAAATCATCAGATTACTTTTGTAAACTTGTTAAACAACCAAGGTGATGATGAAGTCGATTTATATTTTGTTGCACCAAACGCGAATTTTGCAACAACGGCATACCGATTAACTCAACGCGAATTGGGTAATGTTGCTCGTATGGCAGTGCCATCGAACACTTATGACATCTATGTTGCGGTTGATGATGGTGACGGCGCACCAAAAGTTGTTGCGCAGCAATTGGGCGTAAAATTTAGTTCTGATGAATCTGCCGGTGACAAAACAGGTGACTGGGTACTTATTGCTGAGCCAGCTCAAGATACAGATACACCAGATCAAGGTGGCGTTAGCACGATTCGTTTATTCGAAATGTAGTAACGCATGATAAGTAGGTGTTGTGAGTGATTCCGTTATCACAGCACCTTTTTATCTAGCCTTCAGGCTATTTAGATACAATTCTCACTTCAAGTAATCATTTTATCCGTTATAATCGTAAAAAAATTTTCAGTGGTTAATTGGAAAGTAGAAATTCAATTAGCGGAGACAATTCAGTGGGTTCAACTATGAAATTTAATTTACGCAGTTTCGCACTTTTGAGTGCATTAGTAGCTGTACCGAGTGCTTTTGCCGCGGATATGAGCGATGCCGCAATTAAAGAACGTATCAAGCCTATCGGTTCAGTACATATTGCAGGTGCTGTAGCGCAAAGTGCTAGTTCAGCAGCGCGCTCTGGTGCAGATGTTTTTAATGCCAGTTGTACTGCTTGCCATAGTGCAGGTGTAATGGGCGCACCTAAACCAAATGTTGCGGGTGATTGGGATGCTCGACTTGAACAAGGTATGGACACATTAGTTGCACATGCGATTAATGGCTTTAATGCGATGCCGCCAAAAGGTACTTGTATGGATTGTAGCGATGATGAAATTAAGGCTGCAATCGAGTATATGATTAAAGACCTTTAATCCAACTCAGTTATACATTTTCGGTGAAGCCAGAGCGCTTCACCTGATGACTTCCCGTCACCTGTTTCATAAAAATCAAAAAATTGTTTCTATTTTAACCAATAATGTTATGGAAATAGTTTATATTCCTGCTAAACTGCGCCCCCTTGGTTGATTTTTAAGCTATATGTTATTCAATACTTTAGTTGGTCAACTATTTATTGCAATCAGCTAACTGCTGGTCATTAGGTCAAAATAATAATTAAAAAACTCGCCATGTTCGGTATATTTCCTGAACCCTCTGCTATAGTTAATCAGAAGTCTGCTTAACAGTAGCAGTGGCTAGAGTGCAATAATTGGATATAAGCGTGACTAATAACCGTAAACAAACCAATCAAACTTACAAAGCAAAACAGCTAAAAAAACTGCTTGGCTTAAAAAAACAAGCCAAAAAAGTGCAATCTGCTTTGTTGGAAATTTCTGAGCTTGCGAGCCATTGTTTTGATACTGAACACTTTTACCTACAATTGCATGAGGTAATAGGTTCAGTGGTTAAATCACCCAATTTATTTATCTTATTTAAAAGTGCCATCAGTAAAAAATACGATATTCATTATTATGCGACCCAAGACGGCCAGAATGTAAAACCCGATTTACCTGATGATGTGATTGACGTTGGCCTTACAGGTTATATGTTACGCAGTGGTCATTCATTGTTATGTAACCACGACGACTACAACCGGTTGGTTGATGAGGGCGAGGTGATTGAATTAGGTGAACCTGCTGTGAGTTGGTTGGGCGTGCCTTTGCGTATGACCAATGGTGATCTTGGTGCTTTGGTTGTTGTGAGTTATAGCCAAGATATTCAGTTCGATGCATCTGATAAATCGATTCTAGAGCTTTTATCTGAACACATTACCCATTCCATTGAACATATGCAGCGCCAAACCCAAATGGAACGAGAAATAAATAGCCGCACCCGTGCGTTGCATCAAGTTAATCAAAAACTAAAACAAGAAATTGCACAACAACAAAGGTTTCAAGTCGCCCAAAAACTTTTGTTGGATTTATCAGAGAAATTTGATTTTTCTAATTCGAAAGAAACTTTATTTCAAAGGTTTAGCGCAGTTGTTAATCAAGTATTTGAGCTGGCAAACTATTTGGCTGAATACAATGCCATGGATAAAAAGTGGTGTTATTTGGGGGCTTCTGCGATTGATAGTATTGACGATTTACAAACTTACCAATGTTTAAACGAATATATTGCGCTGGATGCTCAACCTATGGTGTTAGGCCAAAAAGAGATTAAGCATTTGGCTGCTTTTGGCGCGATAATGGCTGATGAAAAACAAAAGTTATCGTTAATCAAAAATGTTTGGCTGGTATCTCCATTGCAATCAAGTGGTGAAAATTGTTTGTTGTTGGTGGTGTTTAAGCCTGAATCTCAAGGGGAGTTTAGCGATAAAGATACCGAACTTATGAATTTTATCACTATGCATTTTAACTTGATAATGCATAGGTGGCAGTCTCAGCAGATGCTGTTGCATGCGCAAGATCAACTAGAAGATACAGTGCAGCAGCGAACTAAGGCGCTGCATGAAGCGAACCATGATCTCCAGCAACAAATTGAAGAAAGAATTAAAGTTCAAGAAAAGTTATACCATGATGCCAATCACGACTTACTGACGGGCTTACCCAACCGGCAATTATTTAACCGTAAACTGATGCATGCTGTGGCTTGTGCGACTATGGATCCAACGCATGAATACACAGTGTTATTTATTGACTTGGATAGATTTAAGTTAATTAATGATACATTTGGCCATTTGACTGGCGATCGCTTTTTAGTGGAAGTGGCAAATCGAATATCAAATTGTTTACAACAAGGGCAAGTGCTGGCGCGATTAGGTGGTGATGAGTTTGTCGTGTTAATGCAGCAGCCCGCATCTATGCAAGCAGCGCAAGTCATTGCGCACCACATTATAGAAGCACTTAATAACAGCTTTACCATAGATGGCAATGAGATATATGCCGGTTGCAGTATTGGTATTACCGGTTCAGAGCAGGGCTATAATAAACCAGCAGACGTGCTCAGGGATGCCGATACGGCCATGTACCAAGCAAAGAATAAAGGGCGTGGCCGTTATGTATTATTTGATCAAAGTTTACATACCAAGTTAATTGATCAATTAAATCAAGAAAGCGAGTTGCGCAAAGCGCTAAAAGAAGGGTCGCTGGAATTTGTTTTTCAGCCTGTTGTGAATTTGAGCTCGAATGAAGTCGCAGCAGTTGAAGCGTTAGTGCGTTGGCAGCATCCAAATTTAGGTTTGTTAAAACCAGCTGACTTTTTGGAAATGGCACATGATACCGGACTTATTTTACAAATAGATAAGCAGGCCGTGGCTCACGCGTGCGAATATTTGCAACACCGAGATTTAAGCAAAGACAAAGCATTAATATCGGTTAATCTTAGCAGCCGAATATTATGCGACGAAACCGCATTCGCTCAACTACTTGAAACACTGTCGAGTATAGGTGATACAGTTCAAGGGTTGATTTTAGAGTTTACCGAAAAAGGGATTGATAACATTGAACAAGTTGTTGGCTGTTTTGCCACTTTACGTGCACTGGGTGTACGTATTGCGCTTGACGATTTTGGCGCGGGTATTGCGAGTTTAGCTTTGTTATATAGTGGCGAGCTTGATTTTGTAAAAGTGGATGCCAAACTCATTCACCGAGCAGAGCAAGATCTTGCACAAAGACGCTTTGCAACTTCAATCGTCAATATTGGCCATGAGCAAGGTTTTATTGTAATAGCGGAAGGTATTGAAACTGAATTAATGAAAGAAACGGCTGAAACTATGGGGTGTTTATTCGCTCAAGGGCAGCTGTTAGCAGAGGCGGTAAGTTCCGATGAGTTTTACCGCCAGTTGTTAGCTGAGTTGTCAGCTGAAGATGTTACTTTAACAAATCGCGCAAGTTAGCAATATGCGCTTGTGCTTTTTGTTGGCGTTCTTGCTGGCTTGCTTTAGGTTTTTGATACTCCCACACCAAATCATCCTGCGGCATTTCATATAAAAATCGGCTCGGCTCTGTTTTTATCACCTCACCAAACTGTCGCCTTTCTTTGGCTATGGTAAAAATCAACTCCCTCTGTGCCCGGGTCACCCCTACGTAAGCTAAACGCCGCTCTTCTTCTATGTTATCTTCGTCTATGCTTGATTGGTGAGGTAACAAACCTTCTTCAGCGCCAACTAAAAATACATACGGAAACTCTAGCCCTTTAGATGCATGTAATGTCATCAATTGAACTTGGTCTGCTTCGTCCTCTTCGGCACCACGCTCCATCATGTCTCTTAAGGTTAGTTTGTTTACCGCTTCTTTAAGTGTTAACGGTTCTTCATCTTCATCACCCTCAAGCATACCACTGATCCAACTAAACAATTGGCTGACGTTTTTCATGCGCATTTCAGCCGCTTTGCCACTTGGTGACGTTTCGTATAAAAATTCTTCGTAGCGTATGCCTTTAATTAAATCGCGTACTGCAGACAAAGTATCACCACGTTGAGCTCTGTCATCTAGCTCGACCATCCAACGACAAAATTGCTGAAGGTTCTCTAGGCGCTTGCCCGACAATACTTGTTCTAGTTGCCCTTCGAATGCGGCGGCAAACAAACTAATATGCAGCTGATTCGCCAGTCGGCCGACTTTTTCTAAAGTTGCTGGGCCAATTTCGCGTTTAGGTACATTTATAATACGTAGAAATGCGTTGTCGTCGTCAGGGTTAACCAACAGGCGCAAATAAGCCATAATATCTTTAATTTCGCTACGAGCGAAAAAAGAGGTACCACCACTGATTTTGTAGGGAATACGGTTGGTCATCAGGGTTTTTTCAAATACTCGCGACTGAAAGTTACCTCGATATAAAATTGCGTAGTCTTTATATTTGCTTTTACGCATGTACCTGTGTCCAATCAGCTCAGCAACAACACGTTCTGCTTCGTTTTCTTCGTCTTTGGCAAATAGAATTCGAATTGGCTCACCATAGGCCATTTCACTAAATAGCGACTTATCGTAAACATGTGGGTTGTTCGCTATCAGTATGTTAGCCGCATTCAGTATACGCTGAACCGAGCGGTAGTTTTGTTCCAGTTTAATTAAGCGTAATTTGGGAAAGTCTTTGCCGAGTAATACCAAGTTTTGCGGTTTTGCTCCACGCCAACTATATATTGACTGGTCGTCATCACCTACAACAGTAAATAACCCTCTTGAGCCCACAATTTGTTTCACCAGTTCGTATTGACTGGTATTGGTATCTTGATATTCATCCACTAACAAGTAACGTATTTTGCGTTGCCAGCGATTGCGTGCTTCTTCATTTTGTTTGAGCAAGAGTGTTGGCACCAGAATCAAATCGTCAAAATCAAAAGCATTGTATGCGGTCATTTGCGATTGGTAATTCTGGTAACAGCGTGCGTGATATTGTGCTTTTTCGTCTTTAGCGAGCTGCATTGCGCGCTGAGGCAAAATTAGGTCATTTTTCCAATTAGAGATGGCTGATTGAACGGCGCGCAATTCATCTTTGTCACCATCTAGCTCTTTTTCAGTTAACGCCTTTAATAACGCCATGGTATCTTGGTCGTCAAATAAACTAAATCCGGGTTTAATTCCCAAGGTTTTATATTCTTTTTTTATAATGGTTAAACCTAGCGTATGAAAGGTCGACACCATTAAACCTTTGCCCGCTCCTTTAGGTAGAGTTGCCGCAACCCGCTCTTTCATCTCTTTAGCCGCTTTATTGGTAAAGGTTACTGCGGCAATTTGGTTTGCCTTATAACCACAGTTTGTCACCATATGCGCTATTTTGTTGGTGATCACACGTGTTTTTCCACTACCAGCGCCCGCGAGCACTAGGCAAGGGCCAGTAACATAACTAACGGCTTCAGCTTGAGCTGGGTTTAATTTCATAATGGCTGTTGGTTTTGAATATGGGGCGGGCATTGTATGCTTTTCCAATGAATTGGGCAAAATAAACAACAAAATTCGCGTGCTTCTACACAATGGGTTACAATCATCTCTAAGATAACTACTTCATATTCATAAGGTTGCAAGGGATGATGTTACGGCTGCATATAGTTTATGTGCTGTCATTAATAAGCCTGCTTGGCACATTTTGTGGCTATGCTGTCGCTGCGCCTGTTGCTGTGCTGTATCCTGATGTACGCGAACCTTACCTGTCCATTTTTGAACAAATTAGAGCGGGTGTAAAAGAACAAACCAATGCTGACATTCAAGGTTATGTTATTGGTGAAGATTTAGACATCAGTAGCATAGAAAAACAATTGGCGGGAGATGCAATCACTCAGTTGGTATTGCTCGGCTCACGTGGTTATAGGTTGGCGGATAAATTTACCGCAAACTATTCAATTGTTATTGGCGCTTACCCAACGACTCCGGGTGCACATTCTGGCGTGAGCATGATGACTGACCCAATCACAGTTGTGAAAAAACTTAGAATGGTCGCACCGTCAGTACAGAAATTACACTTAATTGTAAGCCAACAAAACGCGTGGATTGCCAAACTCACCGAACGAGCGCTAAAACAAGCAGGGATTGCCGCTAACATTCAGATTGTTAAAGATCTCAAACAAGCAGTGCAAACTTACGCCAAGTTAGTTGAAGGTCGGCTCAATCAGCGAGATGCGATTTGGTTGCCAATTGATACAGTCGCGATGCATGAAAAAGTTGTATTGCCTTTGGTATTAAAGGCTAGTTGGGATAAACGTTTTATCGTTTTGTCTAGTATCCCATCACATGCCAAAAGAGGCGCACTATTTTCGTTTTATCCAAATCACTTTCAACTGGGCAAACAACTGGCCAATATGTTACAGAACATGACAGAAAACCCCCAAGTTTTGCCAATGAAGCATATTTTATTAGCAGTGAATTTACGAACCGCCAAACACCTTGGCATAAGCTACACAAATCAAGAAAAAGAGCAGTTTAATATAGTGTTGCCCGAGAGATGATAAAAAGAATACTGAACAAATATATTTCCCCAGCGTCTAGTTTCCGTCGCCAGTTAATGGCGTATGTTGTCGGCGGCATTATTGTATTAAGTTTAGCGGGCAGTGGCCTAACAGCTTGGGTAAGTAGTATTAAAATCAAAGAATTGATTGTGGAAGATGCAATGCAAGCAACCAGTGGTTTAGCTGAGCAAGGCATGCTTGCTTTGTTAACTGGCAGTAACGACAACGCCGAAGATGCAATCAACCAAGTTTTAGGGTTTAAATCAGTTGTCGGGGCAGCGGTGATTGACGCGGACCAACAGATTATCGCAAATCAGAATATTGCATTAGAGCAGTTAGTCATCCCCAAACATGAACAAGAGATGGGTTATATTGAAGATGATGACTTTTTTTGGTTTTGGAAGCTGGTGCATATTAATCAAGGAGATATTGGATTAGGTGAATTTGACCAACATAAACAAAGTGTTTTAGGGGTTGTTTATGTCAAACTGAGCAAAACGACGTTAACCAATACTTCTCGAGACATTTTTATTGCCACTTTTTTGATTAGCACAATTGTTGCAGTTATGCTTGTTATGGTGGTCGATGTGACGGTTAATCGGTTGACTCGGCCTATCAATGAACTTGCAGACACAATGGAAGAAGCAGAGCGAACGGGGCAGCATTTGCAGACTCAGGTTAAAGGCGCCAAAGAAATCCGCCAAATGTCTCATGCATTTAATACATTAATGCAAACCCTAGATGATCAAGACGAACAGTTAAGAAACCACAGAGATCAGTTGGAAACCGAAGTTAAACTAAGAACAGCAGAACTAGTGCAAGCAAGAGACTCGGCTTTAACTGCCTCTCGACATAAATCTGTGTTTTTAGCCAATATTACTCATGAATTACGGACCCCAATCCAAGCGATAATTGGTTACATCGACTTAGTTCGAGAAGAGCTGGAAATGGATGGAATGGATAACTACACGCAAGACTTGGCAAAAGTACAAAGAAATGCAGAGCGTTTATTAGTGCTGATCAATAGTATTTTAGACTTATCCAAGGTAGAAGCAGGTCGCATGGAAGTTAAAAGGGAAACAATTCTGTTAAAACCCTCGCTAGAAATGGCTATCGATACTGTTTCACCGCTGCTAGATAAAAACAAAAACTTATTTGTTGGCCCACAAAACCAAACTGAACTCATGGTTGAAACAGACAAAGAAAAGCTTGAACAAATTTTAATTAACTTGCTGAGCAACGCGTGTAAGTTCACCAAAAACGGCACCATAAGCTTAGACTTTGAGTGCGGAGAAGAAACTTTCGCTATTCAGGTAACAGATACTGGCAAGGGTATTCCTGCGGACAAACTGGCGGAAATATTTGATGAATTCAGGCAGGTAGGTCAGGGTAGTCGCCCTGACCAAGGTTCAAGCTCGCGTGAATTTGAAGGTACAGGGCTGGGTTTGGCTATCAGCCAAAAATTTGCCCGCCTACTTGGTGGTGAAATTTCAGTAGAGAGTACCGTGGGTAAAGGTACCTGTTTTACTGTCGTTTTACCCTTGTAGCACGGCTTAAAAAGCAAACTAAGATAAATAGGTGCGTATGTACAAGACCGTTACTTTTTGTTACAACTTGTTTTTTATGAAAAAAACACTAGGCTTGAATACTAGTACAATAATTCTAATAACAACTGGGCACCAGTTATGAAAAATAAATATTGTTTGGTTTTGTATTTTTCATTTTTAGGCTTACCTGCACATGCTGACGACAGCTTTAGTGAAATGGGGCTAAGTTTAGAAGATTTATATGGGGATGAAGAGTTTGTTAGCATAGCAACAGGCACTGAAAAACCAATATATAAAGCACCATCTGTTGCAACTGTTATCACGGCAAAAGACATTAAACAGCAAGGTGCATTAGATATAGATGATGTGCTCGAAACTGTACCTGGGTTACATGTTGCTCGTAGTTCAAGTGGTTTTAAACCTATATACACATTTCGAGGTGTATACTCCAGCTTTAATCCTCAAGTGCTTATGTTGGTAAATGGTGTGCCTTATACCAGTTCTTATGTAGGAAACCGAGGGCAAGTATGGGGTGGCATGTCGGTTGAATCTATCGCAAGAATTGAAGTGATTCGAGGACCTGGCTCTGCGTTATATGGTGCAGATGCTTTCTCGGGGGTTATCAATATCATTACCAAAAATGCGGAGAACTCGAACGACAGTACAGTCGGAGCCAGAGCTGGTACCTACTCAACCAAAGATACTTGGCTGAATTATATCCATCAAGGTGATGATTTTTCAGCTGCTATAAATTTCCAATACCATAAGACAAATGGTTTTGATGGTATTATTGAACAAGACAGGCAGTCTTTGCATGACGATTTGTATAATACGGATGTGTCATTGGCGCCTGGACCTCTTAATTTAGCTGCAGAAAACTTAGCCTTGTATACCAACTTTAGTTACAAAAACTTTAACTTGGATGCGTCGTGGCAAAGGCAAGATGTTCAAAGTGGTGCTGGTGTAGCAAGTGCTTTGGACCCATATTATCGGGTTCGCCCTGAACGACAGATCGTCAGTGCTGATTATTCCAATACTATGGGTGATAAGATTGACTATAAAGTTTTTGCTAGCTTTTATCGTAATACTCAAGAATTTGTCGTACCTGCTATGCTATTCCCACCAGGGGTGTCGTTTTCTGGTGGACCGTTTGTTGGCACCCACCCTGATGGTATGCAGGGCGCCCCCAACGTGTTTGAAAGACATTGGCGTTTTGGTTTTTTAACACACTACCAAGCATTGCCGAATAGTCAATTTTCCTTTGGCGCAGGCCATAACAAAGATGATATCTATAAGACAACCGAGTTTAAAAACTTTGGTTTAGATGCCAAGGGTGAGCCTATTCCCGCTGGGACTTTCCCATTAGTCGATGTTAGTGATAGCGATGCAGTTTTTTTACCTGAGGTGGAGCGGCAAAATAACTATGTATTTGCACAAAATATATGGGCCTTTGCTAATGACTGGGAGCTTACTCTTGGTTTAAGGCATGACGACTATTCTGACTTTGGCTCAACGACGAATCCTAGAGCTGCGTTGGTTTGGTCTACCTCTTTGTATTTAACTACAAAAATTTTGTATGGTAAGGCGTTTAGGGCACCGGCATTCGCAGAAACTAGTGTGAAAAGTAATCCGGTTGCGTTAGGGAACCCTGCGCTTAACCCAGAAGAAATTGAAACATTTGAAGCTTCCTTTGACTACCGCCCTAGTACAGATGTATCTATGGTGCTGAATTTGTTTAGGTATAATTGGTCAAATATTGTCCAGTTCTTGCCTGTTGCTGAAAATGCGGGCAAACAAGTGGGCAAGGGGTTTGAATTTGAATTGAAGTGGAAGTTGAACCGCGATATTAGTATTGATGGGAATTATGCATTTCAACGCTCTGAAAATCGTTTAACCGACTCAACTGCGCCATACTCGCCAGAACAACAACTGTTTCTACAGTTAAATTGGCATTTGAACTCCAATATTAATGTTAATGTTAAGAATAACTATGTGGTAAATCGTACTCGAGCCTTAGATGATCCGAGAGATAAAATCGGTGACTACAATATTACAGATTTAACCATTCGCTGGGCGAATGATAATTTTGATACAGCTTTAATTGCCAAGAATATTTTCGACGTTGATGCTCGAGAGCCAACAGAAAATACTGGTACTACTGTGTATTTACCCAATGACTTGCCATTACCAGGTCGGCAGATTTATGCAGAAGTCAGTTATCATTTTTAAATACTTTGTTGTGCCGGTGGCGTAGCCTAAAAGCTACTCCACTGGACGAGGGCTCGGCCCATTATAATCAATGTCCTCACACTTTAGTGGCAAAAATGAGTTTTGCGCACGTCCACTATAGTCGGTAAAACAAGCGGTTACACCGCTTGCTACACACATGCATTTTATATTGTAAACCTGCTGTGCGCTAAAATCTTGATCTGCTAAGAATGCGCAGGAATAACCGCCGCTATTCATTGATAGGTTAAAATTTGATTCCAAGTACGCTGAAATTTCAAAGGCTAATTTTAGGTGTTTGCCAACCTTAAAGCCAAGCTGTTGTCTCAACTTGTCGTACATGTCTATTCGTTCATCGGCTCGAGCGACAGGGCGAGCAAACCCCATAATGTTGGGTTTGCCATTTTTATAGCTGGATTGAGATACAAGTTGGTCAATAGTCATCCCAGCTTGAACTTTCATCAAAGCTTGCCGGATAAAATCTACCCCAATCAAAGATGATTTGCTGCCACCGTAAGCTCTTGAATCTGCCGCAAGTACACCAGCTACAGTTGCAGCTGATACACTTGAGCCTTCGCTTCCACATAGGGCGCCAACTTGGTTGCACCAAATCCGAGCATCAGGGTAACTCATGCCAATAAAGTTTGCTTCGAGCCAGTCTGCAAGGTTTTTAGAAACAAGCTTACCTGTTGCATTCAATACAATAACTTGCATATATGTGGCATTGCCTAATAAGTCATTTTTTAACGAGTAATTGCGTATCACAACATCATCACCGCCGACCCATTTGCCGATACTCGTTTCAATTTTGTTCCTTCGTTCCAACCAATAGTCGTAATTACTCATGGTTATTCCTCTTTTCTTAGAACATAGTTTTCGTCTTCAAGCAGTGGCATGGCTGTTAAGGGCTTGTGAGTTTGTTCCATTCCATGAGCTAAGAGCCCAGGCGCTCTAGCTAATTGATATAAACCGATGGACTCTCTAGCGCCAATGCCCAACTTTAAACAAACAACGGCGGTAAGGCCGGTTGGAACTATGCCAAAATTGTGTTTGTGGAGTTGTTGGCACAACATTTCAGTCCATTGGAAAATCTTGCTGTCTGGTGATAATTCGATTAATTTGAGTAGCAGCGAGTGGGTGCGAGCATCTATTTCTCCATAAATAGACCCAAACCCAGGTGCAACTCTTGGGCTATCCGCTGTCATAGAGTGGAGCAAGGAGTCTGCCGCTTCTTTCGGTTCGACTTTCGCCATTTTTTCTATTAGCAAATAAGCATGCTCAACTTCCGCTGCGCCGTAAGTGCCACCCATGGCGAGTAACCCAGTTGGTAGTATATGTTCAGGACTGGATTTGCCTATACCTGCCAGCATTGACGCTCGTGTTGCACTGTCTCTTGGCCCAAAATTCATTAACCCTTTAAAAAGTATTTGCAGAAGCTGCTTTTGCTCTGAGTTTGGTAGGTTTCCAGTGAACAATAAATACAGCATTTCAAGATAACTTTTTTTGGCTAACAATTGTTCGTAAGGATAACCAAATAGGTAATTTTCTTTAGCTACAAATGGGTTTTGTTCATCTGCGACCTCATACCAGATTTTTGTTGAAAGTTTTTTAGCGTAATTAAAAGATTGGCTCATAAGTGTTGACCTATAACAAACTGATACCACCATCCACCACGAGTTCAGCACCGACAATGTAACTGGATTCGGACGATGCCAAAAAGCGGATTGCGTTCGCCGTCTCTTGAGGGGTACCAAAGCGTTTTATCGGAGATTTATTGCTGATGACTTGTTTAATTTTTTCAGTTTCACTTTGTGCTAACCCAAACTTGTCATACATATCTGTAGATATAGGACCAGGGCTGACTGCGTTAACTCTAATTCCCTTGTTTATCAAGTCTAGCGAGATAGACTTAACCAAAGACCTTAATGCGGATTTGGCCGCAGAATAAGCCGAAAAATTAGGGGCAGCATGTTGGTTAGAAATTGATGTAATAACAACTATTGTTGAACCTTCCTGCAAAAAAGGTAATGCCTTTTGAATGGTAAAAAAAGCGCCTTTGAGGTTAATGTCAAAAGTTAAATCGAACATTTCTTCATCGATATTTGCAAAGGATGCTGCTTTAGCGACTGCTGCATTTACCACCAAGGTTTTTATGCATTTCCCCTGAGTTTTCACGACTTGATACATATCACTGATCGACTGTAGATTTGAGACATCACATTGTACCGCTATTGCTTGGTCCCCTAGGGCTTTCTGAGCAGAATCAAGGCGGTCTTGCCTACGCCCACAAACCATCACATGAGCACCATGCGATATAAAGTCTCTGGCGCAGGTTAGGCCGATTCCACTGGTCCCCCCTGTTATCAATACCAGGTGATCTTTGAACTCGTCAGGGTTATTATTTGGCGTCACAATTGTCATGTAGAAGTCTCTGATTATTGGTAGCTTTCAAGTTAAGGGTTAATGCTATTGATATCATTGGTATGGGTAAGATAGCCCATAACATGATTGACCAATTTAAGTGATGCAGTAGCCAACTGGAAAGAAAGCTGGCTAATGCACTAAATCCAAATACAATTAAGTCGTTAATGCCTTGCATTTTTATCCGCGATTCTTCAGGTGAGTTGACTGCAAGCAACTGGCTAGCGCCGATAAACGAAAAATTCCATCCAACGCCTAACAAAACCAGCCCTAATGTCAGCAAATTCGATTGATTGCACACTAGTGCCGCAACAGCAAGTAGCAGAAACCCGAACCGGATTAAGTTGTTGATACCCAAGTATTTGATAAGCTGTGCCGTCATAATTGAGGGGAAAAACATCGCGAACATATGCCACTGAATGACATGAGCTATGTCTGAAAAATGTGCATGATTGACGTGCATATGCAATGGGGTGGAGGTCATGATTAGCGTCATGATAAAATAGCTAGAGGTTGCTAAGGCTATTGGTTGCCAAGTCGACTTAAAGCTAATTCGGCTAGCGTTTTCGGTTTTTGCTGGTAGTCGATAGCTACCCCAACGAACCAATAAAATACATACAGTCCCAAATGTAGCTATAGGCAGCATAACCAAAAACGTCACTGAAAACTGAATGCTACCGATATCTTTAGTCAAAGAGGTCAGTTTAGGGCCAAATATCGCGGAGATAATACTGACAAACATGATAATTGAGATGGCTTTTGCAATCTTAGACTCACTAACGACCTCCATCGCAGCAAATCGGTAAAACGTCATGGCACAAGCGCTAACCCCATGAGTGACAGCTGCAGCAAAAAAAGCAGGCGAATAATCTTTAGTTACAGCTAAAAATGCCAAGATTGGCGTAAGAATTGAGGCAACCCCGCCGATAGCAAATACCAGCTTTCTACCGTGACGCTGACTGTATGCGCCAAACGGATAAGATACCAGTAACATGACGATGAGAGAAACTGCCAAAGGTGCATTCGCATAAGCGGTTGTACTGACTAAAGTTGCACCTAGGATGGGCGCGAAGGTAAAAAACATCAAACTGTTTGTTAAAAATGCAATTTGTGCGAATGCAATTAACAGCAAATCTTTATTGATGAACAGCCTAGAAACTAATTGCATACTCGGCATGCTCCGGAAATTAACGGCTTGGTATACGTGGTTACCTTGAGCAATAGGTTACCCACCAGGTGTTGCCGAAGCTTGTGCTAAACCTTTTACCCGTTCACCCATTGGAGGGATCTCATCCGGATCAATGATTGCATCTATTAGTGTTGGTCCATCAGCCTTAAACAAACCTGACCAATCTATATCAGCTAGCTCGCCGGGGGTTTTAACTGTTATGCCACGTATGCCCATACTTTCCGCTAAATCGGCGTAGCTGACGTGGTTTAGTTCATAGCCAATCGGCTCAGCATTACCCAACTTTTGCCCGTGTTTCACCATGCCCAATGCGGCGTCGTTCAAAACTAAAATGACCACTGGCAAATTATGCTGAGCAGCTACGGTAATTTCTTGGGCGCTCATTAAATAACTACCATCCCCAGTGATACATAGGGTAGGGCCAGAATCTTTAGCAAATCGAGCGCCAATGGCTGAAGAAATTGCCCATCCCATAGAACCAAACCCCATAGCAATTCGGTATAACCCCTTGCTATCTTTACGCTGATAATAATGTGTCGCCCAAGACCATGCATTGCCTGCATCTACGTGAACTCTTGTCTCTTGCGGTAACATTTTTGCCAACTGGTAAAATAGTTTTTGTGGTTTTAAAGGTACTGAATTGGCAAAACATTTTTCAGGCTCTAATAAACTTGTTGGACTGTTGTTTATGTTGGTGGCTGGCGACATAAAGTGAATATTTTTTTCACGATGATGGGCCCAGTGCTCGGCTTTGTTTAAACTTTGGATAACACGCTGAGCAATCTCTGGTATTTTGCCGCACACATGCAATCTTGCCATGGGGGAGCGGGTAAAGTGCTCTGGTGTTGAGTCGACATGGATTAATTTTTCAGATAACAGCGGTGACTCTAACCACCCACTTGTTCCAAGCTCACCCAATTGGGCACCGATAGCGATGACGAGGTCTAAATCTGTATTATGAATAGTGGCTTTGGCACTTTCGTGTCCTGCAAAACCGTAAACACCTCGATACATTGGATGAGTTTCGTCAATCCAACGTTTACCCATAGGTCCGGTAACAAAAGGTGCATTAAGTTTTTCGGCGATTTCTTGTATCTGGTTTCCAGCCCCTCGACAGCCATCGCCCAAAAATAGTGCTATTCGCTTAGAATTGTGTATCTCAATCAACATTTGTTCTAACGAATCTTGGTCAGAAAGAGAAAGGTCTTGCTGCAACCGATTCGCTTTAATATCTCTTGGTTGAAAAACTTCAGCACGCAAAATATCAGACGGAATACTAATATGCGCGGTACCTTTGGGGGTTCTTAACGCAGTCATCAGTGCCGATATCAGTTTATTTTCAACCTGCTGAGGGTGGCTCACTAACGTATTAAAAGATGTGCAGTGACGGAACATTGAAACCACATCTATTGCCGCACACGAGGAATCTTGCAATGATTTGCGGCCAAATTTGGGGAGTGGTGTTTGTGCGGTAATAACCAACATTGGAACACGATCTGAATGGGCAGAGGCAACACCGGTAATTAAATTTGTTGCACCAGGTCCTGTTGTTGAGCAGACCACACCCAGTTTGCCGGTTTCTCTAGCATAGCCATCAGCCATAAACGCGGCACCGCATTCATGCCTTGCAACAATGGCTTTTATGCCGCCCTTGCGACCAGTTTTGGCCAGCGAGTTATATAAGGGTTCAATAGCACCGCCGGGAACGCCAAAAATGTATTCGACCCCTAAAGCTTCTAAATAGCATAAAATTACATCGGCAAAACTCTGTGAGTCTTTTTTCGGCTCGTCTGTTGACATGGCTAACCTCTTGCCCTTTTGGAAAGTTATTTCCTAAACCTTTTGGCAACTAATTGCCAGGAATGGGCAAATAATTGCCGGTCAATTGTAAGCGTTAGCTTTATGATTTGTAAATACTTGACCACGCTTTGTTGTTTTTATTGCAATTTCTAGCTGATTATTAATCAGTTTGACTGTTTGAGCTGTCGCACCTTGATATTTATGTTGGCATTCGAGCGCGTTTATCGACATGGATGACATTTTGTTGCGCTGGTTTAATAACTCGTCTATTCGTGTTGAAAGCTCCACAGCATTGTTAACTCTAGTGCAAGCTTGATGATCTTCAAGCACTTGATAGCTTTTTTCGAAATTAAATGTATGTGGGCCAGATAAAATGGCTTTTTGTTGGCAAGCTGCTTCAAATGGATTATGGCCACCACTATTAACCAAACTGCCGCCCATAAACACAATATCGGCCAGTGAAATATACACGGCCATTTCTCCTAGGGTATCGCCAACCAATACCTGAGTTTGTTCGCTTATTTTGCCTTGACTGTCCGTTTTTAGCTCGGTGATAAATTGCTCTGATGAAAGTTCAAAGACTTGGTCAAATCTATCTGGGTGTCTAGGCAACAAAATTAATAATAGGTTTGCGTGATGCGACAGCAATTTCTTATGTGCGGATAAAACTAATTCTTCTTCGTTTTTGTGAGTACTGGCAGCTAACCAAACTGGGCGTGCTTGGTTCCACGTCTGTTTAAACTCGTTGATTTGGTGCAACATTTGGTCGGTTAAACGCGTATCAAATTTTACATTTCCAACCACTTTTACATGTTCAGCTTTGCAGCCGAGTTGGATAAATCGTGCGGCATCGCTGTCAAACTGAGCCGCAACCAGATCGATACGTTGCATCATTTGTTGGGTTAATTTGGCCAGTTTTTTGTAACCACTAGCGGACTTTTTAGACATTCTCGCGTTGATCACCATGACTTTGCAGCCGATGCGTTTAGCGTGAAATATCAAGTTTGGCCAGAGTTCAGTTTCCATCAAAACCAACACGTTCGGTTGAATTTGATTAATAAAACGCCGTTGAATGATCGGAAGGTCAAACGGTAAATAACAATGCGTGACCTGTTCTGCAAACACTTTTTTTATTTGCTCTGAGCCGGTTGGAGTCGTGCTGGTGACGGTTATTGGTGTTGTCGGGTTATGTTGCATTATCTGCTGAATAATCGGTGTCGCTGATATAGCTTCCCCTAACGATGCTACATGAAACAATATCCCGCCAGCGGGGACCAATATTTGTTTTTTACCCAGTCTTTCATCCCAACGAATGCCGTATTCAGGTTGTTTACGGGATTTGCTTTTTAAACGTATGAGCATTAAAGGCAACAAAACGCGCATAAGTTGGTTGTAGATAAAGTGCAGCATACTCAAATCACCCATATTTAACCTGAACTCTGGATAATAAGTTAGGTAACTCATTGTTATTAAAGGTTAAGTTAATTTTTAGTCATTCTAGAGAGATAGTTATTCTTAGAGCAAGGCGAATTTGCGTACGTAATAGCTGGCTATTACTAGCGAATTCAACGCAGTTATAAGGATAAATAGCCTCTAGAAAGCAAGTTATTATCCAGAGTTCAGGTTATTTAATTTAAGCTTAAACTAAAGCTTGTGGGTGTCATTCCAGTGAAATAATGATTACGTATTTTTGAATGCTGTTTCAGTTGAAGGTGAAAGCATGTTATTTAGTCAGCTTGAATGGCAACTTTTTACGACGTCTATTCGTTTTTACAAAAAACATCATTATTGGCCAAATATACGTCAGCCGAAAACATTCAGTGAAAAAATTCAATACCGGAAATTTTTTCAACGCCACCCACTGTTTGAGCAATGTGCGGATAAATTAGCCGTCAGAGAATATGTTGCCACCATGGTTGGGGAAACCTTTTTAGTGCCTTTGCTCGATGTTGTCGACCAAGTCGAACAGCTTTCTTTTGCTGATTATGGTGACAATTTTGTCGTTAAAGCCAACCACGACTCTGGCAGCGTATTTTTGTGTCAGCAAGGGCAATATGATGCGCACAAAATTGCAAAAAAGCTGGCGAAAAAATTAGCCATCAATAGCGGCAGAAAACGTAACGAACCTTGGTACTCAAATATTCAGCCAAAAATTTTGGTTGAACAACTTTTATTATCTAGTGCTCAGCAGTTACCTGAAGACTATAAATTTCATGTGTTTAATCGACCGAGTGGACAGACATTTTTTCTCCAAGTTGATTTTGACCGTCATACTCAACATGGCCGTTGTATCTATGATGAAAATGGTCAAGTAACCGATATTAGCTTGCACAAACCAAGCAATAACAAGCCGCTACCTAAGATAGAAAACTTCTCGGAAATGGTTGAAATTGCGCTTAAATTGGCAAAACCATTCGATTATGTGCGGGTGGATTTGTACAACCTTGATGGACAAATTTATTTTGGTGAGCTGACCTTTGCACATGGTTCTGGGTTTCGAAAATTTACCCCTCAGAAATATGACAAATTGTGGGGCAATTTATGGCAACTAACTGCAAATCCAATGCTTTAATTTAGCAAAAGTATATTTTGAATGGGTTAAACAGGCCCTAGTCTGATTGCTTGGTATTGTGCTGTATCGCAAGCTGGTAAAAATTTATGATTGCTTGGTTGGCATTTTCAATATAATGAGCCGATAAATCTAGGTTATTTTTGGCAGGTTTGGTGTCGATACAATATTGCAACTGGCTAGCAAGGGCTTCGATATTATCTACTGGAAACATAAAGCCGCCATATTCTTCAATCAGTTCTTTACAGCCGCCTTCGTCAGATGCAATCACAGGCGTTCCAGCGTCCATTGCTTCTAGCATTACTCGTGGTAATGGTTCAAACCGACTGGGGCAAACTAACAGATCGAAACATTGGTAGTAATCTTTTATGTTGTTTTTAAATCCTGCAAACTGAATATGCGCTTCACCTTTGGCGAGGTTTTTTAATTCTTGTTCCAATTTTCCGTTACCAAAAAATACCAGTCTGCATTGTTGTTTATACGATTGCGGTAGTTGCATAAAAGCTTGTATTAACGTATCCCAAGCTTTACTTGGATGAAATCGACCCACTGCGCCTATTAGGTAAGTATTATCATCAAGGTTTAACTCGTGTCTTAGCGAACGAATTTGTGCCTTGGTTAGTTTACGGTGGGGGGTTAACGAGTTGTGTGCTTTATGGATGAGCCCTGCATAGTGGCCGGTTAATGCTTCAACTTGCCAACGCGCATTGCAAATAAGGCCATCCATTTTATTAAAGCATTTTCCATTTGCACTGATATGCAGGGTCGAGACTGTTGCTGCATTCGGACGAATTTTACCGACAACACGAGTCGCTTTGCGTAAATGGCAGTGGACAACATTTGGTTGGTAGTGCTGTATTAATTTTTTTACCTGCCAGCGAGTAAACCAAATATGACTGACTTCAATAAGTTTGACTCGTTTATCGAGCGAATCAACAATGCTGGCTGCGTTTTTTCTATGCCCTTTACGTACAACCAGTATGACTTGATGATGTTTACATTGTTGATTGCAAGATTCTAATGTTGAACGTTCAGAACCGGCAAATCCGCGTGAAAATAAGACGTGCATAATGGTTAATTGGGTTGGCGCGTTCATTTTTCTTTTGGCTCATACAATAATCAGGTTTAGACGATTGAGTTTTGCATAAATACATGAACAATTAATTAAATTGTCCAGCGTATGGTTTTAACGGCCACACGTTGAGTTGTTTAGAGTTTGCTGCCTTTTACATAAAAGTGTCATTTTGCTTGCGTAAAGTGGACAAAAGTCATTAATGTTAATTTGTTATGTCGCTACCTAGCCAAACTCAATCAATGAATTCTCATTCGCAGATAAAACAGCAAATCAGCGAATGTCAGGTTATCTTGGGTAATTCAAACAAGCGCTTTTCTGGCGTAACCTCTACTATGCTAGCCACAGCACAAGTGCAACACGAGCAAATTGCTTTGTGTGTCTTAGGCAAACATCATGTGCCAAAGTCGTTGTTAGCGGTTAATTTTTGGCAAGCGGCTAGATGGTTGCAACAATCAAAGACTGACTCGCAAGTTCGCGTGTTTCATGCGCGCCGCAATGATGAGATGATCCAAGCATTATTGCTTAAGTATGTGTTCGGTATCGCACTTAAAATTGTTTTTACCTCAACCGCGCAACGCCAACACTCAAAATTTACTCGGTGGCTGATGGATAAAATGGATGCCGTTATCTCAACCAATTCAGCTGCGGCCAGTTATTTGGCGTTTGCACCCGATGCGCTGATCCCTCATGGTGTTGACCATAAAAAATTTAGTCCTGTAATCGACCGAACAGAACTGCGCGAACAATTGGGGCGACCAAGGTTGCACATGGCAGGTATATTTGGCCGGGTGCGCAGGCAAAAAGGTATCCATTTGTTTGTGCAAGCCTGTATTGAAACTTGCCAGCAGCAAGCAGATTTTCAAGCTGTAATTTGTGGTGCATATGACGACCAAGAATACGTCGAGCAACTAAAACAACAAATTGCTCAAGCTAAATTATCTCACCGAATTAAGTTTTTAGGTGAGCAGCCATTCTCACAAGTGGTAAAATGGATGCAGGCATGTGATATTGTTTGCGCCTTGAGTGAGAACGAAGGGTTTGGTTTAACTGTATTGGAAGCGATGAGTTGTGGTGCGGCCGTTATTGCAACTCGAGCTGGGGCTTGGCCCGATATTATTCGCAACGGTCAAAATGGCGTGCTGGTGAATGTTAATGCGCAGGCTGAAATAACTAATGCTTTGCAGACTTTGGCCTCACAAGCCAAATTGCGGATGGCTTTTTCGGTGAGTGCCCGGCAAACTGTGTTGAATCATTATCGAATTGAGTCTGAAGCATTGGCGTTATGCGAGCTCTATCAAAACTTATTAAAACAAGCGTGATGAACTCAAGCTTAATCAATTAGCAGATTCAGCGATATTCTGTGTTAGAATCCAGATACTTTCAGCCAGTATATTGATTCACATGATTGACACCAAAACTTATCCGCATTCCAAATATAATAAATTTTTTACGCAATTGTTTCGTTTGGTCATCAAACATATTGTGCCGGTATCATTCTTTCGCAAGCCACTACCTAAAAAATCTGAACGTCAGGCTAAAACTGGCAAATTAACCTTAGAAATGGTTAGCCATTGTTGGCAATATTCAAATATGTTGATTTATCAACTAAGCTCGTTTGTTAACCATCCGCCTAAGGAGCTTGAGTTGACTGTGACTGTGTTTTATTCAAAAGAAGACACGGCAACCAAAAAGACCTTAGACTTATTCTCAACCATTGATGTTCCGAATGTGACTTGGAACTGGGTGGCAAGCGATAAACATCAACTTTTCCGTCGCGGTATTGGGCGTAATAAAGCTGCCTTATCAACTCAAGCTGATTGGATCTGGTTTACTGATTGCGACATTATTTTTCATGAAAATTGTTTAGACTCACTGGCCAAGCAACTACAAGGTAAAACAGAGACATTATATTTTCCGAAGTCTATTCAGGTAACGGACATGCTTGAAGAAAATGATCCTATGTTGCAGGCTAACGCAGAACCACAAGTGGTTGAAATTGATACCAGTTCATTTAGATCGCACGCTCGGAGTAAAGCGATAGGCCCATATCAAATCGTTCATGGTGACGTTGCACGCAAGATTGGTTATTGTGACAATATTCGAATTTTCCAAACAGAATCAGACCGTTGGCGTAAAACATATGAAGACACGGCGTTTCGTTGGTTAGTTGGCACGGACGGTATCGCCATAGACATTGATGGCGTTTTCCAAATTCGCCATATCAAAAAAGGTCGTTATGCGGAAAACAGCGCAATGTCGGATATTCGGATTGCCACTCGGAAAGTGCAAAAGAAAGTTGTTAAAGAGTAAGTGGAAAGGATATAAAAGCAATAACCAATGCGGATCATTTATAGCTTAATTTGGTGGTGCTTGCTGCCTGTGATTCTGGTGTATTTTGCCTGGCGAGCGGTTGGCGACAGTCGCTACCGCAGTGGTTTGATGCAACGTTTTTCATTTTATCCGCAGGCGTTAAAAGATAAAGTTCAAGGATGTACACATATACATTGTGCATCTATGGGCGAAGTGAATGCCGCCGCGCCACTTATTCGAGCGCTTAAACAAGCGCACCCACATCGCATTTTAGTGGTCACAACCACAACCCCCACAGGTGCGGAGCAGGTTTATCGCCTATTTGCTGACGAAGTCATTCATGTTCTTGCGCCGCTTGATGGCTTTTTAGCAAGCTGGCGATTTGCGCGATATTTTAAACCTCAAACCTCAATCTTTACTGAAGTTGAGTTGTGGCCGAATTGGATAATGGCACTCAAGCAGCAGCATACAAAATTGTATTTGGTTAATGCGCGCTTGTCTAAATCATCTTGTACTCGGTATTGGCAATTTCGTGGGTTATTTTTGCCTGTATTTGCCTGTTTCGACAAAATTTGTGCGCAAAACAAAACCATTGAAAAGCGTTACCAAAGATTTACCCCTAAAGTGATGACCAGCGGCAACTTAAAGTTCGATATTAAGTTGCCTGAGTATTTGCCAGAAAAAACCGCAGAGTTCTATCAGCAGCATGCTTTAAACCGGCAGGTGTGGGTTGCTGCAAGTGTTCATCCTGACGAATACCAACAGGTGTTGCAAGCTCATAGCCAAATATTGCAACAATACCCAAATACTTTGTTGATACTCGTGCCACGACACCCAGAACGTTTTAGCGAAGTGGCTCAATATTTAACACAGTACACAGATATGAAATTTGTTTGCCGCAGTACACAAGAGCCGGTGACAGACAAAACGTCCGTTTGGCTGGTTGACTCTATGGGTGAGTTGATTGCATTTTATGCGCTGGCAAAAATTGCTTATGTTGGTGGCAGTTTAGTTAATGTGGGTGGTCACAACCCACTTGAACCAGCCGCTTTGGCTAAAGCAATTTTGATGGGACCAAATCAAACCAATTGCGCTGATATTTGTCAGCAACTGATTGAAAGAGGTGCGCTGCACGTGGTCAATAATTCTGCAGATATTGTCCAGCAAGTGTTAGCTTGGTTTGCATCAGATAGTGAGTTGCATCGGGCTGCATTAGCGGCAACTGACGTGGTGATGTGCAATCAAGGTGCGGTGCAAAAAACGATGCATGTGATAGATGGTAAATATTCGCTGTAAATGCACAAGACGGTTTTACTATTTTTCTCTACCCATTTGTGATTGATAGGCATGCCGCAAGGTGTGCCAGTTATGTTGATGCCAACTTAGGTGCGGATATTTGCCTTTTTCTTTTTCAAACGAGCGCAATAGTCGCTTTAAGTTGGCATGTTGCCATTTCTTGTGCTGGGGCTTAAATTCACCACGGTCAAAATCAATTAACCATACTGCACCATTGCCATCCAACATAATATTGTGGATGTTTAAATCTGCGTGATAGACCCCATGTTGGTGGAATTTCGCAATCGTTTGGCCGATTTTCTGCCATTCATCAGCCGTCAGGGGGCGTTTGAGCAAGATGCTGATTAAGTCGTCGGCGTTATCGATAAGCCGCATAATAATATCAGCTCTATAGTGCAACAGGCTACGAGATAAGCGAGCAGCAATTGGTGTGGGGACTGGTAAACCAAGCGCTTGCATCTGTAGCAGCATTTCAAACTCTAAATAAACCCGCGATTTTTTTAAACCAACATAAAAATAGCCATCTTTAGCAATTTTGCCGATCATGCCACCACGGTAGTAATGGCGTAAAACATACTTGTGCTGCTGAGCTTGAAAAAAATAAGTGGTATTGCGCCCGGTCGATTGGCCAATCACTGCATCTTGCTGGTACCAGTGTTGTATATCAAACCAATCATCGGTTATGGGTAGTTCAGAGTTAGCCGGAGTAATCAAATACCCTGAATGTTTGGTTAAATTTGAGATAGTTGATAATTGTGGCAAAATTCACTGCTCTTATTATTGTTTTTTGTCAGTATACACGGATAAAAAGCGATAATAAAATTGTAAAAAACATATAGGAATCTTTGAATTGTCGCTCAAACCCGCACTATTTTTAGATAGAGACGGTGTGATTAACCTAGATACAGGGTATACGCATAAAATATCTGACGTGAAATTTTGTTCAGGTATTTTCTCTCTATGTCAGCAGGCACAAGATTTAGCTTACAAGATTGTAGTTGTTACCAATCAATCAGGCATTGCCCGAGGGTTATATACAGAAGAAGACGTTAAAATATTACATCATTGGATGCAGCAAGCGTTTAGCCAACGCGGCATCAAGTTAGAGCACTTCTATTATTGTCCGCATCATCCAGATTACGGTGGTACTCAGTATCAACATAATTGTTTATGCCGTAAACCACAACCAGGTATGCTAAAACGCGCCGCCCGCGAATTGCAGCTCGATTTAACTCAATCAGTTATGGTCGGAGATAAAATTTCTGATATGCAAGCGGCAGAGAGTGCAGGTGTTCCCATGAGAATATTAGTTTCAGCAGATAAGTCATTGCCACAGGCTTATCCTGCTACAGATGTGGTGAGCGCACCAGCGCATATTCAATTATAAAAAAGAAGCGGTAGACGGTGTGCAATGAGCTAACAAACCGTTTACCGCTTTCAAGCCACGGAGAAGAGTTAATAACTGTGGGTTAATCATTAACTCTGAATACATAGTAACCTTTATTTTTATAAATGCAAATGAAAATGATTATCAATATCTGGTTGGGTTAGAATAAAAGGTAATTAGTCTGTAATTTTTTGTTCTAAAAATTCAAATCGCCCACAGCTACACCACCTTGATCCATTTTTCACCACTTTTCAGCCACTTGTCCTTTTTACCTTAAAATACAGACTGTTTTATCAGATCTCTGTCCCAAATTTTGCCTTGACAAAACTTTGTCTCAATCTCAAACTGTGCCAACGTGGTGTAAAGTGGGGTAAAGTGGATCAAAATTGAGTCATCCACATGTATTTGGCCCTAATTCAAAACGACAATATTTATTAATAGGTGAGTTCAAGTGTTTAGAGGGGCCAATCCCATCACAATGGATAACAAAGGGCGGATAGCAATTCCTGCTCGTTATCGTGATGAGCTGCTAGAAGATAGCGGCGGCCAAATCGTATGCACAATTGATATTTATTCACCTTGTTTGCTGCTATACCCAATGGTGGAATGGGAGCAAGTAGAGAGGCGTTTACGCGGGCTACGTGACAACAATCCGAGTGAGCGTAGATACAAACGCTTGATGTTAGGCAACGCGGTAGATAGTGAAATAGACAAAAATGGCCGTTTTATTATAAGCCCTAATTTGCGTGAGCACGCAGGCTTAGAGAAGCAGCTGATGTTAGTGGGGCAATTAAATAAATTTGAAGTTTGGGATTTAGCCGCATGGGAAGCTCGCCAAGCAGAAGATATGGCAATAATAGAATCAGGTGACTTTGAGTTAACCGATAATTTACAAGACTTTAATTTATAAAACTTATAAGAAATATGATGCAAGTGTCTGGACATATTAGTGTGCTACTAACCGAATCTGTTGATGGATTAGCCATAAAGCCAGACGGCATTTATGTTGATTGTACATTTGGTCGAGGTGGTCATAGTCGGGCTGTATTAGACCTGTTAGGTGAAAACGGTCGGTTATATGCGTTTGATCAAGACCCAACTGCGATTGCTTGGGCAAATGAACATTTTGACGACCCAAGATTTGAAATTATTCATGCCAATTTTAACCAATTAGAGCATGAGATGAGCCAGCGAGGTTTAGCTGGCAAAGTAGATGGTGTGTTGGCTGACTTAGGTGTTAGCTCTCCGCAACTAGATCAAGCTGAACGCGGATTTAGTTTTATGCGTGATGGGCCGCTAGATATGCGAATGAACCCAACGGTTGGGGTAAGTGCGGCCGACTGGTTACAACACGCAGATGAAGATGACATTGTTTTTGTACTAAAAGAATATGGCGAAGAAAGGTTTGCGCGCAAAATTGCCCGTGCCATTGTTCACGACCGCACGGTTAAACCTTTTACCCGAACCAGTGATTTGTCTGGTTTATTGGAACGAATTATTAAAAAACGTGAGCCAGGTAAACATCCTGCAACACGAACGTTTCAAGCATTGAGGATCCAGGTAAACGGCGAATTAGACGCAATTAAACTTGTATTGAATGCAGCGACCAATATTTTGTCAGTCGGTGGTCGTTTGTCAGTAATAAGTTTTCATTCGCTTGAAGACAGAATTGTAAAACGTTTTATTAATCAACAAAGTAAGGCTAAACCAGTCCCAAGAGGTTTACCTGTTACTGATGATGAGTTGAATAAAGATATTCGCTTAAAACCATTAGGTAAAGCGATTAAACCAACAGAAGCTGAGTTGGAACTCAACCCGAGAGCTCGCAGCTCGGTTTTGAGGATTGCAGAGCGTGTCGGACGTTAAGGCTCGCCAACCCAATTTGGCTCAAGTGTTATTAACCGATTGGTTATCACATATATGGGTGGTTATTTTAGTTATTGCTGTGTTGATGTCTGCGTACGCGGTTATTTATTACGCGTGGGGCAATCGGCAACTGAATGCAGAGGTTCAGCAATTACTCGAAGATAAAGACAAATTGGATATAGATTGGCGGCATATGTTGCTAGAACATAACGCATTGTCTGAGCACAGCCGTATAGAACAAATAGCTAGAGAAAAATTGGATATGGTCAGGCCACAAGGCCAACAAGAAAAAGTAATTAAACAACCATGAATAAACGCAAAGCTCAATTACAGACAGGTACAGCACGCTGGCGGTTTTATACCGTTTTCGGCGTGATCTCGCTTGTATTTTGTGCTTTGTTGGTGCGTGCCGCATATATTCAAGTGATCTCTCCAGATATGTTGCGTGAACAAGGTGATATGCGAACGCATCGCACCTTGTCTGATACGGTTTTGCGCGGCATGATCACCGACAGAAATGGCCTAGAACTAGCCATTAGTGTACCAGTGAATACTGTGTGGGCGGATCCAAAACAAATTGCTGATAAGCAGTCATTGCAAAAAACACGTGAGTGGCGAGCACTTGCCGATATTTTACGAGTTGATTTAGATGAGTTAACTAACCGGGTTACCCGCAATCCAGAAGGTCGTTTTGTTTATTTAGCGCGGCAAGTGTCTCCTGCGATGGCGGATTATGTTCGTCATTTGAAACTCCCTGGTGTTCACTTGCGGCCCGAATCTAAACGTTATTATCCTGCAGCTGAGGTTAATGCGCACTTAGTTGGTATTACCAATATTGATGATATTGGTATTGATGGCATTGAAAAGTTATACAACGATGCTTTGACAGGAGAGGAAGGTAAAAAGAGTATTTTACGGGATGCTAAAGGCCGCACGATTGAAGTGTTAGCTGAAGAAGAATCACAGCAAGCAAAAGATGTGGTTTTGTCTATTGACCAACGCATTCAAACTTTAGCCTACCAAGAATTGAAAAAAGCTGTGCAATATTTTGAAGCTGATTCGGGTTCAATTGTTGCGGTAGATATTGAAAGCGGCGAGCTACTGGCTATGGTTAATAGCCCTTCGTATAACCCAAATAATCGTAAAACCATTACCGCCGCAGCCATGCGTAACCGAGCAATTACCGATACCTTCGAGCCAGGCTCGTCGGTAAAACCTTTGGCTGTTTTAGCCGCTTTGGAGTTTGGCAGTGTAAACGCCAATACAGTTATAAACACGTCACCCGGCTGGATGCAAATTGGCGGTCGACGCGTTCGTGATGCTAAGAACAATGGTAAATTGACATTAGAAGGCATACTGAAAAAGTCGAGTAATGTGGGTACAACTAAATTAGCGCTTGAATTGCCAACTGAACAATTTTTAGATGCGTTTTATAATGCGGGTTTTGGTTCAGATACTGGCACTGGATTATTAGGCGAAAGTTCAGGGATATTTTATGACCGCAGGCGCTGGTCAGATTTCGAGTTAGCCACATTATCATTCGGATATGGATTATCTGTAACTGCTACCCAACTAGCGCAAATGTATGCAACTTTAGGGAATGGTGGCATCCGCCGGCCATTGAGTATTTTAAAGTTAGAGCAACCTTTGCCCGGCGAACGGGTTTTTTCGCATAGCTCGAGCCGCCAATTATTGAAGATGATGGAAGCTGTATTAGACGAAGATGGTTCTGGCCGTAGAGCTGCTGTTGAGGGATATAGAGTAGCGGGAAAAACTGGCACTAGCCGAAAAGCCGTCGCTGGTGGATATGGTAACGACTACGTTGGTTTATTTGCAGGCCTTGCGCCAATTTCAAACCCTAAATTAGCACTGGTGGTTGTGATAAACAATCCTAAAGGGGATAAATACCACGGTGGTGAAGTTGCTGCGCCTGTGTTTAGTAAGGTCATGGGGGGCGCGCTACAAATTTTAAATGTGCCCACAGACAAAGCTGACGATATCCAACTTGCTCAAGTTAAGGGGGCGCAAAACGATGCCTAAACTTGAGTTGAAGCACTTAATTGAGCAAATTATTCAACTAAACATTCCTGTGGATTTAATTACGGGTTTGGCAATGGACAGTCGGCAGATTAAAGCTGACTATTGTTTTGTTGCTTTGCAGGGGCATCAGCAGCATGGTTTGGTCTATGCTGAACAGGCAAGTGGGCGCGGTGCCAACTTTATATTGGCTGAAACTTTAGATGACAAGCAACATGGCAAATTGTCGATAGTTGCGGGAAAGCCTTGTTTGTCTGTTTATCGACTATCTCGCTTAACAGGCGTATTAGCATCGATTCAGCTCGATCACCCTAGTCACAAACTGGCATTAGTTGGTGTTACGGGCACCAATGGCAAAACGACAGTGTCTGATATGTTTACCCAATTAAGTTTACACTTTGGCAAAAGTGCGGGTTATATCGGGACATTGGGATGTTACTGGTGGGATAATAATCTAGATAAACATTCTGCAAAACAAGATTTAACCACTCCTGATGCTTTTACCTTACAGCAATTGTTGGCCAAAATGGTTGATTGCCAGGTTGCTCAAGTTGCAATCGAGGTATCATCGCATGCTTTGGCTCAAAATAGGGTGTCAGGCAGCCAATTTTCCGCGGTTGCTTTTACTAATTTGACTCACGACCATCTTGATTACCACAACAGCATGCAATCTTACTTTGCTTGCAAACAGAGTTTGTTTTTACAAAACCCCAATAGTTTTGCGGTGATTTGTACCGACAATGAGTACGGCGAAGTTTTATTAAACTCAGTGTTAAAACAACGTGGAGAAGCTGCTAAGCAGAGTGTATTGGCGATAGGCCGAAATGCAGCTGCTTTACATCAACAGTCATGGCAAGTTCAATCAGTCATTGCACAAGCTGGTGGTTTTAGCGTTGAAGTTGAGTTGACTGATGAAAATAATCTTAAACATAGCGTGCAATGGCAATTACCTTTGATAGGTGAGTTTAATATTAATAACGCATTAACCGCGTTGGCCTTGTTGCAACATGTTGATAAACAAATTTTGCCGCGCTGCATCCATGAGCAAAGCCAGCCTTTAGCTCAATTACGCGCCTGTGCTGGTAGGATGGAAGTCTTTAGCCGCAAAGGCAAAGCTAATATTGTGGTTGATTTTGCTCACACTCCAGATGCGCTTGCCCAAGCATTAAAAGCGAGCCGTCAACACTGCCAAGGCCAATTATGGGTGGTGTTTGGTTGTGGTGGTGATAGAGATGCGCAAAAACGCCCTGAAATGGGTAAGATCGCAGCCCAGCTTGCAGACCATATCGTATTAAGTAACGATAACCCGCGTTCTGAATCACCAGAAAAAATAGTTGAGGATATTCTCAGCGGCATTCAGCAACAACAAAAAGTGCAAATACAACTCGATAGGAAATTAGCCATTGCTGATACTTTGGCACAAGCGGCTGAAAATGATCTAATTTTAGTGGCTGGCAAAGGGCACGAAACTCGTCAAGTTTTGGCCGATGGGGCAATTGATTATGACGAACGTGCATACGTAAAACAAGTAATGGAGGCGAATGTATGATCAGTCAAACATTAGCCGTTTTACAACAAGTTACCCAGGCTGAGATTGTCACCAACCGCGAATATTCGCTTGAACAAGCACAAGCATTATCCATAGACAGCATTTGCACTGATACGCGTAAAATCAAACAAGGTGATTGTTATTTAGCTTTAAAAGGTCAACGTTTTGATGGCCATGACTTTTGTCAGCAAGCTATCGACGCGGGAGCTGCGTTGTTAATCGTCAGCCAGCAGCAAGATATTGATATTCCACAATTGGTTGTGGCCGACACTCGAATCGCACTAGGGCAGTTAGGTGCGCACAATAAGCAGCTAGCACAGGTAAAAACAATTGCGGTAACTGGTAGCGCAGGTAAAACCACTGTAAAAGAAATGCTTGCTGCAATATGTCGTCAATCAGGTCAAACACTCGCGACCAAAGGTAATTTTAATAACGATATTGGTGCGCCTTTAACTTTGTTGGAGTTGACTGAAACAGACGAGTATGCCGTGATTGAGCTTGGGGCAAATCATATTGGTGAAATTGCCTACACAGTTAATTTGGTCAAACCAGATGTTGCTTTGGTCAATAATGTCAGTGCAGCACATTTAGAAGGTTTTGGTTCAATTGCTGGGGTTGTGCAAGCAAAAGGCGAAATCTATTCTGGTTTATCAGAGCATGGTCGAGCAATCGTAAATGCAGATTTAGACTGTGCCGACGATTGGTTACCTGTAATTGGCTCGCGCCCGCAGTTGCGTTTTTCAACAGAACCTTTTGCCGATGTGTATTTAGTCGATTTGCAGCTCAATGAAAATTTATGTGCGGAATTTAGTTGGGTATATCGTGGGGTTGAGTATCCGGTTAGCTTGAACATTCCTGGTATTCATAACGCCAACAATGCGCTTGCTGCGATCAGCTGCGCGTTGGCGATTGGCATTGAGCCCCAGGATATCAGTGATGGTTTAACTCAAGCGCAAACCGTTGCTGGCCGAGTTAAGCCGATTCGACTTGGCCAATTAACCGTGATTGATGATAGCTACAATGCGAATCAAGGTTCGATGCAAGCGGCAATTGATTTACTCAAACACGCCAATGCAAAACGCTTGTTTGTAATGGGTGACATGGGCGAGATGGGTGATTACGCCGAAGATATTCATAAGCAAGTTGGTGAATACGCGCTAAATGCGCAATTAGATGGTTTTTATGTAAAAGGTGACTGGGTCAAGTATGCACAACCTGACAATCGTTACCAATTCGATTCATTTGATGCATTAAATCAAACACTGATACAACAAATCGATCAGTTTATCGCTGATCCACAACACAATCAGAAGGTCGTTGTTTTGATTAAAGGGTCTCGTAGTACCGGCATGGACAAGCTAGTAGATATGTTAGTTGCTCACTATCAGTCCACAAATTCAGTGGAGGATAGCGCATGTTAGTTTGGTTGGCTCAATGGTTAACTGAGAATGTTGATCCAGGTTTTAATGTCTTTTCATACCTTACGTTTCGGTCGATATTAAGCATATTAACCGCTTTAGGTTTATCGCTGTACTTGGGACCAAAGCTAATTCGCTATTTGCAGCGCATGCAAATCGGTCAGACCGTGCGTGATGACGGCCCAGAATCACATTTATCTAAGTCTGGTACACCGACTATGGGGGGCTTGTTAATTTTGGGTTCAATTGCTACGTCTGTCTTGTTATGGGCTGATTTAACCAATCGTTATGTTTTGGTTACTTTATTTGTTGTTTTAGCATTTGGCGCCATTGGTTTTGTCGATGATTACCGCAAAGTGATTCGCAAAGATAGTAAAGGGTTAATTGCCCGTTGGAAGTATTTTTGGCAATCAGTCACTGCCACCATTGTTGCGGTTGTACTATTTATGACGCAACAACAAGCAGCAGAAACTCAGCTGTTGATCCCGTTTTTTAAAGAAGTTATGCCACAGCTTGGATTGTTTTTTATTGTCACAACTTATTTTGTGATTGTTGGCACCAGTAACGCAGTTAACTTGACCGATGGGTTAGATGGCTTGGCCATAGTGCCAACAATTATGGTTGCATGCGCGTTTGCGATTATTGCTTATGTGACTGGCAACGTTAATTTCTCATCTTATTTGAATATTCCTTACATACCGGAAACCAGTGAGTTAGTGATTGTTTGCACTGCTATTTTTGGTGCTGGATTAGGCTTTTTATGGTTTAACACTTATCCAGCACAAGTATTTATGGGCGATGTTGGTTCATTAGCACTGGGTGCAACCTTAGGTGTTATTGCGGTGTTGGTCCGACAAGAGATTGTTTTGGTGATTATGGGCGGGGTATTTGTGATGGAAACTGTTTCGGTCATTTTGCAAGTTGGCAGTTACAAATTGCGTGGCCAGCGGATATTCAGGATGGCACCGATACATCACCATTACGAATTAAAAGGCTGGCCGGAGCCTAGGGTAATCGTCCGTTTTTGGATTATTAGTTTGGTATTAGTTTTGATTGGATTAGCAACACTCAAGTTAAGATAAAATGCAAATAGAGCAAGCAAAACCGACATTTAATCAGCATTTGAAGCGCTTTTGGCAAAGCGCTTTTGGTGTTTCTGACGCGCACGATTTATACGATCGCAGTATCGTATTGATTGCGCTCGGTTTAGCTATGCTCGGGTTAATTATGGTTGCATCAGCTTCATTGCCCTATGCAATGCGCGAATTTAATAACCCAATGCATTTTGTTGTACGACATAGCATCTATTTGCTGTTGGCTGCAGCTATTGCGTTGTTTGTTGTGCAGCTCCCGTTGACTTGGTGGGAGAAATATAATCCGTATTTATTAATGGCTGCGTTGTTGTTATTGGTTGCTGTACTAATTGTTGGCCGCACGGTAAATGGTGCAACACGTTGGTTGGCAATTGGGCCAATTAACATTCAAGCGGCAGAGCCTGCAAAGTTATTTTTCTTTGCATATTTGGCTGGTTATTTGGTTAGACGTGAGCAGGAAATTAAACAGAATTTAAAAGGTTTCTTAAAACCCTTGGCAGTATTTTTTGTGTTGGCTTTGTTGTTATTGATGCAACCCGACCTTGGCACTGTAATTGTCATGTTTGCGACAACTGTCGGTTTATTGTTTTTAGCTGGCTCTAAGTTAATTCAGTTCTTTTCACTGTTTTTAACTGGCATATTCGCAATTGTTTCGCTGATTGTGGTTGAGCCTTATCGTATGCGTAGAATTTTGTCCTTTATGGACCCATGGGCAGACCCATTTGGCAATGGCTATCAATTAACCCAAAGCTTAATGGCTTATGGACGTGGTGATTGGTTTGGTATGGGGTTAGGAAATAGTATTCAAAAGCTTGACTATTTACCTGAGGCACATACTGACTTTGTATTTGCAATTTTAGCTGAAGAGTTTGGATATTTTGGTGTTGCCGTTGTGGTAATCGCTTTATTTTGTTTGGTCGGGAAAACCCTAAGTTTAGGTCACAGGGCAATGGCTGCTGAACGACCATATGCGGGTTATATCGCGTACGGTATTGCGATTTGGATGAGTTTTCAATCGGCAGTAAATATAGGTGCAAGTGCGGGTTTATTACCAACAAAAGGATTAACCCTGCCTTTGGTCAGCTATGGTGGCAGTAGCTTGATTGTTATGAGTATTGCAATCGCCTTGGTTGTGCGAATTGATCATGAGCTTAGACTAATGAAAACGCAGGCAACACGTAAGGCAACTAAACCAAGTGCTAAAACCAAACGACCAGCGTCGGCACGGGTTGGTCAGGAGGCGTTGATAAATGAATAAACGTCTGTTGGTTATGGCTGGTGGTACTGGTGGGCATATATTCCCTGGGTTGGCGGTTGCAGATGAGCTGGCAGCAAGCGGCTGGCAAATTTTGTGGTTGGGTACAGCTGACCGAATGGAAGCAGACCTCGTACCACAAGCTGGCTATGATATTGAATTTATCAAAATAAAAGGTGTGCGTGGTAAAGGTATAATTGCTAAGTTGCTGACACCATTAAAATTATTTGGTGCAGTATTGGCGGCGCGTAAAGTCATCAAAACATTTAAGCCCGATGTGATCGCCGGTTTTGGTGGTTACGTCGCTTTGCCTGGTGGAATTGCAGCTAAGCTTACAGGCACGCCGTTAGTAATACATGAGCAAAATGCATTGGCGGGTATGACCAATAAAATTCTGGCCAAGTGGGCAAACAAGATATTTTGTGCATTTGAAAGTGTTGGTGGTTTAAGCAATTACACAGTGGTTGGTAATCCGATACGGGCTGATATTTTGGCTCAACGGCAACAAAATGCACGTGCAGCGAAGGCGGAACAAGCTACAAAAGTTAACTTGTTGGTGGTCGGCGGAAGTTTAGGTGCGCAGGCACTAAATACCTATGTACCACAAGCTATAGCTCAGTTAAATTCGCCGATACCCGTTGTAGTAAAGCATCAATGTGGTAAAGGCAACTTATTAGCGACTCAACAAGCGTATCAACAGGCTGAAGGCAACCCACAAGTAACAGTACAGGTGGATGAATTTATAAGTGATATGGCTAGCGCGTATGCGGAAGCTGATTTGGTTATCTGCCGAGCTGGCGCATTAACCGTTTCAGAGATAGCCGCAGTTGGGGTTGCGAGTATTTTTGTGCCCTTGCCGCATGCAGTGGACGACCATCAAACTAAAAATGCGCAAACTTTACAAAATGTTGGGGCAGCACAGATATTAACTCAGTCGCAGCTAACGCATGGTTTATTACAACCACTATTGCAAGAGCTGCTAGCTGACGGACAGACAAAATTATCGCAGATGGCACAAGCTTGCGCTCAAGTTGCCAAATTAGATGCGCCGAAAATATTGGCACAAGAAATTGAATTATTAGCAGTAGGAACAAAATGAAACTAACCAGCAATAGCGATTTTAAAATTCCTGAAATGCGCCGAGTCAACTTGATTCACATGGTTGGTATTGGTGGTGCAGGTATGTGTGGTATCGCTGAAGTATTGTTGACAGATGGTTATCGAGTATCTGGCTCTGACATTGCCAACAGTGCAAATACTCAAAGATTAACCGAGCTCGGCGCTGAGATTATGATTGGTCATCGTAGTGAAAATGTCGCTGGTGCAGACGTTGTGGTGATTTCTAGTGCGGTTAAGTCAGATAATCCTGAAGTGGTTGCGGCGGCAAAAGCGCGAATTCCAGTGATCCGCCGAGCAGAAATGCTGGCTGAGATTATGCGCTATCGTCACGGCATTGCCGTTGCTGGCACTCATGGTAAAACGACCACAACGAGCTTAATCGCCAGTGTGTTTGGTCAAGCAGAGTTAGATCCAACTTTTATAATTGGTGGTCGTTTAAACAGTGCTCAAACGAATGCGCGGCTAGGTCGCAGTCGATATCTAGTTGCAGAAGCTGACGAGAGTGATGCGTCATTCTTACATCTGCAACCTATGGTTTCTGTGGTGACTAACATTGAAGCGGACCATATGGATACGTATGATGGCGACTTTGACAAGATGTTGGCGACATACAAAGAATTTTTACATAACTTGCCTTTTTATGGGTTGGCTGTGTTGTGTATTGATGATGAAAATGTGGTTAGGCTGGCAGAGCAAATTGGCCGAAATTACCTGACTTATGGCTTTAGTCAACAAGCAGATTTTCAAATTACTGAGTTTGAACAAATAGGTAAACAAACGCAGTTTGTGGTAAAGCGTCATTTGGATAAAAATCTGCCTGATTTGCAGGTTAAGTTGAATCTGCCAGGTTATCACAATGCCCTCAATGCAACGGCAGCGATCGCGGTTGCAACAGATGAAGGCATTGCTGATGGACAAATTTTACAGGCGTTAGAAGCTTTTGCAGGTATTGGGCGACGCTTTGAGCAACTGGGCCAGTATGCGGTTGATGGTGGTGAAATTGAATTTATCGATGATTATGGACACCATCCGACCGAAGTATTGGCTACGATAAAGTCGATTCGGGCGGCTTATCCAGACCGTCGCTTAGTAATGGCTTACCAACCACATAGATATACACGAACGCGTGATTTGTACGATGATTTTGTTCAAGTATTGTCGCAAGTCGACTTGTTGTTATTGCTAGAAGTCTATAGCGCAGGTGAAACCAACATAGTTGGAGCGGACAGTCGCAGTTTGTCGCGTTCAATTCGTCAACGCGGAGTGATAGACCCGCTGTATGTCGCCACCCCCGATCATTTGCCAGCTGAATTGGCGAATGTTTTACAAGCTGGAGATATAGTTATCACTCAAGGGGCAGGCAACATAGGTGCGGTCGCGAAGTTGTTGGAGAGTTTGGCTTTTGATCGAGAAAAAATGCAGGCATATAGCGCGGCTAAACTGGAGGCGACACAATGACGCAGCCAGCAGAATTTAACAAAGTAGCAGTTTTGTATGGTGGAACATCGGCTGAGCGCGAAATATCGCTCAAATCTGGCAAAGCTGTTTACCAGGCTTTGTGCAATAAAGACGTTAATGCCGAATTAATTGACACTAAAGAGACTTCACCTTTGTTACTCAAGCAAATGGGATTTTCCCATGTGTTTATCGCGTTACATGGCCGTGGTGGTGAAGATGGTGTAATTCAAGGTGTACTGGAGTATTTAGCTTTACCTTACACTGGCAGTCGAGTATTAGGCTCTGCGCTCGCTATGGACAAAGTGCGCACCAAGCAAGTGTGGCAAAGTTGTGGGTTACCGACGGCTAAATACCTTAGGGTTAATCCAGGGATGCAATTAGATTTTGCACAAATATTGGATACTTTAGGTGGTTGTGTATTTGTTAAGCCAGCTCGTGAAGGTAGCAGTATAGGAATGAGTAGAGCACAAAGCGCAGCTGAGTTAGCGGACGCTGTGCGTAATGCATTTGAATTTGATGCGGATGTATTAATCGAACAATTTATCGATGGCCCTGAATACACAATAGCGGTTGTTGATGGGCAAGCATTGCCAGCAATTCGAACACAGACAGATCGCGGTTTTTATGACTACGAAGCGAAATATTTGTCAGACACCACACAATATCATTGCCCGTGTGGTTTAAATGCGCAAGATGAAGCGTATGCACAACAGCTGGCGCAACAGGCTTTTGCAGCCGTGCAGGCTGATGGCTGGGGGCGTGTTGATTTAATGCGCGATGCAGATGGCCAGTTTTACCTGTTGGAGGTAAACACTGTACCAGGTATGACAGAAAAAAGTTTGGTGCCAATGGCAGCGCGAGCGACCGGGTTGGACTTTGAGTCATTGGTATTAAAAATATTATCACTGGCTAAATAATGAAAGTGGCTGTGGTTGAGTTTTTTAAACGCGCAGAATGGCCATTTTGGATAGGTGTTGTTTTTTTTATTGTCGTGTTGGCAAGTTGTGCACGACTTGCGTTTAAAGCCCAACAATGGTTGGAGGATGGTAGTCAGCTACCCGTTAAACGTTTAGTGGTGGAAGGAAATCACCAGTATGTCAGCAAACAGGATGTGTATTTGGCATTAAAGCCACTATTACAGCAAAGCTTTTATGCTTTGGATGTAAATGAAGCGCAGCAAGTGGTTGAAAATATTGATTGGGTTTATTGGGCCGCTATTCGAAAAGAGTGGCCCGATACCTTGAAAGTAAACTTGGTAGAACAAAAGCCTATTGTTGTATGGAATAGCGACTTTTTGCTAAACCACAAAGGTGAAGTCTATCAAGCAAGGCAAGATAGAATACAAATAGAATTACCAAATTTATTTGGGCCTGAAGGTGAGGAGCTAAAAGCACTTGAGTTGTTTAGCGGTTATGCTGAGCTACTCGCTTTACATGGTTTGAATGCTGTTGAAATGACTATGTCTGAGCGTTATGCGGTTGATATGGCATTAGGCAATGGTATTAAGTTGAATTTGGGACGAGAAAACGGCGTTGCACGGATAAAGCGGTTTTTAGAGTTTTATCCTGCGTTGGTAGAGCAACATCAAGTTGAATATGTTGATTTGCGCTACGACACGGGTTTTGCAGTTGGGGAACAAATAAAGCAGCCTGAAGAGGCTGGTTAATTGGCAGAGTTGATATGTCAAAAACATTAGAAAGAAATTTAATCGTTGGCTTAGATATAGGCACTGCAAAAGTAGTTGCCGTTGTTGGTGAGATATTGCCAGACAATACAGTCAGTGTTGTTGGTGTTGGCTCGCATGCGTCTGAAGGTATGGACAAAGGTGGTGTTAACAATATCGAACTGGTTATTAAGTCAATTAAACGTGCGGTGCACGAAGCAGAGATGATGTCTGACTGCCAAATTTCGTCAGTGTATTTGGCGATATCGGGTCGTCACATTAAATGCCAGAACGAAAACGGTATGGTGACCATACATGAAAAAGAAGTCACGAATGACGATGTTGATAATGTTATTCACACAGCTAAGTCTGTGCCTCTTCCTTCAGAACGTATGGTTTTGCATGTTTTACCGCAGGAATTTAGTGTTGACGTGCAAGAAGGGATAAAAAGCCCTGTTGGTATGTCAGGTGTTCGACTTGAAGCTCAAGTGCATTTAATAACTTGCGCAAATGACATGGCAAAAAACATAGTCAAATGTGTCGAGCGATGTGGTCTGAAGGTTGAAGCTTTAGTCGCGTCTTCGCTAGCGTCGAGTTATGCGGTGTTAACCGATGATGAAAAAGAGCTAGGTGTCGGTGTGGTTGACGTTGGCGCAGGTACTATGGACTTAGTGGTCTATGCCAATAGTGCCATTCGTCATACTTCGGTTATCGCGGTTGCAGGCAACCAAGTAACCAAAGATATTGCTCAAATTTTTAGAACGCCATTGAGCCATGCGGAACAAATTAAAATTCAGTATGCATGTGCACAACGGCATATGGTGAGTTTGGAAGAAAGCATAGAGGTGCCTAGTGTTGGGGGTAGACCCGCGCGCTCTATGTCTCGCCACACTTTAGCTGAGGTTGTAGAGCCTAGATATCAAGAACTGTACGACTTAGTTATGGAAGACATTAGTAAAAGTGGTTGGGAGGAACAAATGGCTGCCGGTATCGTGTTAACTGGTGGTACAGGCAAAATGGAAGGGGCAGTTGAACTCGCTGAAGAAGTGTTTCAAATGCCTGTCCGACTGGGATACCCAGTCAAATTGAAAGGTTTAACTGAGTATGTAGACGATCCCGTCTATGCCACCGCTATTGGTTTATTACATTACGGTAAAGAAGACTTACAAGAGAAGTACGCCAGTAATGAAGAAAGCCAAGGGGTTAGTAATTGGTGGCAGCGTATTCAGAGCTGGTTTAAGGGTGAGTTTTAATTTTAAAAGCAGGTGTGTTAGGAGAAAATAACTATGTTTGATTTGATGAGTGAACATAATGATGAAGCTATCATTAAAGTAATTGGTGTTGGTGGTGGCGGCGGCAACGCTGTCGAGCACATGGTAAAACACACAATTGAGGGTGTTGAATTTATTACCGCAAATACGGATGCGCAAGCGCTACGCAATTCTTCAGCGGAAACAACCATTCAATTGGGACGAGATGTAACTAAAGGTTTAGGTGCTGGTGCAAACCCAGAAATTGGCCGTAAATCAGCAGAAGAAGATCGCCAAGTTATCCAAGAAGCCATTCGTGGTGCGGATATGGTATTTATCGCTGCTGGTATGGGTGGTGGTACGGGTACAGGTGCTGCGCCAGTTGTTGCTGAAATTGCACGCGAAATGGGTATATTAACAGTTGCAGTTGTAACTAAACCATTCCCATTTGAAGGTAAAAAGCGTATGCAGTACGCGGACATTGGTATTGAAGAATTAGCAAAACATGTTGATTCATTAATTACAATTCCAAATGACAAACTGTTAAAAGTTCTTGGCAAAGGCACCAGTTTGTTGGATGCATTTAAAGCTGCAAATAATGTATTGCAAGGCGCGGTCCAAGGTATTGCTGAATTGATCACGCGCCCTGGTTTGATTAACGTTGACTTTGCAGACGTTAAAACTGTGATGTCTGAAATGGGTACCGCTATGATGGGTACTGGGGTTGCTACTGGCGAAGACAGAGCTGAAGAAGCGGCTGAAGCAGCCATTTCTAGCCCATTATTGGAAGATGTAGACTTAGCAGGTGCACGCGGTATTTTAGTAAACATTACCGCTGGTATGGATATCAGTATTGATGAATTTGAAACAGTGGGTAATGCGGTTAAAGGTTTTGCATCAGAAAACGCAACAGTGGTTGTAGGTGCGGTTATCGACGCTGAAATGACTGAAGAGCTGCGTGTAACTGTTGTTGCAACAGGGATTGGTGATACACGACCAGATATCTCGTTAGTACCAAATAATAAAGTGAGTTTAAATGAGCGTCCTGCAGGTAACTTCCGGAGTTCAGAAACTGCGGCTGGCTCTGCTGCTGTTGCGATCGAAGAGCGCACTGCTGCTCCAGCTCATGTGCCAGCAAGTGACTCAAATACAGCACAAAACTTAGATTATTTGGATATTCCAGCGTTTTTACGTAAACAGGCAGATTAATATAAATTTGAGTATTGTTTAACAAATACTCAGTTTGTCTGAATCGCTTTATCGTTTGCACTGGTCTAATGTGTTATAATGCATGGATAGTTTACAAGTGAGTAACAGCGTATTAATTGTGCTGTTGCAAACTGACATGTGCCGCAACTTAATCAAATCATGTTGCGGGTAACATAGACATTTGGAGACAAAAGAGCCATATGGTAAAACAACGTACACTAAAAACGAGTGTGACTACGCTTGGGGTTGGTTTGCACCGAGGAGAAAAAGTCAGAATAACACTGCGCCCTGCACCTGCTAATACAGGGATAGTATTTCGCCGTGTTGACTTAGAGCCTGTGGTAGATATGCCAATTTCACCCGAAGCTGTAACAGACACAACTATGTGTACCTGTATGACCAATGCAGACGGCGTAACTGTATCAACAGTTGAGCACTTAATGTCAGCTTTGGCTGGCCTTGGCATTGACAATGTAATTATAGAGTTAGATGCCAACGAAGTGCCGATTGTCGACGGTAGTGCCAGCCCTTTTATTATGTTGATAGAAGAAGCTGGCATTGAAGAATTGAAAGCACCGAAAAAGTTTATTCGTATCGATAAACCGATTCGAGTTGAAGTGGATGATAAATGGGCGGAAATTTTGCCACACGATGGCTTTAAGCTAGACTTTGCCATTGAATTTCCACATCCGGCGATCTCGTCAACTAAACAACATGTGTCGATGGACTTTTCTAGTCAAACCTTTATTACTGAGGTTTCCCGTGCTCGCACCTTTGGGTTTATGAAGGACTTTGAATACTTACGTGCAAACAACTTGGCGCTTGGAGCTAATTTCGACAATGCTGTGGTATTGGACGAGTTTCAGGTGTTAAATGCTAACGGTTTGCGCTACGACGACGAATTTGTTATGCATAAAATTCTCGACGCGATTGGTGATCTATATATGGCAGGCATGCCTTTGCTTGGTCATTTCCGTTCGTTTAAAACTGGGCATGCGTTAAATAATATTTTGTTACGTGAAATCTTAAAACAAACAGATAGTTGGACACTAGTGGAGTTTGAGCAAACCCACACATCGCCACTTAATTTTATGGCGCCATCACCCGCATAAATTAACCCGTAAAGCTGCCTCGCGAGGCAGCTTTTTCTTTTAGTAACTTTGTAACGATTGGTCTTATCACCTATGTTAAAAATTTCCAATTCAGTTACTATCGCTGAGTCTGAAATCGAGTTTTCTGCAATTCGCGCTATGGGAGCGGGTGGGCAAAATGTAAACAAGGTCTCGAGTGCCATTCATTTACGTTTTGATATTCAGCAATCTTCTTTACCAGATTTTTATAAGCAACGTTTGTTGTCGTTTTCCGATAGTCGCATTAATAAAGATGGTGTAATTATTATTAAAGCGCAGTCGTTTAGGACTCAAGAGCAAAATAAACAAGATGCATTAGAGCGTTTGTTGCAGTTGATTAAAGCTGCGACTGTTGTGCATAAGGTACGTAAAGCGACTAAGCCGACTAAAAGTTCACAACGAAAGCGTATTGATGCGAAGAAGAAAAAAGGTTCGGTGAAAAACTTACGGGGGAAGGTTAGTTTTTAGTTTGTTTTAGCTTTTGCGCAGATCGCTACTTGATCTGTGGCATTAGAGGCCATTCGCAGCATAATTTTCTAAAAACGCTGTTCGCCAGTCCTTGGCCGCACGCAAAAGGCATCTATACGACCTTGCACCAATACAAAAGCTTTACTTCAAATTTATCAGTCGCGACAACGCAGCTTGAATATTCTCCGGTAAGTCCTGCATGGTCGCGGTTAAGTCTTGCTTAGCTTTATCAGACAAGGTTTTTGCCGCTTTGTTAGCTGACGTAGAATAAGAAGCAGAATTTTCTTTAACTAAGTTGGAAGATGTCGACATATTTGGGTCAACTTGGCACTTAATGCTAATTAAATTGGGATATTTAACCCTAAGTTGACTGATTAACTGACTACGACAAGCATTATATTGCATCTGGTAACTGGCGTTTGGTAGACTCACAGTCAAAATACCACGTTCAAATTGCACTACTTTTATGCATTTTCGCAGGGTATTGGGCAAATTAAGCGCTAGCTCCTTTGAAATCTCGCTGGTATACTCAGGCTTAATATTTTTTTTATGCTGTTCTGGCCATTTTTCAGCCAGAATCTGCGATAAGTTTTTCGGTCTAGGTCGCATTATTTAAATCACTATGTCGCTTTCAATACAATACACAAAAAACGGTCGCCAATTAGAATGGCAATTGAGCTTTGCTCACGCAATTGCTTTTTGCGTATTGATAGTTTGTTTAGCCGTGCTAATCGTCAGTAGTATATACCGAAACACATCACAAACCGAGCAACCAATTGCGCCGGTGAATCAATCTCGTATCGAGTTGGCCGAACAAAAAGAAGCGCTGCATGCACTAAAGGCACGAACCGAAGTTGAACTAGCCGCTGTCAAACTCAAATTGTCCGAATTACAAAGTTACGCATTACGAATGAATGCCTTGGGTGCACGTTTAGCGGAAAACGCTAGTTTGCACATGGACGAATTTAACTTTGCCGATGAGCCAGCTACTGGCGGGCCATTAGATGAGCAGCCAAATATACTTGAAAATGTTGTGGTTGAACATGAGTTGTTGACCGAAATGTCAAAACTATTGGATTTTTACAATAAACAAGAACAGCAATTGAGTTTACTTGAATCTGTTATCATGAATCACCATATAAGTGATCAAGTTTATGTTTCAGGGCGACCGATAAAAGCAGGTTGGTTGTCCTCTTACTACGGCATGCGAAAAGACCCATTTAGTGGTCTGCCCGCTATGCACAAAGGAATCGACTTTGCTGGTAAAGAAGGCAACACTGTGATTGCAACCGGTGCTGGTGTTGTTACTTGGGCAGATGAAAGATATGGATATGGAAAATTAGTAGAAGTTGACCATGGTCAAGGTTTAAAAACTCGCTATGGCCATAATAAAGAATTATTAGTTTCAGTTGGAGATGTAGTGAGCAAGGGCGCTCAAATAGCGGTTATGGGCTCTACCGGTCGCTCGACCGGACCACATGTTCATTATGAAATTTTAAAAAACGGCAAACAGATAGACCCTTTAAAATACGTTTATCGTCGTGCAAAATAGCATTCTTCCCATTCGGGGATTTACCTTTTAATAAATAGAGAGCACTTAGCTGGAAGCAGCAGGTCAGGATAGATTAATGATTACAAAAATACTGACATCGATATTTGGTAGCAGAAACGATCGTTTTATTAAAAAATTAAATAAAGTTGTCACCCAAATTAATGGGTTGGAAGCAAGCTTAGAAGCACTAAGCGATGATGAATTAAAAGCTAAAACGGAAGAATTTCGTAAGCGTTTAGCTGAGGGTGAAACTTTAGATAGTTTACTGCCAGAGGCTTTTGCTGTTTGTCGAGAAGCTTCAAAGCGTGTGCTAGGCATGCGTCATTTTGATGTTCAGTTATTAGGTGGCATGGTGCTGCACCAAGGTAAAATCGCTGAAATGCGTACAGGTGAAGGTAAAACTTTAACTGCGACTTTACCGACATATCTAAATGGTTTGTCAGGCCACGTACATGTGGTAACGGTAAATGATTACTTAGCTTACCGTGATTCTAACTGGAGCCGTCCATTATTCGAATTTCTAGGATTAACCGTTGGCTGCAATATCCCGGGTATGGGGCCTGTTGAAAAGCGTCAGGCATATGAAGCTGATGTAACCTATGGGACCAATAACGAATTTGGCTTTGATTATTTACGTGACAATATGGCATTTAGTGCCGAAGAGCGTGTTCAAAGCGAATTGAAATTTGCAGTGGTCGATGAAGTCGACTCAATTTTAATTGATGAAGCTCGAACGCCATTAGTCATTTCTGGCCCTGCAGAAGATAGTTCAGTTTTATATCAACAAATTAATCAAATTGTTCCACAATTAATTGAAGCGGATAAAGAAGATTCTGAAGAAGAAGAAAGTGAAGGGCATTTCACTATCGACGAAAAGTCTAAGCAGGTTCATCTAACGGAAAAAGGCCAAATCGCCGTTGAAGAAATATTAATTGCCAACAAAGTATTAGATGAAGGTGATTCATTATACAACGCGGCTAACATTGGTTTATTAGCCCATGTTAATGCTGCATTGCGTGCGCACAAGCTCTACCACAAAGACGTTGATTATTTAGTGAAAGATCAACAAATAGTCATTGTTGATGAGCATACTGGTCGTACAATGGAAGGTCGTCGTTGGTCAGAAGGATTACACCAAGCGATTGAAGCAAAAGAAGGTGTGCAAATTCAAAACGAAAACCAAACTTTGGCATCTATTACCTTCCAGAATTACTTCCGTTTGTACAGCAAGTTATCGGGGATGACGGGTACGGCGGACACTGAAGCGTTTGAATTCAACTATATATACGGTTTAGAAACCATTATTTTGCCAACCAATCGCCCGATGATCCGTAAAGATTATCCTGATTTGGTTTATCTGACAGCAGAAGAAAAATACGAAGCGATTGTTGAAGATATCAAACAATGTGTCGATGAAGGCCGTCCAGTGTTGGTGGGTACTATTTCTATCGAAAACTCAGAATTATTATCTCGTGTTCTGAAAAAAGCCAAGATTAAGCACCAAGTGTTAAATGCTAAATATCATGCTAAAGAAGCTGAAATTGTTGCGCTTGCTGGTCGTCCTGGTGCGGTAACTATTGCAACCAACATGGCGGGTCGTGGTACTGATATTGTATTGGGTGGCAACCCTGATATTGAAATTGAAAAACTCAATAGTCCAAGCGAAGAACAAGTTGATAAAATCAAACAAGATTGGAAATCTCGCCATGATGCAGTTGTTGCGGCTGGTGGTTTGCACATTATAGGGACCGAGCGCCACGAATCTCGCCGAATCGATAACCAGTTACGCGGTCGAGCCGGTCGACAAGGTGACCCTGGTTCGTCACGTTTCTACTTATCTATGGAAGATGCGTTGATGCGAATTTTTGCCAGCGACCGTGTGTCAGGGCTAATGAAAAAACTTGGCATGGAGCGTGGTGAAGCTATTGAACATCCATGGGTTACAAAAGCAATTGAAAATGCCCAACGTAAAGTTGAAGCGCGTAACTTTGATATTCGTAAACAATTGCTTGAATACGATGATGTTGCCAATGATCAGCGTAAAGTTGTCTATCAGCAACGAAACGAATTAATGAATGAAAATGACATTAGCGACACTATTAATGTGATTCGGGCTGATGTCTTAAGTTCGACTATAGACGCATATATTCCACCTCAATCTGTGGAAGAAATGTGGGATATTGCTGGGTTAACTGAACGTTTAAGAGCAGATTTTACCCTAGAGCTACCGTTGCAGAAATGGTTGGACGAAGACAATAAATTAGATGAAGAGAAGTTGCGTGAACGCATTGCTGCTGCTTTAGACGAAGCTTATGCTGAAAAAGAAAAGCAAGTGGGTGCTCCTGTTTTACGCCACTTCGAAAAAGCCATTATGCTGCAAACACTCGATTCGCATTGGAAAGAGCATTTAGCCGCTATGGATCACTTGCGCCAAGGTATTCACTTGCGTGGTTATGCGCAAAAGAATCCAAAGCAAGAGTATAAGCGTGAATCTTTTGAGTTGTTCTCGCAAATGTTGGAAGCGCTAAAAGTTGAAGTGGTCGGTGTACTTTCAAAAGTAAAAGTCAGAGAAGAATCCGATGTTGAAGCCGTTGAAGCGAAACGCCGTCAAGCTGAATCAGCACCAAAACAATACCAGCATGAAAACGACGAAGCACTTGCTGAAAACAAAAAGCCAAAAGCTTTTATTCGTGAAGGGGTAAAAGTTGGCCGTAATGATCCATGCCCGTGCGGATCAGGTGAAAAATACAAAAACTGTCATGGTAAGTTAAGCTGATGAGCAAAGAGGTTCATGTTGCGGTTGCTGTGATTGTGCAGCAAAACGCACAACAAACTCAGGTGTTGATCGCTAAACGGGCTCAACACCAACACCAGGGAGGTAAATGGGAATTCCCAGGTGGTAAAGTAGAGAAAAACGAACAAGTTGACGACGCTTTGCGCCGTGAAATCGCCGAAGAGTGTGGTTTAGTAGTAGAGGCTGCTGAGCCATTAATCAAAATTGAACATGATTATGGTGACAAAAAAGTTGTTTTAGATACTTTTATCGTTACCCAATATTCTGGCCAAGCTCGCGGCAACGAAGGGCAACAAATTTTATGGTTAGATGTCTCTCAATTAGCCGACTATACCTTCCCTGAGGCAAATCAGCCGATTATCGATGCCATAAATAGCTACTTTGCCTAAAGTTATACTCTCAACTAAACTTGTTGCAGTCACAAATACTTGTAGCACACCCCCAACACACTAAAGTTTGGACTGTGGGAGCATCATCACACACAAATAGGGATAGATACCTTGACGCAACAACCTGGTCGTGGAAAGAGTTTTGTAAAACGAGTCTACTTTCCTAGAGTGATTGGTTTCGGTTTAGGCGCGTTACCTGTTGGCGCCGTGATATACCAGCAAGACTTATCCAATTTGTACTGGATAGGCGTAATTTTTTCTGCGTTTATTTGGCCCCAGTTGGCCTTTTGGTTAGGCATGCGTGCCAAACATCACTTCAAATCTGAATTTAACAGCCTATTTTTTGATTCCGTAATCGTAGGTTTTTGGGCGGCCGCAATGGGATTTAACATAGTCCCGAGCATTTTGTTGTTATCAGCCAGTGGTTTAAACAATATGTCAGCTGGTGGCGTGAAGTTTTATTGTATTGGTTGGGGGGCCGTTGCACTTGGAATTGCTGCTCATTTTCTTATTGCCCCTCCTTATCTGAATTTAACTTCGACGGAACTGACCATGATGATTTGTGCACCGTTGGCGCTGTTTTATCCATTGTTGGTTGGGTTCGTGACCTATCGGCTGTCAAAAAAACTCTCAGAAGAGCGAAAGATGGCGCTGTTGATGAGTCAAACCGATTCATTGTCGCAGCTGCCGAATCGCGGATTTTGGGAAGCTAAAGTTCGAGAAACATTCGAACATGGGAAAACTTATGCTGAAACCCCAGCGTTAGTTATGATTGATATCGACCATTTTAAAGCGATAAACGACAACCATGGCCATTTGGTCGGTGATAAAGTACTAATTGCTTTTTCTGATGCTTTAAAATCGTTTTTTAACGGTACAAATGCCATATTAGGACGGTATGGTGGTGAAGAATTTGGTGTTTTAATACCAAATGCCGATCCACACTCAAGCGAAGATATCGCAAATGCATTTAGGATTTTTTTACAAAAAGAGAGTTTGCAAACCTGCAAACAATTAAATATCAGTTTGACGGTTAGCGCAGGTATTGCAGTGTTAACCAGTGACATTAAAGATTTTTCGCAGTGGATTGATATTGCCGACCAGGCTTTGTACGATGCTAAAGCAAATGGACGTAACCAAGTCTGTTTAGCGCAGCAACAGTATGTTCCAAAACTAACGATTTAATATGGCTATTTAATACGTAGGGAAAAACGCATTATGCTCACTCAAATCATCAAAGTGTTTATTGCACTCAACTCAGAAAGCTCCCCGAGGCAAATCGCTTATGCGATTGCATTAGGGATGGTAATAGGTTTAACGCCTTTATTCAGTTTACATAATCTTATTGTTTTATTGCTGGCATTTTTAATTCGAGTGCATTTAGGTAGTTTTTTTGTCAGCTGGGGTGTTTTTGCTTTAATTGGAGCTTTAACTGCGCCACTGTTTGCTGCATTAGGACAAGCGTTACTCACAGAAAACGCCTTGCATGGCTTGTGGCATAGCGCATACCAAATCACTTTATTTAAACTGGCTCATTTTCATCATACTTTAACTTTAGGCGCTTTTATTATTGCTGGTATCTTGTTTGTGCCGATTGCAATGTTGACTCAAGTGCTGGTGGTTAAATACCGAGAGCATGTTATGGCATTCGTGATGAAATTAAAAATAGTGCAAATGCTTAAAGGTTCAAGATTCTATCAGTTTTACCTAAAAGTTCAGGGCGGTGGTGCATGAAAAAGTATCTAAGATGGCAAGGTTTTGTTGGTTTTATTGCGGTTATTGCCCTGTTAGCTGCCTGTGTTTATGTATTCGCGGGTACGCTGATTAAGTTTGCAATTGAGCAGGCAGGTAAACATTATTATGGCGCAGAAATCAATGTTGCCGAGGTGAATATAAATTGGTCTCCTGTGAGCATGGAAATTGTTGGTCTTCAAGTAACCGACAAGCAAAACCCAAATAATAATGTGGTGGAATTTGCTAACGCAATTGCAGCGATTGACCTGTGGCAATATTTGTTAGGGAAAACCTTAATTACTGACCTGCAAGTTACCCAGTTACAGTTTGATAGCCAACGTGCACAAGTGGGCGAGATTTATCTAGCGGATGAGCAAGCGAGTGAACAAGTACAAGATGATCAGCCGAGCAAAATCGATGAGGTCAAAGCATCTATTCCTGATGTAAAAACACTGCTGAATAATAGTGAGCTGATTACAGTTGAAAAAGCCAAGGCGCTGCAGCTCGCAGTAGACGAAGAAAAATCGAAAATTAAAGCGATTCAAGCTCAACTACCAGATAAAACTAAATTAAAACAATACGAAGCTAAAATTAAACGATTGACGGACGCAGAAGTTAGCAATATTGAAGATTTAGCCCAGTTAAAGCAGCAGCTAGATGAACTTAAAGCTGAGATCAAACAAGATAAAGCGATATTAAAAGCCGCTAAAGACCAGCTGAGTGATAGCAATGCAAAACTCAAGCATGCAAGCAAAGCGTTGAAAGATGCGCCAGCGCAAGATTGGCAGCAAGTAAAAGAAACTTACCAGTTAGAAACATTTGAAGCGGAAGACTTAGCACACATTTTGTTTGGTGAGTCAGCTAGAAGTTATTATCAGTATGCAGAAAAAGCTTATCAGGTGCTAAAACCTTTTATTAACAAAGGTCAAGACAGTGCAGAGTCGACCGTAGAAAGTGTTGGCCAGTTTATTCATTTTGACGAAGAAAATCCAATACCAGATTGGATAATTGAACAAGGTAAAATAGAACTGCTTAATGCCAAAGGAACCATTTGGTTAACCCTTGAAGATATTCATGTACAACATTGGAAAAAAACAGGTGCAAGCCGATTGACCGCTTATTCCGACTCATTTGCGCAAGGCAGCCTGCAAGGCAAAGTTGACTATTGGGTAGCAGAAGATTCGAGTATAACCAGTGAAGCTGATTGGCAATTTGACCAGCTAAAGGTTGCTAAAGACACAAGTTCAAATGCTAAATTTAGCCTACAACAAACTGTCTTAACGGGTAAAGGTGAGATGGCATATCAGGCAGGCTCGCTTGACGCTAATACGGTACTTGATTTAATTCAGCCTGAGTTTTCCACTAGCTCCTCTTCTCGTTGGATGAAGCAGGTAATTGCTGCTTTAAATCAACAAGAGGCGATTCCAGCTGAGATTAATTTAACCGGCCCTGTCAGTTCACCAAGCTTTAACATTAATTCAGCGCTAGACAATATAGTTAAAGATAGCGTCAAAGCGTCGGCAAATGCCGAGCTAGATAAGTTAAAAGCAGAGTACCAAAGTCAGCTCAATGCGAAAATGGCTGACAAATTGGATATGTCAGAGCAGCAGCTAGCGCAAATTGGTGACTTATCGGATTGGATAGATGATACCGAAGGTAGTTTACAAAAGTTGTTGGATGCTAAGATTGACTCGTTTAAAGAAAAACAGAAAGACAAACTCAAAGATAAGGTTAAAGACAAACTTAGCAAATTCTTTTAACGGATAAGTTATCCCATATCACCTAGGGTACATTGCAGCATACTGATTGCAGCTAAGCCGGCGGTTTCAGTTCTAAGTACCCTAGGTCCCATCAAAATGTCGGTAAAACCATGCTCGCGCGCTAACTCTATCTCTTCGTCACTTAATCCACCCTCAGGGCCTATAAGCAACTGAATATTGGTTTCGCTGTGGTTGAGCTGGCGAATACCAATCGGCGCTTGTGGATGTAAATTTAGCCTTAGGCCAGAAAAGGTGCTTGCTAATGCAGGTTTGATGTCTTGAATCTCTTTAACTTTTGGTACCACAGCACGACCACATTGCTCGCAGGCGGAATAAACAATTTTTTGCCATTGCTCTATTTTTTTAGCAAACCGTTCAGCGTTGAGTTTTACCCCGCAACGTTCGCTAATAATAGGTGTAATGCTACTAACACCAAGTTCGACCGCCTTTTGAATAGTTAGATCCATCTTATCTCCACGCGAGATCACTTGTAGAAGCTCGATTTTTAGCGGTGATTCAGTTAGGTTTTTCTCAGCTGAATGGATATCAACAGTGACACGTTTACGAGTACTTTCACTGATCACGGCGGAATAATCATAACCATCGCCATTAAACAACACCAGAGGGTGGCCAGGCTGTTGACGCAAAACTCTACCAACATGGTTAGCTGCATCATCAGATAGCTGGACAGTTTCACCAATTTTAAGACTGGTTGGATGATATATTCGGCTAATTCTCATAGGGATTCGTTGTTTGTAGTGGTGTTCAGATGGGGGAGTATAATACAAAAAAGCCGAAACATAGTTATTAACTCTGTTTCGGCTAGATAGGGTATATATTGGAAAGCTGATTATTCAGCTTGGCCGAATTCTACGCCTTTTTCAATGTCACCTTGTAATGTTGGTAACATGTCATCTAATGCTTTTTGTTCAAAAGCACTGATTGAACCATAGTCTAAAATAGCTTCAACGCCGTCTTTACCTAGTTTAACTGGTTGAGCGAAGAAAGGTGCATTGTCACCACTACCTTGAACGTATGCACATTCAATCACATCTTCGCCTTGTAAACCTTTAATTAAAGATAAACCAAAACGTGCCGCTGCTTGACCCATAGACAAGGTTGCAGAGCCACCGCCAGCTTTAGCTTCAACAACTTCAGTACCAGCGTTTTGGATACGTGTTGTTAAGCTTGCGATTTCTTCATCAGTGAAAGAAACACCTTCAACTTGAGACAATAAAGGTAAAATAGTTACACCTGAGTGGCCACCAATTACGTCAACTTTAATATCTTGAGTTGATTTACCTTTTGCTTCTGCGATGAAAGTTTCAGCGCGGATAACGTCAAGAGTTGTTACACCGAATAAACGTTTAGGGTCGTAAACACCTGCTTTTTTCAAAACTTCTGCTGCAATTGGTACAGTTGTGTTTACAGGGTTAGTGATAATGCCTAATAATGCTTTAGGGCATACATCCGCAACTTTTTGAGCTAACGATTTAATAATACCAGCGTTGATGTTGAATAAGTCAGCACGGTCCATACCAGGCTTACGTGCAACACCTGCCGAAATCAATACAACATCAGCACCTTCTAATGCTGGTGTGCAATCTTCGCCTGCAAAACCAGTTACCTCAACATCAGTTGGGATGTGGCTTAAATCTTTTGCAACACCCGGAGTTACAGGGGCAATATCATACAAACTTAATGCAGAGCCTGCAGGTAAGTTTAACTTTAACAATAGACCTAATGCTTGGCCGATACCACCAGCCGCACCAATAACTGCAACTTTCATTTTGTTCTCCATTTATTTTGGGGACGTGTAAAAATTTGCTAACAAAGATAAAAGATTGATAGGCAAATGACAATTACTCGTAGGCATTAAATCTATCAATCCGTTGTATAGTGACTATAGCAGCTATTAACCGAATCGAGTTACTGTTTGTTTTGATTTAGATAAGCGGTTAAATCGCCAACTTCAAGCATAGGTGCTGCATCTAAATGTTGTGCGTCCATCATTTGTACGACACGCTGTAATGAAGACAGTATCATTAACTGTTCCCATTCTTTTAAGTCTTTAAATTGACGAACAAAATGCTCTTGTAAAGGCAGCGGAGCTTCGCTTAATAATTCTTGGCCTGCATCTGTTAAGTAGGCATGTACTTTGCGTTTATCTTGGTTTGAACGCACTCGATAAACTAGCTCGCGTTTTTCGAGCCTATCCAAAATACTTGTAACTGTTGCTTGCGAAAGACTTACTTCGTTGGCAATTTCACCTATGGTTACTTCACCTTTTTCTTGCACTGCTCGCAATAACAACAGCTGTGGTGCGGTAATACCAGAAGTTTTTACCAATTGTTTTGAGTGCAAATCAGTTGCACGGATAAGTCGACGCAATGTGACCAATACTTCTTCAATGGGTTCTACTTGAGCCAAAATGTCTTCCACTCGTGATTGTAAATTATTCTGCATTATAAACATAAACTATAGCTTATTCGACTTCCGAAGATTGTTGGGCGGCAAGATCTGCAAAGTCGACTACTACGGTTAAGTCGTTTGCATCGTTAATTGTGCCTATTACCCAGGTTGTGTTGGGAGATGTGGTGTCTACACCTGTGTCAATTTCAGCTGGATCAAATTCAACAATTCGATCCACTTTGTCGACGGTTAAGCCAATTCTTTCCTGACGGTCGTTCTCTATGATTAAAATATTATTTTGTTGTGTAATATTTTTATCACAAAGTAATTTTTCACCACTAATGATCGTAATTATTTCACCTCTAATATTGAGTATGCCTTCTGCATATTCATTCGAGCCTGGAAAGGGGTTGCACGCTGAGTAGGGTATAACCTCCTTTATTTGTTGGATGTTACAGCAGTATCTCGTATCGTTTATTAGAAATGCTACCCATTTATTCAACTGAAACCTCCAAATGAAAAATTAACGCTGGATTTATTAATAATGTTTAGTGTACTATATAAAACAATATTTAGACATCTAAATATTTTTATTGAAAATAAATTGAGATATTAATTGTTCGATATGAGTCGAAATCAAAATGAAAAAGGACAACTAAGCTTTCGTTGTCCAACAGCCGAAGATGGCTATGAAGTAAATCAACTAATTGCGGCTTGCCCGCCCTTGCCCGCCATTAGACACAAATTCTGTATATTGCAATTTATTGCAATGTGCTCACTTTTCTGAAACTTGTGTGATAGCTGAGCTTGAAGGTGAGGTTGTTGGTTGGGTATCTGCCTATATCAACCCGCAGCAAGTAAACACGATTTTTATTTGGCAAATGGCTGTATCTGAAAAAGCCAGAGGCCAATCTTTAGCATTCAAAATGTTAAATCATTTATTGTCTCGAGCTGTTTGTAGTGAGGTAACTCACCTTGAGACAACAATTACTAAAGACAATCAAGCTTCACGCTCTGTTTTTCGTAAATTGGCTAGTCAGTTAAATACCGCTTGCGCTGAGTCGAGTTATTTCGTGCGTGACATTCATTTTGGCGGTAAACATGCCGACGAGTATTTATTTAAGATCGGTCCAATTTCTACCAATGCTAAACGCATGATCAAAATTAAAGAGGAAACCTTATGAGTATCTTTAAACAGATGGAATCTAACGTACAGTGTTATGCTAACTCTTTCCCGGTTACTTTTAACCGAGCAAAAGGCGCGTATTTATATGACAACGAAGGCAATGCTTACTTAGACTTTCTTGCTGGTGCTGGCTCATTAAACTACGGTCATAATCAGGATGAATTAAAGCAAGCGTTAGTCGACTATATTATGCAAGACGGTGTTGCGCATGGTTTAGATATGCACACAGATGCAAAAGCAGCATTTATGCAAACTTTGCAAGACGTAATTTTGAAGCCGCGTGGCTTAGACTATAAAGTTCAATTTACTGGCCCAACTGGTGCAAATGCTGTAGAAGCCGCACTTAAGTTAGCACGTAAAGTAACTGGCCGTACTAATGTGATTAGTTTTACCAATGGTTTCCATGGGGTTACACTTGGTGCTGTTAGTGCAACTGGTAACCAACATCACCGAGGTGGTGCGTCTATTCCATTATCGGGTGTGACTCGTATGCCATACTGTGGTTATTACGGTTATAACGCTGACACCTTGAAAATGCTCGACAAACAATTGTCAGACCCTTCAAGTGGTATTGATGCGCCGGCAGCTTTTATTGTTGAAACAGTACAAGGCGAAGGTGGCTTAAACGTAGCAACTCCTGAGTGGTTGTTAGGTCTACAGAATTTAGCTAAGAAACACGGCGCACTATTGATTGTTGATGACATTCAAGCCGGTTGTGGCCGTACGGGTAAATTCTTCAGTTTTGAAGAAGCAGGTTTAAAACCAGATATTGTGACTTTGTCTAAGTCGTTAAGTGGTTTTGGTTTGCCATTGGCAATCGTTTTATTCAAACCAGAATTAGATGAGTGGGCACCAGGTGAGCATAATGGTACCTTCCGTGGTAATAACCATGCTTTTATTACTGCTAAAACTGCATTAGAAACGTATTGGGCAGACCAAGAATTTGAAAAAGAAATTCAGCAAAAAGCTGAATTAGTCCACAGCTATTTCCAATCAGTTGTCGATGAATTGGGTGTAACCCATGCTCGTTTAAAAGGCCGCGGTTTAATGCAAGGCATTGAATTTAGAACTGGTGATATTGCCGATAGCATTACCTCTCGTGCATTTGAGAAAGGTCTGATTATTGAAACTGCTGGTAATCAAGGCCAAGTGGTTAAGTGTTTCTGTCCATTAACTATTGAAACGCAAGACCTAGAAAAAGGCTTAAAAATTGTTGTTGAAGCAATTGCTGAAGAGTTTAATACTAGCTTGAAAATGGCTAGCTAGGCTAAGGTTTAGGAGTTAAAAATGATAGTTAGAGATTTAGCTAAAGCTGAACAGTCTGAGCGTAAAATTGTAAGCGAAGGATGGGACAGTACACGTTTAATTTTGAAAGATGACAATATGGGATTCTCATTCCATATTACGACCATCTTCAAAGATGCTGAGTTGCATTTACACTACCAAAATCACCTGGAATCAGTGTATTGTGTCTCAGGTACGGGTTCGGTTGAAGATTTAGCAACTGGCGAAGTTCATCAAATTAAGCCTGGTGTGATTTATATCTTAGATAAACATGACAAGCATATACTCAGAGCCACTACTGAAATGAAAATGGCTTGTGTGTTTAATCCACCATTAAACGGCAAAGAAGTACATGATGAAACGGGCGCTTACCCGTTAGAAGCAGAAACAGTAAGCGATTAATTCCCCTGTCTAGATAGCGACTGCCTTCAGAGCAGTCGCTACGTTATCCTTTCGACTAATTAAATAAATTTTATAGAGAACGAACAATGCAGGTTTCGAACAACCATACTGTTGAAAAAATTGGCGGCACTTCGATGAGCCAATATGAAGCGGTGCGTGACAATATTATTTTTAATCCAGCGCTGAAAAATCCTTATCAAAGAGTTTTTGTTGTATCAGCATATGCGGGTATCACCAACTTATTGTTAGAGCATAAAAAAACCGCTGAGCCAGGTGTTTATGGCCGTTTTGCTCAAGCCGAGGAAGATCAAAGCTGGATAGAAGCTTTTGCTTTGGTTAGACAAAAAATGTTGGATATCAACCAAGAACTGTTTGGTGATGGTCAATTAAAAAATAAAGCGGACAAATTTATTTTACGTCGTTTAGATGATGCTGAACGCGCTTTAGCAGATTTAAACAGCCTGTGTCAGCATGGCCATTTTGAGTTGGATGACCATTTAGCCAAAGTAAGAGAAATGTTGGCGAGTATCGGTGAAGCTCATAGTGCATGGAATATGGCGCACTTATTACAAAAAGAAGGCGTGAATGCGGTATTTGTTGACCTAACGGGTTGGAATATCGATAAAGCTGTTGATATGGATGAGTTGATTAAAGATGCGTTCTTTTCGCTTGATTTACGTGAATGTTTGCCAATTGCTACGGGTTATTGCCATAGTGAAAAAGGTTTAATGGCAACCTTTGATCGTGGTTACAGTGAAATGACCTTCAGCCGAATTGCAGTATTAACTCAGGCGAACGAAGCGATTATTCACAAAGAGTACCACTTAAGTAGTGCCGATCCTAAGTTAGTTGGTGAAGACAAAGTGGTTCCGATTGGTATGACTAACTATGATGTAGCAGACCAACTTGCGAACTTAGGGATGGAAGCTATTCACCCGCGTGCAGCTAAAGGGTTACGTCAATCAGAAATATCCTTACGGGTTAAAAATACCTTTGAACCTCAGCACAAAGGTACACTGATTACCTCAACTTACGTGAGTGACAAACCTAAAGTGGAAATTGTTGCTGGTCGTCAGCAAGTTTATGCGTTTGAATTGTTTGATCAGGATATGATGGGGCAGGTTAATAAATTCGATGTTAAGATTTTATCTATTATTAACGAGCTTAAAATCGAAATGGTCAGTAAAGATGTGACCGCCAATAGCATCACCCATTATTTAAGCTGTAACTTGAAAAAAGCTAAGCGTTTATTAGTGTTGCTTGAGAAATACTTCCCTGAAGCTGAAATCAACTTACGCAAAGTGTGCATCGTTTCAGCTATCGGTAGTGATATGCAAGAAGCGGGTATGTTGGCTAAAGCAGTTAAAGCAATCGCTGAACAGGGTATTAGTATTCAGGCGCTACACCAATCAATGCGACAAGTTGATATTCAATTTGTGTTAGACGAAAAGCACTTTGACCAAGCGGTCATTGCTCTGCATCAACACTTAGTTGAAACAGCGCCAGAGGTTTAATATTAAATACCGCACAACCCAAGTACGCGGACGCTCAAATAATTTTTGGGCGTTTGGCGTCAATATTTTTAAACCAAACCATCCTGACGTGCAAGCACTCGTGGAGGATGGTTTTGTCCCTCAACACTACGCATCTAAAGTTTGGCAATCAAACTTCCTACTGATGAATATTCTTAAAGACGTGCCATTTAAACGCCAACTAAAAGTACTTGAAATAGGTGCTGGCTGGGGAGCGCTAAGCGTTTTTATGAATAAGCATTACAACGCAGAAGTGATAGCCAGTGATTTAGATGAAAACTTAAAACCTTATCAGCAATCTTTAGCCGGGCACAATGATACCGAAGTGGATAGTCAAACAATCGCCATTGAGGATATCAGTGAAGCGATTCTTGATGACACCGACTTAATTGTCGCGTCTGATATTTGCTACAACAAAGACACTAAGCAAGCATTGCAACTGCTGGTTGAATCTGTGGCTTGTCGGAGTGATGTGGTAATGTTGCTGGCTGATATAGGCCGAAAAGCTTTTATGCAGTTGAGTGATGACAATAAAATTTTTCTAGATGTGGAGCTGCAAAATCACCGAATTGAGCAGCCTATAGAAATGGATGGTTACGTATTAAGTGTCAATTCGCTTGAGGGCGTATTATGTTAGTTAGTTTTATTGTTTTTTTAACTTGTTTTGCGCTTATTGGTTTAAGCTCAGCCAAGTTTTCCAGCAAAAGTAAAGATGATTATTATTTAGCCGGAAGAGGTGTTTCTGCCTGGTTAACAGGTTTATCTGCAGTTGCAACCAATAACAGTGGTTATATGTTTATTGGTGTTATTGGTTACACCTATTATGCCGGTTTGTCAGCGATTTGGTTGATGGTTGGCTGGATTGCTGGTGATTTAATTGCCTCTTTTTATATTCATCAAAAAGTTCAGCAGCACGCTAAAGCTACTGGGGCCGTGTCAGTTATGTCTCTGGTTAGTTTATGGCAAGGTGAGCATTTTCAACTATTGCGGCGTATTTTGTCGTGGACAGCGTTAATTCTAATGACAGCTTATGCCGCGGCACAGTTTATTGCAGGTAGTAAAGCTTTGCATGTGTTGCTTGATTGGCCAATCTGGATGGGGGCGATTTTAGTTGCGGTTATGGTCGCAGCATATTGTTTTGCAGGTGGTATAAGAGCATCGATTTGGACAGATGCTGCACAGTCTTTCGTCATGGTAGCAGCCATGAGTATTTTGTTATTTGTTGCAGTGACGCATATTGGTGGCATAAGCCAAGTGGTTGACGAGTTGCAACAAGTTGATGGCTTTTTTGACCTCACACCAGATGGACTGATTTTTGATAATCAACTGGGTGTTGTTGCCTTTGCGATAGGTTGGATGTTTGCTGGTTTTTCTGTCGTTGGTCAACCACATATAATGGTTCGTTTTATTGCACTAGATACTAAACAAAACATACGCACTATGCGGATGTGGTACTACCTCTGGTTTAGTGTTTTTTACGCAATGGCTACTTGTGTTGGTTTGCTGAGCCGAATTTTATTGGATAACCAAGCGACATTTGATGCTGAATTAGCTTTACCTATGATGGCGGTCGAACTCCTTCCTGGATGGCTGGTTGGGTTGATCCTAGCGGGCATATTTGCCGCGACTTTATCCACCGCTGATTCACTTGTATTGAGCTGTTCAGCAGCATTTTCGCAAGACTGTTTAAATAAACCTGTCACCAATACTAAAGTAATTAAGCTCATTACCCTCTCAATTACATTGATCACCTTGTTAGTCGCTATGTTTGCTAAACAAAGTGTCTTTACTCTAGTTGTTTTTGCTTGGTCGGCACTTGGTTGTGCACTAGCGCCTATGTTGATCGGTTTAATTCTTGGTTGGCGAGTTAACCAAATGCAAGCATTAGCCGTTGTGTTTAGTTCTGTGGCCGTTGCACTAGCTTGGCGACAACTCGATTGGCATAATCAAGTATATGAAGGGTTAGCCGGTATTTTAGTGGGGTTAGCGGTATTTTATTTTTGTAAAGCGACGGGTTCTCAAACAAAAGAGGCTGACTATGCGTAAAATTAATCAGCTTGTGGGTCTATTGATCCTGTGTTGTGCCAGTATACTGGCACAAGCGCACGCAGCTGAGCAAGCCTCTGAGTCTAAAGCCGAACAGGTTGAGAGACTTGAAGAAAAAATTGATAACCTACAGCAGCCACTCTACACCCCGTTTATCGAACGCTATTTGTTGGATGAGGTTAAAACAATTCGCCAACAGCAAATCGCGTTAGAAGCGCAATTTACCGAAAAGCTTGCGAATGCCAAACTTGAGTCATCTGACCGTGCATTGCGTTATACCGCAGACACTGTGAATAATGTGTTTTTTATCATTACTGCAGCGGCGTCGGTTTTGGTTTTGATGGGGTGGCGTTCATTGCGAGACATTAAAACACAAATCGAAGAGCATGTTGCCAGTAAGGTCAGCTCAGTCAGTTTAGAATACGAAAAACGCTTGGCTGATGTAGAAGAAAAGTTGAAACGGCGTTCTGAACAGATTATCTCAACCCAAGAAGAAATAGCCCGTGCAAATCAACTACACGCATTGTGGATGCGTTCCGGTTTAGAAAATAATCCGCAGCAAAAAGTTAAACTATACGATGAAATTTTAGAGCTCAATAACGATGATGTTGAGGCGATTACTTATAAAGCGGATGCTGTGTTAGAGCTAGGCGAGTGCGAATGGGCATTGAACTTGTCGACTAAAGCGATTGAATTAGATGAAGATTATGCACTGGCGTATTGGCAGCGTGCTTGTGCTTATGCTGCCTTAGGCCAGGTGGATGTGGCAGTTGAAGATATTCGTACCGCTTTGGAAAAATCACCAGCCTTATCCGCTGAGCTAACCCAAGAAACAATGTTTGAAACATTACACGAGGAAGAGAGTTTTAAAAGTTTGTTAAATTAGTTTGCGAAAATACTCCATTGAGTCTAGTCTTTATTATTAACCTGCTTAAAAAATGTTCAGGGCAGGTGACAGTTTTGGCGATGGATTAGAAGGAGTTTGATATGCAAATTACTTGGCAAGATATTTTTAGAACGGGTTTTGTTGTCTTTGTTCTAGTTTTGTTATATCAACTTGTGTTTGTTAAAGCTGCCTACTTTGATTGGCTTGCAGCACCTGTGGCTGCGGGGTTATCTATGGCAGTTATATGTTTGATAAAGCGATGTGTAAAGCACCCACGACCGACCTCTCAACATCAAATGGAATAATATAGTACAGGATTGTTTGACGTGTTTTATAATTCAAGGGCGCACTAAGCGCCCTTGTTATTTGTGCGGCAGGCTAATGTTGAGGCTTGTTTAGCAAGTCGGCCAAATCGTTTTCAACAAAACTATACTTGGTTAAACAGTATTCACATTTAACTTCTATTTTACCTTCTTCTTGCAAAATAGCAGTCAGTTCGTTTGGTTGAATACTGGCTAATGCATTGTAAGTTTTGTCTTTCGAACATCCGCAGTGAAAAGTAACTGACTGTGGCTCAAAAACTTTAACCCGTTCTTGGTGATATAAACGATAAAGCAAATCTTGAGCTGCTAAACTGAATATTTCGTCATGTTTTACTGTTGAGGTTAACTGGGCTAGGTGTTCCATATTTGCATCATCTTGCTCTTTTTCTTCACCTGGTAGTCGTTGTAGTAACATGCCTGCAGCAAGTGCTTGTTTGGTATCAGTATATAACCAAATATGGGTGTCCAATTGTTCAGACTGGCGGAAGTAATCTTGCAAACATCCAGCAATGGTTTCTTGTTCAAGTGCAACAATTCCTTGATAACGTTCGCCCTTTTCAGGCGTAATGGTGATTACCATAAAACCTTTATCACCGAATGCGCTAGACAAGTTCAGATCTTTTGGTGCTTCACTAAAGCGTGCAACACCACGTAAAGCTTGTTTGTCTGTACCGTTAATTGCAACGTACGATACAGGTCCATTACCTTGGATTTGCACAGCAATATCGCCCGTAAACTTTAAGGTGGCGGTCAATAAACTGGTTGCTGCGAACAGCTCTCCAATGATGTGCTTAATACTGTCTGGATAGTGGTGATTTTTCAGCATTTGCTGATAGCTTTCGGCAAGCTGTACAAGCTCGCCGCGTACATTCATCTCTTCAAATATATAGCGGTTTAATTGATCTGGCGTATTCATCTTTATTGTCCAAGTTTGTGCTGTTTAGCTTCAATAAGTTGGCGACGTTGTTTTTTGTCCGGTTTACTGTCAGGTCGAGGATTGACTGAATGCTGCAGTTTACGTAACTCAGCTTGTTCGCTACGTTTTTTAATGCTTTCTGCGCTTTCCTGATAAAGTTCTTGAGCTAATGGAGCACTTAAACGGTTGTCAGATAACCCTAAAACACTGATTTGTTTCTCATCAAAACCTTGTTGTATGGTCAATAGTGCGCCGACTTCCACAGTTCTACTAGCTTTGCATCGCTGACCATTATATTTAATTTTGCCATTTTCGATCATACTTCTAGCCAAAGAGCGAGTTTTAAAAAAACGTGCTGCCCATAGCCATTTATCCAAGCGCATTGCTTGGCTTGTTGGATTTTGTTTTGAACTTTTATTGCCCATCTACTTACTAACTACCAGAATTTAGCATTGAAAACAGTTATACCTAAACTACCCGTGAAACAACGTGCTTCGAGTAGATTGGCTATATTGTATCTGTTAAACTGCGTCCACAAAAGATATAAGCAGCGATGAATATTGGTTTAACACGGAATTCAGGTTGCAAATTTATTAAAAACGTAACATTCTGTTGCGACAATAACGGGCTACCGCATATTTTTCACTACGTTAGCCCATTTAAGGCATTAACAAATTTGGTTTAAATACTTTGCAAGACAAAATTCATCAGGGTTTAGAGTTAGCCAAAAAACTACCACAACAAAAATTCAGCTTAGCCGTTAGCCTATTATTGCTAATTTATATTGCTTGGCTGCTTGCTAATATTACTTGGAAGCTGTTCCCGCAGCCGAATGCGGCAGCGATTAACTTGCGCTCAGCTAGTACAGCTGCGGCTAATACCGTGGTTGCAGATATTAACCGAATTACTAACTTGAACTTGTTTGGTGATTATTCTGCGGCACCTGTTGTGCAAACTAGGCCGGTCGAAGATGCGCCTGTTACCACGCTCAACTTGAAGTTAACGGGTGTTGTACCAAGTTCTGATCCAGAATTAGCAGCCGCAATCATTGAAAAAAGTGGCTCGCAAGATGTTTATGGGTTAGATGAAAAAATTGATGGTACTCGGGCTGTCGTGCGTGAGATTTACCCAGACCGCATTATCATTGAGCAGTCTAGTCGCCGTGAGACCCTGATGCTTGAGGGTCAAGAGTATAGTGCGTTGGCCGCTGAATCAGCCCAAGAAAATAATCAAACGGTTGAAGTTGCAGTACAACCAGATACAACTGATCAAGCGAATATTTCTGGTGAAGACAAAGAAGCATTGGAAAATTTACGCGAAGATGCATTTGCCGACCCAGGTAAATTAGTTGACTATATCAAAGTTTCACCGGTTCGCCGTCAAGGAGAGCTGGTTGGATATAGGCTATATCCGGGAAAAGATCCCAAATTATTCCAATCTGTTGGATTAAATGCAGGTGATATCGCTATTGAAATAAATGGCTATGATCTGACTAACCTGTCACAAGCAATGCAAGCTATGGCGCAATTAAAGGACGCGCAAGAAGCAAGCATTATGGTCGAACGAGATGGCTCAGTCCGTCAAATATTTATCTCGTTGTATTAAAATGAATTTAAAAATGATTACGGAGCAAAAGGGCATGAGTATTAATAAGCGCCCAGCACTAACTAATAAATTATCTGCGCTAACTTTATCGGCTTTTTTGGCCTTCTCTGCACCTAATGTAATTGCAGCAGAATATTCACCAAACTTTAAAGGCACAGACATCAATGAATTTATCAACATTGTTGGTAAAAATTTGAAGCGAACTATTATTGTTGACCCTAATGTACGTGGCAAAATCAATGTTCGTAGTTACGATTTATTAAACGAAGAGCAGTATTTTCAGTTTTTCCTCAATGTATTGGAAGTTTACGATTACGCAGTTGTTGAAATGTCCAACGGTGTATTAAAGGTAATTCGTGACAAAGACGCTAAAACTTCAGCTATTCCGGTTGTTGAATCAGACGAAGGTGGTGATGGCGATGCCATGGTTACGCGTGTTGTGCAAGTGTACAACGTATCGGTTAAAGAGCTTTCTCCATTATTACGTCAGCTAAATGACCAAGCGGGTGGTGGTAATGTAGTGCACTACGACCCTTCTAACGTCATTATGTTAACTGGCCGAGCTGCGGTCGTTAATCGCCTTGCGGAAATTATTCGCCGTGTCGACCAGGCAGGTGACCAAGAGGTTGAAATCGTCAAGCTTAAATATGCGTCAGCCAGTGAAATGGTGCGTATTATCGATACATTAACCAAAAATTCAGCCAAAGACCGCACACCGGACAACCTGATCCCCAAAGTAGTTGCCGATGATAGAACCAATAGTGTTATTGTTAGTGGTGAAGGTAAAGCGCGCCAACGTACAATAGACATGATTATGCGCTTGGACAGCGAATTAGAAACCAACGGCAATACTAAAGTTTATTATTTGAAATACGCTAAAGCTGAAGATTTAGTAAAAGTTTTACAGGGTGTTAGTAGCAGTATTGCTGAAGATAAAGCAGGTGGTAGCAATAAGCGCAGTAGCAGCAGTAGTGCGCGTGATGTCAGTATCGACGCACACCCAGATAGCAATGCTTTGGTTATCACAGCTGAACCCGATATGATGCGTTCACTAGAAGCAGTTATTCGTCAACTTGATATTCGTCGCGCGCAAGTACAGGTTGAAGCGATTATTGTCGAAGTCTTTGAAGGTGACGGCTTTAACTTAGGTGTGCAATGGATAAGTGAAGAAGGCGGTATGGTACAGTTTACCAACTCAACACCAATTGGTGCTTTGGCTGTTGGTGCTGAACAAGCTAGAACACGTAAAGAACCAGATGATATCACTTACCGTACAGATGCTGCAGGTCAACCTATTTATGATGATGACGGCAACCGAGTTATTGCTAGTATTACCGAAGGTAAAGAAATTCAAGGTGACTTTGGTACCTTAGCTTCTCTATTGGGCGGCATTAACGGCACTATGGTTGGTGTGATTAAAGATGGCTGGGGTGCGGTTTTACAAGCGGTTACCACAGCAACCAACTCAAATATTCTTGCAACACCTAGTTTAACCACCTTAGACAATCAAGAAGCTTCGTTTATTGTCGGTCAAGAAGTGCCGACGATTACAGGCGCAACCGCGTCTAGCTCAAACACGAATCCTTTCCAAACGGTAGAGCGCAAAGAAGTCGGGATCAAATTAAAAGTTACCCCTCAAATAAATGAAGGGGATGCAGTTATGCTCACCATTGAGCAAGAAGTCTCAAGTGTTGCCGGCGCAACAGGTATCGATGTTAGTTTTAACAAGCGTGAAATTAAAACGACCGTGATGGCTGAAGATGGTGGCACTATTGTATTGGGTGGCTTAATTGATGAAGATATTCAAGAAAGTGTCTCTAAAGTACCTTTGTTAGGTGATATCCCAATTATAGGCAACTTATTTAAGTCAACCAGCAATACCAAACGCAAACGTAACTTAATGGTGTTTATTCGCCCAACCATTATTCGAGATGGCTTGAGTCAAAATAAAATCAGTCATCGAAAATATAACTTTATGCGAGCTCAACAGTTAGATCGTCGTGCAAACGGCAACTTCTTATCTTACAGCGATGATATTTCAGTTTTACCGGATTGGGATGATTCAATGGCACTGCCACCGTCATTCGAAGATTACCTGATAAAAAAAGGTGCACTAGACGAGTATCTGAAAAAAGATGAAGCGCAGCGAGATTAAAGCGAATGACTGATTCTAAGTTTGCAGATGAACTAGCAGAAGAAACACTAGAGCAAGCGCCTTTTACCCAAGGCGAGTCGGTTGCTGATGCTGAAGACGTGCTAGAAGATGCATTGCCAATAGGCGCATCTCGAGTGCCTTTTAGTTTTGCCAATCGTCATGGCGTATTGTTGGAAAAGCAAGATGATGCGTCATGGTTAGCTATTTGTCGGCCTGACGTTACAACCAGTTCGTTGATTGAGATCCGTCGATTTTTAGCCCAACCTTTTGGACTAGAGAAAGTTGCAAAAGATGAGTTTGAGCTTAAATTAACCACTGCTTATCAGCGAGATTCTTCTGAAGCTCGCCAATTAATGGAAGATATAGGCAATGAAGCTGATTTATTCTCGCTGGTAGATGAATTACCTGAAACCGAAGACTTACTCGAAAATGAAGATGATGCGCCGATTATCAAGCTGATTAACGCCATGTTAAGTGAAGCTATTAAAGAGGGTGCATCGGATATCCATATAGAAACTTTTGAGAAAGAGTTGAAAGTACGCTTTCGGGTAGACGGTATTCTCCGTGAAGTATTAAAGCCCAATCGCAAACTGGCGTCAGTATTGATCTCACGTATTAAAGTTATGGCTAAACTCGACATAGCAGAAAAGCGTGTACCGCAAGATGGTCGTATCAGTTTGAGAATTGCTGGTCGCGCGGTGGATGTGCGTGTGAGTACCATGCCGTCAAGTCATGGTGAACGTGCGGTGTTGCGTTTATTAGATAAAAACAATGCACGCTTAGATCTAAAAGATTTAGGCATGACTCAAGCAAATCGCGATTTATTCAGCGGACTTATCCATAAACCGCACGGTATTATATTGGTAACGGGTCCAACAGGTTCAGGTAAATCAACAACCTTGTACGCGGGTCTATCTGAACTCAATTCAGATGATAGAAATATCCTAACAGTTGAAGATCCAATCGAATATGCATTAGAAGGCATAGGCCAAACCCAAGTAAATACCAAAGTGGATATGACTTTTGCTCGAGGCTTGCGTGCGATTTTACGTCAAGATCCAGACGTGGTGATGGTTGGTGAGATCCGTGATTTAGAGACCGCACAAATTGCAGTGCAAGCCAGTTTAACGGGTCACTTAGTTATGTCGACGCTGCATACCAATACCGCAGCAGGGGCAATTACGCGCTTAGAAGACATGGGCGTTGAACCTTTCTTATTGTCGTCTTCGTTGTTAGGTGTGCTTGCGCAACGACTTGTTCGTACATTATGCCCTGACTGTAAACAACCTCATCAACCCGACGCTCGTGAAGCTGAAATTTTAGCATTGTCAGCAGACGAGATGGCAAATACAACAATTTATAGCGCAAAAGGTTGTGCCGAATGTAATGGTACAGGATATCGTGGCCGTTCGGGTATACATGAATTGTTAGTGGTCAACGAAGAAATTCGCGAAATGATCCACAATGGAGCTGGTGAGCAGGCCATTGAAAAATTAGTTCGTCAGTCAACCGCGAGTATTCGCCAAGATGGATGTAGCAAAGTTTTAGAAGGGGTAACTTCATTGGAAGAAGTTATTCGTGTAACACGTGAGGATTAATTACAGTGCCAGCATTTGAATATAAAGCGCTGGACAATAAAGGGCGCAATAAAAAAGGGGTGATAGAAGCTGATACCGCTAAGGCTGCGCGCAGTGCTTTGCGTGAAAAAGGCTTGATCCCCGTTGAAGTTACCACCGCCTCAGAACAAGAGAAAAAATCCGCTGGCAGCGGTCAAAGCTTGTTTAGCATAGAGCGCAAAATATCAGCAGCAGAGCTTGCTTTATTAACTCGACAACTTTCAACGTTAGTTGCCTCTGGTTTACCAATCGAAGAAGCTTTGTTAGCGGTTGCACAGCAAACTGAAACGCCTCGAGTTGAGCGCATGATTATGGCGGTGCGGTCTAAGGTTACTGAGGGGTACAACTTGGCGGATAGTATGGCTGAGTACCCACACATTTTTGACGAGCTTTTTTGTGCAATGGTTGCCGCAGGTGAAAAGTCAGGCCATTTAGACACTGTACTTGAGCGTTTAGCAGATTATACCGAGCAGCGTCAGCAGACAAAGTCAAAAATACAGCAAGCTTCCGTCTATCCAGTGATGTTGATGGTTGTTGCTTTTACTGTGGTGTATTTCTTATTAACGTCAGTGGTACCAAAAATTGTTGCCCAGTTTGATCGTTTAGGTGGTGACTTGCCAGCATCGACCCAATTTATGATTGCAGTCAGTGATTTTTTATCTGATTTTGGTTTGCCAATGCTGCTGTTGATCATGTTATCTGGGGTCGTGTTTCAGCGCTTAGTCAAAAAAGAGAAATTCAGGTACCAATACCACAAGACTTTATTGAATATGCCATTGATTGGCAAAGTCGCACGTGGGTTAAACACGGCTCGATTCGCACGAACGCTAAGTATTTTAACTGCGAGTGCGGTCCCCTTACTCGAAAGTATGAAAATTGCTTCAGATGTATTAACTAATGACTATATTCGAGAGTCTATACAAGAAGCTCGTTTACGCGTACGCGAAGGGAGTAGTTTGCGGGCGTCATTAGAACAAACCAAACTTTTTCCACCTATGATGCTGCATATGATAGCCAGTGGTGAAAAAAGTGGTGAGTTAGAAGGAATGTTGTCGCGGGCGGCGGATAACCAAGACAGAGAGTTTGAAGCATTAGTCAATATGACGCTCAGTGTAATTGGTCCAGCTATGGTTTTGTCTATGGCTGGTGTGGTCTTTTTTATCGTTATTTCAATTTTACAGCCAATAATGGCGCTTAATTCAATGGTAGGTTAGAAGAATGAGAGTAAACAAAAAACAACAAGGTTTTACCATATTAGAAATTATGGTGGTGTTGGTTATCATTGGTATTTTGGCGGGCATGATAGCGCCAAACTTTATTGGTGAGAGCGACAAAGCAAAAGTTAAAAAAGCCGCGACTGACATCGTAACCTTAGAACAAGCTTTAGATATGTATAAACTCAACAACAATGTTTATCCATCAACAGAGCAAGGTTTAGATGCATTAGTGAATCAACCAACAATTGATCCTGTGCCGCGAAACTTTCCGGATGGTGGTTATATCAAACGTTTACCGGAAGATCCTTGGGGGAATGAATACCAACTATTAAGCCCAGGTGAGTACGGCAAAATTGATATCTTTTCTGTGGGGCCTGACGGCCAAGCAGATACAGAAGACGATATTGGTAATTGGAACGTTAACGACTTTTTATAAGATATAAATTGAATGATTCGACGCCATAGACAGACAAACAAAGCAAGATTTCAAGCTGGTTTTACCCTGCTTGAAGTTATGCTTGTTATGGTATTAATGGCGGTCATTCTCAGTAGCGTCAGCTTGTCATTTGATATTAGAAGTGACTACGACAAGGTTAAAGAAGAAGCGCGACGTTTCCAAGCTGCTTTGCAGCTCGCTGCCGATTATGGATTATTAAATAATTTGCAGTTGGGGGTAATAGTTAAAAAAAACCAATATCAGTTTTTAATTCACAATGGTGATGATTGGCAAACTATTAGTGAAGATAAAACTTTTGCGCCATATGACCTAGAAGAAGGATTTGAACTCGAGCTCACGTTAGGCGAATTAAGTTGGATGGAAGACTATGATGCAGAAGAAGGTTTGTTTGCATCCACCGATGATGAAGATGACGAAGACGATAAGAAGAAGCTTATCCCGCAGATTTATTTGTTTTCTAGTGGCGAAATCACCCCTTTCACTCTGCAGTTTAGCTACACGCCGCCATATGCAAGTTTTGCTGAGCAAATTATTTTAAATGTTGAAGCGCAAGACTATTTGCCAAGCAAGCTGATAGATCCCAAAGAGGCAAGTTAATGCAACAGCAACGTGGTTTTACAATCTTAGAGGTCATAGTTGCGTTGGCATTATTGGCGACAGCAGGCGTTGCGGTTGTACAGTCTTCAGCAGTTCATATCAATAGCCAAGATAGATTAAAAAATCATATATTTGCTACTTGGGTCGCATCTAATCGATTAAATGAAATACAGCTTGAAAATGTCTGGCCGGTTAAAGCTGGACACAAAGGCGATGTTGAACTAGCTGGACATACATGGTACTGGCAACAGAAAGTCGTCAAAACAGCTTTTGGTGAAGAAATGATTGCAGTTAGAGTTGAGGTTTATCGAGACGCTGGCTACCAAGAATATGTCACCGAACTCATGACTTACATAGGGAAACCACAATAATGCATGCACGAATTGCACAAGGTTTTACCCTAATTGAAATGTTGCTGGCGATTACAATTTTTGCCTTGTTAGGTGTTGCTGGGTTTAATATTTTGTCTAGCACCACTACAGCGAACGATATTTCGATGCAACATGGTGAAAAGCTTGCACAGTTACAACGAGCTATGTTGATTATTGAACGTGATTTTAGCCAGTTAAGCCGACGCAGTGTTCGCATTATGGGAGAAGCACCGCAGCATTCTTATTTGTCGCATGGTGAGTTAATTTTAGACAGTGACTCTCAAGTTTTGGCATTTAGGCGCAACGGTTGGACAAACCCAAATAACTTGTTACCACGCAGTGAAATTCAGTCGGTTGCCTACCGTATTGTCGAAGAAAATCTTGAACGAATGCATTTCCTCCATCCTGACCCTGTCAAAGGTGAAGACCCGAAAGAACGGGTGCTATTGGAAGGTGTTGAAGCAATTGAATTTGAATTTTACGACCGCAAAACCAAATCTTGGGTAAATAAATGGCAGCAGCCAGATTTACCCGCAGGCATTAGTATTAGCCTTAAAACATTAGATTTTGGTGAGATTAAGCGTGTGTTCGCAATCGCCGGAGGAGAATCATAATGTCAATGATTTCGGCGCTGAAACAACGTGGTATCGCACTGATTACAGTTTTATTGATTATTGCTTTGATCACCATTATTGCTGCTGAAATGGCGGTTCGGTTGCAAATGCAGATAAAACGAGTCAGCAATATTGGCAATAACCAGCAAGCTTATTGGTATGCGTTGGGTGGAGAGTCTTTGGCAAAACTGGTACTCAACGAAGCGTATAAAGAGGACAATGGTCGGTTACACCTAGGGCAACCTTGGGCTGTGGAAGAAATGACCTATCCACTCGAAGGTGGCGCAACAATTACCGGATCAATTAAAGACCTGAACAGCTGTTTTAACATTAATGCGGTAACGCAAGTAACAGCAACCTTACAAAACCAACAGGCAGTACAACAACAGCAGCAACAGCAGAGCCGCAATCAACAAAATAATACCGGCAATACTACAAACAAACAGGCGCTAGATCCCACACCTGAGCAACAATTTAAAGCGTTTTTAGAACTTGCAGGGATAGATAGTTATGATGCTGAAACCATTCGGGATAGTGTGTCCGATTGGTTGGATGCAGACAGCAATACTCGAGGGTATGGTGCAGAAGATTATATGTATGAAGCCAAAGTGAGCCCGTATTTACCCGCCAATAGTTGGTTTGTTGATAAATCTGAACTCAGGCTCATTCAAGGATTTGATACAATGCCTGAAGGCACTCAACGTTTAGATAAAGTCATAGAACACATTTGCATTGTGCCAAAAGTAAACCAGATGCGTCTCAATGTGAATACGATTAAAGCAGAAGATGCTGTGGTGCTGGCAGCACTGTTTGACAATAAGTTAACCCAAGAAGCTGCCAAGCAAGTGATAGAAAATAGGCCAGACGATGGTTTTCGAGATATTAATGATTTTTGGCAACAACCCGAAATCAAAGCAATTGGCACTATATCAGCCAACTTGAAACAACAGTTTGTTGTGACCAGTGAGTATTTTCAACTACAGACAAAAACAGAATATAACGAGAGTTTTTTTAATTTAAGCTCGGTCATTGCACTAGATAAACAGGGCAAATTTACGGTAATTGCCCGAAAAATTGGAGTTTAGAAGTGTCTGAACAATTATTTATTCGACTTGGGACACAAGCAGAATCGACCATACATTGGATGGTTTGGTCAGAGCAAGAGCAAGAGATTATCGCCTCAGGTGAACTTGCCGATAAAGAAGAGCTATTGAGTTTGCAGCAACGTGCTGGTGGACGAAATGCAACTGTGTTTGTACCCAGCAGTGATGTAAAGCTGGTTGAAGTTGAAGTGCCGGCAAAAACCAATCGACAGTTTTTGCAAGCCATCCCATATATGTTGGAAGAAGATATCGCGGCAGATGTTGATGAATGTTTTTTTGCCATCGGCACTAAACGTTTCGACCCAGCAGATGACTGCCATTATATGCAAGTGGCTATTGTACAAGATAAAAAAATGCAAAACTGGTTGGCTTGGTTGAATGAGTCTGGTATCCGTTGCCAGCAAATTTTTCCCGACATTCTAGCATTGCCAAGTCACTCTGATGCGTTATCCGTATTACAGTTGGGAGAACAATGGTTGGTGCGTAGCGGTGAGTTTTCTGGGTTGACCTGTGAACCGCAAGAGTTAGCTATGTGGATAGAATTGTTCGCAGCGAGTATGCAGGCAGCAACTGAAGGTGAAACGGTTAGTATTCATTGTTATTCACCTTTACCTGAAGGGATTATCTCAGAACATACTTATCAGATTGTTGAACAAGACTATTTGCCCGCTATGCAGTTGTTGGCACTAAACGCTGTCAATGTGCCATTAAATTTACGCCAAGGGCGCTATCAATTTAAAAAAGACACCAGCAAACACTTTAAAATATGGCGTAGTGCGGCCATTGTAGCCGGCGTTGCCCTGACAATTAATTTGGTCGATAAAGGATTAACGGTTCACCAGCTTGAGCAAAGAGCTGAGATATTAGAACAAAAAATAAAACAAACCTATGTGGCAACTTTTCCATCAGGCAAGAACTTGTCCGTTACCATTATTCAAAAAGAGTTGAAGCGAAAGCTAAAACAATTGGGTGGCACACAACAACAGGTTGCTTTTTTGCCTTTGATTGAAGCCAGTGCGGCTGCTTTTGCCGAAGTGCCTGATTTAAAACCAGACAACATACGATTTGATGCTAAAAGGGGCGAAATTCGTTTAAATGCGAGCGGGAGTAATTTCCAAAGTTTTGAAAAATTTAAAGCCGCAGCAGAGAAAAATGCTCTGGTAATAGAACAAGGCTCATTAAATAACCAAGGTAATCAAGTGGTTGGCACAATAAGTATAAAGGGGGTGTCATGAAACAGTGGTTTGAAAGTTTAGCTGAACGTGAAAAACGTTTAGTGATTGGCGCCGCGGTTGTTTTTGTAATCGGTTTATTTTTCCAATTGATTTGGGGACCTTTAAACAATGCGTTAGAAAAGGCAGAACAAAACGTTAAAAATAAGCAAGCATTGCTTCTATGGGTTAGCGAAAAAACTGCCGAGTACCAACAATTAAAAGGTAATAGTAAAGCAAGCGCTTCAGGCTCATTAAATCAAATCGTTAACAGCGCAGCACGACAAGCAGGAATATCGATTGCACGTATGCAACCTCAAGGAGATTCGCTGCAAGTGCAAATCGATCAAGTTGAATTTAACGCCTTTGTTCGTTGGTTAGCGACATTAGTACAAAATAAAGGCCTAACAATAGAAAGCTTAGATATTACAGAAACAGACAGAACGGGTGCTGTAAGGGTAAGAAGATTGCAGGTGACTAAATAATGAAACAATGGATAGGGCGAATTACATGGGCATTGTTAGCTTACTTAGTATTTTTAATAGCAACCATTCCAGCGCACTTAGTGACAGCCCAGCTGCCAAAAATTAATAAATTACAGTTAGGCAATGTATCGGGGACTATCTGGCAAGGTCAGATGGATATGCTGCAATACGATAAAGTTTTACTTAAAGACGTTAAATGGCAAGTTAACTTTATGTCGCTATTTACCGGTAAGGTTGCGGCAGATATTGAATTTGGTCACCCTCGAAAACTCCTGGAACCTCAGGGTAGTTTAGTTGTTCAAGCTGGTCTTTCTAGTACTGTTGTTAAAGATATTAAGATTAAATTACCAGCTGATTTAATTGCACAGCAAGTGAATATTCCTTTTCCTGTTGTTGCAAGTGGCTTAGTGGAAGCAAACTTACCCGTTGTTGAAGCGGGTAAACCGGTATGTGCCCAATTAGATGGCACAATAAACTGGCGTATGGCATCGGTAGAAGCCATGAATAATCGTTTTAACTATGGCGATATTTCAGCCAAGTTAAGTTGTGATAAAGGAGCCGCACAAGCATTAGTATCTGGCAATCAAGACATTCTTGAAATAGACTTAAAAGGCCGCTTAAACACAATGAAAAACTATGCGCTCGGTGGTTATATCGCGTTAGGGCCCAAAGCAGACAAAGCTTTGCAAGGTGCGATTCGCTTTTTAGGCAATCCTGATGCAGATGGACGTTACCAAATAAAGTTTAGTCAGTAGTTGAACTTTAAAGCCAGGTCGTAGCCTTAAATGCAGAGGTTAATCAGCTAAAAGAGTGGCCAGTTCACTTTGTAATAACGATTAGATACGGAGTATTGCGATGCTGAAAATGAAATTTAAGTGCAAATGGTTATGGCCTGTTTTGTTGAGCCTGTCGGCGACGGCATGCAGTTATCAGCAGGCATATCAAGGAATGCAACAAGCTGGTAAGCAGCAGAATTGTCGCGATATTATTGATGAAGCTGAACGCGCTAAATGTGAAAAACAATTTGATAAAGATTATAAAACCTACAAAAAACAACGCCAAGCGGTCATGCAGAGAGAGCAGTAAAAAAAGAAAAGCAGCGTTATCACACACATTAACGCTGCTTTTGGGATCGTCCTTTTAGAATGTATACAGGCCAAGTCCGTATAGCTTCATTCGAGGTAGGCGCACTAACACACATTTTGCACTACAAACATACATAGGATTTACCAATAACAGCCTCACACTTTGCTGTTGTTGATGCCTTTCAGTCTAGTTCACTTTAATTCTAATGCCAGTGGTTTGTATAAATTATTAAACTTATCGTTAGTTTATTGGGTGTTTTTATTTTGCATTAAATAGGCTTTATCTATATGTTATCTATAGATTATTTCATATTTGGTGTAAAAATTAGTAGACTTATTTTGACGTTTTTCTTACGGAAAATTGGGCGATCTCTTACAAGTTTATTTAGACTTTTTTAGTGTATTCGGTAGACTCGCTCGACAAATTAGCCAATTTTGAGAAAGCTTTAACTTGTTACCTATTCAACAGCACTTAGCTGAACTACAAAGGTTATTAACTCGTCAGCAGAATGTGGTGCTGCAAGCAGAGCCTGGCGCGGGTAAATCAACAGCTGTGCCGCTTTTTTTGTTGCAAGCGCCTTGGTTGCGCGGAAAAAAAATTGTGATGCTAGAGCCACGGCGAGTTGCTGCTAAATCAATTGCACATTTTTTGGCAAATCAGTTAGGTGAACAAGTTGGGCAAACGGTTGGTTACCAAGTTAGAAATGAACACAAAATCTCCAAGCAAACTCGTTTAGAAATAGTGACGGAAGGGGTGTTAACCCGCAGGTTGCAGAATGATCCCGAGCTATCGGATGTCGGTCTAATTATTTTTGATGAATTCCATGAACGATCTATCCATGCTGATTTGGCTTTGATGTTGGCGCTAGAAGTTCAAGAGGCGTATCGAGATGATTTAAAGATGCTGGTTATGTCGGCAACCATTGATACTAACCAAGTATCCAGTTATTTAAATGATGCGCCAGTAATGCAGGTGGCTGGTCGTACTTTTCCGGTTGAAGTGCGTTATGCGGGGAAACCTAGTGGGTATTTAGCCGAGTCTGTGATTAAACAACTGCAGCTTGTGTTAGCAGATGATAGTGGTGATGTGCTGGTTTTTTTACCCGGCCAAGCCGATATTAATCGTTGTATAGCTCTGGCTGAACAAAGGTTAGAAAATACAGTTAAGTTGTTGCCTTTGTACGGCGCATTGCCGCTGGCGCAACAAGAATTGGTATTACACAAGCGTGTTAAAGAACAGGCTAGACGGGTAATTTTTGCAACAAATATCGCCGAAACCAGCTTAACCATAGATGGCATAACATGTGTTATCGATTCTGGCTTAGAAAAAGTATTAACTTATGATGTTAAAAGTGGCTTGTCGCGGTTAGATACAAATTATATTTCCAAGGCTTCAGCCACGCAAAGGGCTGGGCGAGCAGGACGCATGCAAGCTGGTAAGTGTGTTCGATTATGGAATCAGACTGAGCAACAAGCGTTGGCAGATTTTCAAACTGAACAAATTAGCTGCACAGATTTGTCTAGTCTAGTATTGGAGTTAGCCGCGTGGGGCATTACCGATTATGCTGATGCCAATTGGTTAACGCCGCCTCCGCTATTACACTATCAACTAGCTTGTCAACTAAACCAGCAATTAAACCTGCTGGATACAAACAATAAAATTACCGCTCACGGCCAGCAGGCTTTGGGGTTTGCGGTCTCACCAAGGCTTGCAAGCATGCTTTTACACTGCCAATCGCCCGTTGAGAAAGCGCTTGGGTGTTTATTGGCTGCATTGCTATCTGAGCGTGATATTCTAGTCAATGCAGATACTGTAGATATTAGTCAAAGATTACTGTTGCTAATTGACTATGTGCAAAATAAACAATCGACTCGTGCTGCGGTTAAGTTTAAGCAATATACGGTCAAGCAAGTTTTAATATTGGCACGCTCATTTGCGCAGAAATTGTCATTTACAATTGATTTTTCCGTGCTGACATTGGCAGATATCCAACAGTATACAGGTGTTTTATTGTTGCATGCTTACCCAGATCGGTTGGCAAAAGCACGTGGTCCGAATGCTGCAGCATCAAATAATTATTTATTGGCAAATGGCCGTGGGGTCAGCTTGCGTGATAGCGACGCTATGTTGGGGCAAACTTGGTTGGTTGTGTGCGATTGTGACGGTAGAAACAAAGATGGTGTCATTTTTATAGCCGGACAAATAGCTCAAGCGCAAGTAGAAACCGCACTAGCAGGTAAATTAATTGAACAAACCCACTATCGTTTGGATGATAAAAACCAATCTATTATTGGTCGCCGCCGGCGCTGTTATGGAGCAATTGTTTTATCGGAAGAAAATTTAAGCCAGATACCAACTGCAGAGTTTAGCGCCTGCGTAAAAGACATAGTCAAATCACAAGGACTGTCTTTTCTAAATTGGACAAAGCGCTGTCAGGCTTGGTTACAACGTGCGCAATGGCTAGCAAATTACCTTGACGATTTTCCAAAAATATCTGCTGAATATTTGCTCGCGCAAATAGATACTTGGTTGTTACCTTATATAAATTCAATAACCAGTATTAAACAGCTCAAGCAGCTGGATATTTACGATTTGCTGGTAGCAAATTTAACTTGGGAACAACAGCAGTTGTTGCAGCAATATGCCCCAGAAAATTATCAAACTCCGAGTGGCAAAAGTGTTGTTATCAATTACGATGAAGCGCAGGGACCAACCGTATCTGTTATTTTGCAAGAAATGTTTGGTCAGCTGGCATCGCCTAAACTTGCCAACGAACAAGTGCCACTGCGTTTTGAGTTATTGTCGCCCGCGCGCAGACCAATTCAGACCACCAGTGATCTGGCTAATTTTTGGCGCAGCTCATATTTTGATGTCGCTAAAGAAATGCGAGGTCGGTATCCAAAGCATAGATGGCCAGAGAAACCCTTGGAAGAAAAACCGGGAAGGTCAATCAAACTTCGTAGTCACTAACTATCCATTGCCAAATCTAGCCATTCCCTCTATTTCTCGGTATCCTTTAACAACATTTGCGCTAATAGACAAATTAATACATGCAGCATCAACCCAACAACCCGTTACACGGGGTAAAACTTGAAACTATCGTCACTGAACTTGTTGATTATTATGGTTGGCAGACATTAGGCGAAATGGTTCGTATCAATTGTTTTACTAAAGATCCTTCGGTTAAATCGAGTTTAAAGTTTCTGCGCAAAACACAATGGGCGCGTGACAAAGTTGAAGCCCTATATATAGAAATGCTTCAGCGCAAGAAAAATAGCCCATATGCAAATTCTTTAACTTAGTTTAGTTGATATAGGTTGTAGCTAAATGGCAGAAAAAAAAGCATCTTGGTTGGCGCGAGGTATTAAGCTAGCAGTTAAGCTGATTCTGGTGGCTGTGGTTTTATTTGTTGCATATGGTGTTTATTTAGATGCGCAAATTAAACAAAAATTTAGTGGCAATAAATGGCAACTTCCGGCGCTAGTGTATGGAATGGAGCACGAGTATTTTCAAACCGATGCTTTGTACAAAGATGATTTAATTCGCCATTTAAATTTGCTTGATTACCGTAAAGTTCGTGCGGTCAGTTTGCCTGGCGAGTATAAAGTGCATGCCAATGCGGTGGAACTGGTGCGGCGTGAATATAGCTTGGCAGAAAACCACTATCGAGCAAAACGGTTAAAAATTTCTTTTCAGGGTCGACGAATTAAAAGTATTTGGGATTTTGGCGCACAACAAAGCGTATCCGCATTCACCTTAGAACCTTATTTACTCGCAAGGTTGCAAGCCAATAATTTAGAAGACCGTATACTGGTATCGCTGGAAAATGTCCCAGATATCGTCATTCAAACTTTATTATTGGTTGAAGACCGCAGCTTTTACGAGCATCATGGTGTTTCGCCACTAGCGATATTAAGAGCGCTGTGGGTGAATATTCAAGCAGGGCGCACAGTGCAAGGAGGCAGTACCTTAACTCAGCAGTTAGTCAAAAATATGTTTTTAACTAACGAACGAAGTTTGGTACGTAAACTTAAAGAAGCGTATCTAGCCTTATTGTTGGATGCAAGATACGACAAACATGAAATACTCCAAGCTTATATCAACGAAGTTTATGTTGGGCAGAATCATCAACGTGCAGTGCATGGGTTAGGGTTAGCCAGTCAATTTTATTTTGCCAAACCGCTGAATGAATTGTCTGCTAATGAAATTGCCCTACTAGTTGGCATGATTAAAGGACCATCGTATTACAATCCACGTAAATACCCGCAAAGAGCCAAAGAAAGACGTGATCTTATTTTACGCTTAATGACAGCACATGGCTTGTTAACGCCCGACGACTATCAAGTGGAGGTAAGTCGTAAACTGACCGTCCAGGACTTAAATGCCATAGCGCGTCGCAAATTTCCTGCATATGTTGATCAGGTGCGAGAAGAGCTAAAAAATGTGGTAACTCATGATAGCCAACTATTTAGTGGGCTAAAAATTTACACACATTTTGATCCATTAGCTCAGCATAGAGCACAAACTAGCTTATCGACTAGTGTTGAATTAATCGAAAATCGTCGAAATATCGATGATTTGCAAGGCGCCATCGTTGTGGTTGATAGCCAGCAAGGTGGTATTAAAGCATTAGTGGGTGATAAAAAACCACACTATGCGGGTTTTAATCGAGCTTTAAATGCGCAGCGGAATATTGGCTCTTTAGTCAAACCATTTGTCTACATCAGTGCATTTGAACAAGACCCAGCATTAAACTTGGCGAGCATTGTGAAAGACCAAGCCATTACGCTAACCAGTTCACTGGGTAATCAGTGGTCACCAAAAAATTATGATAAAAAATATGAAGGTGACATTCGCTTATTGGATGCGCTTGTGCGTTCACGAAATGTTCCTGCTGTAAACTTGGGCATGCAAACTGGCCTAAGAGAGATTGCGGATAGAATACAAGACTTTGGCATTCAGCGAGAGATCCCTGTTTACCCATCACTCTTGTTAGGCTCTGTGACTTTGTCGCCTTTTGAAGTCGCGCAAATTTACCAAGTGTTGGCGAACAAAGGCACATATATACAATTACATGCGATTCGTTCTATTTATTCGAATGACAATCAACAGGTTTGGCAGCCTGCTGAAAAGAGCTATCAAGTTGTCGATGCAAGTTATAGCTATTTGATTAACTATGCTTTGCACAAAGTCACCCGAGAAGGCACAGCTAAAGCCATAGCTAAATCTCTGCCTAATCGAAAATTTGCTGGAAAAACAGGTACAACCAACGATGGACGTGACAGTTGGTTTGTTGGCTATGATCATAACGAACTTGCACTGGTGTGGTTAGGCCGAGATGATAATCAAGCTATCTCGCTGACTGGCTCTGCAGGTGCATTAAAAACCTTTATTCAATATCAACAATCACATAATGGTGAAAACTTAATTTTGAATTTACCAGCAGGGGTTGAACTTAAATACTTCGATAAACAAACAGGTTTGCATAGTTTACCTGGCTGTGAAAATTTATTGTTGCTGCCAGCAATTGTCGAGCATTTACCGCCAGCTAAAGCATGTGATGGCTCAAAAGAGTGGGTTAAACCTAAATCAACTTGGCTAGAACGATTGTTCGACTGGTAACAAATTGGCTCTGTAGGTAAAAAATGCCAGTGTGACCAATTGCTCGATTTCTTTTGCCTGTTCGGTTGGGCAGAAAAAGCTAAAGCTATACTTAATGTGGCCTAAATCTGTAGTGGTGATTTGCACCTTGTTTTTTTCACCAGGAATGGTTATTTCTAATTTTCGTTCAATCATGCTGCGATAGCGATCAGCTGTTTCACGAAAATCAGCACAGCTTTCGTCCAACTTATTCTGTAAATGAGCTTGCATTGACAGCGCATCTTCGTTTTTGTCACTGACAAGGTAAAAACTATGGTTTACGTATCTGCGCATATAATTAAGGTTGGTAAATGAACGAGTTATAAATAAGTTATTGGGGATAATTAGCGTTCGGCCAGTAAACTGATATTTGCCACAGTTGATGCTCAGCTCGTACAGCGATGTGGTGATCCAATCGGTATTGGCGACTTCACCTGCCACCCCATCCACTTCAACCCAGTCACCTACTCGATACTGGCGTGCTGTGGCTTGGTACAAAGAAGCCAATAAACATTGAATATATTCACGAGTGGCCAGCACAATGGCAACAACAAATGCCGCAATTGAAATTGCAAAATTTTGGATTTCATCAAACCATACCGAAGCTAAGCCAACCATCATTAGTAAACTCGAGATATTTTTAATACCACTGCTCCAACGACGTTTACGTTCATTATCGTTCTTAAATCGTCTGTGGGCGCTGGCTGTTAATGAACGACGAACTATCAATAGCAGCAATAATACGCCGGCAGACAGAATCAATTTGGATTGGCTAAGCTGGCTAAGGTATTCAAGCATATTAATTTATTTTACCTTGTGGTTTTGCAGTTGATATTTTGTTATCAACAGACAGATCAACCTGTCGGGATTGTGCTAGGCTCTATGGTATAGCTAAACATTATACTAAGATGTTGCTTCCCAGCAATTGATTGCTCAATTATAACCTTTTGTGTGAGGGACTATGGAATTTTTCCGCCAATTAATGAATGGTGACTATATGCCTCATGGTCACTGTTTACTTTGGAAGCCTGACTTGTTAATCATGAATGTTGCTTCTGATTTGCTGATTGCTTTGTCTTACTTTGCTATTCCAGCTGCATTAGTAGTATACGGCCGTAAAAAGCCGATGCCTTACCGCAATACTTTGATTTTATTCTCAATGTTTATTTTTGCCTGTGGTATTACGCATATTATGGCGGTGGTCAATGTTTGGAATGGTTATTATTATTTACACGGCGTGATCAAAGTAATGACGGCCATCGTGTCTTTTACCACAGCGGTGATGATATGGCGTTTGCTTCCTGAGTGGTTAAATGCGCCGAGCTTATTAGAGCTGAATACATTGAAACGCCGAGTTGAGGCTGATGGCTTCCAATTCAGTGATTATGAACTGCTAGAAATTCGCGAATATTTAGAAGAAAAAATCAATGAGCGCACGCAGGAACTGAATAATGAAATTGCCCGCAGAGAAGAAGCAGAACAAAACCTTAATCGTATTTTAGACTCGGCTGCATATGGCTTGTTATTGGTCGATGAAAGCGGAAAAATCGTCCGTAACAACGAAAAAGCCGTCGGGATATTTGAACTCAAAGATGAGTTACTTGGCAAAAATGTCTCTGACTTTGTTGAAGGTGAAGTTAAAGCCCATCACCACAATTGGGTTAAAACATTTTTTGAGTCACCCAATGTAAAAGCTATGGCAAGTGGCCGAATGGTTCGCTACCGCACGCCAACTCGCATTGCTAAAACGTTAAATATAGAGCTGCAGCCCTATACGCATAGTGGTAAAAATTATTGTTTGGCTACAATCATGGATGTCACTGTGACCAATGATTTATTAACCAAGCTCAATCAATCAGAATTGAAATTTAAAACTATAGCAGACTCAGTCGACGCTGTTTTATGGTTAGCTACGCCTAAATTAAACAAAATCTTATATGTAAATCCAGCATACGAAAAACTATGGCAAACTAGTTGCGAAAGTTTATATGAAAATCCGACCTCGTATATTTCTCGAGTCCATCCTGAAGATAGAGCTAAGCTGAAACAACGAGCATCACAAAAACAAGGTTGGGATATTCGTTACCGGCTGGGGGGGCCGGCTGCGCAAGCCGTCAGGTGAAATTTATTATATTCGAGAGCAAGGCAAGCCAGTACATAATGAAGTTGGCGACTTGGCATTTGTTGTAGGTATGGCTGTTGATGTCACAGATTCGGTTGAGTTAGAAGAAGTTCAGAAGAAATATGAATTGGCAATAAATGCGATAAATGATGGGGTATACGACTGGGATCTCACCTCTGACGAAATTAGCGTTAGTGGCAAAATGAAACAAATGCATGGTTTACCTGATCAGCAACAATGGGATTATCAAAGCTGGGCGCAAAGAGTTGAGCCTGAGCACTTGGCCAAAATTGAACAAGCATTACAGCAGCATTTGAATGGCGAGGTAGCATTCTTTTATGCAGAGTATCCAATTGATGTTGTTGGGAAAAAACGTTGGATGTTGACGAGAGGGCGAGTGGTGGAATGGGATGATTTTGGCAAACCTATTCGCCTAGTTGGGATAGAGACAGATATCACCAACCGCAAACAAATAGAAGAAGAACTGTGGTTAGTTGGGCAGAAGTTAAGTGCGCTACAAGCGTCGGCTGTGGATGCATTGGTCTACACAGATGTCGATTTGACTATACTTGAAGCAAACAAGACCTTTTCTAACATGTTGGGTTACGAAGATACGGCACAGCTATTAACGAAGAGCTTGTTTGAATTGACCCCTGTTAATCAGCATGGATTTGATAAAAAAATCTTAGCTGAACAAATTTTGCCTGAAGGCTTTTGCCAAGAGTATGAAAAAAGCTTTTTAACTAACCAAGGGCAAAAGGTACCCGTTTCTGTTTGTGCTTGGGCGGTCAAAGATAATGCAGGAGAAGTATCAGGCATTATGTGTTTGATTCGAGATATCTCGGCACGAAAACAAGCTGAACAGACAATTCACGATGCACTAGCTGAGCTAAAACGGAAAAATGAAGAACTAGACCAATTTGTATACGCTGCCTCACATGATTTGAAAGAGCCAAGCAGAGGTATTATGCATATTGCGCAGTTTTTATATGAAGATTATGCGACCAAATTGGACGAAGGTGGACAAAAATATATTGTACATATTCGTTCGGCGGCAGAGCGTATGTTTGGGCTTATTGAAAGTTTATTGAAATTTTCTAGAACAGGTCGGCGAGAAATTAATCGCGAACATATTGAGCTGAATTCGTTGGTAGATGAGTTGTTACAACAAACTAGCAGCCATAAAAAATTGCAAATTAAGCGTAACTTTGACAGCGCAACCGTTTTTGCTGATAGACTGTCAGTGTTCGAAATACTGCAAAACTTGCTTTCAAATGCAATGAAGTATAGCCGTACTGAAACTGTCGAAGTCGAAATTGGCCAAAGCGGCGGCACTTTGTGGGTTAAAGACAATGGCATTGGCATGTCGAAAGAAAGTTGTGATTTAGCTTTTGTGATATTCAAAAGGTTAAACAAAGTTGGTGAAGGAGAAGGTATAGGACTCAACATAGTCAAGCGCTTAGTGGAGCTGCATGAAGGACGTGTGTGGATTGAGTCTGAAGAAGGTCTAGGCACTCAGGTCTATTTTACTTTGAATGTTCAAGAATAACGGAGTTGTTGTGAACAAGATAATTTTTGTTGAAGATAACGATATTGATTTTTGGTCTGTCGAGCGGATTTACAATAAATCAGGGATGGCGAAAAAGTATAATATTTATCGCTTTACCTCTGCCGAAGAATGCATAGAGTATATGGAGAATCTGTCGGTAAACACGCCTATTGGTAAAGAGTTATTTTTTATCGACCTTAATTTGCCCAGCATGTCGGGGCATAAATTAATTGAACGTCTTCGCAAGATTGGTAATGCATCGACCATTTTGGTTGCTTTATCTTCATCAACTCACAATACTGACATCGAGAAGTCTTACCAAGCTGGAGCCAATGCTTATATTGTTAAACATGAGAAGTATGATGAGTTTGCAGAAGCTTTGTTAACCACAACAAAGTTTTGGATGGAGGTCGCCCTTTATGCGTAGTACTGTGCTGGTCGTAGATGATTCCGAAACAGATAGGTTGATATTTGAGCGTTATTTAACCCAAGCGCATCAAAATTATGAAGTGATCTCGTATGCAGATCCCGCTACCTTAACCAGCATTTTAAAAATGGTGCAGGTTGACTGTGTTATTCTTGACTTTAATTTGGCTGGTGAAACCAGCATTCAACATATAGCCACCATACACAAAATATCTCCCTACACAGGTATTATCATGATAACTGGTGTTGGTGATGAAAAGATTGCAGCGACAGCATTTAAGTCAGGTGTTGATGACTATTTATCAAAAAATGATATTAGCCAAAGTCGTTTATCGGCAGTGGTTAGCAATGTGATTGCAAAAAAACGCATTGAAAAAGAGCACCACAATGCGAATGCTGAGCTTACTTTGCTTAGGTCTGTGATGGACAATACACCTAACTTAAACATGGTTTGCGATCCAGAAACCAGTTTATTTATAACCTTTAACCTTGCGTTAAACCGTTTTTTAAAATTGCCAACAGAGCATATAAAAAGCAAATCGTATTTCCATATTTCGAATCAATTTGACACGACAGACGATTGGTTTCAATTTGTTGAACAGGTTAAAGCGGCAGGACATTTAAAGTTTGAAACAGAGTTAGTTAACGCAGATGGGCAAGCTATACCGTTTGAATTTGACTGTTGTTATGCCCAAGTTGGTGAAAAACACTATCTGCTGTTTAGTGGTATGGATATTTCAAGGCTAAAAAATGTCCAGCAAGAGTTGATTGAACTGGCGACCAAAGATCCATTAACTCAGTTACGCAATCGACGTGGTTTATCTGAAGAATATGCGCGACTCTATAAAACTGCACGCAGAAATAGTCAGTATTTGTGTATTGCGATATTTGATTTAGATAACTTTAAGCAAATAAATGATAGCCACGGACACGATGTTGGAGACACTGTGTTGGTTCAGTTTGCCGAGTTGCTAAAAGCAAACTTTCAGCGGCCGTTAGATTACATTGCCAGGGCTGGTGGTGAAGAGTTTGTCGTAATATTGTCAGATGAAAGTGCGAAGAGCATTCAACAGTTAATTGATAAAGTGATTAAGGTGTGCCCCGAAAACTTGGCGTATCAGACAACAGCTAGTGTTGGTGGGGTCTGTATATATGCTAAATCAGTTAAATTGGCTTATGAGCAGCAATTTAAGATTGCCGACAACAACCTCTATTACGCAAAGGAACATGGCAAAAACCAAGCACGAATAACTTATGAGGAATATGTTTCTTAATCTATCCCTAGTACAATAGATCTGAGTAATTTTAATTGTGATTAGAGTCGTGAATGAGACTAGATAAATATTTATGTGAAGCATTAGACATCACACGTGCGTGGGCAAAAAAAGTTGTTAAAAGTGGTGATGTGTTAATTGATGGAACGCCATGCAAGAATCCCGCGATGCATGTACCTGATACAGCTGTTGTACAATACAAAGAGCAGACACTGTCGTTAATTGGTACACGTTACATTATGATGAATAAACCCGAAGATACAATTTGTAGTAATGCCAGCAATGAGTTGTATCCTTCAGTGTTGTCGTTTCTGGATGTTGAAAAAGTTGAACGTCTGCATATTGCAGGTAGGCTAGATGCAGACACAACAGGTTTAATTTTAATCACAGATGACGGCCAATGGTCGCATAGAATTGCCAGCCCAAAACACGTTTGCGAAAAAGTATACCTAGCTGAGCTTGTTAACGAAATGTCAGAGCAACAACAGCAGCAAGCTATTAGCCAGTTTGCTGATGGGATAATGCTTAATGGCGAAGAAAAACCTACTCAAGCGGCAAAACTGAACTTTCTAGCCAATGATTATGCAGAGTTAGCCATAACCGAGGGCCGCTATCATCAAGTTAAACGCATGTTTGCGGCCATTGGCAATAAAGTTACTTTTTTACATAGGTGCCAGATTGGAGATCTTGAGCTTGATGAGTCGTTAGAGCCAGGAGAATGGCGCTATTTGACCGACGAAGAAGTTGCATTGTTTTAAATATTAGAAGTAGTCCGTTATGTTGAATATATTAGAAAATATTCGCCAAAATTTGGCGTTGGCGTATGAAAAAGCGCAAGAGTGTGATCAAATACTTGACCAGTTACAGCAAAATGGCCAAGGAAAGTTTAGTGCAATTTTTACCGATGGTTTTGTCACTCAGGCAACTCGGTTTAAGCCATATGTTGAGGAGATTGCTCAAGACTTTTATCCTTACACTCAATTGTCTGAAGCGCAACAGCAACAAATCGAGCCGCAGGTATTAGCTGCGATTGTCGTCAAACTCGAAAAGGTATTTTCCACTCAAGCCAAATTTCAGCAATCAGTAAGTGAAGCAGAATAATAGTTTGTTTAAAAAATAAACAAATGAGCTATAATTAACCTAGGGCAACGTAGGGGGTAGATTATGGCTGAGGTTGGATTTATAAATTCTGGGCTGCAAAACCAGTTACATCAAAATGGTCAGTTGGTGCAGCCTAATCCTGCGGCCAATAACAATGCGAGTGATACTCGCAGTGAAAACGGCAGCTCGACAGTTTCTATCTCTACACAAGCTCAGCTTATTCAAAAAACTGGCGAGTTATCAACAAGCCAGCAAAACTCCAGACCAGTGCAAGCTTCACAAGAGACAGCGCAAGACTCAGTTCGCGTAAGTAGCAGCTTGGGGAAAGCTGCAAGCTCAGTTGGGCTAACTGAGCAAGAAGCGATAAAGCTATACGAAGCAATTAAAGACTTAATTTAATTGCTTCTTGGTTCCAGACACTCGGCACCAATCTTCCTGCTGGGCAACAGGCTCTAAATCAAACCACTGGCTATATATTTGACAAATTTCTTCGGCTTGACTGTCTAAAATGCCCGAAAGTGCAAGTTTTCCGCCTGGTTTAACGTAGTTACTGATAACTTGTGCAAGCTCTCTTAATGGCCCTGCAAGTATATTTGCCACTACAACATCTGCTTGTAACTCTGGCTGTGCATCCGGTAGGTAGAGCTCAAGCTTGTTTAATACTTGGTTGCGCTCTGCATTGGCAGTTGAAGCTTCAATAGCTTGTGGATCAATATCAATACCTATGGCTTTTTGGGCGCCGAGTTTTAACGCCGCAACCGCTAATATACCTGAACCACAACCAAAATCGACTAAGGTATCTTGTGGTTGAATATGCGTTTCTAACCATTGTAGGCACAATGAAGTCGTTGGGTGTGTACCAGTGCCAAAAGCTAAACCTGGATCGAGAATAATGTTCACAGCTGCAGGATCAGGTATTTCACACCAACTCGGGCACACCCATAATCTATCGCCAAATTGAATGGGCTTAAAGCTATCCATCCACTCACGGATCCAATCTTTATCTTCTAACTGTTCAATTTTATACGAACCTTTTTGCCCAAATGGGAATTGTTGTAGATGTGCAACAATCGCATCCATATCGGCTTCAGCATCATATAAACCAATTGCTATAGTTTGTTCCCACAATAAAAAATCACCTGGTTTAGGCTCATATATAGGGGTATCTTGCGCATCCAAAAAAGTAACGGAAAATGCACCGCATTCCATCATTTCATCAGAAATTAAATCGGCACTTTGTTTATCAGTGGTATATCTAAGCTGCAACCAAGGCATAAAGGTCTCAATAAATAATTCGGATTAGTTTGGGGTATTCTACCTAACCTGAACTCGGGATAACAAGTTAGCTAATGCATTGGTTTTATTAAACAATAGAATTATTCCAGTTCTAGTGTGATATTTTTTCTTAGGACAAGGCGAATTTGCGTACGTAATAGCTCGCTATTACTAGAGCGTGTTGATCTTTGTGGTATAAATTTTGTTCAAATCCAAAGCTATTTGATCGCGGCGTGGCATTGTAGGCCTAGTGGGCTAAGTCAAAATGCCGCAACAAAGCAATTTGTTATCCCGAGTTCAGGTTACTTAACTATTGGTAGAAATAAAAAAGCCGAATCGAAATTCGGCTTCACGGAGCTTGATTGAGGGTGACAAAGCAATAATTTAGAGCAAAATCTATATTACTTAGCAATACCCAACTTTTTCTCTAAATAATGGATATTGGTACCACCATTTTGGAAGTTTTCATCTTCCATAATAGCTTTTTGCAAACTTACATTGGTTTTAATACCTTCAACCACAAGTTCGCTTAATGCATTTTGCATACGTGCAATCGCAATACCACGATTCTCACCATAAGTAATTAACTTACCTATCATTGAGTCATAGTTAGGTGGTACAGCATAGCCTGCGTAAATATGCGAATCCCAACGAACACCTAAACCACCTGGTGAGTGGAATCGATTTATTTTACCCGGACAAGGCATAAAGGTATCTGGATCTTCCGCATTAATCCGGCACTCAACCGCATGGCCGCGAATTTTAATTTCATCTTGAGTGATAGACAAAGGTTGACCCGCAGCAATTTTTAGCTGCTCTTTAATTAAGTCAACACCAGTAATCATCTCTGTTACCGGATGTTCTACCTGAATACGGGTGTTCATTTCGATAAAGTAGAATTCGCCATTTTCGAATAAAAATTCGAAAGTACCGGCACCACGGTAACCAATTTCAATACAAGCACGACGACAACGATCACCAATAAACTTACGCATTTCTTCGGTAATACCCGGCGCAGGTGCTTCTTCAACAACTTTTTGGTGGCGACGTTGCATAGAGCAGTCACGTTCACCTAAGTGAATTGCATTGCCTTGGCCATCGGATAAAACTTGAACTTCAACGTGACGAGGGTTTTCAAGGAATTTTTCCATGTAAACAACGTCGTTGTTAAATGCAGCGCCTGCTTCAGATTTAGTTAATTCAATTGATTTAATTAACTCTTTCTCGCTACGAACAACACGCATACCACGACCACCACCACCACCGGCAGCTTTAATGATTACCGGGTAACCAATACGTTTTGCGATTTGTAAATTCTTTTGATCGTCATCACCTAGTGGACCATCTGAGCCTGGTACACAAGGTACACCTGCTTTTTTCATTGCATTAATTGCGGCAACTTTGTCACCCATAATGCGAATAGAATCAGCGGTTGGACCAATAAAAATAAAGCCACTTTGTTCTACACGTTCAGCAAAATCAGCATTTTCTGACAAAAAGCCGTATCCTGGATGAATGGCGACAGCGCCTGAAACCTCAGCTGCTGCAATAATACGAGGAACATTTAAGTAGCTTTCGGTTGCGGGTGCTTTACCAATACAAATTGTTTCGTCAGCTAACAATACGTGCTTTAACTCTCTATCTGCCGTGGAGTGAACCGCGACAGTTTTAATACCGAGTTCTTTACACGCTCTTAATATACGCAGTGCAATTTCGCCTCGGTTAGCAATGAGAACCTTATCAATCATAAGTGATTAACTCCTTAACCTATGATGAATAACGGTTGTTCAAACTCAACTGCATCACCATTTTCAACTAAGATTGATTTCACAGTGCCCGCTTTGTCGGCGGTAATTTCGTTCATCATCTTCATTGCTTCAATGATACACAAGGTATCACCAACATTAACAGTGTCACCTTCAGAAACGAATGTCGGTGCACCAGGTTTTGGAGAAGAATAATAGGTGCCAACCATAGGTGATTTAACTTGATGACCTGCAGGTTCAGCTGCTGGTGCAGGCGCAGCGCTTTCTGCTGCTGGAGCAGCTGGTGCCGGAGCGGCAGGAGCTGCTGGTTGAGCGTACATTGGTTGAGGAGCTGCAAAGTTGACTGCTGGCGCTCCACGGCTGATTCGAACTGACTCTTCACCTTCTGTGATTTCTAATTCTGAAATGCCAGATTCTTCAACTAATTCAATCAGTTTTTTAACTTTACGAATGTCCATAGCCATGGCTGATACTCTCTTTGTTTATTTGGTTGATTCTGAGGTTAATATGCGGTGTGCCGCATCTAATGCATAAAAATAGCCCTGACTGCCTAAACCGCAAATGACGGCTTGAGCAATATCAGAGAAATAAGAATGATGTCTAAACTTTTCACGCTTATGTACATTGGACAAATGCACTTCAATAAAGGGGATGTTAACCGATAAAATAGCGTCTCTTAAAGCAACACTTGTATGGGTGAATGCTGCAGGGTTGATGATAATAAAATCGATTTTTTCAAAGCCACTATGGATTTTATCGATCAACTCAAATTCAGCATTGGACTGTAAATGGGTTAATTCGATAGATAACTTGCTGGCTTCTTCGGTTAACTGCTGAACAATTTGTGCCAAAGTCGTACTACCATAAATTTCAGGCTCGCGTTTCCCTAACATATTCAGGTTGGGTCCATTCAACAAGAGTACTTTATAATTTGATTTTGGCATAAATGCGGTCTTTGTTGGTAATTTAGTAACTAAGTTCGGTGAAAAGTTAGTAAACTTTACAATTGGCCTAACTATAGAAGATTATTGAGCAATTGAAAACGGTAATTTTCAAAAAAATGCTAAAACAACCCTGTTTGCCGAATTTTCGCCGAAGTTGCTGCGATTTTTCACTTAATCTATTAAGCCTTTAATGCTGCGGCTAGATTAAGTAGCATTTAGTTAGAACAAAGTTGGTCGACGAAAGTTCAACAGACCTTGGCAGTCGCTGTGCTATGTGTTGTGTTGCTTTACCTTTGCATGCAATTGATATTGGTAGCGGCTTTGAACATTTCATTAATTTTGAACGTATAAACTGATTAATAGGTCACAACATTGTAGAATACACAGGTGGTATTTCGTCAACAAGCTTGTTTTTTTATTAACCGATGCCACCTCATTAATTCACTAGTGCATAGAGAGTTTTTAGCATGTTTTTTAAGTTATTGTTTTTGTTTGTTGTTATGCCCATCGTTGAAATAGCCTTGTTGCTGCATGTCGGCGAATTAATTGGCGGGTGGACCACATTTTTAATTGTTATCGTTACAGCCATTGCGGGCGCGCATTTGGTTAGAGCCCAGGGGTTAGCTGCACTGTCGGAAATTCAACATAAAACTCAGCAAGGGGTGTTGCCTGCTGAGTCTATCACTGAAGGGCTAATGATCTTAGTCGCAGGGGTATTGTTGGTGACGCCCGGTTTTATTACCGACGCAATCGGTTTATGTTTGACCATCCCGCTCACTCGAAAACCTCTAGCAAAATTGATCATCCGAGAATTTGGCCAACAGGTGGTTGCTAGAAGCAAAGTGTATGGCACCCATCAATCCCATCAACAGCAATATCCGCAAGACAAACCTTCCGGGACGGTTATTGAAGGTGAATGGCAGCGTAAAGACGATAACCGCTAACACAGATTAAGGATAATTTATGAAATGGCTACGTACTACGCTAATTGGTTTGCTGGCGTTGTTTTGTTTATTGGTGACCGCAGACTATTTGTATGACCGAACATCTTTGGTTAATGACTTAATTGCAGATGCGACCCATGATTTGCCAATGGAGCTTTCCATTGGCAAGGTTAACCATAGGTTTACTCAGTTGGGTCAACTTCAACTGAGTGATATTAAATGGCATGACCAATTTGGCAACTCAGCCGAGCTAAAACAGTTGCAGCTAAAGTTAAATTGGCAAGCTTTGCTTGTTCAGGTTATCGACATTGAATATGTTAAATTGACGGGCTTAACTATTAATGGGCATCAGCAAGGCGTTGAAGCGTTACAATCAGCGCTAGCCAAAACAGCTGAACCAGCTCCTGAAAATTCCGATACTCAAGGTGCTGCGGATAACGATTTCTCTGCATATATCCCAACTCGCCTTGAAGTTTCTGAGATCTCATTGCAACAAGTCGACCTTGAATTCTCTCAGGCTCAGCAAACTTATAAAGTTGCTGGACTTGACTTTTCAACTCAAGATTTGCGCTTGCAAGCGTTGCAGGCCGTCAGCCCTATGAAGCTTGCTGGCGATTTTACTATGGCGGTGCAGCGCCTGAGTGTTAATGCACCAGAGCAAGCTCAAACGGCAGCGATAAACCAGCTCGATGTACATTTTGTTTTGCAACCCAACTTACAGATAACAGATTTTGTTTTGGCGACGAAATCTGCTTCGGTTGAATCTAACGATTTGTTTGCTGAGATGAATCGTCTAGACATTGTGGGACAATTTAGCTTTAGCGACACGGCTGATACTTTGACCGCTCAGGCATTAGTTGAGTCTGCTGCTGAATTGGAAATTAATCTAAACAGTGCTGAAGTCTATTTTCCACAACAAGCGCAGAATCAGCACTATAAAATGGAGTCATTTAGTTTTGCTAGTCGACTCGCTGAGCAAAATGTTGATATTGAAAATCTTGCTTTTGATACTTTCGGCGGCCAAGTAAGTTTGGCAGGGTCATCAAATGTACAACTACCGCTGGACATTCGTTTAAATCACTTAGATGTTGCAGGGATGGACATTGGCTATCATCTAGCCAAACCTCAAGCGTCAGATGAAAGCGTCCAACCAGCAGATGATGGGGATAGTTCACAACAAGATGCTCCGAAGCCAACAGATAATCAAAAGATCGAGCAAATTGCTAATTTATATCTTGAAAGCATTGAACTTGAACACATTAACATTCGTCTGTTTGAGCAAGAAAATTGGTTAGAAGCTGAAGAGTTTAACTTAAAGCTAAAAGATACAGATGTTATCAAGCAGCATCAATTGGTTGATACAGTCAGTTTAAATGCAGGCGCTCATCTACTGACCTCATTAAAAAGGCTGAAATATATTTCCAGTGAGTTTAGCCAGATCAATTTGAATGTGACACAAACAGAAGACGCGTTGTTATTGGCTGATACAGGGTTAACACACAAAGATGGTCGGGTTCGTATCGAAGGCAAAGTGATAGATGGACGACGAGTTGGCGAATCGCAAGCACAAGCATTGTTGCAAACTGATATATATAAATTTGATTTGCCTGCACTAGAACCTTTTTTACAAAGTGTACCGTTTAAGCCAACAGGGGTGTTAGATGCGAATCTCGATCTGCAGTTGCAGCTTGAGCCTAACAATAAATGGACTATGTCTAAAGGCGACTTTAACTTGAAAACTGGTACGTTTGGCATTGATGGCATTGCATTAGACAAGTTAATTAATGGTTTTAAAGCAAGCCAAGAAACTTCACTGCTGGATGTCGGGTCATTTTTGGTTGCCGGCCCTGTGGGTATGATGGCAATGCAATTCGCTGAGTTAAGTGCCGGAGCGGCTCAATTTAAAGGTTCTAGTAATATCGAGTTTATTCAAGCTAAAGCTAGTGTTGAGAATAATCTTATCGAAGTAGAAAGTGCTAAGGTTAAAACCACCGACAATCGGTTGGGATTTGTTGGCAATATTAACTTGAATGAACAAGCTTTCGAAAAGTTTAGGTTTGCCATATTGAATGAGCAGGATTGCCCCAAAGTTCAGCAAACATTGGACGGTAAGTTTACCGAAGTTAAGAAGGTGTTGTTTAGCACGACAAGTGGTGCTGTAACAAGCCCGCTGTCGAATGTGTGGCGAAAAGCGAAAGATGTAGCAGCGGGAGGCTGTAAATCATTTTATCAATAGTAATAAAATGAATATTTTACCCACGTTTTACTTGAGGTGTTCTACACTGTAATAGATGATTTTACCTTGGAGTCAATAACACCTTGCACAGCCAATTTGATGAAACTCGGCGTCGCTATATAAAAACTGTGCTCACTGCATCGTTGGGCGGTGTTGTTGCCAGTGTTGCACCTCATGTGTGGAGTAAAAAGCGCTTGCGCTTAAGAGTTTTAGGAACTCATGTCACTTTACAAGAGGCAATAAGGCAACAAGCAATGCAAGACCTTGGAATCGAGGTGAGCTTTGAACCAGGCGGCAGTGCGACAGTGTTGCAAAAAGCCTCGACCCAACCTGCTAGTTTTGACCTATACGAGCAGTGGTCTGACAGTATCAACCTATTATGGTCCGCAAAAGCCATTCAGCCAATCGATATTCAGCGACTCAAATATTGGGGTGAGATAAACGATCTGACTAAAACCGGACGTTTAGTTGCAGATGCAAAAACGGGCGCTGGAGATGCGCCCTATAAACTGCTGTACGCCCAGCGCAATGGCGAACTTTCGTCTAAAACTTCTGAGCAGATTAGTTTCTTACCTTATGTGCACAACGTCGATTCATTTGGCTACAATACAGCAGAAATACCTAAGGGTATTCCATACCAAACTGAAAGCTGGGGCTGGCTGTTTGAGCAAAAATATCGTGGTAAAGTTGGTATTGTTAATACTCCAACCATAGGGCTTTTTGATATGGCTTTGGCTGCGCAAGC
>NZ_ARZY01000007.1 GCF_000568405.1 Catenovulum agarivorans DS-2
TACTTGCGGAAGATTTTACTGAAGAAGACGCTGCGGAGTCACTAGAAGACACATCTGAACTAGATGAAGTAGCTGATGTTGAATTAGAAGCTGAGCCAGAGTCTGACATTGCTGCAGATTCAGATGAAGCAGAATTAGCTGATGAATTCACTGAAGAAAACGCAGAAAAACAAGCTCAAGAAACTGACGACGAGCTTTCAGTTGAGCTAGACGATGATTTACTTGCGGAAGATTTTACCGAAGAAGACGCAGAGCAGTCACTGGAAGAAACATCTGAAGCAGATGAATTAGCAGATGTTGAATTAGAGGTTGAACCAGAATTAGACGCAGTTGTAGACCTTGATGAAACTGAAACAACTGATGATTTGGACTGGGATAGTTTATTAAATGACGAAGATGAATCAGATATCGACTTATCAGTAGATGAAGATTTTGATATCGAGTCGCTGTTAGAAAGTGAACCAGAGCCATTCGATCAAGATGTTATCGCGCAAGACAATGCTCAAGATCAAGCAATTGAACTTGATGCTGATATGCAAGAAGTTGCGGACTTCGAAAATGCAAATTTTGATGAGTTATTAAATGAATTATCTTTAGATGAAAGTTCACCTTCATTAGAATCCACCGACGATTTAGACATGGATAGTTTACTGGCGGATGAATCAGTAGACGAAAACGATGTGCTTATTGAAGATGTTGCCGAGATTGATAGTAACTCTGACGATTGGGTCGATGTCGATTCACTGTTAGAAGAACTTGAAACTCAAGAAAGCAGCGAAGAGCCATATACCAAACCTATTGATGATGTTGGGTTAGACGATTTTATTGCCAAAGAAGACATTCAAAACGTCGATGTGGATCTTGAAAATGCCAATGGAATGCAGGCTAAACTCGATCTCGCGATTGCCTATATGGAGATTGACGATACAGATTCAGCGCAATCAGCGCTTGAAGAAGTGATTAAAGGCGGGGATGCAGAGCAACAAGCTGAAGCACAAATACTGCTGGATAAATTAACAACTTAAATTAGCATCTAACCTAGTATGGCAAGCAGACTAAAACCTGCCTGCCACTACTTTATATTTTTTCGCATCGCAGCCGTTAGGCTCGCCATATCATTATTTCTCATCGCATTTAAAATCAACCTATGCTCATCAACCAAGTGAGAAGATGATTTTATTCTTTTGTAATTCATGCGCATACGCATAACAATGGGATACCAAATGTTGGTTAGATCTTCACCGCCCGCCAACTCAACTAAATATTGATGGAACTCAATATCTGTTTTAGTTACCTCAGTAAATTCCTGCTTATCGAAATACATTTGCATACGATCAATAATTTCTTCAAGCTCAGCAAGTTGTCGCTCATTGATGCTTAGCATGGCTTGTTTAACTGCATACTCTTCAATTTTTCTTCTAAGATTGATGGCTAGCTTTTGCATTTCAGTGGGTAACGGACTATTGACCGAGGAACCAATATTACTACGGCTTACCAATAAACCTTCTTTGGTTAGTTTAAGCAACACATCTCTTATTGGCCCTCGAGAAACGCCAAAGCGTTCAGCTAAGCTTTGCTCATTCAATTTGGTATGCGGTTTTAACGCCCCAGAAATAATGTCAGAGCGAAGCGCATCAGCAATTTGCTCTCTAACAGGAATAATTTTATTTGCTCGCGTATTCATTTAAATCTCGCATTGGTTTTTGTTAACTGTTTACTTTTGTTTTTTAACTTGGTTTTAAAGTAATTTTCGCCATTCGTCAAATAAAATTAAACAATCTCTGGTAAAAACGAACAAATTTAATAGGTGAGGTTATGCAAGAAAATATGTTAATTATATGTTTCTGCAAACCAAGAGCTATCAACGTCTAACATGGGTTGAAAATATTTTATTGTTGATGGTTTAGATTGACTCTCCATGGTTAACTAAAAAATGACGGTAAATCAGTTTTTTAGATTCATTTTAAAAATTAAATGCAATAATTTATGTTGGTATATTTAGCTTTCTAATGAAGATCTATTCAAAACTTGCAATATAGCTAACTGCGACTAATTTAATAAAATGTTACTCAAAGTATAAATTTACTTTGAAATTTTGGTTGATTTGGTGGATTGTTGACAATATACTGTTTGTATGTATTTTGTTAACTCTATCGCTTAATACATATTACTTAAGTACACAATCAGAATAAATAAGCACCCAATTGGGCAGTTTATTTTTTGATAAACCCTCAGTGGAGAGTAAGAGATGTCAACAACAAGAGAACGATTCAAACTAAGTGCTCTTACGCTTGCCGTAATGACAAGCATGAGCATGCAAGCGGTCGCAGCAGAAGATGACTCAGCAGACAAAGAGCAAGAAGAAGATGTTGAAGTTATCGAAATTAAAGGTTTTAGAGGGAGCTTAGCTAAGTCAATTAATGACAAGCGTTTCTCGAAAAACATCGCAGATACTATTAATGCGGAAGACGTAGGTAAAAATGCCGACCAAAACATTGCTGATGCCTTAGGTCGTGTAACAGGTGTGTCTATTGTTAGCCGTGATGGTGAAGGCGCGCAGGTAACTATCCGTGGTGCATCATCTCAGCAAAACAACATTACCTTGAATGGTCAGCAACTAACTTCAACTGATTTTAGCCAAGCGGTTGATTTAAGTTCGTTCTCAGCAGATATTTTGTCTCGTTTAGAAGTTGTTAAAACCTCTAGCGCTGATCACGATGAAGGTTCACTGGGTGGTAGTGTTAACCTAGTGACAATACGTCCATTAAATCGTGATGCAACCCGCACCGGTGAAATTCAAGGTCGTTATAATGATTTAGCTGAAGAAACTGATCACAAAGTTCAGTTTACTATCACAGAAAAGTTCCTAGATGATACTTTAGGGGTTGCATTTACTGCCTATAACGAAACAAATACCATTCGCCGTGACCAATACCGTATTGATAATTTTGTTGAATCACTCGACTTTTTAGCAGCAACAGATCAAAACGGCAATGTATTAAATAATGTTCGTGGTATAACTCACTCCGCAACCATGTATGAGTTGATTCGCAATAATACCGACAGAACGGGCATGACTTTAGGTTTACAGTGGTTACCAGGTGATGCAACAGAGGTGATGTTTGATGTAACCTACAGTGAGCAAGATTATGAGCGCACACTTGATGGCTTACGCACCCGAACAAGCTCAAGTGCTGGGTTTGTTGAAGGTGAATTGAATGTACCAAACTATAGCAAGAATGCTGATTATACTTCGCCGTTTACCGACCCTTTTGCAGATTGGATTGGTATTGACACTGAAACTAATACATTAACTAAGAATGTGGGTCGTTTTGGTCAAGGTGACATCACACGTTCAGACGGTGGTGACAAACAAAGTAATTTAAGTACAACTTTAGACATCAAACATTCTTTGACTGATGATTTAGAAATGAGCGTGAAGCTAGGTTATTCACGCAGCAAATCAAATAGTATTCCAGATAATGCATATACAAATATGCAAAACTTCCATCAAGTACCGGGTCCTTTATTGTATCGTGCAGGTAAAAATGTGGTTCCTGTGGGTTACGACTGTACTATGGGTGACTGCCAAATTATTGCTGGCAGTAACATTAGTAATTTAGGCACGCATGTTAGTTCAGAAGGTTTTGTTGACGAAGAAGGGATCGCACGTGCAGGTTGGTGGGACAATGAAAACGTATTAACAGGCTTTAATCCTGCGGATTCAAAAACTTTCCATTTAGGTTTTATTTCGACCAGTGATGTAACTGTACAAGATGAACTTGCGAATGCACAGTTAGATTTCGACTGGTATGTAGATCTTGGCCCAATTACTACTTTAGAGTTTGGTGTTAAATTAAGTGAACGTGAAAAGTTTGTCGATAATCAAAACTATCGTTTCTCTTCTTCAAATCAAACCGCGGTATTTGAAGACCCACAATCGGGCGAAAAATTTATCATTCAAGCAGGTGGCCTAGCGGATATTCGTGCAAACTTAATTGCTCGTGACGACGGTTTGGGTGTTGACGATTTTATGCAAACTCTAGGGTATGAATCAAACAATATTACCAATGGGTTTGTACCAATTGACATTAAAAAAGCACGAGATCTTATCTTAAGTGCAGAAGACACTGTGTATAACGTTGATGATACCGAAACGCGTAAAACCAACTTAGATACACAAGCGTTATACCTAAAAACCAACTTTGAACTACTGGATGGCAGATTAACGGGTGACTTAGGTGTACGTTATGTGAAAACCGAAGTTGAAACTCAAGGTTTTGCTGGTATGTCTAAATTCAGTCACCGTGATTTTAATTTAGCTCGTGAGTTTGAATTTAAAGATTTAATCGACCTGCGCGATACCTCTTTACCAGAGTGTTATGATGTCGGTGAACGTGACCAAGGTTACGAGAAAAAATTCAGCCGTGTAGATGGGTTGGGTTGGGATACCTCTTCTGGGCCAGAACCATCACAGTGGACAAAAATTCCAGATCAAGGACCATGTCACGACCCGTTATACGCCGACTGGTATGCCGTTAAATCTTCCGACCCTAGTGCAACTGTTTATCCAGATGACTGGGCTGATGAAAGTTTGCGTGGTGCAGATTTACCAGCAATGGGTTGGGATTACATGTGGCGTTATGCTCGAATTGACGGCACACACTTTAATGAATTTGGTGATGCTAGCTTGACTAGTGCCCCTTGGACATTAGATCCAAATGCAGCAATTGCAGCGAACGACACTGTTGCATTTGTTCCAAATGAAGTGAGAGACACAAGTGTACTTTCTCTGCCAGCTACAGGCTCTCATTCTTATACAAACTTATTACCAAGCATTAATTTGAACTTTGCATTTACCGATGACTTAGTTGGTCGTTTTGCAATGTCTAAAACCATGACTCGACCTGAGATTGATCAATTACGACCTGGTTTCTCAATGAAACAAAACACCTATTGGTCGGGAACAGATTCAAACGTCGGCAGTAGCTTAACCATGTTTAACACTAAGCTAGAGCCACTTGAATCTAACAATATTGACCTTTCATTAGAGTGGTACTTCAACCCAACGTCAATGTTGAGTGTTGCTATTTATCAAAAAGACATGAAAAACTTTACTGATACAGTAAACGACTTGTACTACATTCGTGACTTCACTCAAGATGAAGGCGCAGTTGATGCAAGCACACTTAAGTTGGCGAGAGCGACTCTGGCCGATGAAGATGATGAGTTATTGAAAGACTGTTTATCATTGATTGGTGTTGCTGACTACGCATTTAACTCGGCAAATGAAAACGCGTTGACCAATAACTACGACTTACTTTGTGACACCTATAATGTTGCGGAATATGTCAATGGTGATGGTGCAACCATTACAGGTATAGAGTTTGGTTACTCACAAACTTATGACTTCTTACCAGGGTTCTTAAGTGGTTTAGGCGTTTCAGCCAACTATACTTACCAAAAATCTCAGTATGACACTGATTATGCTGATGAAGAAAAAACCATCAAGTTGCCTGAGTATCCGGTAGCGGACACACCAGAGCATACTTATAACTTTACAACATTTTGGGAACAAGACGGCAATCAAGTTCGTTTAAGTTACCGTGGTACAACTGACACGCTTGTGGGTATTGATTGGAATACTGGCTTGCGTGGCCGAACTTGGAACCAAGGTAGTTTATGGAACGAAGGTCGAGATTCATTAGATTTATCTGCAACTTACAAAGTTAATGACAATGTATCGATTAGTTTCCAAGCAGTTAACTTATTAGATTCAGAATATCGCCAGTACTTCACCAGTCGTACTTTACCTGTTGAGAAAGTCGCTGCTGATAACGAAATGGGTTACACCTATGTTGAGTATAACGAAGGTAACCCATTAGAAGGTGATGCGCCTAAGTCTCGTACTTATGTCAATTACAAAACAGGTACGACTTATCGTTTAGGTGTTCGAGTTAACTTTTAAGAATTAATAGTGTGAGCTTTGAATGCTCACATGTTAAACAATGGTGTAAAGCATATGAATATGATGAAAAAAACACTTTTAGTAAGCGCTGTATTAACTGCACTTACAGGTTGTGAAGAAGATTACAAAGGTAAACCAGCTGCGGGCGAAAATGTGGCGCCAACTCACTCGGGCAATATTTCAGCGACTTTCCACGAGAAAGACTCGGTTAAGCGTGTGTATTTATTGGGTACTACGCAAGGCTTAGCGACAGGCAAAGATGATAATGGTACTTTGGTTGCGACCGACGCCAATGGTGACTATTTACAAATTAAAAACTTACAAGCAAGCACTGAAGACTTAACCGGTTTTGCCATTAATGATGGCATTATTGTTGTTCGTCCGTCAGAGCTGGTTGATAGCTTAGATACGGGTGAAACTAAATCAGTCACATTTACTTACGAGATTTCTGATGGTGACTTGTCAGTTGCACGTACTGCTACAATCAATGTAGAAGGCGAAGATTTTGCGCCCGAGGTCAGTGCAATACCACTGGTTGCGAACTATACCAAGGATGTGACCAGCGGAAACGTAGACTTGTTGTTGGGTGTTACTGATGCAGATAACGAGCCATTAACTGCTAGCAATATTCAAGCAGACTCAAATAATCCATTTGACATCCCTGTATCGATTGATAACAACCAAGCGAGCTTTGATATTGCGAGTGTAAAAAATCAGATACCAGATGGTCAGAAGTTAACTTTTTCATTTAGTTACGATATTAAAGATCACAACCATACGGTTAGCCGGAACTTTACCGTTAATTTGTTAGGTGTATCTGATGTACCAGGCGCGCCGCTAGTTGGTAATTATTTTATCAATGACACGTTGGACGAAACTGCAGAAATAAAAACTTACGATTTAATTGAAGGGGCGATTGATCGAGAAGGTGATGCTATTGTTGTTCAAGACTTTACGGTAAACGGTGACGCAGGATTGGTTTACGGTTTTGAATTAAATGGCACCGACTTAACCTTTAATCCTAGAGCCTTCTTATCAGAGGTTGCAGCCGGTGAATCTAAGCAATTACTGGTTAAATACAAGGTTGCAGATGATAAAGGTAATATCTCTGATGGCGAAAAAGAACTTGCGATTACCTTGAATGGGGTAGAAAGTAATATCTTTGCACAAAATGGTTTTGACTATAATTTTGAGTCATCAAAATCTCTGAGCGAAGATGGAACGGGTTGGCAAGTTCAAGGTTGGCCTGGCGGAGCTGTCCAGAAATTGGCGGCGTCGGCAAGGAGTGGGAGCTTTGGACTAAGCTTTGCCCAAGAATCGGCTGTTAAGTTACCAATGAAGTTAGAGCCTCAACGCCAATATTATTTGTCTACATGGTACAAAAAATCGAGTACCGCTAAACCAGATTTTTTCTTGGTTCAGCCTGAAGGCGCAATATTGTGGAATAATGGGACTCGTCCATGGTTAGCTGCAGCTGATTCATGGCAGGAGGTGATTATTCCAGTCGATAGCACAGATAGCAAATATTCAGACATGACACTTGAAGCTGGTGGGTTTTTATACATCCTAAATGGTTCTGGGGTAGAGTGGACCGACGCTCCTTCCGATATAGATGATGTGAGTTTTGTGGATATTACCAACTTTGGTGGCGAAGCTTATACTGCGTTGGAAACTGGTGTCGGCTCATTTGAAGACCCAGCCGCTACAATTGCCACAAATGGTGAAGGTACAGTTGAAATAAAAGCGTCAGCAAAAAATTCAGGCGAATATGGATTATTTGTGGATACTTCCGGTAAAACTGAATATGCGGTAAATGTTGAACTACCAATTAAAGCGGGCGCTATTAAAGCTGGTGGTCGATATATGCTTGAATTTGATATGCATCATATCAATGGTCCTGAGGCTGCATCTACTGCTTATGATGTAACGATCAGTACTGCAAATGGCCAAGTATTAGCTTATGGTAGCACCTGGGGTAACTGGTATCAGACAACTCGGGTTAATATCAATACTGAAGCAGCAACCGGCTCACCTGATTGGGCCAATGAAGAAGTTAAGTTAACAATTTTGTTAAAAGCAGCAGATGCGCAGTTTAATATCGACAATGTCAGATTGTATGATATTCCGTAAGCTTGTGCATATATGTTAAAACTGTTAAAAGGCTTCGGTTTTATCGACTGAAGCCTTTTTTATTTGGCAAGTAGATTGATTATGGCGATAGTTAAAAGTATTACAATTGTGGGTGGTGGCTCTGCAGGTTGGTTGACTGCAGCTATTATCGCAGCCGCGCACAAACACCGTGTTGAAACTGGTTCTTTGAAAATAACCCTATGCGAATCACCGAATATCCCAAACATAGGCGTCGGCGAGGGTACCTGGCCAACTATGCCTAATACTTTGCAGCAAATTGGTATTTCAGAATCTGAATTTATTCAACGCTGTGATGTATCGTTTAAACAAGGCTCTAAATTTGTTGGTTGGGGTCAAGATGATGGCCAAGGCTTTTACTACAATCCTTTCGATTTACCCCATGGTTTTGCTGAAGGTTTATCTGTTGAGTATTGGCACCACAACAAACTAACTGATTCACTTGCTAATGTGTTTTCTGCTCAGCAATCAATATGTGAGTTAAACAAAGCGCCAAAACTTATCACTCATCCAGAATATGCACACGCTTTAACCTATGGTTATCATTTAAACGCGGGTGCTTTTGTTGAACTATTGAAAGAGCATTCTCTTAACAAATTGGGTGTTAAGCATATATTGGCAAATGTTGAACATGTAGAGCTGGCAACTAACGGCGAAATAAGCCAGCTTCAGCTTGACAATGGTGCAACACTATCGGCGGATTTATTTATTGATTGCACTGGCTTTAAACGCCTACTAATTGCCCAAGCATTGCAGGTTGATTTTAGCCCTTTAAAAAGCTGTTTATTTGCAGATACAGCGCTTGCGACACAAGTTGATTATGCAAGTACGAATGATCCTATCAAGTCTTATACCCAATCAACCGCGCAAACAGCTGGTTGGGTTTGGGATATAGGTTTACCCAGCCGTCGAGGTGTCGGTCATGTATTTTCAAGTGACTTTCAAACAGATGATGCAGCCGAACAAGCTTTAGTTAAATACATTCAGAATACTGGTGGTCAGCCAGCTAACTGTAATATACGAAAAATCAGCTTTACCGCTGGCCATATGAAGAAATTTTGGCATAACAACTGTGTCGCAGTCGGTTTATCTGCTGGCTTTTTAGAGCCTTTAGAGGCATCAGCATTGGTACTGATTGAACTGTCAGCTGCGAAAATAGCAGAAGTTTTGCCCGCTACAACGGAAGTGATGCATATCGCGGAAAATCGTTTTAATCAAACCTTTAAATATCATTGGCAGACGGCGGTCGATTTTTTAAAACTACATTATTTAATGAGCGCTCGAACTGATGAATTTTGGCGAGAGAATAGAAATTCGGAAACTGTGTCTCCACATTTGCAAGCGTTACTGAACCTGTGGAAACATTCGGTACCAAAGATGCTCGACTTTCCAGCCAAAAATGAATTGTTTCATGCGGCAAGTTATCAGTTTGTCTTGTATGGACATAACTACAAGAGTGAATTATTGTTTGAGCTACCCGAACATGAAAAAGCTTATGTGCAGCAAATTATACAACATAATAAACAGCGAATAGCGCAATTAACCAGTGCACTACCAAGCAACCGAGAATTAATAAACAATATTAAAAAATATGGCCTTTCTAGGGCATAATTAAGCAAAATAAAAGCAGGCATAAACTTAGGAAACACAATGACAGATAAAAACGTACAGTTATTAGATAAAACAGTTCACCGCACTTTAACCATAGATACCACTATGGTGGATTTTCCAGAAAACCACATGAATATGGCAATGGTTGTGGTAAATGAACTCAGTACAATAGTGCATGAATACCCTGTTTTTATCGCCAAAAATCCACAGACAGGCCAGTTTATGTTGGGCGCTTTGCTTGGTTTAAAATCTGGGCAGAACTTATTTATCCAAGATGGTAAATGGCAAGCAACTTATTTGCCGCTAGAAGTGTTGCGCCGTCCGTTTCAAGCTATGTTTGACCCAGAAAAACCACAAGAAGGTGGCCGCATTGCAATTGATCTTAATCACCCTCAGGTAGTCAAAGATGGTCAAAAAGTATTTGATGACAAAGGCGAAGCAACAGAGTACTTAAAACGCATTCAGCAAACCTTTGCTGCGTTAATGGCCGGTACTCAGCAAACAACTGAAATACTCACTCAAGCGGATAAAATGGGGTTAATTGAAGGCATTAATATCAATGTTGATTTGCCTGATGGCGAAAAAGCAGCATTAAATGGATTATTTGCTTTTAATCAAGAAGCCATTAGTAAATTGTCAGGGGATGATTTAGAACTAGCGCATAAGTCGGGTATCCTGCAAGTGTGTCACTTAGTTTTGAGCTCAGGTCTTCATTTAGAAAAATTGGTTAAGTGGGCAAGTTAAACAAGGTTTTTACTTTTTCTTAAATTGATATTGTGTATACTGTTGACAATGTTGTTTTCGGGTTTACAGTATGCACAAAGTTCTTTTACCTCTAATTACCGTCACTGTTTTAGTCGCTTGTGTTATACCAAACAAGCATTCGAAAACACCTCTCTTTAGCCACTCAATCGCACTTTTACAAAAGTATTACAACCCAGTTATTTTAGGCTCAGGTAAGCAGCGCTTAATTGTAGTTCCAGAGTTGCAAGGTCGAGTGATGCAAAGTACTAACAACATAGATAAAGATCACGCTTTTGGTTGGATAAACCTAGAATATTTATCTAAACCACATACTAATGCAAATGCGGCTATCGGCGGGGCAGAGCGTTTATGGTTTGGCCCAGAAACAGGTCAATATTCGGTATTTTTTGAGCCTGGAAAGCGACGAATCGCGGATAACATTCGTTTGCAGCCAGCCATGTCTACTCAAGCTTTTAATGTTGTTGAGCAAACTCATAAGAAGGTCATAATGCAAGCTGATATTCAGCTGGTGAACCACAGCAACTTTATATTTAATGCGAAGGTTTTACGCCAAATTGAGTTACTAGATGAACAGCAAATAGAGCATCAATTAAGTTTGCAGCTGCCGAGCAACATTGAATACGTGGCTTTTGCTGCTGAAACGCAATTGACCAATATTGGTGATACAGCATGGGCTCAATCAAACGGGTTATTATCTATTTGGCATTTAAGTGCATTTGAACCAAGCGATAGCACAGTGGTTGTTGTGCCCTTAAAACAAGCAATTGAAAGTGCTACAGAATACTTTTCGCCAATAAAACACAGCCACACAAGGCTAACTGACAATTATTTATTTTACAAAGCGGATGCTGAATATATGAATAAAACCGGTATTGCAGCAGATGCGACTCTACCAGTTATGCTCAGCTACGACCCAACTCGAAACCTTGTTACCCTGATCACCTTTAATATTGATGCTTCGGCCGATGCAACTTATGTCAACTCCACTTGGGTTGGCAATAAGGGCGATTACGAAGGTGAAATCATCAATATCTTTAACGACGGCCCTGATGATTTTGGCAATTATTTTGGCCCATTCTATGAGTTGGAAACTTCGTCAGCAGCTTGGCCGCTTAAACCTAACCAAAGCCAACAGCATTGGCAGCGCACTTATCACTTTCAAGGAGCGACTGCCGAGTTGGACAAAATTACTTTGCGTTTGGTTGGGCTAACGACAGCGCAAATAAAATCAGCTTTTAAACATTAGCCAATACCAGCAGTGACGCAGCAACGACAAACATGCAAGCAAAACAGCGATTCACCTTGATTTGTTGCTGTGGAGAGCTCAGCAGTTTGAGTGAGGTAGCTGCTAAACCTGTATAGCCGCCCATCACCACTAAATCGACAGAGACCATAGTCAAAAGCAAAATTACATATTGAGTGGAAATTGGCAATTGCATGTCAATGAATTGTGGGATTATCGCCAGTAAAAAAACAATGGCTTTAGGGTTTGTCATATTAACCAAAAAGCCTTGTAACACCAACTTGTTGATCCCAACTTTTGCTTGGTTGTTAGTGTTGTCAAACTGAATGGACTGAGGTTGAACTCGCCACTGTATGTAAGCTAGATAAATTAAATAAGCAGCACCAAACCATTTTATCGCTTCAAACAAAGTAGGGGAGTTGGCAACTATGCTCCCTATACCCGCCGCAACTATTAGCATTTGCACTATTATGGCCAGCTGCATGCCGATTACATTCCAATAAGCCGTTTTAAAGCCGTATTTTAGCCCACTAGACATGCAAGCTACAGCACCTGCGCCAGGCGATAAACTGATAAATATGCAACTAATCAAATAAGCTAGCCAGATATCTATATTCATAAAATTTGAAAACCTTTAACGCCAGAAGATAAGCTTGTTGGTCCACGACTAACAAATGTCGCTATAGCGACATTGTGTGGCGATTGTAGCAGAAAAGCGCCATTGTGTTGATGGTGTCGGCTACAACACAATGACGATATAAGAGGGGAGCTATTGTTTTTTACAACCCGTATTGCCTTGTGGCAATCCAACTAAATAAGTCGCAGCAATATCAAATTCCATTTTGCCCTGTGTTGAAATCATAAATATGTCGGTTAGGTTTTTAAAATCAAATTGACCATCTTGATTAAAACAGTTCAGTGGAATGGTTAAATTACTCCACTCATCTTTGGGTAAATTTTTGATTAATGCATTTAATGGTAATTCACTTTTACACTCATTTTTCCAATTACAACGCATACCGATTTTAGCAATAGAGTTTGGATATCTATGCACGCGAACTTCAAGGTTTAATGCGGCTTGATCTTCAACTGAAGAAATATCTACTTTGTGCCCATTTAATGTCAAAATTGAGAACCAAGCTGAATCGGCGTATTTACCACGCCACTTTACGTTTATCGCATCACCTTGTTTATTTCGCTTGGTTGGGGTAACACTTAGGTTACCTTTTTTAGTTTTACCTTGTTGGTTTTCAACTTTTTCACTCCAACTAAACGCGTTACCTAACCCGAGTTTCCATGGGGACACTGGATTCCCTTCCACAATGTAATCTGTTAATGGATTATTTGCGTAACTGATACTTGCGACAGCGAGTGATGATGTTATAAGTAAAAAGTTAACAATGTTTTTGGATTGTCGCATGATTGCGGAAAGGTATAGCATGTTAAACTCCATAAGCATGAGTTGGTTGTCGATTGTAGAATGTATGAAGCTACATTTACTTTTAGAATTATGTAAGTTTTCGCTGATAATGCAAGCCTTACTGACTTGATGTCATTTTATTTCTGGACTTTTATAGCAAAAACTTTAAATTTATTTAAAAATTAGCAAAAAATACCATTGCATTTTGCCGTGAGGTCTTATAGATTGGGCGCTCTCGAAAAAATCAGATGTTAATAACTGAGGAATAATAATGAATAAATCGGAACTCGTTAAAAAAATCGCCGATGGTGCTGAATTATCTCAAGCTCAAGCAGGTAAAGCGTTAAACGTATTAATGGATACAGTAACCGAAGAATTAGCTGCGGGTAACCGTGTTGAGTTAATCGGCTTTGGTACTTTTAGTGTTAAACACCGCGCGGCACGTACAGGTCGCAACCCTTCAACTGGTCAACCAATTGAAATCGCCGCTGCAAATGTACCTTCTTTTAAAGCGGGTAAAAACTTAAAAGACGTTTGTAACGCCTAATTAAGTGATTGGGTCGTTTACTGGAATACGGTGTCGGCCCACTGATTGACTCCTTGCCTGCCTTTATCTATTTCCGTTGTTTTAAAAAATCTTATTTCCGCTAGAATAGTCACATTTAAGTTTGTGGAATCTGTCTTTTGTTATTTCAGCAGTTTTCTTTTGAAAATTATCAATACTTAGCCGAACAACAGCAAATTATTCTAAATTATCGTGCGGATGATTATCAGTTTGCTGAGACTTTAACGTTTGATTTCGCCCAGCAATCTTTTCCTGTATTGGATGATAATATCGATAAGCTGCTAAATTACCTGTTAATTGCGGCTGGTGTTAGTTATTTTAAGCTGAGCCCGTATGCACAAGTTCAGCACGACACAATACCACTTTCAACATTAGCCCAGCAATTTTTTACTCAATTATATCGTTTGGGTTTAGCTGAATTTGCTTATCGAAATAAGTTAGACTTAAGCCACAAGTGCTGTTTTGGCACAGCTGACAAAAACGTTTCAAAACCACGGGCAGAAAAAAAGCGCTCTCGAGCCGTAACACAACAGCATAAAGCACTGGTACTGGTTGGTGGTGGCAAAGATTCGTTGGTTTCTATTGAGGCACTTAAAAAACAGGATGTAGAGGTAATTTTATTCGCAGTCAATCCTGCTCAGCCAATTATTGATTGCGCTAAAGCTGCAGGATTGCCTTTGATACAAGTTAAACGCCAGTTAGACGAGCAACTGTTTTACCTCAATGAGCAGGGAGGATTAAATGGTCATGTGCCCATTACCGCGATTATTAGTTTTATAGCCAGCTTTGTTGCTATCGCATTAGGTTGCGATTATGTTGTGACTAGTAACGAAGCATCCGCTAATGAGGCGACTGTCGTTCACAACGGTATAGAGGTTAATCACCAGTACAGTAAGTCATTAGCGTTTGAGCGGGATTTCAGCCAATTGCTTGCAAGCGAATTAAGTGTGCCATTTCGGTATTTTTCATTACTGCGTCAACAAACAGAAATGCGCATTGTCCAACAGTTTTGCCAAACGGACAAATATGACACTGTATTTACCTCATGCAACAAAGCATTTAAATTACGTGAGAAAAAATCCGATCAGCGTTGGTGTTTGGCATGCCCTAAATGCCAGTTTGTGCATTTAATGTTTGCTGTAACTGATATTTCTGAGCAACGTATGATGGCGATTTTTTCTGGCAACCCACTGTTAAACATAGATTTTATTCCCGATTATCAGTCGCTTGTTGGTTTAACTGCTGAAAAGCCATGGGAATGTGTTGGTGAAAAACTTGAATCTGCCGTGGCTATTTATTTATTGTCTAAACGAACCAACACGAAAAATTGGCCTGTAGTTAAAAACCTTGCACCTCAGGTAATACAAAACTATGGGGAACAACACTTACAGCAGAGTGCAATTGAGTTGATGGCACTACGTGACTCACATTTTATTCCTGAACAATGGGCACATATATTTGCATAGCAAGGACAATTTAATGAGCGAATATTTAATTTGGGGTTTTGGCGTTGAAGGAAAAAGTGCGGCTGATTACCTAGTTAAACAGCAGCAAACTTTTAGCTTATTAACGGATAATTTTGACCAAACCACAGATAATTATGCCAAGCAAAATGCAATCAAATACTTTTATGGTGAAGAGGGTATTCAGCAGGCAATAAATCAGCGATTTAAGTATGTAATTAAAAGTCCTGGTATCAGTTTGTATCGTCCAGAGGTTCAGGCGTTTAAACAAGCGGGCAGCAAAATTACCTCAACGACCCAAATGTGGTTTGAAGCGCACCCAAATGCCAAAACCATTGTAGTGACTGGCACTAAAGGCAAAAGCACCACGGCGAGTTTACTGCATTACTTGTTTAATTTATTCGATGTGGACAATGAGCTTGCGGGTAACTTAGGTCGGGCTATATTAGAAGTTACCCCTGTTGCGAATAGTTGGACTATTTTAGAGTTGTCGTCTTATCAATTGGCTGATTTACATAGTCAAGTAGATGTATTTTTATTGCTTAATTTATTTCAAGAGCATGTACCTTGGCATCAAACAGCCGAACAATATTATTTAGATAAAACCCAGCTAGCACGTGATAGTTTGGCTGATGTCGTGGTATATAACGCCCAATCCAATTTATCTGCTCAATATCTGGGGCTGGATGAGTTATCACATGGTGTAAGTAAAGTTGCGTTTGCAGATGAGTCAGGATTTTATATTAAAGATGACGCGCTCTATTTCAAAGGTGAAGAATTAACGCATAACTTTAGGCTTAAAGGTCAGCATAATTTGAAAAATTTAGCCGCCTGCTTAGCCATTGTGAATTCTCTAAAACTTGATTGGCGACCGGTATTAACTCACCTGAGTGGTTTCACAGCACTTGAGCATAGGTTACAAGAGGTACAGGGCACGAATTCTGTATTGTATGTAAACGATAGTATTTCCACCACACCAGACTCCACTTTATGTGCGCTTGATTGTTATAAAAATCAAGAGATCAATTTAATTTTAGGTGGGGCTGAGCGCAGCCAAAATTATGCCGAGTTAGTTGCAGCGCTAGATAACTATCAACTGAATAAAATTCTATTGTTAGGCGAAACAGGTAAACGCATATATCGCCAATTGCCCTCAAATTTAGCCTGCAAAGCGCAATATTTTGACCATATGGCTGTCGGCATGGCATGGATCAATCAGCATGCTAAAGCAGGTCAGGTGGTTTTGTTGTCGCCTGCAGCGCCTAGCTTTGGTGAATTTGTTAACTTTGCCGAACGCGGCAATTTGTTTTTGTCGTTCTCTCGTTAATTGGACTTCGGATTTTTAGTGGGAACGACAAATATGCAGCTAAAAGAGCCTTATCCTAGCTCGTGGATGGGGGCTTGGTGTTTGAGATATTCGACAATACCCGACGGATAGAGTATTTTTTTACCATTGAGAAAGTCTTCTATGTTAACCCATTTAGCAATAAAACTCGTACCCTCTTCGTTGCACTGAATGTTATCCTGTTGGTAAATTTGTTTGTCTTTAAATTTAGCAGACAACAATAAAACGATTTGATGGCCAGCTATGCCATTAAAAGTGAATAAATTCTCAAAGGTTGTCAGGTAGCTGCCGACTTCAATCTCTGTTTGCATTTCTTCTTGAAACTCGCGAATAACAGTTTGTTGCGCTGTTTCTCCAAATTCAATACCGCCACCGAGTGGGCGATAAAAAGTTTCATTTTTAACTTCGTCTACACCTTCAGCAACAAAAATTTTCCCTTGGTGTTCAATTAGGCAAATTGCGATATTTCTTATATTCATTATTGTCTTATTTTTATAGGGTCAATTAAGCTGTTTTAAACAGTTCTAATAAACCGTCTGCGGTTAAATCTTTCACTGAATCCACTTGTTCTTTTGCAAACATACTTTGATTTAGGTGCTTTTTATTTTCTTGCATCAGTAGCACTTTTTCTTCAATGGTATTTTCGCAAATTAGCTTATATACAAACACTGGTTTTTTCTGGCCGATACGATAGGCTCGATCACTCGCTTGCGCTTCTGCTGCTGGGTTCCACCATGGGTCGTAATGAATAACTGTATCAGCAGCGGTTAAGTTTAAGCCAGTCCCACCCGCTTTGAGCGAGATTAAAAACACTGAAACTTCACCATTTTGAAAAGCGTCGATTTGTGTTTGGCGATCGCGCGTTTCACCAGTCAGTTTAGAATGCTCTATACCTAGTTCTGTGAGTTTGCCTGAGATAATATGCAGCATTTTGGCAAACTGCGAGAATATTAATATCTTGCGGCCTTCTTCTAACATTTCTGGCACAACATCAATTAAATACTCAAGTTTGGCGCTTTGCTCAATTTGCTGAGTGCTTTCTAAATCTAATAACTGTGGTGCACAACATATCTGCCTAAGTTTTAATAGTGCATCTAGGCACTCTAGGTGGCTCTTCGCCAAACCTTTAATTTTAAGAATATTGCGTACTTTATCTTCCATGCTGGCACGGATTGCTTCGTATAAAACGCGTTGCTCATTTTCAAGCGAAATGTGTTTAATGATTTCTGTTTTTTTCGGCAGCTCTTTCGCCACTTCTTCTTTTTTACGCCGTAATACAAACGGATGAATTTTACTGTGTAATCGGTTTTGCGTTTCTTTATCTCTCAATTGCTCGATGGGTTTTCGATACTCTTTGCTAAATTTATTTAGAGTACCTAAGAAACCCGGCATTAAGAAATCAAATAATGACCACAATTCGCCTAAGTGGTTCTCGATTGGGGTGCCGCTCAAACATAGCCTTTGATGAGACACGAGCTGTTTAATGTTTTGGGTCATTTGCGCGCGCGGATTCTTAATATTTTGTGCTTCATCTAACACTATCAAGCTGTACTCGTGCGCGAGCAAATATTCAAAATCTCGATTGACCAAAGGGTAGGTGGTTATAACCACTTGGTATGATTCAATGTCGTCCAAGACTTTTTGTCGGTTTTGCCCGTAAGCCGCTGTTACGTTTAGCTCTGGTGTAAACTTATTTGCTTCGTTTAGCCAGTTACCGACTAAACTTGTTGGGCATATCACAAGTGTGGGCTTATCTAGCTTATTTTGTAGCCGCATAGACTCCAGCAGACATAATGTTTGTAAGGTTTTTCCCAAACCCATGTCATCGGCCAATATTCCACCAAAATTATATTCAAATAAAAAGCTTAACCAATTTAACCCTTGTTGCTGGTATGGGCGTAATTGGGCATTAACCGTTGTAGGGACTTGTATATCTTTAATACCGTCAAAACTTTCCAACAACTGTGCGAGCTTGCGTACGTGTTGCCCACCAATACAGGAATTAATTTCAGGAATTTGGTTAAGAATATGCGCTTGACGATTAGAAAATTTAGCCTGTTTATTGTTGGCTTCTTGTAAAATTGCCAGCACAGGCTTGAGTGATTCGATGTCTACCTTAATAAACTGATGGCGATTCAAGGCGATTTTAACTCTACCTGTTTGATTCTTCCAATTCTCAGTTTGTTTCAGCCAATTAATCAGCACTGGAATTAAATCAATTTTTTGCCCATCAAAATCAATTTTTAAACCCAGCTTAAACCAATCGTGGCTTTCACTAATTTGATATTCAAAGCTTGGGTCTTGGATAACATTAATTGGCTGAACACCTGGTTCAAATTCTATTTTCCACCCTTGAGACAACAATAGTGGGAACACCTCTTCAAATATGTTCAACCAAAATTGGTCGTAACGAACGCCAATTTCACTGTTGTAGAAAAATTCAAAGTCTTGGCTGGTTGAGCTCCCTTTAGTATGAGCAAAACCATAGGACTCTAATAAGTAAAATGCTTTGCGTTCAATTGAAGGGGTACGTTGAATTTGAATAATTTTATCTTGGCGTTGCAATTGCACAAATGGCGCACTGATTAAGCTCATCGGAATTTCATGGTCACCATATTGCAGACGCAATTTAGCAATATAGCCAGCTTCATTTAAACCGATTCTTAAGATAGGTGTCAGTTTTTCTTCTACAACTTCAATCTCTTGTTGCAAAGGTAAAACAATCGAGCATTCAGGCCAGTATGTATTCTGCCATACTGAGAAATCTAATAACTCACTTTTGTCTAGCTCTGGCAGGTGTGCCAATGCAGATAAATTAAACCCAGTAAGGTTGTGTTCTATAATGCCCATGGTGCCTTTTTGGGGGTCAATATACCAAGGGGTTTCGCTGGCAATTAAAAACCAGCGTTCACATTTATCCAGTTGCATTTGCAACTTATGTTTGCCGTCTGGCTGTTTTTTCCACTGCAAATTGAGCTTGCGTGGCGCACCATATTGCAAAGGCTTTGATTTATGGCTTTGCCAATAACAGCGCTTTGATTCGAGTAGCAGTGGTAATGCATCGCTTGCATTTTTACCAATTAATAACCTTTGCGTAGAGGTTTTTTCTCCAACTTGGTGGTTGAGCACTTTTAATATTTCAGCATCTTCAGCATTTGCTTTGCCATTGATGGATTGTAGTTGCAATTGAATTTGGGTAAAGCCACTGTTTGGTTCAACAATTGGCGCGAGAACAAAGTTCAACAAAGCATCAGAATGCGCGATTAATTTTGCAAAATAACCATTGTTCCAATCGGGTTGTTTATGCAATTTTTCTTGCCACTGTAAAAATGCGCTAACGGGCGAACGGCTAATCAAGTTTGCAGCTTCAGCGGCTATCAATACCGCGACCGCGTGCTCGCAACTACCACTGTTGTCACATGAACACAGTGACGACAGGTCTGCTTTATCTATCGCGACTCTATACAACTGGCTGCGTGTTTCTACTACACCAGTTACAGTATTTAGTGAGGAAATAGGTTTAAGTTTTTTAACCTGATCTTGCAGATAAAAATTTAATCCCTTTTGATAGGTGGTTTCTCCAAACTGTTCAACCAACTCTGCGTCATATACATTCATCAATACTAAACCTGCTTGTCCGGGTTAAAATTATGCGCCATCAGCCAGTCTACCAAACAAATCTAATAATTTGACCTATTTAATGATAAATTCATTTAAAAAAATCACCTTTACTTTACTTAAGGGTCGGAAGGGTTAGAATGTGCAGCCCTATGTGACTGTGGATGATAATTGTGAATTTTGCTGATTTAGAACTAGACCAAAGCCTATTAACGGCGATTGAACAACAGGGTTATGCTCGTCCCACCGTTATTCAAACTCTAGCGATAGAGCCTGCACTTGAAGGTAAAGATATTTTAGCCAGTGCCCCGACAGGCACAGGTAAAACCGCGGCTTTTGTTTTGCCAGCTCTTCAGCACATACTAGATTTTCCCCGCCAACGGCAAAATAATGGCGTTCGAATATTAATCCTCTCGCCAACACGTGAATTAGCTGAGCAAACCTTTAAAGTTGTGCGTCAGTTAAGCCAATTTACTGAAGTGACTAGCCGTTTAATTACCGGTGGTATTAATTATGGTAAACATAAAGAAATATCCGAAGGTAGCGTAGATATTGTGGTCGCAACACCAGGTCGATTGCTTGAATATATTGAGGATGAATCGTTCGATTGTCGAGATATCGAATGGTTAGTATTGGATGAAGCTGATCGCATGCTAGATATGGGGTTTGGCCCGACTATGATGCGCGTCAGCGGAGAAGCTCGTTGGCGTAAACAAAGTTTGTTATTTTCAGCAACTCTAGAAGGTGAAGGGGTTGAGCGCTTTGCTAAGCAGGTTTTGAAAGATCCTGTGATGGTCGAAGCCGATTCACCGCGCCGTGAAAAAGCAAAAATTCATCAATGGATTCATTTAGCTGACTCTCGACCTCATAAGTTAGAATTGTTGGTTCATTGGTTGGCTAGAGAAGAAGTCACAAAGTCTGTTGTATTTGTAAAGACGCGCGAGCGAGTAGCCGAACTAAGCGGACAACTCACAACAGCTCAATTACCTTGTTGTTGGTTACAGGGCGAAATGCCGCAAGACAAGCGACAAAAAGCGATAAAAGCATTTTCATCTGGACATAAAAAAATATTGGTAGCGACTGATGTTGCGGCACGAGGTTTAGATGTAGCAGATGTTAGCCATGTATTTAACTTTGATATGCCTCGTACAGCCGATGTGTATGTGCACAGAATCGGGCGTACAGGACGTGCGGGTAAAAAAGGCACGGCGATTAGCTTAGTAGAAGCGCATGATATGGAAATATTGGGCAAGGTTGAAAGGTATATTCAAGAGAAGTTACCGCGTCGTGTTGTTGAAGGTTTAGAGCCTCAAAACCGTGAAGCTAAGATACCGTCAAAGAAACCCAAGAAAAAAGTACGTGGTTTGTTGAAGAAAAAACAACAGAAAGCTAAACAGAAGAAGCGGGCTAAAAAAGCTTAGTGACTTACATAAGCGCTAAACAAGGATAAACAGGCCCTAGGTAAACGATCCGGAGAGACGGGGAGTACTCACCGGACCGTTCTGGCTAAATTTATAGATTGTACCCACGCTCTTCGTGGCTGGTAATATCTAGACCTTGAACCTCTTTTTCATGATCCACACGTATACCTTTGGTAATCATGCTAACCACTTTGAGTAAAACAAAACTAACCACTGCAGTGTAAGCAAGCGTTGCAAGTATACCAATGGTTTGAACACCAAGCTGCTGGCCTATGCTAGTATTGTCACCACCAAAACCATAACCACTAAATATTCCTAATTCGGTCGAACAGAAAATACCAGCCAAGAAAGTACCTAAAATACCGCCTACGCCATGCACTGGGAACACATCTAAAGAATCATCAATTTTCCACTTTTGCTTAATTAAATTTGTAGCATAAAAACAAACAATACCTGCGGTTATACCAATGACCAATGATGCCGCAGGGCCGACATAACCTGAAGCAGGTGTAATAGTACCTAAACCGGCAACCATACCAGTAACAATACCCAAGACTGACGGTTTACCGTATTTAGCCCATTCTAAACCTGCCCAAGTTAACGCACCTGCAGCTGCAGAAATATGGGTAACTAAAATGGCCATAGCAGCATCACCACTTGCAGTTAAAGCACTACCACCATTAAAGCCGTACCAGCCAACCCATAGCATGCCAGCGCCTGCGACAGTCATGGTTAAGTTATGTGGGATCATAGAAGCGCTGCCGTATCCATGACGGTTTTTAATAACAAGTGCGGCCACTAGAGCGCCGACACCAGCTGTGATATGAACAACGGTACCACCGGCAAAGTCGAGCAAGCCCATTTGTGCTAACCAGCCGCCGCCCCATACCCAATGGCAAACGGGTAAATAAACCAATATTAACCATGCGATAGAAAATAATAATACAGATGAAAACTTCATACGCTCGGCAAAACCGCCGACCATAAGGGCAGGGGTAATAATGGCGAAAGTCATTTGGAAGACGAAAAACAGGGGTTCAGGGATTGAGCCACTCAGGGTTTCTTTTCCAACACCTGATAAGAAGCTTTTAGAAAAATCGCCAATAAAGGCATTGCCTTCACCAAATGCTAGGCTATAACCAAAAGCTAACCAGACGATAGAAGCCAAACAGCCAATTGCAAAACATTGCATTAAAACCGATAAGACGTTTTTGCTGCGAACTAGTCCAGCATAAAAGAAAGATAGTCCAGGCAAGGTCATAAATAAAACTAATGCTGAGGCAGTTAAGATCCAGGCTGTGTCACCTGTGTCTAACCCTTCAGCAGAAGCAGTCAGAGGGAGTAAGAGCAAAAGTGCAATAATCGCTCGCATAATTAAAGTTTCCTAAGTGTTATTCCAACTAGGTTGGGGTCAGTGCTAAATAGCGTCAGGACCTTGTTCGCCTGTGCGGATGCGAACAACTTGGTTTACTGACGTAATAAAAATCTTGCCGTCGCCAATTTTGTTTGTCTTCGCAGCTTCAATAATCGTATCCACTACATTATCAACTCGCTCATCATCAATGACGATTTCTAGTTTGCATTTAACAACAAACTCAATTGAATATTCTGTACCACGGTAGAGCTCAACATGGCCTTTTTGTCGACCAAAACCTTTGACTTCACTAACCGTCATGCCTTTTACGTCGATTTCACTCAAGGCTGCTCTAACTTCTTCAAGTCTATGGGGTTTAATTATTGCTGTGATCTTTTTCATTTAACTATCCCAATTTTCTGCATTATTTTGCATTGGTTGTTCACTAAATCGGGGCGAAGGATAACAGAAAAAGCACCTTTGTGGATCAATTGTTACAAAAAAAGTGATGGGTTTGAACTCTTATGGGGCAAGTTTGGCTAAGAGTTTTTGAGTATGCTTTTTAATGGGGAGAAATGAATTGCAGTCGGCCATTTTGGTGTGTTACCAAGGGACACAAGTTCGGGTATTAACACTGTTCGAGTTAACAATGCCCCTGTTAAACTTTTTAAAAAAACGTTAAATTATAACTAAAACTATGACTACGGAGCTGATATGGATCAAAGTTACTTTGCGGTAGAATCGCAGTTTGCCGAAAACTGTTTGGTAGATAACGACAAATATCTGGAGATGTACCAATCTTCGATAGAAAATCCTCAACAATTTTGGGCGGAGCAAGGAAAAAGGTTAGATTGGATTAAACCTTATACTCAGATTAAAAATACCAGTTATGCGCCTGGTGATATTTCAATTAAATGGTATGAAGATGGCCAGTTAAATGCTTGTTATAATTGTATCGATCGACATTTACCTGAAAAAGCCAATCAAATAGCGCTGATATTCGAAGGTGATGAACCGTCGCAAAGCTATTCAATTACTTATCAACAATTACATGACAATGTTGCACGATTAGCCAATGGTTTAAAATCTTTGGGGGTAAGCAAAGGCGATAGCGTTGCTATTTATATGCCTATGGTATGTGAAGCTGTGTATGCCATGTTAGCTTGTGCACGAATCGGCGCGGTGCACTCTGTTATTTTTGGTGGCTTTTCGCCTAAAGCAATTGCAGATCGAATCGTAAACTGTAACGCCAAAGTCATTATAACTGCTGATGAAGCCAGAAGAGGCGGTAAAACCGTGCCGTTGAAAGCGAATGTCGACGAGGCGCTTAGCCGTGATGATGTCACTAGCATCACTAATTGTCTTGTATTCAAGAACACGGGGGCTCAAGTTGCGGTTAATTCATCTGTTGACGTGTGTGCTGAAGAACTGATGGCAAAAGTACCAGCTGACTGCCCACCAGAAGTCATGAACGCTGAAGATCCTTTATTTATTTTATATACCTCTGGGTCGACCGGCCAACCAAAAGGTGTCATGCATACAACAGGTGGTTATTTAGTTTATGCGTCTATGACGCATGAATATATATTTGACTATAAAGCTGGTGATGTTTATTGGTGTGCCGCGGATGTTGGTTGGATCACTGGGCATAGTTATGTGGTGTATGGTCCTTTAGCAAATGGCGCTACTCAAGTGATCTTTGAAGGGGTCCCAACTTACCCATCGGCTTCGCGTATCGGTGATGTAGTGGATAAACACCAAGTGAATATTTTATATACTGCACCAACTGCAATTCGTGCGTTAATGGCAAAAGGTGATAAGGCATATGCCACAAATAATCGTAATAGCTTGCGTATTTTAGGCAGTGTTGGTGAACCTATTAACCCGGAAGCTTGGGCTTGGTACTATCAGAATATAGGTAACGGCCAGTGCCCAATTATGGATACTTGGTGGCAAACGGAAACAGGCGGCATCATGATTACGCCATTACCAGGCGCCACAGGATTAAAACCAGGCTCTGCAACCCGACCATTTTTTGGTGTTAAACCTGCTTTAGTGGATTCTGAAGGTCAAATTTTGTCGGGCGCAGCCAGCGGGAATTTAGTTATCCTAGACTCATGGCCCGGGCAAGCACGTACCATTTATGGCGATCACCAGCGTTTCGAGCAAACCTACTTTAGTGCATATAAAAATATGTATTTCACCGGGGATGGTGCTCGCAGAGACGAAGATGGCTATTATTGGATTACTGGTCGTGTCGACGATGTATTAAATATCTCTGGCCATCGTTTGGGTACCGCTGAAATTGAAAGTGCTTTAGTGGCCCATCCAAGTGTCGCTGAAGCCGCAGTGGTTGGTTTCCCGCATGATATCAAAGGCCAAGCAATTTATGCTTATGTGACTCCAGTTGAAGGCACTGAGTTGTCCGAGACGTTAACAACAGAATTACGCAATTGGGTCAGAACAGACTTAAGCCCAATTGCTACGCCAGAGCTCATTCATTGGACTGCAGGTTTGCCAAAAACTCGTTCAGGTAAAATTATGCGTCGTATCTTACGTAAAATTGCGGCAAACGAGTTTGAGCAACTCGGTGATACCTCTACGCTTGCAGATCCAAGCGTGGTCGATGCTTTAATTGAAAATAGGCTGAACAAGTAGTCGAACATATAGCTTGCTGAGCAACTAAGCCAAACTCGCTGTTTGGCTTAGCGTTTGCTTAATGCTGTTAACATTAATACCCAGAAACACAACACCAAATTAAACAAAGGGATTTGTAAATTAGCAGGCATGGTATAGATAATGGAAACAGCAGGGATCCAAACCAACCAATTTGAAATTATCACGCTTGGCAATGTGGTGGTAAAGAATGTTTTGTTGGCGGCGATTAGTGTCTTTTTATAACTAAAGTTATTTTCCAACCATAAATAGCAGATTGTGATACTTGGCGCAGCCCACATTGCACTGTAAACAAATTGGTCCATAGCTGTTTTCTTAGCAATCGTTGCAAACGTATTGTCATAGCCAAACCAATATCCTTGTAGTTGGTAAAAGAAATCGACTTCAACGCCTTTAATACCCCAAAACAACAGATAGAAAGCGACCAGTTTACTGATGGGTAGCTGAGGCAGGGCTCGAATGCGGTACAGGTATAAAAAAGGGATCAATCCACCAAATAGCGCTGTTGCGACAAAAGTGTATCGCCAACCATATTGCACCTTTAATTGAGCGATTGTTTCAAACATAACTTGGCTACTAGGTTGATAAAAGTATAGCCATACAATGGCTAGCGCGAAAAGCTGCAGTATGATGCCTGGCAGCAAATTCTGTTTTAAAGCATGTTTGATTTCTCGAAATAGGGCGGGGCTGTTCATATTTATACGGCACTTTAATCGAATTGAGCACAGTTTATGTGTGTAGAGATAAATCTCAAGTATAGGAAGTGCTTATCAAGGTGAAATTTTATTGATACGATTTGGTTGAAAATTAATCTGTTTTAAGTCGTTTGCTGGGATATTAAACAAAAACTGTACAAAACTTGATGGTTCAGTAAAAAAACTTAAATTATTGCAGAAAAAGGTTTGACAATATTTTGAGAATCATTAATATGCGCCCCACGAAAACGGTGAGATGGCCGAGAGGCCGAAGGCGCTCCCCTGCTAAGGGAGTATAGGGTTTGTAGCCCTATCGAGGGTTCGAATCCCTCTCTCACCGCCATTTCGTAAATTTGAAAATGCGCGCGTGTAGCTCAGCTGGATAGAGTACCTGGCTACGAACCAGATGGTCGGAGGTTCGAATCCTTCCACGCGCGCCACTTTTCAAATATGCTTTCAAGATAAGCGCGTGTAGCTCAGCTGGATAGAGTACCTGGCTACGAACCAGATGGTCGGAGGTTCGAATCCTTCCACGCGCGCCACTTTTCAAATATGCTTTCAAGATAAGCGCGTGTAGCTCAGCTGGATAGAGTACCTGGCTACGAACCAGATGGTCGGAGGTTCGAATCCTTCCACGCGCGCCACTTCTCATGTTTCTTCATCCGGTTGATGTCATTAAATGAGCAGTGTTGAATAGATTGTGTAGGTGATAAGTTTATTTATACACCTTAGAACTGATTTAGAGTCAGTTCCAATTAAAAAACGCTGAATTTGTTTACAACCGAATCTGATATATTCCCAAACAAATTTAGCCTTGTACGAATTATAACCCGCGGATAAGTGTATCTTTTGCCCGTGATTATTGGGGTTGAGGCGGAAAATAAACAAAAAGTACTAAAAAAGTGGCTATGTTATGCTACTTTCAATTAAAATGGCGACAAAAGCTGTGCTTTTTGTTTATTTTCTTAACTTTAAACAACCCGTTTGACCAGCTTAAATAATTATGCTGGTTGAATATTGTACGGTAACTCGTTACCGTTGGGTTTAACTTAACTAACTTGAGACGATATATGGAAAACAATTTAAGCTCTGTATTGCTTGAAGCTGCAAACCTATTATTTATCGGTATGAGTGTTGTCTTCGTTTTTTTGGGGATTTTGATTTTTTTAATCAAATTGATGTCACATCTGTTCGCAGGTGAAATTCCAGCCCCTAACAAAGTGAATGTTCCTAACCGACCTTCAGTAAAGTCAACCGGCGCAAACCAAGACAAAAAAGTGGTTGCTGCTATTTCAGCTGCTGTCCACCAGTATCGTCAAGACAATAAACAGTAACCAGGAGAACCAACATGGCAAAACCACTTGCAATTACGGATGTGGTACTAAGAGATGCACACCAATCATTATTGGCGACGCGTTTTCGTTTAGACGACATGCTGCCTATCGCTGAAAAGCTGGATAAATTAGGCTACTGGTCGATTGAAAGTTGGGGTGGCGCAACTTTTGATTCTTGTATTCGTTACTTAGGTGAAGATCCATGGGATCGTATTCGCGAATTGAAAAAAGCGATGCCTAACACTAAACAACAAATGTTGTTACGTGGCCAAAACTTACTTGGTTACCGTCATTATGCTGATGATGTTGTCGAAAAATTTATTGAAAGAGCACACACCAATGGTGTTGATGTATTCAGAATCTTTGACGCAATGAACGATGTGCGTAATTTGCAAACAGCAATCAAATCAGCTATTCAAGTTGGTGCTCACGCTCAAGGTACACTTTCTTATACCGTTAGCCCTGTCCATACCATGGATATGTGGATTGATATGGCTCGTCAGTTAGAAGATATGGGTGTGCACTCAATCTTTATTAAAGATATGGCAGGCTTGTTGAAACCTTATGTTGTAGAAGAATTGGTTACACGTTTAAAAGAAACGGTTGATGTGCCAATTGCAATGCAATGTCATGCAACAACTGGTTTAAGTACTGCGACATATATGAAAGCAATTGATGCTGGTATCGATATGTTAGATACCGCTGTATCTTCTATGAGTATGACTTACGGTCACACCGCAACAGAAACCATAGTTTCTATTGTTGAAGGCACAGACCGTGATACAGGGATCGATTTAGCTGCAATGGAAGAAGTTGCAACTTACTTCCGTGAAGTTCGTAAAAAGTACGCTAAATTCGAAGGTGCACTTAAAGGTGTTGACGCTCGTATCTTAACCGCTCAAGTGCCTGGTGGCATGTTAACTAACATGGAAAACCAGTTAAAAGAGCAAGGTGCTGCAGACAAGTTAGATGACGTATTAAAAGAAATTCCGCGTGTTCGTGAAGATTTAGGTTTCATTCCTTTGGTTACACCAACTTCACAAATTGTTGGTACTCAAGCAGTATTAAATGTGTTAACTGGTGAACGCTACAAGTCGATTACTAAAGAGACTGCAGGTGTTTTAAAAGGCGAATACGGTGCAACCGCTGCGCCTGTAAATAAAGAACTACTTGAGCGAGTATTAGAAGGTGGTGAGGCAATTACTTGCCGTCCAGCTGATTTAATTGAGCCTGAGTTAGATAAGTTAACTGCAGAGTTAGATGGTTTAGCTAAAGAGAAATCTCTAAAATTGGCGGATGAAAAAATTGATGATGTATTAACTTACGCGTTGTTCCCGCAAATTGGCTTAAAATTCATTGAGAATCGTAATAACCCTGATGCTTTTGAGCCAGTGCCTACAGCTGAAGAAACTAAATCTGCAAAACCAACGCCTGCTGTTGCACAAACAGGTCCAGCTTCATACAGCGTGCGTGTTGACGGTAAGGTATATGAAGTAGACGTTGCTCCAAGCGGAGAGATTAAAGACATTAAATCTGTTGGTGGCAGTGACGAATCTGTTCCTCAGTCAACTTCTGTTTCTGGTGCTGAAACGTTAAATGCTCCATTATCAGGTAATATTTTCAAAGTGAATGTAAATCCAGGCGATCAAGTTGCGGCAGGCGATGTAGTTATCGTTATGGAAGCGATGAAAATGGAAACTGAAATCCGTGCAGCAAAAGACGGTGAAGTTGTTTCTGTTCATGTTAAAACGGGCGACTCAGTTCAATCTGGCGACCCAATGATTAGCCTTGCATAAGGAATTACGATGGAAGGTTTAGCGACTCTTTGGGCTTCAACTGGTATTGCCAATTTCCATTGGCAACAGTTGATTATGATTGCAGTTGGCTTTGGTCTATTGTACCTAGCTATTTCTAAAAAGTTTGAGCCGTTATTATTGTTGCCGATTGGTTTTGGTGCAGTATTAACCAATATCCCTGTAGCTGGATTTAGTGATCCAGGTGGGGTGTTGTACTATGTTTATAAAATTGGTATCGATACTGGTGTATTCCCACTGCTGATATTTATGGGCGTAGGTGCAATGACAGATTTTGGTGCGCTAATAGCAAACCCTAAAATGTTATTGCTAGGTGCGGCGGCACAAGCTGGTATTTTTGCAACTTTATTTGGTGCAATCTTACTCAACGTAATTCCTGGTTTTGATTTTACTTTGGCGGATGCGTCAGCTATCGCGATTATTGGCGGTGCGGATGGCCCTACGGCGATATTCTTAGCATCGCGGCTTGCACCAGATTTACTCGGTGCAATTGCAGTGGCAGCGTATTCTTATATGGCTTTAGTGCCAATTATTCAGCCGCCTATTATGAAAGCATTAACCAACAAAGAAGAACGTAAGATTGTGATGGAGCAGTTACGTCCTGTATCACAACGTGAAAAGATTATTTTCCCGTTAATGGTATTAACCATTGGTTTATTGTTACTTCCTGAAGCAACCCCATTAGTTGGTATGTTCTGTTTAGGTAACTTGATGCGTGAATGTGGTGTAGTTGACCGCTTAAGCAAAACTGCTCAAAACGAATTGATTAATATCGTGACCATTTTCTTAGGTCTAGCAGTTGGTTCTAAATTATCTGCAGAAGCTTTCTTAACCGTAGAAACTCTCGGTATTTTAGCGCTTGGTGCGGTTGCATTTGGTATTGGTACCGCTTGTGGTGTACTTATGGCTAAATTGATGAGCAAATTATCTGGCGGTAAGATTAATCCATTAATCGGTGCAGCTGGGGTATCTGCTGTACCTATGGCGGCTCGTGTAGTTAATAAAGTAGGTTTAGAATCTAATCCGCATAACTTCTTGCTAATGCATGCAATGGGGCCTAATGTGGCTGGTGTACTAGGTTCAGCAGTCGCTGCTGGTATCTTGTTAGCCCTAGTTGGTGGTTAATCACGTAATGGTTAGATAAGATTTAAAAAACCCGCTTCGGCGGGTTTTTTGTTAGTGAGAAAAATATCCTTAAATAGAAGGTACAAACTTAATACACATGATTGTGAATGAACTGCAGTGCACGTTGTTCCATCCAGTAATTGCCTTTAAATAACTTATTCCCACCGACGTAGCCAACATGGCCACCTTTGTTGCTTACTTCGACCGTTACCTTATGTGACAAGTCATTCGTTGTGGGTATGCATGAATCACACAAGAAAGGATCATCTTTGGCTTGTAAGATTAATAAAGGCCTCTCAACATCTTTTAAAAATTGCATGCCAGCTGAGCGCCTGTAGTAATCTTCTGCATCTTTAAATCCGTGCAAGGGCGCTGTAATTAAATCATCAAATTGCCATAAGGTTTTTATATTCCGAAAGCTATGTGCGTCAATTTTAAGGTACTGGCTGATATCGACTCGTTGCATTTTCCGCGCAATATTATCCATCATCATATCTAATAGATATTTTTGATAGATTTTTGATGTGCCTTTCATAATGTATTGGCAACTGGCAGACAAATTAAGTGGCGGACAAATGGCGACACTTGCTTTGAACGGATTATAGCTACCTTGCTCACCCGCATATTTGCACAAGACGTTTCCACCTAAGGAAAAGCCAATTGCAAATAAAGCACTGTTTGGGTATTGAGTATGCAAATAATTGGCAATATAGCTTAGATCAGAAGTTTCTCCAGAGTGGTAAGCTCGTGGTAGACGATTTGCTATACCACCACAGGAACGAAAATGGAGCAAAACACCTAGGTCACCTTTATCTCGTATCGCGTTGAGCATACCTCTGGCATAAGTGCTGTTAATCGAGCCTTCAAGGCCATGCAGGACTAAAACGATATTTCTGTTTTCATCTGCTTTTGGCAATTCGGTCCAGTGCAGATCTAAGAAGTCACCATCTGGTAATTCAAGTCTTTGTGTGCTGGTTGGACACTTGAGTTTGCGTCTTTCTATTTTTTGCCATATCGTTTGCATATGACGGTTGCGCAACCACCAAGCGGGTTTAAAATGGCTTTCAATTATCATAAGGCTTAGTCTTCACTGATAAAGTTTAACCAAGCCTTCAATGCTTGTTTAAAGTCAACTAAACCACAGCCACACAACAGCGCATCATCACTTAATGTTGGCACATTTTGTTCTGGCGTTTCATCGTCTTCGCTATCATCAGCAACGGCATGGTTTGGGTAAGCTTGAGCGTTTAACGGCTTTGCGTTATCCATTAGTTGGACTTCAGATTGCTCTAAAATTAATTGATGGGTTTTACCTTGAACAAGATGTTGCTGAATTTCCTTTCGCTCTAGTCGAATAATAATGTTGAGTACTTCAGCAATTTTATGCTTGTTAGTTGAAAATTCGTCGGTAAACCAATAACCAAAACTTTCTTGTTCACTTGAAAACTCGGCTGTGTAAACGCCGTTTGCATCTCTAAAAAAGTCGAATTCCACTTAACTTCACCTCAATAATATCTCCGGAAGTGGAATTTACCACAACCGGAACATTATTGTCGCGAAATTAGTAAAGACTTATTCTATGGGTGGCTTGGCATTTTTGATATTTGTGACAATAAGCCAGACATAATAGCTGCACAGGCCTAAAACCACAGCTAGACCAAGTAAAGAACCCCACACGACTGGATCACTCATTATATTGTTCATAATAACCTCCGACTCTTAATACACTTTTAGTATAGGAACAAGTTGAGTTGGGTTATTTGCTGTAGATCAATAAATAGGGCAAATTGACCTTTTTGGTATATTTTTGCAGAAATTTGTATGCTCCAACCCAAACGGCTATCGACAAAGCTCAACAGGCTTAGACTTTTTTCGAAGAGTGTGTTTGTTGCCAGCCATTATGTAGTTTGACGAGTAGTTTTTGACAAGCTGAGTAATTTGATTGTTCGGCTAAACCAAGCAGTTGGCTATAGAATTTTGTAGACTGTTCGGCAAACTCGGGCCAAATAGTTTTATCTATTGAGTTGTGGAGTAACAAGATGACCTTGATTAACTTGGGCTGATTGTGTTGTTGGCAAGCTTGAATGCCATTTTCGATCGTCACGAGCAACCGTTTGACTGCAGGATCTGCAGTCAATTGGTTGAGTTGGTATGCATTAATAGCATGCGGTTTTTCCACCAAAGTGAACCCTGTAAATTATAGACCAACTACTTCTTGAGCAGACTGATTAGCTTGTGTTTGCTGAGCTAACGCAGGCTCTGAGTTAACTTGCTCTAGCACTCTATCAAGCTCTTGTTGAGCTGCCTGCTCGTTGGCATTTTCCTCGGCCGACAATTGCTCACTGGTGGATACCTGAGTGTTTTCAACATTAGGGGAGGTCGCTAATTCAGCTTGCTCCGCTTCAGCTAATGCAACTTCTTCACTTTGCAGTTGGCGCAATAACTCAGCACTGCTGGATTGCACTTGTTGCGAATTATCTACTTCAGCCATAACAAAGCCTCCTTATATTGTTTGCAAGGATAACTAAAATATAGCTGTTATTTTGTACAAATAAAAGGCAATCATTGCATTTTTTGCTCAGTGCTTGTTATGCAAACCTGACCTGTTCAAAGCTATCGACAACTGCTGTCGCGTTATTCGCAATGTTCTGCTCTATTGGCAGGTAATCAGGAATAATAATGGTTTGGCAACCAGCGCGGATAGCGGATAACGCCCCCGGGTTTGAGTCTTCAAACGCAAGGGTGTCGATTGGCTCGACATTTAGTGCTGCACAAGCTTTTAGATAGCACTCAGGATCGGGTTTAGCAAGTGTAACGTCTTCAGCACAGACTAAAGTATCGAAGTAAGGCAGATAATCGGTATTGCTAAAATTTTTAATCGCTACTTCGCGTCGGGTAGAGGTAACTAAAGCAATAGGCAAGTTCTTATCAATACATTGCTGGAAGAATTTATCAAAGCCTAACTTGACTTGTAAGTTGTGCATTTTTAATTGTGCAACAGAGTTTTGGTGTGCGGCAATAAAATGCGTCATATCAACGCCGGTGTCAAACATTTCACTGGCGATTTGATAACATTCTGCCGAGCGCACACCTGCAAATTTATCGTACATTTTTGCGGTGAAATATTGATTAAATTTAGCCGCTGTATCCACCCACGCTTGGCAATATATAGTTTCACTATCAAATATAGTACCGTCCATATCAAACAGTAGCGCTTTTGCATTAGGTAAAATTAATGGCGTCATAAAAAGTTAGTCTCGAATAACTTTTTGTTTATTGCCATCATCGTCTATTGCGACATATGTGAATTCACCCTCACACACTTTAAAGCTATCTTTATTCTCCATGTCACGTAATACTGGCTCTACCCATACTTCTAAACGTATTTTCATTGAGGTATTGCCTATTTTGCTTACAGTGCCGTAACAGCTAAAAATATCACCTACATGTACAGGGCTAATAAATAAAATATTGTTTACAGCTACTGTAACTGTCCGGCTTTTTGCAACCGCTTTTGCAAGCATGCCGCCTGCTATATCCATTTGCGACATTATCCAGCCACCAAAAATATCGCCGTTTGCATTGGTATCAGCCGGCATTGCTTGTGTTCTTAAAATTAATTCGCCTTCAGCGCAGGATTTTGTATCGCCCATTATTCACTCTCTAGCATCTTGGAATGGTTCAATTACTTCTAAGTTTATTTTGTAAACCTATGAAAATAATCTAGTCTGATAAAAGTATACGTTATTTATTAAGAATTGTGCGCAGTGATGCAATTTAGTCTTAAAAAAGTTTATTACTCTCTACAGTCATCTAACTTATAACGTGTGCTGGGCTTTCAAGTCAAAGAATTGCAGGGTTAAAAATAGCGTACATCGAGGAACAAAATTTGAAATATTCTGAACAAGTTCTACAACAATCAAAAGAACAAAGAAATTAATCAGCTGTCTGAAAGGCTAATCAGTGCGATAGGTAGATTTAAAATAAACAACCAAGAGAATGTTTATGAATTGATAACCAAAAAAATTGGTTGCGGGAGCTGGATTTGAACCAACGACCTTCGGGTTATGAGCCCGACGAGCTACCAAACTGCTCCATCCCGCGACACTTTAAACAGAAGTAACAGCTCTTTCTTGTGTAATAAGAAATTGGTTGCGGGAGCTGGATTTGAACCAACGACCTTCGGGTTATGAGCCCGACGAGCTACCAAACTGCTCCATCCCGCGACACTGTTACTTGCTAGCAGTATCAGCTGCTAACGAGGCGTGCATACTAATGTATTTTTATTTTAATGCAAGCCTTTATGTAAAATTTATGACTGTTCGGTTGAAATCTGTACGATTGTACTTGTTTGCAACAAAAAACAAGCGAAATGTTTAATATGTTTAACATCTGTCTAATGTTTGATGGTAAAAATGATAGATAAACTAATAGCAAAGAAAGTGTTTGGCTTTTAACCAATAATAGGTGTTTGAAATATATCTGCTTTGTAGATGGATATATAACTGGTAAGACCATTGAAGTGTGTTAATATTATGTAAGAAATTAATAAGCAAGTTTGGTGGACTGCTCTATAGTTATCAAAACTGTTTTGTAAATTGACATTAGAGGATGATGAATTTAAGAATTTCAATTCAATTCCTCTAGGCACAGTGGAGTGTTTATGCTGATTAAATCCAATAACTTAAAATATAGCGCCATATGCTGCGCGCTTGCTGTGAGTTCTGTCTCATCGGTCAATGCTGCTCGTTTTAATCTAGGTGATTTTGAGGTCAACTTTGATTCGCAATTTACACTTGGTACGAGCTATAGGGTAGAAAACAGGGATTGGTCTCGGATAGGTAAAAATAACCAAACAGGGGTTAATTGGTCAAATGCTAATGGACCGTATAATACAGCAGTCAATAATGTTTACACTGCACAAGATATATGGGATTTACCCGGTTCATATTCCGCCAATGGAGATTTAGCGAGCCTAAATCACGATCCTGGTGAAGCGTTTTCTCGTGTTTTTTCAGGTACGCATGAATTGAGTATCAGTCAAAACAATTGGGGTGTTTTCAGTCGATTTATGTATTTTTATGATGATGCAGCTCATGACTCCAAAGCATGGAAACATCCCCTTACTGGTGAATCATACGATTTGTGCCGCGATAAACGTGCCAAAGAACGGTTGTGTGAAGACATTAGATTATTGGATGCATTCGTTTATTTAGATTTTGATGTTGGTGATGTACCTGTATCGCTTCGTGTGGGTGATCAAGTTGTGAGCTGGGGTGAAAGTACATTAATTTCTCACGGGATAAACTCGATCAATCCGGTCGACATCACCCGTTTACGCGCCCCAGGTGCTGAACTAAAAGAAGCTTTCATTCCTGTCGGTATGGTTTGGACGTCGGTCGGCTTGACTGAAAATCTGTCTATTGATGCTTATTATCAATATGAATGGGAAAAAACCATATTGCCAGCAGCAGGCAGCTACTTCTCAACGAATGATTTTGCAGGTAATGGTGGCTATTATAATGCAGTACAGATTGGCTTTACCCAAAACCCTGATATTAATGCACCTTATTTAGCAGAACAGTTAAACACTTGGGTAAAACAATCGTTGGCGGCCAATAAAAACGATATCGATGCGCAAATGGCAATTTTAGCCAATCCAGCAAGTGCAGAACAAGCTCAAGCTGCAGCCGCAGAGTTTTACGATTTAACCTCTGCCTATTATGTTAATGCGACAAAAGTGGCTATTATGGCGCAGCCACACGAAAACCGCTATCCAAAAGATTCGGGTCAGTATGGCTTGAAATTCACTTATTATTCACCTGAGTTAAATGATTCTGAGTTTGGATTGTATTATCTGAATTATCATAGCCGCAGACCAGTTATTTCCGGCCGAGCATCAAACTTTGAAATATCATCTGTTTATTCTGATGTACAATATATTTTAGGCAATGACATTTCACTTGAAAACACCAGTCAACTAAAAGCATTTACTCAAGCATTTTTAGAGTATCCAGAAGATATACAGCTTTATGGATTTAGCTTTAATACCAGTATTAATGAAACTGCATTGGCAGGTGAAATAGCTTATCGTAAAGACGAGCCATTCCAAGTCGATGATGTAGAATTATTGTATATGGGGATGCCCGAACAGTTAGCGAATGCTGGGCTGAGAGCTGATTTGTCTGGGATATCTCAGCTAGAGCATGTGGAGTCTGGTGGCATAGCACAGGGGTACATTCGCTTAGATTCAGTTCAAGCGCAAGCAACTTTAACCCATTTATTTGGTCCTAATTTAGGTGCAGATGCAATTGCAGTTGTATTTGAAATGGGGGGAGTACAGGTTAAAGATATGCCAGACCCAGATGTGTTGCGTCTGAATGGCCCTGGCACAGCGCGCGCGGGTAGCTCGACCAGCAAACAAGGTCTGCAACTAGCACTATCGAATGGAGCGGAAACAACGCCTTTCCCAACCGAAACGGCTTGGGGCTATCGAGCTTTGGCGCGTTTTACCTTTAACAATGTTTTTTCAGGCGTGAATGTATCTCCAAGAGTCGTTTTCTCTCATGATGTTAAGGGGATCACCCCGGACCCAATGTACTTGTTTGTTGAAGATCGCCAATCAGCAGCATTAAGTGTTAACTTTGATTATCAGAATAAAATTCAGTTTGATATGGGTTACAACGCATTTTGGGGTGGCGTAGGTCAAAGCAACAGCTTTGCTGACCGAGACTATGTATCATTCAGCGTCAAATATTCAATTTAGGGTGTAGATTATGAAGTTTTGTAAATCAATTCTAACGACCGCTATGGTTCTTTCTATGTGTGGCTACAATGTCCATGCAAAGGTATCAGAACAAGAAGCAAAACAGTTGGGGACCAGTTTAACCCCTATCGGTGCTGAAAAATCTGCCAATAAAGATGGCAGTATTCCTGCGTGGACTGGCGGGATAACTCAAGCTCCCGCTGGTTATTCAGTTGGTGATCACCACCCAGATCCGTTTTCACAAGACACAGTTAAATTTGTTATTACCTCGGCGAATTACCAACAATACGCAGATAGTTTAACACCTGGTCAAGTTGCGTTATTCAAAGCGTACCCTGAAAGTTTTAAAATGCCGGTTTACCAAACACGTAGGTCGGCGTCTTTACCTCAGTTCGTTTATGATGCAACGGTAAAAAACGCCACTACAGCTCAATTGGTTTCAGATGGTGAAGGTGTTGAAAATGCAATCATTGGTGTTCCTTTCCCCATTCCAAAAAATGGCTTAGAAGCTATTTGGAATCATATTTTGCGTTATCGTGGTGAAGGTGTTGCGCGCTGGGGTGGTCAAGCTGGGCCAACCGCCAGTGGTGATTATACTATGATTGGCTTTGATGAGCGGGTGATGTTTTTATATTCGCAACAAGATATGACTTCTGAGAAGATAGCGCAAGACAATATTATTTCAATGTTTAAACAGGAAGTTACATCACCAGCACGTTTAAAGGGAACTGCCTTGTTGGTGCACGAAACATTAGATCAAGTTAAGCAGCCTCGCCAAGCATGGACATATAACACAGGTCAACGCCGTGTTCGTAAAGCACCCAATATTGCATTTGATGCACCAGGAACTGCGTCTGATGGCTTAAGGACAACAGATGATTTTGATATGTTCAATGGCTCACCAGGTCGTTACAACTGGAAGTTAGTTGGTAAAAAAGAGTTATATATTCCGTACAACAATTATGCATTGCATGCTGAAGGTGTGGATTATGATGAGATTTTAAAACCTGGGCATATTAACCCTGAGCTAACACGTTATGAAAAGCATAGAGTTTGGGTTGTTGAAGCAACTCTGAAAAATGGCATGCGCCATATATACAAAAAACGTGTGTTTTATATAGATGAAGATAGTTGGCAGATTGCTGTTGCGGATGCATACGACGCGCGTGATGAACTTTATCGAGTTAACATGACCTATGCGGTTAATTATTACGAAGTGCCTGCAACTTGGACCACTCTTGATGTATATCACGATTTAAACTCTCGTCGTTATTTAGCTTTAGGTTTAGACAACAACGAAAAAATGTATGACTTTGATGTTGAGTTAAATAAACGTGACTTCACGCCGCAAGCATTACGTAGGCAAGGGTTAAGATAATACATATATGCTAACTCTACTTCGTATCGCGAGTTTATGTATCGGCCTATTCAGTTGCTCGTTGTTGGCTAGACCGATACTTATGTTGGATGTTGTACAGCATAACCATTACCTTTTAGCCGCGGCTGAACGTGGATATGTGGCAAAGCTGAATATTCAAGAAAATGATAAAGTCACCTTAGTCAAAACACCAACTGATGCCATGTTGACGGCAATTACCCTAGCAAAGGATGATACTCTGTGGGCGGTTGGGCATGAAGGTGTTGTATTACGTAGTGTTGATTCAGGCAACTCTTGGCAGTTAGTTTATCAACATCCAAATGGCGGTGTTTTGTTTGATGTTCAATTTATTAATGAACAACATGGTGTGGCAATTGGTGCGTATGGTTTATTTCTACGAACAATGGATGGCGGCAAAACATGGCAGCAAGAGTTCCATGATGGATTATTACCGCCGGAAGATAGAGAGTATTTACAAGCTTTAAGAGCTCAATCTGAAGAAGATTATCAGTTTGAGCTTGCGAGTATCTTGCCTCACCTGAACCGAATCACCTTAGTCGAAGATAAGTTATTTGTGGTTGGAGAGCTTGGTTTGCTTGCGGTTTCAACTGATAGCGGTAAATCTTGGCACAGATTAAACTTTAGCTACCAAGGTTCGCTATATGATGTGACTGCTACTCGTCAAGGTATTTGGGTTTCAGGAATGCGCGGCAATTTATATTATATCGAGCAACAACAGCTAACAAAAGCTACGTCAGATCCAGCTGCAAGGATTAAGGACAAAAAAATAAATTTCCCTGAGCCCGTTAATATCAACACAATTGCATGTAATCAAGGTGCTTGTTTGCTTATAGGCAATAGTCAAACAGTATGGAAACTAGACAACAGCGAAGTGATTGTGGTGGATAAGTTTAAAAGCAAGAGTTTTGTATCAGCGCTTATTGTTGATAACAAGTTTGCTTATCTCGTTGGTGAAAATGGATTTCAAAAACTGCAGTATGCGAATTAGTTGAGGAAAATGTGTTAAGTAAGTTAGTTGATTTTTTACAAAAGTGGATATTTGCCAATCGTGTACTGATTATTGCAGTGTTTACTGTGCTTACGTTCTTGCTCGGTTACTTCGCTAGTCAAATAAAGCTGGATGCGGCCTTCACCAAAAATATTCCGCTTGAACACCCATATATGCAAACCTACCTAGAGTACGCAGATGATTTTGGCGGCGCAAATAATATTTTGATCTCAGTTTGTGATGCTTCGGGTGATCTCTATAATCCTGAATTTTTTGACAAACTAAAAAAGGTCCACGACCAACTCTTTTTTATTTCTGGCGTAGACAGATCAACGGTTAAATCATTGTTTTCTCCTGCAGTTAGGTACACAGAAATTGTTGAAGAGGGCTTTATCGGTGGCCCAGTTATACCAGCTGATTATGCAAATACTAAAAGCGACCTAGCAAAGGTTCGCCGCAACATTGAAAAGTCAGGCCAAGTAGGTCGACTTGTTTCTGGCGATTATGCTTGCGCAATGGTGACAGCGCAGTTGCTTGATGTTGACCCTACTACGAAAAAACCAATTGACACGATTAACTTTGCAAAAACGTTAGAGCAAGAACTTAGGCAGAAATTGCAAACTGAACAACACTCTATCCATATCATCGGGTTTGCTAAAATGGTGGGGGATGTGGCTGCAGGTGCAAAAAATGTACTGATGTTTTTTGTAGTCGCAATGGTGATTACTTGTGTCTTAGTTTATTTATTCTGCCACTCAATTTTGCTAACCGCGTTACCAATTTTGTGTTCAGTTATCGCTATGGTCTGGAAAATTGGCTTGTTATCTTTACTTGGTTTTGGTTTAGACCCTATGTCGATCCTGTTACCATTTTTGATATTTGCGATTGGCGTAAGCCATGGTGTGCAAATGATCAATAGTATTGGCAAGCGAGTTGCTAGTGGGGCAGGGGCAAAAATCGCGTCTAAGAAAAGTTTTAAAGCTTTGTTTTTACCTGGTTTTGTAGCGTTACTGTCCGATTGTATTGGTTTTATCACAATTTTAAGTATCGACATTGGTATTATCCAAGAATTGGCAATTGCCGCGTCAATTGGTGTTGGTGTTATTATTCTAACCAATTTGATTTTACTGCCTTTACTGGTTTCTTACATACACTTCCCGCACGATTATGAATCTCGTATTGAATCCAGCAAAATGGCGGTTCTGTGGCCAAGTCTAGTTAAGATTACTGAGCGTAAATTTGCGCCAGCTTTGGTTTTGGTGATGTTAGCGCTTTTTGCATTTGGTTGGACTTATTCAGCCAATATGAAAATAGGCGATTTGCATGCTGGGGCGCCCGCTTTGCATGAAGATTCAACCTACAATCAAGATACATTTTTGATCACAGAAAAGTATGAAATTGGGGTTGATATACTTTCAGTTATCGCTGAAACAGTGCCAGATGCGTGTACTGAGTTTGAGATCATGAAGCAGATTGATGATTTTCAATTCAGACTTGCAAATGTCGAAGGGGTGCAGTCGAGCATTAGTTTAACCAGTGTAACTAAAACCATTACTGCGGGATATAATGAAGGTAATCCGAAGTGGCGTGTGTTACCGAAAGATACTGCATCTATGGCGCAATCAGTCGCTCGTGTGCCAACTAGCAGCGGACTGCTAAACACAGACTGTAGTGCGATGCCTATTTTACTGTTTTTGCAAGATCACAAAGCCGAAACAATCGAGCGAGTTATCGATGTTGTGAAAGCGGAAAAATCAAACTATGAAACAGACAAGCTTAAATTTAAGCTTGCTTTGGGCCCTGCGGGTGTCATGGGCGCCACAAACGAAGCAGTAGCTCAAGCACAAATACCTATGATGATTTACGTTTATCTAGCGGTGTTTATTTTATGCTTATTGTCATTTAAAAGTTTACGAGCAACGTTAGCGGTAATTATTCCTTTGTTTGTGGTTTCAACTCTAGCACAGGCGTTAATGACTAAGCTAGATATTGGTTTAACCGTTTATACCTTGCCTGTTATTGCTTTAGGCGTAGGAATTGGCGTCGATTATGGTATCTACATTTTGTCTAACATGATGGGTAAACTTAAACAAGGTATGAAGTTATCTGAAGCGTATCGACAAGCTTTGATCGAGCGTGGTAGTGCAGTTATATTTACTGGCATTACTTTAGCCATAGGTGTGAGTACTTGGGTATTCTCCGACTTAAAGTTTCAGTTAGACATGGGAATTCTTCTAACCTTTATGTTTTTAGTCAACATGCTTGGTGCAATATTCTTTTTACCGGCAATTTGCCGCTTGTTTTGGTGGCGGCGCTAGCTAATTTTTGATTCAGAGTTCAGCTTGGCTTAGCCTTAGGTTACAATACTGACTTTATGGACCTACAGGTTAAAAGAAAACAATGAGTCAAAAGTCAGTTTTTGTTCAATCTTTGCAAGTGAACAATGATAAGCCATTTGTCCTTTTTGGTGGTATGAATGTGTTGGAATCGCGAGATCTTGCGATGCACATTGCAGAAAGCTATAAAGAAGTGACAGATAAACTCGGTATTCCATACGTGTTTAAAGCGTCATTTGATAAAGCGAACCGTTCTTCAGTCCACTCCTATCGTGGACCTGGTATCGACGAAGGTTTGAAAATTTTTGAAGAGATCAAAAAGACCTTTAATGTACCGACTATCACTGATGTGCATGAAACTTTCCAAGCTGCTCCAGTTGCTGAAGTTGTCGATGTTATTCAGTTGCCAGCGTTCTTAGCACGCCAAACTGATTTAGTTAAAGCCATGGCTGAGACAGGTGCTGTAATTAATGTGAAAAAACCACAATTTATGTCACCATCTCAAGTCACCAACTTGGTTGAAAAATTTGCTGAATCAGGCAATGAAAAAGTTATTTTATGTGAACGTGGAAGCTGTCATGGTTACGACAACCTAGTGGTTGATATGTTAGGTTTTGGGGTTATGAAAGAGGTATCAGACGGCAGTCCGATTATTTTCGATGTGACTCATGCACTGCAATGTAGAGATCCTATGGGGTCGGCTTCTGGTGGTCGCAGACATCAAACCGTTGAGCTAGCTCGCGCCGGTATGGCGACTAAGATAGCGGGTTTGTTTATGGAAGCACATCCAAATCCTGCTGAAGCAAAATGTGATGGTCCTTCTGCTTTCCCATTAGCACAACTTGAACCGTTTTTGGCTCAAATCAAAGCACTTGACGACATGGTCAAAAGCTTTGACCCTATCGATATCCCACGTTAATCGTGTTGCAGGATAACTGGATCTCTTACTCTGCTACTTGTGTAGTTGTATCGTCTAGTTGTTCTGCTGATTTTTCATCTTTAGTTAAGATGGCTTTGTTTACAGATATTTCAATTGCATCTGCTACTTTTACATCAGCAACTAAACTTGCAACTTCTAATTTAATATCTTTTACCAAGTCAGCTTCAACTGAACTCTTTAAAGAATCACTTGTGTTTGCTGTTGCAGTAAAGCTAACAAAAGCAACAACTGATACAAAACTTTTTAATACTGACATAGCGTACTCCTTAATCACTTTAACATTTAGTGTGTTTTGTAATAAACTTTCATTTTTCATTAACATTTGCTTGTTGTTTAAACTAATTTTGTTCTCTCAACGGTTTTAAGTATACTATCGTGTAATTAAATTACAATATTGAAAGCAAATAACTATATTTCGTTTTGGAATAATAAACGCTAAGTCACCGAGATATTACATTTTTAGTATCAAAGTTATGTTAAATATTTATTGAGCTAAAGATATTTGATGTTAGTGGGGTTTTTCTGTAAGCATTTGATTTTATTTTGTTTGTTTTTTATTTGGAGGTTTTTCTGTGACAGATGTTAAATTAATATTAGCACATGGGGCTGGTGCAGGTAGCCAATCGGAGTTTATGCAATCAGTTTGTAATAAACTTACAGAGTTCACAAAAAGTGAAAAGAATTACCAACTAGAGGTTATTTTGTTTGATTTTCCTTATATGCAACAAATACATACTACAGGAAAAAAACGCCCGCCCGACAAGATGCCTAAGTTGGTAGAAGCTTTTAAGCAGCAAGTTTTACACCTTGGTGAAGACGACATTGTTTTTGTCGCTGGTAAATCTATGGGCGCTCGAGTGGCACTCGAAACAATCTTGGCGACGGATAGAAATATCCGAGGGGCGATTGCGCTAGGTTATCCTTTTTATCCGCCTGGTAAGCCAGAGAAGCATCGGCTTGAATTAATCAGTAAAACGACTAAGCCTTGTTTAATTGTTCAAGGTGAGCGAGATACATTTGGTAATCGTGATTGGGTCTCGCAGCAGGCCTTTAGCAACAATATTAAAGTTAATTGGCTAAAAGCTGCCGATCATAGTTTAAAACCGCTTAAATCGTCTGGCGTGACGCATGAGCAAGCATTGGATTATGCTTGCCACACAATAATTGAGTTTATAAATGAATATGTATAGAAATATAGTGCAAGGCTTTGCTGGGTTTGCTGGGGCAACTGCCGTTGCATTTGGGGCTTATGCAAGCCATGCTATTTTATCCGACCAAGCTAAGCTATGGTTAAACACTGCTGTGTTTTATCAACTGGTCCATGCTGCTTTATTATTTACTTTGGTTTACTTTTTACCAAAAAATCGCCTGAGCTTGCTGATTTTAAGCTGTTTCTCGGGGGCAATATTATTATTTTGTGGAAATTTATATTTACTGGCATTTTCTGTTGTTACAATTGGCACATTAACACCAATAGGTGGCAGTCTGTTTATTCTTGCTTGGCTGTTACTAATGGTCTCAGTGTTTTTTAAAGGTAAATAAATGTCTCGTTATATCTTGTATTGCCGCGCAGGGTTTGAAAAAGATTGCGCTAACGAAATTCAACACCACGCAACAGAAGCTGGGTTATTTGGTTTTTGCCGAGCAAAAGATAATTTTGGTTATGTTGAATTTGAGTTGACTAATGGTGAGGATAGCGCTCTTTTCAAAAAGGTTAAACTAGATAAGCTAGTCTTTACCCGTCAGTGGTTTTGTTTAATAGAAGAGCTATTTGACTTAGATCCAAGCGACAGAATTTCACCTATAGTCAAAGCGTTGGCAGGGCATGAGTATGCTGATATAACGCTAGATTATGCTGATACTAACGAAGGTAAAGCGGTTTCCAGTTTTACCAAAAAGTTTGTAGTGCCATTGCAAAAAGCACTAAACAAGCAAAAGGTCGTTCAAAATAAAGCCGAAGCGGTTTTACATATCTTTTTGTTTAACTCGCAACATATCCTGCTGGGGTTTAGTCCGTGCAACAACAGAAGTGATCTGCATTTGGGGATTAGACGCTTGAAGTTTCCAGCATCAGCTCCAAGCCGGTCGACCCTGAAACTAGAAGAGGCTTTCCATTATTTTATTGCTAAAAGCGACTGGCCAACAAAATTATCAGGTGGCTTAAATGCAGTTGATTTAGGTGCAGCACCTGGCGGTTGGACATATCAATTGGTCCAACGAGGTATGATGGTAAGTGCGATTGACAACGGCCCCATGAATAAAGACTTGATGGAAACAGGCCAGGTGAAACACTTACGTGAAGACGGATTTAAATACGAACCGAAAAAACGTAATGTACATTGGCTGGTTTGTGACATGGTTGAGAAGCCAACACGGGTTGCAGCATTAATGGTGAAATGGATAGTAAATGACTGGTGTAAAGAAGCGATTTTTAATTTAAAGCTGCCAATGAAACAGAGATATCAACATCTTGCGCAAGTGGTCGAGCAAATGGAAGTCGCACTATACGAAGGTGGCGTGCGATATAAGCTTCAAATAAAACACTTATATCATGATCGTGAAGAAGTGACCTGTTATTTAACACGAATATAGCCAAGCGATTTGGGTACATGATGTACAAACCTGATCAAAGTTTTACTGATATCGCGGATAAATTCGCCGACAACATTTATAAAACTACAAAGGGACGCTTGCGCCTAGCTGTGTTACAGCACGACCTTGCTCAGTTGGGATTGGCTGCATCTAATGATAGGCATATAGAGAGCTGCGCAATTCTGGATGTGGGCGCTGGCTTAGGCCATATGTCGGTCTGGTTAGCACAGCAAGGTCATAGGCTAACCGCGGTAGAAGTTGCACCCAATCTGCTGGATACCGCTAAAGCCTTTGCCCAATCTGCTGGTGTATCTGTTGATTTCCACTGTATGCCTGCACAAGATTATGTTGCTCAAAACCTAGACAAGCAGTTTGATTGGGTTGTCTGTCACGCAGTACTTGAATGGATTGCTCAGCCTCAATTATTTATCGAATGTTTATTCAAAGTACTCAAGCCTGGCGGTAAGTTGTCGATAATGTTTTTTAATAACAGAGCTAAATTAATTGGCAACTTGCTATATGGCAACTTCGATTATATTAGCAATGGCTTGAAAGCGAAAAAGCAGGTTAGGTTAAACCCTAATTATCCGCAAGAGCCTCAACAAGTCTATACTTGGTTAGAGGCATATGGTGAAATTGTTCACAAGCGCGGTGTGCGAAGCTTTCATGATTACATGTTAGATAGAAGCATGTGGCAAAGTCACTTTGAGCAAATTGTAGAAAATGAGTTAGCAGTTTCAGACACTGAACCATTTATCTCAATGGGGAAATATATACATGTTGTGGTGGAGAAAAACACAGATTAGGTTTGTGGTTATTTTGAGCTCATTCGTTTGGCTGCTGAGCGGTTGCGGAGAACGAGAGCACTACGCCCCAGTTGACTTACTCAAGGAAGTTGACCGATATATGGCTCCTGAGTTTGTTAAAGGTGTGTGGCGTTACCGAGGTGCACGAGCAATAGATGAAGGCATTGCCGTGTATATTCAGATCCCCGACAGGCTAGATATCTCCGAAGCACAGCACAAAATTTATTTAATTGAAACCATTTGCCCAAAAGCTGAAGCAATTAACTTTTGGCGAAAATTAATCAGATATGACTTTTATTTGCGTACATATAATTATGTTGAGCGGAATTATATTGAAGCAAAATGCCCCAAGCCGTTTAACCTCTAGCTAAATTATCGACTAAGCTTTATCAATGATTTGCAAAGTTTGATGTGTTGCCTAAAGGAGTGCGGATATGCATTCTTTACTGCAAGAGTATTTGGCCAATTTAATTTCGAAGTCTGATAGTGTGTTTAAGCCTATATGTTTTCAACTTAGCTGTGGTACATGGGTATGGCAACACGCTGCGGGTATTTTAGAGTTTATTCCAGCGAGATACTTCGAACACTCAGTTATTTTAACTGCGGGCGTACATGGTGATGAGACGGCACCGATTGAAGTATTAGATCAAGTCATTCGCGATATTGCCCACAATGAATTGAAGCTGCAATACCATTTAGTGGTTGTTTTTGCTAATCCTCAGGCCATTCGACAAGGTATACGCTTTGTTGATACTAATCTAAATAGACTGTTCGCAAGCGCGTACAATTCACAAAGTGATGGTCCACCCCTTGGTTTGGATAATTATGAGTACAGACGAGCGGCTCAATTAAAACAGGCTTTACACGTTATTTTTGCTCGAACGGCTTTTACACACCGGATCCATTTGGATTTACACTGCTCAATTAAACCTTCGATTTATCCGGTATTTGCGGTCAAACCCTACACAGAGGTTGGGAGAGCACCTGTCATTTACAACTGTCCTATCGTTTATCCTGTTGAGGCACTGATTCATTCAAGGCGCGCATCGGCTACATTGAGCTATTACACAACAAATTATTTAGCCGCAAATGCGGCGACGGTAGAATTGGGTCAAGCCGCTCCTTTGTATAAAAATCCACCTGCAATGCTGAAATCTATCTACTCGAACATACGTGTACAGTTAGCTCAGAATTTTTCGCAGCCGAGGTTTTGTATCTTAAGCGACAAGCATTTTGTGGTTAAAGCTGAAATTATTAAACAAAAATTAGACTTTCGTTTCGCTGCTGATCTCCAGTTTAACAACTTCCACCCTATAGCGAGCGATAGGATTATTGCTTATCAAACGCGTTTTCAACCTATATTTGCAAAGGCCAATCAGCGGATTTGCTTTGCCAATCAAGCTGTTGAGGTAGGGCATAGGGCGGCATTAATTGTTGAAAAATTAGCTTAGTTGCGGGTGTTTGTGTATTTTTCGTTAAAAAAAGGTTTTTTTATATAGTGAGGTGTGGACATTTTATTTTGATTGATTAATATATCCGTCATATTAAAGTTTGGTTTTTAGCCGAATAACGTCATCTAAAGCTTACTCAAGCTAAACAGTTTTTGGATTAATACTGTCATAGAGGGAAGGATACTTTGTTGTACATTAAACTCAAATCTGCAGTTTCATTTGTGTCTTTAATCTGTTTGTTACCTTCTTTATTTTTTGTTTGTCATGCCGCTGATATTGAAGATGCTGAATTGTTATTTGAAAAAAGACAATATGCCCAAGCACGCAGCGAATTTGAAAAGTTTGCCAAGCATGGCCATGCGAAAGCTCAATATTATTTAGGCATCATGTACTACCAAGGCAAAGGTGGGCCTGCCGATATCTATCAAGCATATGCGTGGTTTTCTCTCTCCGATGAAAATGGCTTTAGAGCAGCAGGTGAAGAAATTCGCCGTATGCGTCGTGAAATTCCTTCTAAACGTCAAGCCAAGGAGGTCGCTGAATCTTTAGCACAACGCTATAGCAATGCTGCGCTTGCACGCAAGTTGTATCCGGATTACGACGGTTCGTTAGGTACAATGCCGCCAGTTTCAGTCAAGCCACTTAAAGCCGTGCCAGCTGACAGCAGTGGTTTCGTATTACTGCAGGGAGATATTAACGAGCAAGGTCAGCTATTTAATGTTGCTGTAGTGCAAGCTTTGCCGAATAACAAATTTGAAAAATCTGCGATTGAGTATGCATTATCACAAGAATACACGCCATTAATCGACAACAATGAATTACTTATAAATGAGAATGTTTTAGTTAAAGTTGAGTTTCGTGCGCAAAGTGAAAGTAAACATAGAACTTATCACAAATTATTAGATACCTATCACAGGTCTTTATTAGCCAAAGCAGAAAATCATGATGTAGAGGCGCAAATTGCGTTGGCTCAGCTAATGAGTAGCGGGATTGTTAAATCTCATAGCAGCGAAGTTAGTGCGGTACCGGTTTATTGGTATCTTCAAGCTGCTATAAATGGAAATGCCAGTGCAAAATATCAGTTATCCAAACACCTTGAACTTGGGGTTGGATGTTTAGCCAATCAGCAAAAAGCAACTTATTGGCTTGAGCAAAGTGCATATCAAGGCTATCCGAGTGCTCAGTTTGAGTTGACACGTCAACGTTTGGCAAACAAGCCATCAAAAAGACAACTTCGTAAGTTGGTTAATACTCTGGAACAGTTGGTGGAAGATGACCATAAAAATGCCCATCAAACATTAGCACTTATTTATGCAACTTCTAAATATGACGACTTTTATTTTCCTTTTAAGGCAGGCTTGATGGCAAAAGACGGACTATATGAAGATCCAAATAACCCTGATTATCACGCTATTTTAGCCGCCTCATATCTCGGACAAACTTCTGTTGATAGAGCTTATGAATATTTCTATCTTGCATTAAACCATGCTATTGAGCGCAATGTACCGCTTAAACCTTATGTTGAGTTAGCCAATGCGCTAGAAATTACCTTAGATACCAGAGGCCTTGAGTTAGACGAAGCGGCTGAAAACGAGCTTAAAAATACCCAACTCGTGTTTACTAAAAAAGATCTTAAGCCGTTATCTCGTCCATTCCCAGAATACCCTGTTGATGCAATGCGCGATGCAGTTGAGGGGTGGGTTAGAGTTAATTTTACCGTGAATGAAGAAGGCAAGGTTGAAGATGTCAAAATTGTTAGCGCATCGCCCGAGCAAGTGTTTGATGAATCAACAAGGCGGGCAGTTGCTAAATGGCGTTATCAGCCACCTAAAGTAAATTCTCAACCAACGCGAATTGAAAACGTAAGTGTGAAACTTGATTTCACCATCAAATAAACAACATGCTTAATTTAGCTCAACAAATTGCCAAACAATTCACATTTACTTCGCATTAATCGGGCGGAATAGGTGGTATAATCCCTGCGAATTGTTTAATTGGAAGGGACCCTATGTTTAAGTTATTTTTTCAAAATAAGTCATCTAAAACGTCTCAAGCGTCGCCTGAACTTAGTAAAGTGAAAGCATATCGCAGGATTGTGATTCGGTCGGTGTATCTTCAGCAGCATCCAAATAATACGAGTGAATCTGAGGTTAAGTGCAAGGACTGTGGTTCAGAGGATATCAAAGAATGGGGCTTATTAAAACGAGATGATCATAAGCGCGTTCATAGTTGCAGCGACTGCGGACAAATATTATTTCGAACAATAGACCGTTTACCGCAAATAAAGGTAGAGCAAGTAGCTGACGAAAATTCTGAGCAAAAGGCGCCATACAGCTTAGTCAGTTGTTAGACTGACCAAGCTGAAAAAGTTAGTTTAACGCTTTTGCACTACCAAACCTTTTAAATAAAAGCCTTCTGGATAATTCAGTAACACCGAATGGTCTTTAGCCTGAGTTAGTTTTTCAATAATATGCGCTTCAACCTTTGCGTCTAATGCGGCATCCGCGACCACTTTTTGAAACAAGTCAGCACCAATTAATCCAGAACAAGAAAATGTTAACAGTACGCCACCAGGTCTAAGAATTTGCAAAGCTAACATGTTAATGTCTTTGTAACCGCGGCACGCGCGGATCACTTGACCTTTATTCTCAGCAAATTTGGGTGGGTCCAAAATAATACAATCGAACTCTTTACCTTGCTGCTTGTATTGGCGCAACTGTTTAAATACATCAGCATTCAGGTGAGTGTATTGCTTTTCGTTCAATTGATTGTGCTGGTATATTTTTGCCGAGGTATCTAAAGCCAACTGCGACACATCGAGGTTGGTTACGTGTTTTGCACCAGCTGTCAATGCGTGTAAACCAAAAGTGCCAGTATAGCTAAAGCAATTTAACACTTGTTGCCCTTTACAGTACTCGGCAGCAATTAAACGATTATCTCTTTGATCTAAATAAAAACCCGTTTTATGTCCTTGTTCTACATCTACAAGAATTTGATTGCCAGCTTCGTTAATCCAGGTGGAGGTGTTTGGTCCTGGTTTTAACCACCCTGATGTAGGTTTCAAGCCCTCTTTCTGTCTGACGTCGACATCAGAGCGCTCGTAAATGGCTAAATCGCTAAATATTTGTTCAAGTGCAGCCACTATATCTGTTTTGTGTTTTTCAACACCAGCAGCGAGAAACTGACATACCAAAATGTTGTTATACAAATCAATTGTTAAACCTGGCAAGCCGTCTGACTCACCAGCAATTAGCCGGTAGGCATTACTATTAGTTACGACTTGCTGTTTAGCTTGGTAAGCACGGTTAATTCGCTTAGCAAAAAATGCTTGATCAATACTTTCGTCTTGATCGAATGTCCATATTCTGGCTCGAATTTGTGAGTGTGGTGAGTAAGCCGCTCTTGCCAGCCATTGGCCATTTTTGGCGTAGACTTCGACTGTATCACCTACTTTGGGGGTGCCATCGACTTGGGCAATGGCACGTGAAAATACCCATGGGTGGCGGCGCAATACCGATTTTTCGCGTTTGCTTGCGAGGGTAATTTTATATGTGTCGGCCATATTATTTAACTCGCATACCTGGTTTGGCACCTTGATCTGGATGCAATACCCATAAATCTTGGCCGCCAGGACCGGCTGCTAGAATCATACCTTCGGACATGCCAAAACGCATTTTTCGTGGTTTTAAATTCGCGACAACGACGGTTAATTTGCCAACTAGGTCTTCAGGTTGATAAGCTGATTTTATCCCAGCGAATACTTGGCGTTGTTCGGTGCCAATATCAACCTGAATTTTTAGCAATTTGTCAGCCCCCTCGACATGTTCAGCGCTAACAATTTTGGCAATACGTAAATCAATTTTGGCAAAGTCAGCAAATTCGATTTCAGCGGCAATTTCTTCATTACCTTTTTTGGCTTCTTGTTTGCTAGCTTTTGCCGGCTGCGCTTTTTTGGTTGCGGGCGTGCTTTGTTTCGATGCCTCAATTACTTTGTTTATAGTTTTAGTATCTAAACGCTGCAATAAAGGTTTAAACTTATTGATAGCATGGCCAGTTAACAGGGTATTGTGTTTGTCCCAAGTTAGCTCGTCGTTTAAAAACACTGCAACTTCATTAGCTAGTTTGGGTAATACAGGCTGCAGATATATGGTTAATACTCTGAATAAGTTAATGGCTAGAGAACATACTTGATGTGCTCGCTCTAAACTAGCTTGTTCTTTTACTAACACCCAAGGGGCTTCGTCCGCAATAAATTGATTTGCTTTGTCTGCCAACGCCATGATTTCACGTATTGCTTTGCTGAAATCTCTTTGTTCGTAGTGCTGAGCAATGCTATCAGCAGCCGATGCAAAATCTTCTATCAACTCTGGTTGTAAGACGGTATCACTCAGTTTTCCGTCAAAAAACTTAGTGATAAAACCAGCACAGCGACTTGCAATATTAACGTATTTACCAACTAAGTCTGAGTTAACACGTTTAGCAAAATCGTCTAAATTCAGGTCTAAATCATCGACTCTTTGTGTTAATTTTGCCGCGTAATAATAACGTAAATATTCTGGGTTTAAGTGGTCTAAGTAAGTTCGCGCTTTAATAAAGGTGCCTTTTGACTTACTCATTTTTTCGCCATCAATGGTTAAAAATCCGTGGGCGTGTACACCCGTTGGTTTTCTGTATCCAGCACCGTCTAACATTGCAGGCCAGAATAAACCATGAAAGTTAATAATGTCTTTACCGATAAAGTGATGTAGTTCTGCAGCTGAGTCTTGTTGCCAAAATGCATCAAAGTCAATGCCTTTTTTATCACATAAGTTTTTAAAACTGCTCATGTAGCCAATCGGCGCATCTAGCCATACATAGAAAAACTTATCAGTTGTACCTGGGATGTTAAAACCAAAATAAGGTGCGTCTCGGCTAATGTCCCAACCACGCAGACCATCACCAAACCATTCGAGTAACTTATTCGCAACTTGTTCTTGCAGCGCGCCAGATTTTAGCCAGCTTTGCAGCATGTTTTGGAACTGGTCTAATTCGAAAAAGTAATGCTCGCTTTCTTTTAAAACAGGCGTGGCATCAGACACAGTTGATCTTGGGTTTTTGAGTTCAGTCGGCGAATAGGTTGAACCACATACGTCGCAATTGTCACCATATTGGTCTGCCGCACCACATTTAGGGCAATCACCTTTTACATAACGATCGGGTAAAAACATTTTTTTGACCGGATCGAAAAGTTGTTCTATCGTCCGTTTACCAATATGACCTTTTTTATCTAGTTCAGTGTAGATAGATTGAGCCAATATTTTATTTTCTTCAGAATGAGTCGAATGATAGTTGTCAAATTCTACCAAAAAGTCAGCTGTATCTTGCATATGCTCTGAACGCATTGCTTCTACCATTTGCTCTGGGCTCATGCCAAGCTCGTCAGCTTTTAACATTATCGGTGTACCGTGAGCGTCTGATGCACACACAAAATATGTTTCATGGCCGCGAGATTTTTGAAAACGCACCCAAATGTCTGTTTGAATATGTTCCAACAAGTGGCCCAAATGAAGGGAACCATTGGCGTATGGTAATGCACATGTAACAAGGATTTTTCTGCTGTCAGTCATATATTTTGGATAGAAAAGTTAGTAAGGTTTGTGAATTGGGTGAATACTACTGAAAATAGCAGTTAATTTCATCCGCAAACTGACTTTTAGGCGTTATTTATTGTGTTTAAGCAAATTTTTAATCGAAAAAAATCACAGAACAAATCATCAACAAGCGAGTCGGACGATATCGAGGCATTTAAGCGTGTGCCGTCAACCCTTAATCGGCCGAGTACTAATGTCCGAAGCAATATTAAACATGTTGTTGCGGTTGGTTCTGGTAAAGGTGGGGTTGGCAAATCGAGTGTGAGTGTGAATTTGGCGCGCAGCTTAAACTGCTTAGGCTTCAAAGTTGGTGTATTGGACGCTGATATTTATGGACCATCTGTGCCAATTATGCTCGGTTTGCAACACCAGCAACCGGATGCAATTGATGGCAAATGGATGAAACCACCGACTAGCCAAGAGGGCATTGTCAGCAACTCGATTGGTTATTTAGTACCAGCTGAAGATGCAGCAGTTTGGCGTGGCCCTATGGCGAGCCGAGCCTTGATGCAGTTATTTAATGAAACCTTATGGGGTGAACTTGACTTCTTGATTGTTGATTTGCCACCGGGTACAGGTGATATTCAACTGACGCTCACTCAGCAAATGCCAGTTAGTTGTGCTGTGGTTGTAACAACGCCACAAAACATCGCGCTGGCTGATGCAGAAAAGGCGATTGCTATGTTTGCTAAACTTGATATTCAAGTTGCAGGTGTTGTTGAAAATATGAGTTTATATACGTGTGCTGAATGTGGTCACAGTGAAGCTATTTTTGGTCAATATGGTGGGCAAAAGCTTCAGGAGAAGCATAAAGTTCCGCTGATCGCACAATTACCATTAGATATAAAAATGCGCGAAACTATGGATAATGGAGACGGAACAGGGTTTAATAACGCACCTTATTTTGTCCACTTTGAACAAATGGCGTTAAAGTTGGTTGAACAATTATCAAAAATTCAGCCAGCCAAACAAGTTGGGCAACATATTCCCAGTATTCAAATAAAAGATTAGTTGAGCAGATTCCATGCGATTATGTGATAAAGATATTATTGCCATGTTAGATGAAGGCAATATCAATATTCAACCTCGACCCGATGAAGATATGATCAGTGGTGTCAGTGTTGATATTCGACTAGGCAATAAATTTAGAGTGTTTCAAGATCATGCCGCGCCATTTATTGATTTGAGTGGGCCTAAGCACGAGGTTAATAAAGCACTAAACTCAATAATGTCAGATGAAATCGAAATCGCTGATGGAGAAGCTTTTTTCTTACATCCAGGAGAGTTGGCGTTGTCTATGACTCATGAATCAGTGACTTTACCTGATAATATTGTTGGTTGGTTAGATGGGCGAAGTTCACTCGCGCGTTTGGGCTTGATGGTGCACGTAACGGCCCATCGCATCGATCCAGGCTGGTCTGGTCAAATTGTATTGGAATTTTTTAATAGTGGTAAATTACCTTTAGCTTTAAGGCCTAAAATGAAAATAGGCGCATTAAACTTCGAGACTATGAGTGGCAGTGCATTACGCCCATACAATAAACGCGAGGATGCTAAATATCGTGATCAAAGTGGTGCAGTCGCGAGCAGAATCAGCGAGGATGACAAATCGAGCTAATTAACTCGGTTAAAGCTTGGCGGAGCTTTTTTTCATCGTGGCGGTAGGTGACTTCGCAATCGGATAATTCTGCTTGTGCGTGTGCGCAAGCCACTGATTGTGACAGGCTAACCTGGCTGGTGGTTAATCCAGATAAAACACCATTGATAACTAATTCTGGTCTGCATTTTTGCAACCAAGTTAATCTTTCCTGCAAACTTGTGTGTTGGCACGCACCGTGTTCAACACCCAGGTTATCTATAAAAATGACTTGAGCATTTGATTTGGTTATTGCTTGATAGATATCGTCTACAAGCAGTGCTGGCATCACACTGGTTAAAAAGCTGCCAGGTCCTAGCAATATCACATTGGCATTATAAATGGCTCTTAGTGCCCTTGAAGGTGCAGTCACGGTATCGGTTAACGACAACGCATCAGGTAAGCAACTTTGGCTATCAATGGCTGTTTCTCCATGAATTTGTTGTTCGCCAAAGTGGCCGACTAAGTCTGTTGGTCTTTCCGTCATTGGGTAAAGCTTGCTTTCAATTTTTAACAAGCGCCGCACGATTTCCATAATCTCCACTGGTTTTACATCAAGTTGCTCCAATGCAAAAAATATTAGATTGCCTAAACAATGTTTATCGAGTTCACCACCATCAAAACGGTAGTTGAGCAACTTTGAGCCTAATTGACTTTGCGCTAAGTGAGCAATGCAATTTCTTAAATCTCCCCAAGCAATGGTATCGTTGTTTTCTCGCAATTTGCCTGTCGAGCCGCCATTATCTGTAGTGGCAACTATACCGGTTAAGTTTCCACCTAAATCCACAAAGGTATTCAGTACTTTTCCGAGTCCATGGCCGCCGCCAATAGCAACAATGTTTAGATACTTTAATTGCATTCCTATCCAGTTGTCGATTACTTGAGTGGAGGGCCATTGTCGCTAGAAAGCTAATAAAATCAAGATAAAGGTTTGTATTTTTTCCAAGAGTTGACTTTAATCTAAGATAATTTACTTTTTATTTACAAGAGTCTGGCTTAAACAGTATTTTTGAGTTACTTTTAACTGGTCTAATCAGTATGTGAGCAGGTAATAACAACAATATTGCACAGAATTATTTACTAAATGTGTTGTTTGCCTGTTAACAATGCGGCCAAAAAAGCAGAGGAATAAAATGCAGAAATTTAAACTTGGATTAGTCGCTTTTTCTATCGCCATGTTGGGCGCGTGCGACAATGAAACGTTAGAAGACCGACAAAATAATTCAGACATTGAACCTGTTGTTGCTAAGTCGCGTGTTAGCTATGACCCAAGTGCGTCAGTGTTGTCTGTACCAAACGATTTACTCTTTTCCGATACCCAAGATGGCACGCTGAATCTGCCTGTGGTGGATGCAAACGATTTTACCGATCCAACAGTGGCTTTGTCTTCATTAGATGGTTGGTCGTATCAACAGCCTTTCGCGATTAATTTTGATTTACCTAAAGCTGCGGATGGATTGGATGAAACATCAGCACAAACGCCAGGTACTGTTAGAATTTTCAAAGCGATAATGGGTGGCTCGCAAGACCCTAATCATACTGAGTGTGCAAATGTGCCGCGAGGCGCTGCTTGTAAAATTGTTGCTGAATTAACATATGGCACGCACTTTGTTACTACAAAAGCCAACGAGCAAGCTATTGCGGTTGTACCGTTACAACCATGGGAAGCTGCCTCAACCTACATTGTTGCTGTGACCAACATGCTTGAAGATGGTCTGTCTCGACCGGTGGAGCCATCTGCGACCTATGTGACAGTTAGACAAAATATTAATACTCACCCGTTAGGGAGTGAATCACAGTTAGCATTACAGGGGGCTATTAATTCCTTTGAGGCTGCCATCTCAACTCAGGGGGTTGATGTCGACTCTGTGATCTTAACAGCAGCAGTTACAACCCAATCAGCCACATCTTTAGTTGCGTTAAAAAAGTTAATGGTCAGTAATCCTGCCGCGATGCCAAGTATGGAACTACCTGTGTCGACTGGTTTAGATGTAAAAACAGCGTTAAACCCACAATTAGACTCTTGTCAAAATATTTTAGGCAAAATACAAACTGGGACTGCAACCGCTACAGAGCAAAGTTTTGTTGGGTTTTGTGGCGCTCAGTTATATCAATCAAACATTACCTTACCTTATTTTAATGGTGTTGCCAGTACTGATAGTCCGTTGGGCGCAACTGGAGATGGCGCTTGGTGGCGTGCCATGTGTGATAGTGGCGTGATCTTGGCGGGTGCACAAGCCAGCGGGATTGACTTTTCAACGTTAACACCTGGTGCAAATGACAGTGCATGTCAGCAACTTGGTTTACGTGACTTAGGCTTAGATACTGAGCGTCATATCACTCAATACAACCCAGTTCCTGCGGTTAAAAGTCTAGTCGATACCAAAGTACAAGTAACAGTGCCTGATAGCACGTACGTTAGTGTATTTAATCAAGCTCCGATGCAAATGCCAGAGAGTGGATGGCCAGTTGTAATATTGCAACATGGTATCACCAGCAATAAAGAAAATATGCTAGCGTTGACAGCTGCTTTAAGTAAAGCAGGGTTTGCGACAGTAGCCATTGATATGGTTTTGCATGGTGAGCGTGGTTTTGATATCACTGGCGATGGAGAACTTGATGTCGTTGCCAGTAGTGACAAGGGGGCTGTCGCTTATATGAATTTACAGAATGGCCGCGCGATGCGAGACAATATGCGCCAGAGTATTGTGGATTTACTGAGACTGCGCGCCGCAATTGCCAGTTTAGCTGGGCAGGAATTTGATGGACATAAATTAGATGTGAGTAATGTTTCGTTTGTCGGCCATAGTTTAGGTGGCATTGTAGGTGCAAGTTTTACCGCAATCGCCAATACCGACTTTGCGACGCTTGGTTCACAAGAGTTAACTCAAGCAGGGGCCGATGCGTTATTCAAGGTTAAAGCAAGCGTATTTGCTAATGCTTCTGGTGGGGTTGGCAACTTTTTATTAGATAGTGGTGCATTTGGCCGATTTATTAAAGGCAGTGTATTACTGGCTGGTTTAACTGGCGATGATGCACAACTGGCTCGGCTTGCTCAGGGATACCTGCAACATCTAACTACGAATGGCGCTAATCCAGCTGCACTGAGCGCAACTGATCACAATCAATATTATGATGCCTATCTAGCGACACTAGATTCAGCTGAGGAAGCGTATTTAGCTGGTGTCATTACTCAGTATGTGTTTGCAATACAAACCCTGTTAGATGAAGGCGACCCAAATCGTTATGCTGCTTGGTTGACTGCAAGTGGAACGCCAGTTTTACTAACAGAAATTTATGGCAATGGCCAAGACCCAGCGACTTGGGATCAAGTTATTCCTCCATTTGCGAGTAACTCACCAACAGCAGGTACCGAGCAATTCGCTCGATTACTTGGAATTTCTGCTGTTACGGCAGACATCAGCGGCGACAATCCTGTATCTGGTTTAATTCGCTACAACACAGGTGGACACAGTTCGTTATTAGACCCATCGGTTAATGCAAGTGTAACAACTGAGATGCAAACCAGTATTGCGACCTTCTTAATGTCTGGGGGAACCGAACTAGACATTAAAGAAGATTCAACTGTGGTTGTGAAGTAGCATAGTGACATTCAAAGTGCCAAACTAAGGTCGGTCGATCCTAACTAAGTTTGGCACTTTTACGACTTTTACCACAAATAACCTTGATCCTGCCCAAAGATGACATATTATAAAAGTTACAGCGCAGCTGTTTATGAGGTAATCCAATATGTTGTCCAATTTATTTCATGATGTCGTTACAGGGCACCAGTACAGTAAAAAGTGGCCTGTTAAACCCCAGCTATACGCAATTTTCCCTGAGTGCAGAGTGATTAAAGCAACTCAGTTTGCCGTGATGGTATTGCCAATTATTGCAATTGCCTCGTTCTGTTTGCAGATAGTCGTGTTAGGCTATGAGTTTATGCCACAAGCTTTAGCTATGGCGTGTTTAATTCTCAGTATGCCGCTACAAGGCTATTACTGGTTAGGAAGACGCGCGCAGCAACCGTTACCGGTCAGTTTAGTTAATTGGTATGGACAACTTGAGGGCAAGCTGCTCGAACGTGGCGTAACGGTTGAAACTAACTCAGCAAAACTAAAATATGCGGATATGGCTACTCTCCTAAACTTGGCGTTTAAAGAGCTAGAAAAAGGCTGGTGGCAAGAATGGTTTTAGCCAACAAACTTACAGCCCATGTTTTTTAGAGTGACGAATAGTTTTTTGGGTTGAAAAGGTTTTACCAAAAAACCTTTTGCACCAAGCAGCATAGCTTTTTTTACATTGTCAGCTGTGGAATGCGCGCTAATGATAGCGACTTGTGCTTTGGCGTCTTTAGCAAGTAGTTGTTCGAATACCTGCAGGCCGTCTTCTTCATCAAGCATAATATCAAGAAATACCAAATCTGGTTGTTCAGATGCATATTTACTTAACGTTTCATCTGCACAATCAGCTTCGACAAAACGGCTAAACCCCATTTCTAACAGCATTTGGCGTAAGTAATCACGCATGATCCGACAATCATCAACTATCATTACTTTTTCACCGCGAAGAGGGGTTATTTTTTTGCTGTCGTTCATTAAGCTTCCTTGAAATTTGGTTTTTCAATGAGTAGTTTGATAATAGCCAACTTTTCTTCTACCAGATTCATGTTACAAGAATTCGCTGCTTGTTCAAGTTGAGCAGCTGGCATGGTTAACTGGTGATTACCGAAACTAGCACTGTTGCCTTTAAGCGTATGTGCAATAAGCGCCAGCTTTTGAAAATCTTGGTTGCCTGCTGCGCTTTGCAACTCTGTCAATTGACTTGGCAGTTTGCTGGTGAACTCATCAGCTAATTGCTGGACGCCTTGGCTATTTTTAAGGGTAGCTGCAATTTGGTCGAAGTCAATGGATTCACTGTCTCGAGCTTGATCTAGTAAATATTTTGCTAAGATTTCTAATAGCGCTGCAGAATCAATAGGTTTAGCGATATGACCGTTGCAGCCCTGTTGCAAATAGTGAGTTATTTCTTCACGCATCACATTAGCTGTAACGGCAAGAATAGGCTGCTCAAAGCCGGTTTGTCGGATAAGTTGCGTGGCCTCTAATCCGCCCATAATCGGCATTTGCATGTCCATCAGGATTAAGTCATAGTCATGCACTAGGCTCTTTTCTAATGCCTCTTGGCCGTTATTAGCGATATCTATCTTTATGTTTGTTGGTTCTAGTATCAGCTGGATAAGACGTTGGTTGTCTGTATTATCTTCAGCTAACAGAATACGAGCAGATGAAAAATCGAGTTTGGGTTTAGCTTTGTTGTTTGTTTGAGGTACAAGCTCAATGTTAGTAAGATTATTGACTGTCTGTTCAGACAAGTCCAATGTTAGGGTAAATATAGAGCCTTGGCCTTCTTGACTTTTTACCGTTATTTTACCTGCTAAACATTCAGCTAAAGATTGGCTGACCGCTAAACCTAACCCTGTGCCGCCATAATTTCGAGTGGTGCTAGAGTCCGCTTGGATAAATGGCTTGAATAACTTTTGCTGCACTGAATCAGACAGACCAATGCCAGTATCTTGTATACTGAATGATAGGTTTTGGCTAAGGGGATTATAATCGATAGCAAACTCAACACTCCCTTGGTTGGTAAACTTAGCCGCGTTGGAGATTAAATTCATCAAAATTTGTTTTAATCGTGTCGGGTCTGAGTTAAATGTTGCAGGCAGTGCTGGGGCTAATCTGACGTCAAATCGAATCGACTTTTGTTGGCATAATTTTTCGCCGATGTTAGCTAACTCAGTTACCATTTGACTTAAATCGATTGCAATAGATTCAACCTCTAATTTGCCCGATTCAATTTTCGATAAATCTAAAATATCGCTTAGCAGTGACATTAAATGGTTACTGCTGCTTAAGACTTTTTGCAACAGTTCTTCTCTTAGTTGGCCATTATTTTGATGGAGTAGGGCTTGTTCGGTAAAGCCACAAATAGCGGTCAACGGGGTTCTAATTTCATGGCTCATATTTGCCAAGAAGCGGCTTTTGAGCTCACTGGCTTGCTCTGCGATGATTCTTGCTTGGGTCAGTTCCTCGTTTGCACTTTGCAAAGCAAGTGTACGAGATTCTACTTTTTCTTCTAAGTGATCTTTGTAATCTTCTATGCTATTGCGTGCCTGTTTGATTGAATTGACCATACGGTTGAATGATTCAAATAAACGGCCCATCTCGTCTTTACGATTGTTCGGCAGCCGCATCGCTAGTTTGCCAGAGGCAATTGATTTACTGGCAGCATTTAACTGGGCAATAGGCTTTAGTATCAGTTTTTCTAGTGCAAAAAATGCTAACCAACTGGTTAGCAACATCGAGATTATAATAGTGTATAACATCACATAAGAAATATGTTTTGTAATGGCTAGCTCGTTAGACGGCACCGCGGTGGCTAATATAAACTCATCCCTTATAGACTTCTTTGCAATGATAAGATCTTGATCGTTAAAATAGGTTTGCAGTAACTTACTAGCGTTATTTTGCAATTGGTTGTGTAAGTATTTCGGCAGTTGCTTGCTCGGGTAATTAAAACTGGCAACTAAAATCTCACCATTATGATCCGTAAGAATATTCAGCCCGTTGTCACCAACTGTGTTGTGAATGACATTGTGAATCGTTTCAGGGTTAACTTGAATGAGCAAATAGCCCCAATGCGACGCATCTGCTTGCTTTAACGAGCGTATCGCATACAAATTGGGAAACAGTGACTGGCGATTATCAAAAATAAACTGAAATTCCACATTCGGCTTTAACTTTTTAAACCAAGGGCGATTGGTTAACCATTGGTCGTTCATTGGACTGAAATCAGCCGCTAAGCGTGCATCAATGAGTCCATCTGCTCTAACGAGTTGTATTTCAATTATCTTAGGGTATGACTGAATGTATTGGGCAAAGTTGTCTAAAACTTGTGGCAGCAACAGTGCATACCTTTGTTCGTCTTCAGAGCGTTTAATGTATTCGAACAAGCTTGAGTTTTTGCTGAGTAACTCTAAAACCGAATGTGTATCTGCAAAGTAATGTTTTAAGGTAAAGGCTTGTTGTTCTGCCTGATTATTTAGCCGATTGTTAAATTGGTGGCGGTTGTTGTCGACCGACATATAAATAGCGTACAAACCTATCCCTGCAATAGGTAACGCAACCAGTATTAGTATGAGTGCAACTAATTTTTGGCTCAATTTCATGGTTTGTCCTGCGCCAGCTGCTTATGTGCGAATACAAGTTGTTTGTAAGTTATTTGAAAGTAACGCTCGGTGCTGGGCGCAATAACTTGGTTCAATTGCACGTTTTTTGATAGTTTAGGATATAGAGTGTGATTTTGTCGAATCGACAGCGGCAGTTGTTTATACGCTGTTAAATTTGGCGTTGGATACTGTAATTGTTGTGCCAGTTCCAACGCATTTTTTGGCAAAAGTAAAAAATTAATAAATTGGTGTACGCTGTTTTTGTGCCTGCTTGCTTTGCTAATGGTTAAGCAGTCTAACCAAGCATTGGTGCCATCTGTTGGTTGAATAAATTCAAGGTCAGGATTGAGCGATTTGAGGTATAGCGCATCACCATTGTAGGCCATTGAAATCCATATTTGTTCATTGTTTAGTCGATTTTCTTGTTCAAGGCTCAAAGCGCTAAAACTGTTAATGTGTGCCAAGTGCTTGTGGATCAGTGTGGCTGCCTGGTTAATTTCTTGCTGTTGATTGGAATGACTATTAAAGCCTGCGGCAATTAGCGCCATGGGGAGCAGCGTGCGCGAATCGTTGAGTAAATTTACTTTGCCAGAATATTGGGGCAACTGATTGAAAAAAACTCGCCACGAGGTGGGTGGTGAGGAGATGTATTTTTTATTGTACAGTATGCCGATGGTGCCCCAAAAATATGGGATGCAATATTGCCCAAATTCGTTTGCTGCTTCATGCCACTTTGGTGATAGATGTTGTATGTTTGGTAGTTTGCTTTGTTGATAGGTCTCTAGCCAGCCTAGTTGAATATACATCGGCAGCCTGACTCTGCTGGTTAATATAACATCGTAACCATGTCCGCGGCTTAAATTAAGTAACTTGTCTCTTGCGTCATCAGAATCATAATAGACTTGTTTTACTTGAATATTTGACTGGCGATAGAACTCATCTAATACAGACTGAGAAATATAATCAGGCCAAGTCAATAGCGTTATCTCTGCCGCCCGCAATGAAACCAAGCTGGTCAAGATAAATGTTAGTGCGACAGTGACAACTCGTTGCTTGAGCATAACGTCCAATTTGTTTGAAATTTAACTTGTTTGTTCAGTATATATAAGAATCAGTAAAGTTATAAATTTGTCCGATTATTTTTTTATTGGGTCACATTGCTAATCGCAAGCTCAAAATAGCGACGAACATTAGTATTTACATCGACAACTAGCTTTTGGTAACAGATGCCTGGAAATGCAAATGTATGACCAGAGAATGCCAACATAACAGTTGGAGCACTTGGGTCAGAGTTATCATAAATCCATTCCCCCCCGATATGCTTACGGAAGGTTTCACCCATATACGCCCCCAACATATTGCAAATGACAAATATAAAATCTTGTTTGCGGTCGGTTTCATCTTTTAACTTGGCAATGCTCCACAAAATAGCTTTGTCGATTTGCGCTATGCTCTCGACAGAGTAATCAAGCTCAACCGCATATTCTTCGTTAATATATTTCACCGCATCGTGAGCTGATTCTTCCATTAATTTAGTTATTTCAGCTTGGTTCATTGTTGTTATTCCTATGTCAGGTTATTTGTTTGCAATTATAACGGCTCGAATCGGCGCTGGGTAACCTTCTATGGTTTTACTTCTGTCTGCTGGGTCTAAAAAGTCAGCTAAAGATTCATTTTCCATCCATTGTGTTTTTCTTTGTTCATCCAGTGTGGTGACCGTCTCATCGACAACTCTAATATTTTTAAAGCCAATACGGCTCAGCCAATGACAAAGTGCCTTGCTACTTGGGATAAACCAGACATTGCGCATTTTTGCATATCGCTCGCCTGGTACTAATACTGTGTGTTCATCACCTGGAACAACAATAGTTTCTAGTACTAGCTCTCCACCTGATTTTAGTTGGTCTTTTAGCTGTTGTAAAAACTCAAAAGGATTTCGCCTATGATATAAAACCCCCATAGAGAATACAGTGTCAAAAGCATGACTAGCTGGTAGCTGTTCAACGCCTAGCGGCAACAGGTGAATACCTGGTTGTTGTGCATATTTTTGTATTGCTTGGAACTGCACAACAAATAGTTGTGAAGGGTCCGCACCGACAACAAATTTAGCACCTTCGCCTAACATTCGCCACATGTGATAGCCATTACCGCAGCCGACGTCCAGCACGGTCTTATTAGCTAAGGGCTGGATATGCGGTAATAGTCTGTCCCATTTCCAATCACTGCGCCATTCGGTGTCTATATCTAAATTGAACAACTTAAATGGGCCTTTGCGCCACGGCATAAATTGTTTTAATAATACTTCTAAACGTTTTTGTTGGCCGGTGTTTAACGTATCGCTCGAATCAATTTCAACTCCTTGTTTCAATTCAACGACATCGGCAGCGATTGTTGGAAGGTTTTCAATGGTTTTTTGCCAATTTTTGAACTCCCCATGGAGCGCGTTTTTATGCCAGTCGGCTAATACTGTTGGCATGGTTTCAATCCAGCCCGAAAGCTGGTTCGTTAGTATATCTTGATAAAATTGGTTAAACATGGACTAGTCTTTAATTGCAATGATGGAACAAAAGTTAAAACATTGATACCACTGGTTATATTGCTTAAATCCAGCTTGTTTTAACCTATTATAATGCGTTTTGAGCGAGTCGGGTTTCATGACATTTTCAATCGCGGTACGTTTTTGGCTGATTTCAAGCTCGCTATAGCCATGGGCGCGTTTAAAATCTAGGTGAAGCTCGTTTAATGTTTGATGAATTTTATCATCAGGAAAAGTTAGTTTTTCTGACAAGACTAAAATACCACCCGGTTTGAGTCCTTGATAGATATTTTCTATCAATTGGCTACGTAATTCAGCAGCAATAAATTGCAGTGTAAAGTTAAGCACGACCATAGACGCATTTGTTATGTCGACCTTTAGCGCATCGGCACACTGTACTTCAGTCGCAACACTTGATTTGTAACTGAGCAGATGTTTTTTACATTTTTCGGCCATTGGTTGTGAATAATCAATCGCATAAAGCGTATTGTTGCTGCTTTTAACATTACGTCTTATAGACAAACTTGCAGCCCCTAGCGATGCGCCTAAATCGTATATATTGCTGTTGTCAGTAACGTATGATTGTGCTAAATGACCAATGGTTGAAATAATGGTTTGATAGCCAGGTACTGAACGCTCAATCATGTCTGAAAACACATCAACGACACTGTCGTCGAACACAAAATCTTTTACCTGCTGTTGCGGATTTGCATAAATATTGTCTTTTTTAGTCATGTTGAATTGAATAAGGCTCAAGATTGCTTAGATGTGGCGATTCTACCCTAATCGAAGCGGAATTGCTGCAAAGTATCTGAATTTTACCCTTGCTACAAAAGTTGTTGCTTTAGTTGTTAAATCATAAAGTTAATTCTAAGCTTATAGCCATTAATTATGATAATTGTGCATTAAGCGCAAGCTGACTATTGTATGCACTTGGTTACAGATTAGGACCACCACTGATGCGAGATAGCTTTCCTTTAGTTTTGCTGACCTTGTTTAGTTTATTTATTGCTTTGTATTGGTTGACTGACGATGATGAACATTTAGTTCAGTTGCCCAAAAAGGCACAACTAAACGTTGAAGTTCGAACGGTCAATAAACAAAGTTTTACGCCAGTGATTACTTCGTATGGTCGTGTACAAGCACGAACCCAAGGGCAGGTTGTCAGTCAGATTGGCGGACAAATTACCTATTTAAACTCAGGCTTTTTCAGTGGCGGCTTTTTTAAACAAGGCGAGCTGTTGGTGGCGATAGATAAAAGAGACTATCAATCAGACGTCGATGTAGCAAATGCTGGATATTTAAACGCAAAACAAAATTATTTGCAGGAGTTGGCGAAAGCACAACAAGCAAAGCAAGATTGGCATAGAGCACAAGGCGACAAAGTTCCATCAGATCTTGTGTTGCGCAAGCCTCAGTTAGCTGCCGCAGAGGCTAACTTAATTTCAGCAGAAGCTAAACTCAATAAAGCAAAATTAAATTTAGAGCGCACTGAGATCACTGCGCCTTACGATGGTTATACACTGAAGAAAAATGTAGCGATAGGCCAAGTTGTTGGTCGCGGTAATGTCCTTGGTGAGATTTATGCAATCGATGCCTTTGAAGTAAGGCTGCCGTTGAATAATGAAGATTTGCCTCTGGTTGAGCTGCCGAACGTGGTCAATAGACAACAAGGCAGAGTTGTAACAACTCATGTCACCATTGAATCTAATCTAGGAAAAACTTCGCAATGGCAAGGTCAATTAATTCGAACAGAGGGGGCAATTGATAATGCAAGCCAGCAACTACATGTAATTGTTTCTATTCCAAAACCTTACGAATTAAATCAAGGTGAACAACCGTTAAAAATTGGGCAATATGTTACTGCCTACTTTAATGGGATCTCGGTTGATGAGGTATTTGTTATCAAGCCTCAGGCTGTGTATCAAAATGAGTACGCCTATGTGGTTGAACAAAATAAATTGATTAAGCGTAAGTTGGATATTGTTTGGCGCGACCATCAGCACGTTGTTGTTAAAAACGGATTAAAACAGGGAGATTCTCTGGTCGTGACACCGCTTGGTCAAGTGCCTACCAATATCCATGTTAATGCTTTTGCGTTGGGTGCACAATGATAGCTTGGTTTGCTAAAAACGATATCGCAGCCAACTTGTTGATGGCATGTTTGTTGTTGGCCGGCGCTTGGTCTTTAGTTTATCAGATACCGCAACAAGTCCTACCCAAGTTAGAATCTGAGCAAATTGAAATCAGTGTGCGCTATCCAGCAGCCGTACCATCAGATGTTGAGTTAAAAGTGACAACGCATATTGAATCTGCGCTACGTGAATTGGCGGAAGTTGCACAGATTCATAGTCAATCACGCCAGGAGTATAGTCATGTCATTGCTAAACTTCACAATAACGTTGATGTGAACGAAGCAATGCAAAAAATTCAATTGAAAATCAACGCAATTAACACGCTACCGCATGAGATAGATAATCCAAAAATTCAAATCAAAAATGAATTTACCCCAGTTTTGGGTATCGCTGTTTATGGAGAGCAACCGCAACAGGTGTTAAGGCGCTACTCAGAGCAACTTTTTAGTGAATTGGCGACTTTGCCAGAATTAAGAAAGCTATTAATGAAGCATGCACCAGATTATGAGATTTCGATTGAAGTTCCTACCGAAAATCTGCAGAAATATAGACTGAGCTTCGAGCAAATTGCTAATGCTATCGCTGAAAATGCCCAAGACTTATCGGCTGGTTATTTATACTCGCCGAATGGCGATATTATAATCCGCTCACAAGGACAGGCCTACACGGGTGATGCACTCAATAATATTGTTGTTAAATATCAGCCAGATGGAAGTACATTAAAATTGCATCAAGTCGCGCAAATTGACGATGGATTTGCTGAGTTGGCGCTAAACACAAGATTTAACGGTTACCCAGCGGTATTTATCGAGATATTGCAAACTGAGCAGCAAAACGCCATACGTATTGCGCAATTAGTCAAAGAGTTTTTAGCGCGTAAGCAAGAAAACTTGCCCGAGGGGATTTTCATTAGTCATTGGAGTGATAATGCAGAGCGCCTAAAAAATCGTATCTCTGGAATGGTGAGCAGTGCTGTGTACGGCAGTATATTAGTCTTGTTAATGTTGACATTGTTTTTACGACCTGCAGTGGCATTTTGGGTGTTTTTGGGGATCCCGCTGAGTTTTCTTGGTGCATTTGCCGTGATGCCATTTTTTGGTGTGAGTCTTAATTTGATTAGCATGTTTGGTTTTATTTTGGTTTTGGGTATGGTGGTGGATGATGCCATCGTCACTGGCGAAAATGTTTATAGCCATTTAGAGCATGCTGAATCAGGTTTACATGCCGCAATTGCCGGTACGAAAGAAGTCGCTCAACCAGTGACACTAGGGTTATTGACGACTGTTGTTGCCTTTATCCCGCTGTTTTTTGTTACGGGCACGCAAGGTATTATTTTAAGCCAAATTGCCGCTGTGGTAATCCCCGTACTGCTATTTAGTTTAATTGAGACCAAGTGGGTTTTACCCGCTAGGCTCAAGTTTGTTCAATTACAAACAGGCAATCAGGTAACAGGGCTAGCTCGTTGGCAACAAAAAATCAACTATGCATTTGCTTATCATAGCGAGCGTTATTATCGACCTGCGTTAAGTTGGTGTATTGAATACAAATTTAGTTGTTTGGTGATATTTTTTGGTTTCTTCTTAGTGGTTGTATCTGCTGTGTTTACCGGTGAAAATAAATTTATCTTTTTCCCGAAAATCAGCAGTGATCAAGTTAAAGTTGTACTCACCATGCCAGCTGGAACCAACACCCAAATAGTTGAAAAAAATATTCAGCATATTCAACAGCAAGCGCAACAGCTACAAGCCAATTATATCGATCCAAGTAGTGGCCTAAGTATTGTACGTAACATAGTGTCTGTGTCTGGCGCTGCCGGTGACGAAGAGAATAATCCCTACATGGGATATGTTAGCTTTGATCTAATGCCAGCAGAGCAACATAACTTGCCAATTACAAGTCTTGAATTAGAAGATGAATGGCGAAGTTTGATAGGCCCGGTGATTGGCGCTGAAAGTTTGGTTTTTGAATCTCAAGCGGGTAAAACCAACAACATTATCGATATTCGTGTGTCAGGCGAAAACTTAAATGAACTGCAAAAAGTCGCTCAGATTGTCAAAACTAAACTTGCAACAATTCCTTATGTTGAAGATGTTGCTGATAATTATATCCCAGGTCGGCAGCAACTGTTTATAGAGCTTACGCCCTTGGCTAAATCACTTGGGGTAACGCGCTCTGAATTGCTCAAACAAGTCAGAGCGGGTTTTTGGGGCATAGAAGTGCAGCGGATAATTCGCCATGGTCAGGAAGTCAAAGTAAAAGTACGCTTGCCGTTAAATGAACGCAGTAGTTTGCCTGATTTGCAACGATTTATGATCCATCTAAACGGTGGCAAACATGTACCGCTATCGCAATTGGCAAATTTTACTATTGATACCGGTCCACAAATTATTAGACGTGTTGATCATCAACGTAGTATTGATATTACCGCTGATTTCTCTGATCCTAAAATCGATATTCGAAAGTTGAACAATTTATTAGAAGAATATTTACACGAATTGGCTGAAGATTTTCCGCATCTAAGCTTTAAGCTGGTCGGGGAAAGCAGCGAACTTAAACAAACATTGGAATCGTTAAAGTGGGGGATATTAGCCGCGCTGATTGTAATTTATGGATTGTTGGCTATTCCATTTAAGTCTTATATACACCCACTTATTGTCATGTCAGTGATCCCTTTTAGTGTTATCGGCTCGATGGCAGGGCATTGGTTAATGTCAATTGAATTAACCATGATGAGTTTTATCGGACTAATTGCGCTTGTAGGGGTTGTTGTGAATGATGCGGTGGTATTGGTTGAATTTATTAATAAACAGTACCACAAAACACATTCTTTACTTGAATCTGTCATGAAGGTCACGTCAACTCGGTTGCGACCTGTAATGTTGACGTCTATGACGACCTTTTTGGGTCTTTTTCCTTTAATTATCGACGGTTCTTCGCAAGCAGCATTTTTAGTACCTATGGCTGTCTCACTTGGTTTTGGCATCTTGTTTGCGCCATTCGTAACGTTGTTTTTGGTTCCAATTAATTATTTATTACTACAAAAATGCTTAAGCTGGTGGTATAGCGTTGAAGCAAAAATGACAATGCGCCATTAGCTAGTATATAATCCAGCGCAATTTTGATTAATTTAGACTTTTGTGACCATGGTGGGGCAAAAGTCGATTTTCTAGCTAGGAATTGTACTGATTATGCGAAGCCATTATTGTGGACAAATTGATGAATCGTTAGTTGGCCAAAATGTGACCTTATGCGGTTGGGTTAACCGTCGCCGAGACTTAGGTGGTCTGATATTTTTAGATGTTCGAGATGTTAAAGGTATTGTCCAAGTTGTTGTTGATCCCGATTTTGAACAACTGTTTAGCACTGCAAATAAATTAAAACACGAGTTTTGTATTCAATTAACTGGCGCTGTGCGTGCTCGCCCTGATAGCCAAGTTAACAAAACTATGGCAACAGGTGCGGTTGAAATATTAGCATCAGAGTTAACCATCTTAAATGCTGCAGCACCTTTGCCTTTGAATATGGATGGTCATCTTAATAATTCTGAAGAGCAAAGACTCAAATACCGTTATTTAGATTTACGTCGCCCAGAAATGGCGCAGCGATTAAAGTTTAGAGCAAAAGTTACCAGCCAAATTCGCAATTATCTTGATAGCCATGATTTTATGGATATCGAAACCCCAATTTTAACCAAAGCAACTCCAGAAGGTGCTCGCGATTATTTGGTGCCGAGCAGAACGCACAAAGGTCAATTTTTCGCCCTACCTCAGTCACCACAGCTATTTAAGCAATTGTTGATGATGGCAGGCATGGACAGATATTATCAAATCGTTAAGTGCTTTCGTGACGAAGATCTACGTGCTGATCGTCAACCTGAATTTACTCAAATCGATATTGAAACTTCTTTTATGTCGGCTGATGAAGTTATGTCGGTGACCGAAGACATGACGCGTCAATTGTTTAAAAACCTATTGGACGTTGATTTGGGCGAATTTCCTCGCATGACATATCATGAGGCTATGACAAAATATGGCAGTGACAAACCTGATTTGCGCATTCCGTTAGAAATGGTTGATGTAGCCGATTTGCTTCAAGGTGTAGAATTTAAAGTATTTTCAGGCCCTGCTAACGATCCTAAAGGTCGAGTCGCTGCGTTAAAAGTGCCACAAGGCGCGGACAAATTTTCTCGCAAAGACATTGATGAACTAACCAAATTTGTCGGTATTTATGGTGCTAAAGGGTTAGCTTGGATTAAAGTAAACGATGTAAGCAAAGGGGTAGAAGGACTACAATCGCCTATTCTTAAATTCTTGCCTGAAGAGGTTGCGTTAGCGATTATCGACCGTACAGCAGCAGAAACAGGCGATATCTTATTCTTTGGTAGTGACAAGTACACAGTCGTCAGTGAAGCAATTGGTGCATTACGTCTAAAAATTGGCGAATCTTTAGGCTTGGTCGCAGATGAATGGAAACCGCTTTGGGTTGTTGACTTCCCAATGTTTGAAGAGCTTGAAGATGGCGGATTAACGCCACTGCATCATCCGTTTACTGCACCTGTAGGAGTAACGGCTCAAGAACTTAAACAGCAACCTGAAAAAACACTTTCAAACGCATACGACATGGTTTTAAACGGGGTTGAAGTTGGTGGTGGCTCTGTTCGTATTCATGACCAAGATATGCAACAAGTTGTATTTGAAATTTTGGGTATCGGTGAAGAAGAAGCTCAAGAAAAATTTGGATTTTTACTTGATGCACTTAAATTTGGTGCTCCTCCGCATGCAGGTTTAGCATTTGGCTTAGACCGCTTGGTGATGTTAATGACTGGGGCATCTTCTATTCGTGACGTTATGGCCTTTCCAAAAACAACCACGGCAGCATGTCCATTAACCGACGCACCAGGAAATGCTAATCCTCAGCAACTAGCGGATTTAGCGATTGAAATTAAACTGCCTGCCAAATAAATTTAATCTGTTTTAAAAAGGCGGTGACTTCACCGCCTTTTTATTATTGAGGCTGTCTTGAGTATTATTTTAGGTATAGATCCTGGTTCGCGTATTACCGGGTACGGTGTGGTACGTCAGCATGGACGCCACTTTCAATATATGGGAAGCGGTTGTATCCGTTTGGGCAATGATCCGCTAGCTGAGCGTCTGATTGTTATTTTTAATGCAGTTAGTCAGCTTATTGAACAATACCAACCTGATTTGTTTGCCATAGAGCAGGTGTTTGTTGCACACAACCCTGATTCGGCGCTGAAGCTCGGCCAAGCACGAGGTGCCGCGATTGTGGCTGCTGGTCATGCTAAATTGCCTGTTGCAGAGTATTCTGCTCGACAAATTAAACAAGCAGTCGTTGGTAAAGGTAGTGCTGAAAAAACACAAGTCCAGCATATGGTCAGCCATATTTTAAAATTAACCAAAGCCCCTCAAGCAGATGCTGCGGATGCATTAGCTGTTGCTTTATGTCATGGGCATACACAGCAAAGCTTAATCAGTTTAGCAGGGCAAGCACGTAAAACCGTGCGTGGACGTTTGCGTTAGGAGACAAAATGATTGCTAAGTTAACCGGTAAAGTAATTGAAAAACTGCCCCCTGAATGTATTTTAGACGTGGCAGGTGTTGGTTATGAGGTATTTTTGCCTATGACCAGTTTTTACAAGCTACCAGAATTAAACCAATCTGCATCTATTTACATACACCAAGTCATTCGCGAAGATGCACATACCTTGTATGGTTTTCACAATCGACTGCATAGAGACTTGTTCCGTGAACTATTGAAAGCAAATGGTGTTGGACCAAAACTAGCGTTGGCAATATTGTCAGCCATGAGCGCAGAAGAGTTTATATCTATCGTGCAAAGTGAATCTGTTGGTCTGTTGGTAAAAGTGCCTGGTGTAGGCAAAAAAACCGCCGAACGATTGTTGTTAGAAATGAAAGACAAGCTGGTCAAATGGTCGGCACAAATGGTTTCTAGCGGCATCATGCTTGAGTCGACCTCAGAGCCAATGATTCAAAATACTGAACCGTCGAGTGGTCAAGACGCAATTGAAGCTCTGGTTGCTTTGGGGTATAAAACAAATCAAGCTGAAAGTGCGGTGAAAAAAGTTGCAAAAACAGGTTTGTCGAGTGAAGAAATTATTCGCCAAGCCCTCAAGAGTATGTTGTAAACATGATTGAAGCAGACAGAATTATCAGTGCCAGTGCACAATCAGATGAAGAAATAATAGATAGGGCAATACGTCCAGAAAAGCTCGCTGATTACACTGGGCAAAAGCGTGTGGTTGAACAGATGAATATCGCAATTGAAGCGGCACGCAAGCGCGCAGATGCGTTAGACCATGTGCTGATATTTGGCCCGCCAGGGTTAGGTAAAACGACACTTGCACGTATTATCGCCAATGAAATGGGCGTGAATATAAAAACAACCTCAGGGCCTGTTTTAGAAAAAGCTGGTGATCTAGCTGCATTGTTAACCAATCTTGAACCGCATGATGTGTTATTTATCGACGAAATCCATCGATTAAGTCCAGTGGTGGAAGAGGTTTTATACCCAGCAATGGAAGATTACCAACTAGACATTATGATAGGTGAGGGGCCTGCCGCTCGTTCAATTAAGTTAGATTTGCCTCCGTTTACACTGGTCGGAGCGACAACACGAGCCGGTTCATTGACCTCGCCATTGCGTGACCGTTTTGGTTTGGTGCAAAGACTCGAGTTTTATACGGTAGATGAGTTACAGTCTATCGTTAAGCGCTCAGCACATCATTTGGCAATGGATTTAAACGAGCAAGGTGCACTAGAGGTTGCCAGACGTGCTCGCGGGACACCTCGTATTGCGAATCGTTTATTGCGACGTGTGCGCGATTTTGCTGACGTAAAGTCAAATGGTAAAGCCGATGAGAAAATTGCCGCTCAAGCGCTCGATTTACTTGATGTTGATAGGAAAGGCTTTGACTATATGGACAAAAAATTATTAGAAGCCATTATTGAGAAATTTGCTGGTGGACCTGTTGGTTTAGACAACTTGGCCGCAGCAATAGGGGAAGAAAAAGATACTATCGAAGATGTGATTGAACCTTTTTTAATCCAACAAGGGTTTGTTCAACGCACACCAAGAGGACGTATTGCTACTGCCAATGCTTATGTGCACTTTGGCTTGCAATACCCTGCAAGTGGAGAAAATAATTAGTGGGTGCAGCGGAATTTAAATTTCCAGTTCGGGTCTATTATGAGGATACTGATGCTGGTGGATTGGTTTATCATGCAAATTATTTGAAGTATTATGAGCGTGCTCGAACGGAGTTTTTATCAAATTTGGGCATAGAACAAGATGGTTTACTCGCAAAGCATATTGGTTTTGTGGTAAAACGTATAACTATAGATAACGTTTTGGCAGCAAAGTTTAATGATAGGTTAACTGTGGTGACCAAAATACATGCGCTAAAAAGAGCTCGAATTGAATTTGAGCAACGTATCGAAAGAAGCGAGCGAGTCATTAATACCGCAATTATTGAAATTGCTTGTGTAGATTTGCAGCAACTTAAACCGATACGAATACCAGAATTTATTTTAGGGGAATTACAAAGTGTCTGCTGATATGTCTTTTATCGGTTTATTTTTACAAGCAAGCTTGTTAGTAAAAGCGGTAATGCTGTTGTTATTAGCTCTGTCAATTATATCTTGGGCAATGATTTTCCAACGCAGCAGTATTTTAAGCAAAGCTCACAAAGACAGTCGAAGTTTTGAAGATAGGTTTTGGTCAGGTGTTGAGCTGGCTAACTTGTATCATGAAGTTTCGCATAAAATCGGTGAATCAAATGCAAGTGAAAGTGTATTTAAAGCCGGTTTCAAAGAATTCGCTCGAATGCGTAAAACCCCTCATTGTTCTCCTGAAGCCATCATGGATGCTACGCACAGAGCAATGCGAGTTTCCATGTCAAGAGAAGTCGATAAGCTTGAATCGCACTTACCGTTTTTAGCAACAGTTGGTTCTATTAGTCCTTACATAGGTTTATTTGGTACCGTTTGGGGTATCATGAATGCATTTATTGCGCTTGGTGAAGTAAAACAAGCGACATTGTCTATGGTTGCACCAGGCATAGCAGAAGCACTTATTGCAACCGCAATGGGTTTATTTGCCGCGATACCTGCGGTAATTGCATATAATCGCTTTTCCAACAGAGTTGAGAAAATAGAAAATGGTATGATTAACTTTATGGAAGAGTTTTCATCTATTATTCATCGTCAGGCCATTGCAAAAATAGAAAAAGGCGGAGAATAGTCTGCTATGTACCAGCGCAAGCGCCGTCGTCCAGTTTCTGATATTAATGTCGTACCATATATAGACGTTATGTTGGTGTTGTTAATTATTTTCATGGTGACAGCTCCACTGATTACCGCAGGGGTAAATGTAGATTTACCAAAAGCCGAGGCTAACCCGTTGGCTGAAGATAGCAAACCGCCGATAGTGGTTTCGGTAACACAGGATTATGAATATTTTGTAACGGATGGATCTAAAAAAGATGGTCCATTAAATCCAAGTGAAATTGCCACCATCGTTGCCGCTTTTCTGCAAGTAGAACCTGACAGACCCATAATGGTAGAAGGGGACAGAAAGGTAGATTATGATGCTGTCGTGAGTTTAATGGTGCTGTTGCAAAAGCAAGGTGTCAAGTCGGTGGGTCTTATGACTGATCCAGTGGGAGAGCAATAATGCAATTTCCAATTGCTTTAGTTGTATCGATTGTTTTGCATTCGGCTATGTTGCTAGTATTGGTTTCTAGTATGGAGTTTGTCACGCCAAAACATACGCCGCAGCCGATGCAGGCGGAAGTTGTAAACGCTGTATCAGTCGATAAAACGGCTTTAGCCCAACAAATTAAAAAGTTAGAGCAACAAAAAATGGCGAAGCAGCAAGCTGAAGAGCAACGTGTTGCCGAACTAGAACGCAGAGCTCGTGCAGCGGAACAAAAGCGCCGTGCAAACGAACAAAATATTGAAAAATTATCCAAACAAAGAAAACAAGCAGAAGCAGAAGCGCGGGCGGCTAAAGAGCGCCAAATTAAAGAAGCAGAACGTGCGAAAAAGCTAAAACAAGAAGTCGAGAAGCAAGAGGCTGCAAAACGCCGAGCTCAAGAGCAGGCTAGAAAAGCTGCAGAAGAAGCGAAAAAAGCCGAAGCTGAAGCTAAGCGGAAAGCTGAAGCATTGAAAAAAGCAGAAGAAGAGCGCAAACGTAAAGAGCGTGAAGCACTTGAAAAAGCAGAGCAGCAAAGGCTATTAGAACAACAAATGAAAGCTGAAATGGAAGCGCGTAATGCCCAGCGTCAACAATACATTATGAGCGAACGTGACAAATACGTTGCATTAATCCGTTCAGCAATTCAAAGCAATTTGTTTACTGACCCATCATTGGCAGGAACAAGTTGTAAGTTAAACATAAAATTGGCCAATAACGGGTTTGTCACACAAGTTAAAACTTTGTCTGGTCATCCCCAAACTTGCCAAGAAGCAGAGCGTGCAGTGTACAAAACTAATCAGATGCCTGTATCGGAAGATCCAGAAGTCACTGCACAGCTTAGAGATATAAACTTAACCGTTGCACCTGAAAAATAGAATTTAGAGCGTTAAATAATGAAAAAAGTTTTTACCCTAATTTTTGGATTGTTGTTTATAACCCCAAGTTTTGCAGCGATTGAAATTTTAATAACCGAAGGTTTAGACGGTGCTAAACCAATTGCAGTGATTCCTTTTTCTTACGATGGCATTCAAACATTGCCTGTTGGATTGGCTGATGTAATCTCAGCAGATTTGGCACGCAGTGGTAAATTTAACCCAAAAGCTGTCATGGAAATGCCTCAACAGCCAATGACAGATAAGGATGTAGATTTTACCGCATGGGCTGAAAAGGGCATAGACACCATTATTTTAGGGCAAATCCGTGATGCGCGCCCGGGAGTGTTCACAGTAACCTATCAAATTATTGATATTATTCGTGGACAAATTACTGGCGGCGGTGCACAAATGTTGAGTGATGGTCAGCTTGTCACATCCAACGATCATGTGATGTTAGCTAGTAAACCAATTCAGTTTGAGAGCAACGATTTTCGCCGGGTGGCACATGCAATCAGTGATAACGTATTTGAAAAGTTAACTGGCATAAAAGGTGCATTCCAAACTAAGATAGCTTATGTTTTGGTAACGGATCAACCGCAACGTCCTTATCAACTCGTAGTAGCAGATTACGATGGTTATAATGAACAGGAAGTGGTGAGAAGCAACGAACCACTAATGTCGCCGACCTGGTCGCCAGATGCAACCAAATTGGCTTATGTAACGTTCGAAAATCGTCAAGCTCAGATTTTTATTCACGATTTGTATTCAGGTAGCCGCGAAATGATTGCATCATTTCCGGGCATTAACGGTGCACCTCGTTGGTCACCTGATGGTTCAAAAATGGCTATGGTGTTGAGTAAAGATGGTAATCCTGAAATATATGTCATGGATTTATTGACGCGCAAATTAACTCGCGTCACCAACAATCGCTCTATCGACACAGAGCCGTCATGGTACCCTGATGGGCAATCATTGGTGGTGACTTCCGAGATAGGTGGTCGACCACAGTTGTATCAAATTGATTTACGCACAGGTAAAAAGAAACGTTTAACATTTACTGGTGAAATGAATTTAGGCGGCTCTATTACCCCAGACGGTAAAAGCTTAATCACAGTAAACAGAACTCGAGGAAACTATCATATTGCGCGCCAGGATTTGCGCACAGGAGCTATACAGGTGCTAACTAAAACATATTTGGATGAGTCTCCTAGTGTATCTCCGAACGGAAATATGATAATTTATAGTACATTACATGGCCAAAATCAGGTACTTGCGCTGGTATCTGTCGACGGACGCTTTAAAGCTCGCTTACCTTCAGGTATCGGGCAAGTTAAGTCACCGGCTTGGTCACCCTATATGTAATGGGGTATATTAACTTTTAAAATTAACTAATAATAAGGAAAAGCAGATGCAGCCTACCCAATTATTGAAGTATTTAGTTGTAGCTCTACCTATGTTAACAGCAGCTTGTAGTACCACTACTGGCGATGATGAAACCGCAACCTCAACCAATGCGACTGAAACCGCTACTACAGGTGCGACAGCTGGTAACAATGGTGACACAGTTGAAGTAATGACGTTAGAGCAAAAACGTCAAATGCAAGTTGAAGAAGAAAAGCGTAAGCAAGATACATTGCGCAAAACCAATACACTTTTCTTTGATTTCGACGATTCTCAAATTCAAGGCAAATATTTTGAGATTTTAGAAGCTCATGCTGCTTACTTACGTGCTAACCCAACTGCTAAAGTTGTGGTTGAAGGTCACTGTGATGAGCGTGGTACACCAGAGTACAATATCGCTTTAGGTGAGCGTCGTGCTAAAAGTGTTGCAAAATACTTACAGAATTTAGGCGTGATGTCTTCACAAATCTCAACTGTAAGTTACGGTGAAGAAAAACCTTTAGATAAGTCTCGCAGCGAAGCGGCATTTTCTAAAAACCGTCGAGCAGTATTAGTTTACTAATCAACTTAAAAGTAATAAATATATGGCTAAACTAAGTAAATTAGTGGCTATAAGCATGGGAGTGGCGTCTTTGGCGTGCGCTCCTTTTGTTTATGCAGAGCAAAGAAATTTATCACTAAGCGAGCGCTTAGACATGATAGAAAGGGCAAATGACGCACGCGGGCGCTCTCAAGTTGAGTTAGCGCAACAAGTTGATTATTTGCAAACGGAAATTAGTCAATTACGTGGGATCTCGGAAGAGCATAACTACAAGCTTTCACAAATTTTAGAGCGTCAGCGAGAGTTATATCAAGAGCTTGATAAGTTAGCGCAATTGGCTCAACAAATGAGTGAGCTTAAAAGCCAAGCTCCGACATCCAGTTCAAGTCAGCTGCCTTTGATCACAGATAATAAAGTGGTTAATCCTGTACAGGCTGGCGCGGCTTCTTACGCAGAAAATTTGGATGAGAATCAAGCGTATGATAAGGCCGTCAACCTGGTCCTTAAGGATAAGTTATACGATAAAGCAATTCCTGAATTTCGGGCATTTATCACTCAGTTCCCAAATTCAATTTATCAACCGAATGCACATTATTGGCTTGGACAGTTATTGTTTACCAAAGGTGAATTTGCTGACGCTGAAAAGAGTTTTGAAACTGTCGTTGAGCAGTATCCAAATTCAAATAAACGTGCCGACGCGATTTTCAAATTAGCTATGGTTGCACAAAAGCAAGGTGATAAAACCAAAGCAAAAGCTAAGTATGAGCAGGTAATTAGCCAATATCCTGACTCAACTTCAGCTAAACTTGCAGCTGGTCGACTCAATGATTTATAGCTGTTGAAAACTACTAAATAACTAGATTTGTACAAAAAATAACTTGGTTTGTTTAGATATTCAGCAAAGTATCTAGATTACCAAAAAAAACTAAAAAAAATTGAAATATTTGTTGCGTTCAGCCGTTATATCAGTATTATACGCCCCGCGTTGGCAAGCAGGGTTCTGGTAACTCGGCTTGAAAATGAAAGTGGGTCATTAGCTCAGCTGGTAGAGCAGTGGACTTTTAATCCATTGGTCGCAAGTTCGAATCTTGCATGACCCACCACTTTTATTTACTCGCTATAGGATGGGTCATTAGCTCAGCTGGTAGAGCAGTGGACTTTTAATCCATTGGTCGCAAGTTCGAATCTTGCATGACCCACCATTCTTTTAGCGATTCCCTGACGGGTCATTAGCTCAGCTGGTAGAGCAGTGGACTTTTAATCCATTGGTCGCAAGTTCGAATCTTGCATGACCCACCATTCTTTTAGCGATTCCCTGACGGGTCATTAGCTCAGCTGGTAGAGCAGTGGACTTTTAATCCATTGGTCGCAAGTTCGAATCTTGCATGACCCACCATTCTCTATTTAATTCAAATATTCCCTTTGTGCTCTGTAGATTTTCTTTTTCCCAGAGTGAGTTCGATAGTTATTTATTCGGCGCTTGTTTGTCCATTCCTTGTATTAAAGCCACTTTGTTAGTTGTTCCGTGAATATAAAACCTGCTTGTATATTTGATGTAAATTTTTTGTGTTTTGCTATTGAAAACGTTTTCTTAATTGGCTATTTTATTTATGAGTTTGTTATGGCTTATGCCACTAGCAGCTTTTTGAACAAACATAATAACAATATACAGGCACTAATATGACAATGTCGTCGATAGACATCTTTATAATTTTAGCTTACTTAGCGAGCACTATTATTATTGGCATCCTACTGAAGCGTAAAGCAAGCAAGGATATGAAAAGCTACTATATGGGCGGGAACAAACTGCCTTGGTACATGCTTGGGTTATCCAATGCATCGGGTATGTTTGATATTTCAGGCACCATGTGGCTGGTAACACTGTGTTTTGTTTATGGCATGAAGAGTGTGTGGATCCCTTGGTTGTGGCCTGTATTCAACCAGGTGTTTTTGATGATATTTTTATCAGCATGGGTTCGCCGGTCAGGCGTATTAACTGGAGCTGAGTGGATACGGACGCGTTTTGGCGATGACACTGGCGGTAAGCTGTCTCATATGGTTGTTGTACTATTTGCGGTGATCAGTGTTTTAGGCTTTTTAGCTTATGGATTTATTGGCATTGGCAAGTTTGTTGAGATTTTTGTACCGTTTTCTGCTGTTTCGGCCTATGTGCCTTTTGACATTGCACCAGAGTACGTACCACATTTCTATGGGATCATTTTTACCAGTATTGCTACTTTTTATGTCATGTTAGGTGGCATGATGAGTATTGTGTGGGCGGACGTAGTTCAGTTTTTAATTATTACCATTGCTTCACTTGCAATTGGCTTTATTGCAATGACACAAGTCTCGCCTGAGGCGTTACAAGCCGCAACACCTGAAGGTTGGGGTAATCCGTTTTTTGGATGGAATTTAAACCTAGATTGGTCGGGTATAGTTGACGAGGTGAATCAGAAAATCAATACAGATGGCTATAACCTGTTTGGTTTGTTTGTGATGATGTTATTGTTTAAGGGGATTTTAGTCAGTGCCGCTGGACCTGCACCGAATTACGATATGCAAAAAATTCTAGCGACTAAATCACCTAAAGAAGCTTCGCTTATGAGTGGTTTTGTCTCAATTGCACTGATGCCCATTCGCTACTTTATGATTGCGGGTTTTACCGTGCTAGCGATTGTTTATTATCAAGAACTTAACTTGTTGGTGGGAGGCAAACTCGACTTTGAAGGTATTCTACCAAGTGCCATTTTACAATTTGCGCCAACCGGTATTTTGGGCTTGTTGCTTGCTGGGCTATTGGCTGCATTTATGTCAACCTTTGCTTCTACTGTCAATGCTGCGCCAGCTTATCTAGTAAATGACATCTACAAACGTTACATCAACCCTAATGCTTCAAACAAAAGGCTGATTCATGCGAGTTATCTAGTCTCGATTTTGGTTGTGGCAATTAGTACGTTTATTGGATTTGCGATTACTAGCATTAATAGTGTCTTGCAATGGTTAGTATCAGGATTGTGGGGCGGGTATGTCGTCTCAAACGTACTCAAATGGTATTGGTGGCGGTTAAATGGATTTGGATATTTTTGGGGGATGTTAAGTGGGATTATAGGCGCTATGGTGTTTCCAATTGTATTCGGCGATTTATTCCCCACTATCGCTAGAGATATTTTACCATTGTATTTATTTCCGCTGTTACTTGTTGTGTCAATTGCTGGTGCCGTTGGCGGCAGCTTGTTGACTAAAGCTGAAGATCCTGAATTGCTGAAAGATTTCTATCGTAAAGTTCGGCCGTGGGGATTTTGGGGGCCCATTAAACAAGCGGTATTGGCTGAGCAAGCAGATTTTCCCGTCAACAATAATTTTAAGCGCGATATGTTTAATGTCGCCGTTGGAATCGTTTTGCAAACTAGCTTAGTTGCATTGCCTATATACATAGTAATGAAGAATTGGTCAGCCGTGGCTATTACGTTGTCGCTATTAGTGTGCTCGGCCCTGACGTTAAAAATAAATTGGTACAATAAATTAGAAGATTAACTTTATGACACATAAATCAGAAACATCGTATGGCTATTTTGATGATGACAATAAGGAGTTTGTGATTACTTCGCCTTATACCCCTTTGCCTTGGATTAATTACTTAGGTAATGACGGTTTTTATGGATTAATATCAAATACGGCTGGCGGGTATTGTTTTTATAAAGATGCCAAATTTCGACGCTTAACAAGATATAGATACAATAATGTACCTATGGACAGTGGCGGTCGTTATTTTTACATTAATGACGGTGGGGTTATTTGGAATCCAGGTGGCCGCCCTAGCGAGACGCAGCTAGATTTTTATCAGTGCCGACATGGTCTAGGTTATAGCAAATTTATCGCGCGTAAGAATCAATTACAGGCTGAACTAACCGTAACTATCCCTTTGCAGATGAATGCCGAAGTGTATAAACTTAAATTAACCAATACCAGCAAGCAGCACAAGCGTATCGGGTTATTTTCATTTATTGAATGGTGCTTGTGGAATGCGCAAACCGACGGTGAAAACTTTCAACGCAACCTGTCGACTGGCGAAGTCGAAATTGACGGGAATTTTCTTTTTCATAAAACTGAATACCGCGAGCGCCGGAATCATTATGCCTTTTTCACCTGTAATAAGGACATAGATGGTTTTGATACTGACAGAGACGCATTTATTGGTATGTACAATGGTTTTGAGCGTCCACAAGCGGTTGATAAAAATCAGTCAAGTAATAGTGTTGCGCATGGCTGGTCACCAATTGCATCACACCATCATAAGTTAGATTTGGCTCCAGGCCACAGTGAAGAAATTGTCTTTATGTTGGGTTATTGTGAATTGGAACAAACCAATAAGTGGCAAGCGTTGAACCAAATTAATCAATCTCCTGCGCGTGATTTGTTTACTCATGTTGATACCAGTCAAAAATTCGACCATCAATGTAAACGATTACGGTCTTATTGGCAGGCGTGTTTAAGCATATGTCAGGTTGAAACTCCTGACGTTAAGTTTAATCGTTCGGTTAATATTTGGAATCAGTACCAAAACATGGTGACTTTCAATATGTCGCGGAGCGCTTCGTACTATGAATCTGGCATTGGTAGGGGGATGGGATTCCGAGATTCCCATCAAGATACCATAGGCTTTACTCATATCGCACCGACCGCTGTGCGGCAGCGCCTATTAGATTTATCTGCGACACAAAAACAAGATGGTTCAGCTTATCATCAGTATCAGCCCTTAACTAAAAAGGGCAACGCAGATATCGGCGGTAACTTTAATGATGATCCAATGTGGATGATCTTAGGTACAGCGAATTATATTAAAGAAACGGGTGATTGGTCTATTCTAGATGAAGCAATTCCGTTTGATGACAATTCTCAAGCAGAGAGTCACTTTGAGCACCTCAGACGCGCTTTTTATCATATTGCCAATAAATTAGGCCCTCATGGTTTACCGCTGATTGGGCGAGCAGATTGGAATGATTGTTTGAATTTAAACTGTTATTCAAACGATCCGAATGAGTCGTTTCAAACTACTGAGCACAAACAAGACTCAGTTGCTGAGTCACTGATGATTGCAGGGCAATTTGTTTTGTATGGTCAAGAGTTTGTGCGTTTGTGTGAGCAATTAGATAAATTGCAAGAAGCTAAAATAGCGCAAGCTCATATCGATAATATGGTTAAAGCAGTTGAAGATCATGGTTGGGATGGGCAATGGTTTCTACGTGCATATGATGCTAATGGTAATGCTATCGGTAGCCACAAAAATGAGGAGGGTCAAATATTTATTGAATCTCAAGGTTTTTGTGTGATGGCTGGTATTGGCATAGAAAATGGCAAAGCGCAAAGCGCTTTAGACTCGGTGGAAAAACATTTAGCATGCGACTTTGGCATAGTATTACAACAACCAGCCTTTAGCCGTTATCATATTGAATTAGGCGAAATATCTTCTTACCCTCCAGGATATAAAGAAAACGCAGGGATCTTTTGCCACAACAACCCATGGATTTGTATAAGTGAAACTATGTTAGGTCGCGCGGATAAAGCGATGGCGTATTATCAGCGTATTAATCCGATATATCTGCAAGACTTGCAACAAACACACAAGACAGAGCCATATGTTTATTCACAAATGATTGCAGGTAAAGACGCAGCTACGCCTGGTCAAGCTAAAAACTCTTGGTTAACTGGGACTGCTGCTTGGAGTTATTATGCTGCCGTGCAATATATTTTAGGTGTACGGCCTGATTATCATGGGTTGATTATTGCCCCATGTATTCCAAATGAGTGGGCTGGTTTTTCAGTTAAACGAAAATTTAGGCAGGCAGAGTACCATATTCGAGTTCACAATCATGCAACTGATAAACGCGGTTTGTATGTAGATGGTCAATTTGTTGAAGGTCAGCAAATTGAATACACTAAATACCAGCAAACTCATAAAGTTGACTATTATAAAAGCGCATAGCAGTGGATTTTTTGCTTACCAATAGGAAGGACAATAACAATGAAAAAACAACTTTTTAGCGGTTGTGCGATTGGATTATCAGCGGTACTGCTGATTGGCTGTCAGGGCACGGACAATATAGCCAGTGAGTCGTCTATCCAAGCGCCTAGCAAGCCTAAACAGCAGCCTGCAGACGAGGTAGCTGCTGTTTTGTACAACCAAATCGGCTACCAAGCAAACATGGCGAAATTGATTTATCTGCAGGCTAACAATGCATTAACCGTTGATGTTGTCGACAGAAATAACCAACAGTCGGTGATAAGCAAACTAACTTCTGAAGCGCAGTTTTGGCCTCACGCGGGTAAAAATTTTGTCGAACTCGATTTAACCGAATTAAGCCAAGTAGGTGAATATCAAATTGTAATTGATGGTGAAGTTCTGGCGAGCTTCAGGGTTGCAAATGATGTTTATACCCGAGCGACTAAAATTATTGCTCAGGGGTTTTATTTTAATCGAGCGAGCCATGAAATATCTTTTGAATATGGCGGTAAGTTTAACAGAGCTGCCGGCCACATGGATCAGCAAGTGAAGATTCATCACTCAGCAGCGTCAGCGCATAGGCCTGAAGGCACTGTTGTTCCTTCACCCAAGGGCTGGTACGACGCTGGTGATTACAATAAATATACGGTAAACAGTGCCATTAGCATGTATACCATGTTGCGTGCTTACCTCAAACATCCAAGTTTTTTTCAACAGCTTAAATTAAATATTCCTGAGCAGTTTAATAGTACAGCGGATATTTTAGATGAACTGTTTTGGCAGTTAGATTGGTTTTTGACCATGCAAGATCCAAATGATGGTGGGGTATACCATAAGGTGACTACGCTCAATTTTTCAGGGAAGATAATGCCAGAAGCAGGATTGGAACCTAGATATATGATTGCAAAATCAATAGGTGCTAGTTTAGATTTTGCAGCGACTACCGCTTATTTTGCCAGACATTTACAAGATATTGATGCCGAACGCGCCAAATTATGTGCGCAGGCGGCCGAACAAGCTTATAAATGGGCCAAAGCTAATCCTGACAAAATATATGTGCAACCAGATGACGTGAAAACCGGTGCTTACGTGGTAACAGGTGATGACTATTCGGATGAATGGTTTTGGGCCGCGGCAGAATTAGCTTTGACCTTTGATGCGAAAGATTATTGGCAAGATTTAACTCAATTACAAGCAATTGAGATGTCAGTGCCCACTTGGTCAGATGTGCAAGGCTTAGGTTGGATTTCTCTCGCCGAAGAAGCAAACGCACAGCAATGGCAGTACAAGGCGCAACAAAAGCTTAAAGCACTGGCTGAACATATGTCGATAATGGCTAACCAATCAGCTATTAAGGTTAGTTTAGGGGTATTTGACGACGATTTTGTTTGGGGCAGTAATGGTAATATGGCCAACCATATTATGGTTTTGGATGCGGCCAAAGCCTATGTGGCTGATCCAGCTAGTTTAAATCGTTTGATCGCGACTAACTTAGACTACATCTTTGGTACCAACCCAACAGGTTATAGTTTTGTTTCAGGTTTAGGTAGTCAAACCCCGATGCATTTGCATCATAGAGTATCTGAAGCAGACGATGTGTTAGACCCAGTGCCCGGTCTGGTTGCGGGTGGCCCGCATGCTGGTCAACAAGATCAATGCGACTATCCATCAAAGTTTCCTGCGCTTTCGTATGTCGATGATTGGTGCAGTTATGCCACTAACGAAACCGCAATTAATTGGAATGCACCATTGCTTTATGCTGTAGCGTCAGTGGCTTCCGAGGAGTAGATCCTCGGAATGCCGATTTAACCTACAATTGCGGGCAACCTGATTTCGACTGTTAAACCAGGATCTTGCTCCTTGTTGAACGCACTGATTGTGCCTTCATGTCGAGATATGGCTTTTTTGGCGATGCTTAAGCCTAACCCCGTACCGCCAGATATACGATCGCGATCTTTTTCCACTCGGTAAAATGGGTTGAAGATTTTATCAATGTCGTCGTCTGGAACGCCTGGACCACTGTCGCTCACTTGAATCAAGATAGCATGTTCGACTGTCTTTGCAGTGACTTTAATATTACTGTTTTGCGGTGAATATTTTATTGCATTTCTAACAATATTCTCTATGGCGGTGCTCAGTAGCATTGCATCACCATTAACCATTAATGTCCCATGAGTTGTGACATTGAGCTGAATGTTTTTAGTGTCACATTCTAGTTGAGCGGACGTACAGATATCGGTTATTAATGGCTGTAGATTAATTGCAGTAAATTCCAATTGAGCATCGTCGTTTTCTAGTTTAGCCAAGCGCAATACGTTGCCGATCATTTCATCTAGCTTGTCGAGTTCAAGTTCCATACGGTCAATTTGCGCTTGCATATTTTGTGGATTTTTCGCCAATAGAGCCAAGGCTAAACTAAGCCGAGTGAGTGGTGTTCTCAGTTCGTGTGATACATCGCCCAACAACCTTTGATGCAGTGCGAGATTTCCTTCTATCTTTTCTGCCATATAGTTGAAGTCTTTAGCTAATTGTCCGACTTCGTCAGCTCGAGCTATCACTTGTTTGGGAACTCGATAGCTTAATTTACCTTCAGCTAAATTCCTAGCCGATTGAGTTAAAGCTTTGATTGGAATGGTAATGCCACGAGCAATTAACCAGCAAGGCAGAATGGTTAATAAGCCAGCAATTAAGAACTTGAGCCATTCAGGAGAATGCCACAGAGCACGATAAAAATCTGCCCGAGGCGTGGTTTTATAGACCATCATCATCTTATATTCTTTGCCATTGACGGAAACCGATTCAGGGCCAAATAAGACATGTTCTTTCACTCTAACTTGTAATGGTTCGGCTTCATAGGCTAGTTGTTTTAACTCAACATTAGGGCAATTTAACGGCGATTTATTTTTAATAAGTTTACCTGTTTCAGTATCACGTAACACTATCCAGCGCTTTGGCCGATATTGACTTTGTAGGCGGCTGATTTTCTTTTCTAACTGCTGATAGTTATCAGCTCTTGCTAGCTCTTTTCTGGCATGTTTAAGCTGGTGTTTATGATAGCTTTCAATTGGTTGAACATTATTGTACTGGTTAAATTGTTGATTAATTAAAAAAGTCGCGGCTAATACCAGCAATACAGTCCCCCAAAAGCCAATAAATATTCGGCCAAACAGGGTACTGAACGGATTAAATTTAGAATTAATCATGTGTCACCAATCTATAACCAGCTCCTCGGACAGTTTTTATCTCAATGCTTTCATCCTCTTTAAGCTTCTTGCGCAGGTTACTGATATGCATATCGATACTGCGGTCGAACTGCATCAAGCGTCGACCTAAAATTTGTTCGCTCAAGGTTTCTTTACTGATCAGTTGACCAAGATGCCGAATTAAGAAATCGAGAAATTGAAACTCGGTACCCGTAAGTTCAATTGCTTGTTGGTTGATATAGACACTATGAGTATTGTGGTCGATATTAAGTTGGCCAATTTGCACTGGCGCTTGTTGACTCAGCGTTTTTGCATAGTCAAATCGGCGTAGTATAGCTTTGATACGAGCAAGTAATTCTCTGTGATTAAATGGTTTTGGCAAGTAATCATCTGCGCCCAATTCTAAACCGAGTATGCGGTCATAGTCGTCACCGCGAGCCGTCAACATGAGTACAGGGGTTTTATCCGTCTTGCGAAGGTTTTTTAATGTTTCAAAGCCATCCATTTTTGGCATCATGACATCAAGCAGGATTAAATCAAATGAATGCCTTTTTAGCATCGCAATGCCTTCTTCGCCATTTGACGCACTCGTGCAGTTAAAATTTTCAACGGCTAAAAATTCACTTAGCAACTCTACTAGTGCATCGTCGTCGTCAATAATTAGGATATTCGTTTGCATTTCGTCTCAATATTTTTGCCTGTACAAATTCATTTTAACCAGCTCATTGGGCTTCAACAAACTCTTTACCGAAACTTTACACACTTTTTGTCGATTACAGAATAGTTAGATTGGCTATTGTCATGGCGCTTGATTATGCTCTAAAGTACATACACAGAACCAAATTTAACTATAGATAATTCAATGGCTAAACTCCCTAGTATTCGTAATTTACAGTATTTAATTAAGTTATATGAACTTAAAAACTTTAACCGAGCGGCTGAAGCTTGTTTTGTTAGCCAGTCTACTTTGAGTGCTGGCATTCAGAATTTAGAAGAACAGCTTGGTGGACAGTTAATTGAAAGGGACCAGAAATCATTCGTTTTTACCGAGATGGGTGAAGTGATGGTGGAGATGGCTAAACAAATTGTTCAGCAAGTGAGCGAGTTAACCGAAATAGCCAGTGAAGCTCAAAACCCGTTGGCAGGGCGAGTGAAAATAGGCTGTATCCCAACGATAGCCCCTTTTTTGTTTAAAGATTTCTATCTTAACGTGCAACAAAGTTTGCCTGACTTACAACTGCAGCTCAAAGAAGATACTACGGAAAATTTACTTAAGAGTTTAGATGCAGGTGAATTAGATTGTTTGATTTTGGCGCTGCCAGTCGATATTGGCGCTTTTCACAGCAAGGTGGTTGGAGACGACAAATTTTGGATGGCGGCACATAATGACTATCCGGTTGATCATACAGATAAAATTGACTATGCAGCTTTGCCTGATCACAGTATATTTTTATTGCAAAAAGAGCATTGCCTGACCGAGCACGCGGTTTCTGCTTGCCGTTTAGTCGACAATCGTAAGATTAATCCCTTTTCCGCAACTAGCTTACATACACTTATGACTATGGTCGAATGCCAAGCTGGCGCGACTTTTGTGCCGCAAATGGCCGTTAATGCAGGTCTGCTTGATGGCAGAGATATAAAGTTGGTTAATCCGGCTCAAGAGGCGGCGAGTCGTCAAATTGGATTGGTTTGGAGACAAACAACTCGCAGGGCAGTGATTTTTAATAAACTCTCTGACATTTTGCGTGAATTGTTGATGAGTATACAAGAGTAGCTTAGCAGATAGGGCTATCTTTATAGCCCTTTAAAAAGCCTGTTGACACGATATTATGGAAAATAGAGCTATAGTGCCTGATTTTCAAACCAGCTCATTAGGATGATTTCAGCTGACTTTGAATCAATTTTATCTTTGGCTAAGTTTCGATAACCACCAACTTCAAACAAGTACGCTTTCGCATCGACCGTGGTTAACCTTTCATCCCAAGTTTCAACAGGGTAGCCAAAGCGACCATGCAAACGGTTGGCGAATTTTTTGGCTCTTTGGGTGATAGCTTGCTCAGTACCGTCCATATTTAGTGGCAATCCAACTAACAGTAAATCTGGCTGCCATTCTTTTAACATCTTTTCGATGAGCGCCCAGTTGGGAATGCCATCTTGTGCTTTAAGCGCTGACAAAGAACGGGTTGAATAGGAGAGTTCTTGGCCAATCGCCACACCTATGCTTTTTAAGCCAAAATCGAAAGCCATGACATTGCGCTGACCGACATTGGTAGAAGATTGTGTCATCTTAATAATTCTACTGTTGCAAACTAAGAGGCTAGTTTAACAAATATCCTCTCGTTATGCGTGTCCAACTTGGTTGCTAATTTGCCATGTGGCTATGCCGAGCACTTCGGCAGCGCGTTGCCAGCGTAAATGAATTGGCGTTGAATATATCAGCTCTGCATCAGCAGGTATGGTCAACCAGGCATTATCTAAAAGTTCTTGTTCTAATTGGCCTTTTTCCCAGCCTGCGTAACCAAGACAAATCATATAATCATCTGGCTGGTGTTCTGTGCCAATTGACTCTAACAAATCTCTTGACGTTGTTATCATGATATCTGGGGCGAGTTGCATTGAGCTTTGCCATTGCGCTTGAGGTTTATGTAACACAAAACCTCGTTCAGGACTGACGGGACCACCAGCATAAACAGGGATATCGCCGTTAATTTGTTTGTTATCTAGCGGAACTTTAATTTGATTGAGTAAATCAGTGACTCTCATCTCGAGTGGTTGGTTTATAACAATCCCCATAGCACCATTTTCGTTGTGCTCACAAATATAAGTGACACTGCGTTCAAAGTATCCATCTTCAAGTGATGGCATCGCAATTAGGATTTGGTTCTGCAGGTTTTTCATTTCCACTCTTATAGTTAACGTTGAAAGAAATCTCCTTAATTATGGTCGATGATCAGAAATTTTGCAGCACCCTCAACTAGAAAAATTATTTGATTGGTGTTACGTCTGTTAAGTTTGTCAAACTTGTTCGTTGGCTAATTTCGAAAAATGACTTGATATAGCCTAAGTTTTTTTGTCTTTGTTTGACCGCAGCAAATAATTTACTGGTTAGACCTTGTTGGCCAATTTTTACCGTTTCGACTAATCCCTGTTGTTGATATTCGGTGACGGCCCAAGACGGTAAAACAGCAACTCCTAAATTTGCAGTGACCATTTGTAAAATCATTAGAGTTTGGTCGACTTTTTTAACGTGTTTAGGTTGGCAGTTTGCTGGGTGCAAAACATATTTGTATATGTCTAACCGAGCGGGTTCAACTGGGTAGGTTAATAATGTCTGTTGGGTTAAGTCAGTAGCATCAATGTAAGATTTATTTGCTAATGGGTGATCCGGTGCGGTGACCAATACCATTTCAAAGCTAAATAAAGGCTCAAAGTAAAACTCATCAGACTCAAAGGTATCAGCTGTTATAACTAAATCAAGTTCACCTTCGGTTAAACCTGGTAGTGCGTCAAACATATATTCATTGTTGAATGACAGTTCTATCATTGGCCAACGTTTGTGAAATTGGCTAATGGCTGGCATTAACCACTGAAAACAACTATGACATTCAATCGCTAAACGCAGTTGCCCTTTGCTTTGGGTACGCAAGTCTTGTATACGGGTTTCTGTATCTTGCACCAATGGCAAAATTTGTTCTGCCAGTTGCAGAATCAGTTCGCCTTCTGGGGTAAATTTTACAGGTTGAGTTTTGCGAACATATATTGGATGACGGATACGTGCTTCTAACTCTTTAAGTTGATGAGAAAGGGCGGAGCTAGTGGTATGCAGCCAATTTGCCGCTTTTGCGAGAGAGCCTGTATGAGCAAGCGCACGAATGGTCTTTAAATGTTTTATTTCTAACATGAATTTAATTCAACAAAATAGAAGCGGTATTGCGATATTTTCATTGTAAAGCGCGCATAGCCAGATGCAATATCATGCACCTTCTTTTTTCGCGCGCATTTCTTTTTTACTTAGTGCTTCTTCGACTGCTTCGATGATTTTTTCTTTGCTAGATGGTTTCATTATGTAGCCATTGATGCCCGATGATACCCACTTCATCACCAAGTCTTTGTTTTTGTTGCCAGTTAACGCCAAAATGGGCAAATCTTTTTTACCCATACGTTTTCTAAATTGTTTAGTCGCGTTTAAGCCATCTAGCTCAGGCATAAATAAATCCATTAGAATTAGATCAAACTTAATTTTGGCGGATGTTTTTATTGCTTCCATGCCATTACCAGCTTCGACGACTTCGTATCCACCCCCGGTTAGAATCTTTTTGATCATGTCTCGGTAGATATGATTGTCTTCAACGACTAGAATTTTTTTCGGTTTAGGTTTTTCGACGGATTCGACAGCGCCTTCATCACCTAACAAAATGTCCTCGTTTAATAGGGCTTGCTCCGCGAGTAAACGTGCAGCCTCTTCATCTTGTTGCTCGGCTGCTTGCTCTAATAGTGCATCCGACGGCGGGGAATCCGATTCTGCTTCTAGTGCTGTTTCATCCTCCATTGGGATATCTTTAATGAATTTGCATTCTGGCGTGACAGACTTTTTCAACGCTTTGTTATGCACTTGATTAGACTTTTTCTGTTTGGTGAGGTTTTCGATAAAAGCTTGTAAACTTTTATGTACTTCATCTTCGATTTGTGAAATGAGTGGCGATAATACTTCGGTTACATCTTCACCGCCACCAGTACCTGTGTTAACTAAAGCAGTACGACAGTTTTTAATACTATTTTGAATACTGTCCTGAAAACTATTGGCTTCGTCGATGAGCTCATCGATGTCGGTATCCAGCGCATTAATATAGCTATCGTTTAAGGTGGTTGCTTCTTGTTGTATATCTAACATTTTTGTTAGATTGTTAAGAATAGATTTTAATCTAAATTTTTCATATATAGGGCGAGAAACAAAATAGTCGTAAAATGTACCTTTTGCACATACGGCGTACGCTAAACCAGCTTCTTTGTTGCCGCACAAAAGTACAACCTGGTGAGGGTAGGTTAGTAGGTTATGTTCTTTGACTAAGCTGACATAAAAAGCGATGCTTTCTTTTACTGAGTTGAGCTCTAGTAATAATATTTTTGGCTGAAATTCTTTAATTGCCTCAATCGCTTTTTCACCTTCTTTAAAAGCTCTAAAATCTTCCATATGTTGCGAGACGATGACCGCCGCACCACTTTCTAAATCAACAGAATGAATGAGTAATATTTGTGGGTGTCGGCTTGCCAATGCACTTTTGACCGAGCTTTTGCCTGCCATTTACCTAAACTCCTTTTTTAAATCTCGTATATCTGTTTGCAGCTGAGTGATATGCTGTTTTAGTTCAGCTCTTTGTTCGGCAAGGGCGCTATCTTCTATCGCTTGTAGTCGATTAGCACAGCGCAGAGCGCCCACTGCTTTGGCTGAGGTTTTTAAATAATGCGCCGCTTCTTTGACAGCTGTTTTGTCATTTTTATTAAAGGCGGCGGCAATTTCGCGCAAACTAGGCACACATTGTTTTAAGAATTCAGATTTATACTCTTGAATACTTTGCTGGTCATCGCCGATTAAACTGGTGAGCACGTTTGGATCATATACAGGTACATCACTCATGCCATTTCTCCACAATTGCTTTTAATTTATGTGTTTCGATTGGTTTGGGTAAAAAGTCATTCATACCCGATTGAATACACTTCTCTTTATCGCCAGTCATAGCTGCGCCTGTTATTGCAATTATAGGTGTAGTTTGCAAACCTTGCGATGTTTCATACTCTCGAATATTTTTGGCCATACTATAACCATCCATTACTGGCATGTGACAATCCGTTAAAATGAGTTTATAGCTGTTTTGAGTAAATAGGTTTAAGCCATTGCGCCCATCGTGGGCCAAGTCTGCATTCAGGCCTAACACTGCTAATTGTTTTAGCAATAACTTTTGATTAAGTGGATTATCTTCAACCAATAGTATGCTGGCTTTTTCTGGTGCGGTAGAGTTTGTTGCTCTGTGATTTTCGGCTTGTGAAGATGAATCTGTACCCAAGTCGACACGCTCAAAAGCATAACGTGTCATTGGATCACTGGCGATTATTTTTAACTCTGGCCATGTTTTCCATAACGGGGTTCTCAGTGTTCGAGGGCAGACCAATAAGATTTGAGCCGTGCAAAACTCTTGTAAAGCTTGATCTATATTTCGTTGAATATCGATAAGTTGATGCGTTTGATTGGCTAATATCAGCACGATATCTGCTTGGGTTGCTTTATCGACTCTTTCTGCCCCAAGCTGTTCTAAACGCTCACTTATCCACGCCAGTTGACTATCAGAGGCTGATAGGTTCTGCATATAGACTAGTTGACCAAACAACATAGAAACATCGGCCAGTTGTTCCGTTTCCCAAAGCGGCAAGCGAATGGTAAATTTCGAGTATTCGCCAACTTGGCTATCTACTTGTATTTGACCACCCATTAATTCGCATAAACGTCCACATATGGCTAATCCTAGACCTGTGCCACCGTATTTTCGAGTGGTCGATGCTTCTGCTTGAGTAAAAGGTGAGAATAATTTATCTATGGTTTTGGCGGTCATGCCAATGCCATTATCTCGCACACTAAAAATGACGGATTTTTGCGAGCTAAACGACTGGCTTTCATCAATTGATACCTGAATATGGACATGGCCAGCTTTCTGTTCGCCACCACAAAATTTAATTGCATTTGAAACAAAATTAATCAAAATTTGCCTCAGTCGCACTGGGTCTGTGTTGACCCAGTTGGGAATTGAATTGCTTTCTTCTACGGTTAGTTTGACGTTTTTATTGTCGGCAATAGATAAAAACATATTAACTACATTATCTATGGTTTCAGAGATGGAGACATTGGTTGACTCCAATTGCATTTTACCCGCTTCAATTTTGTTGAGGTCTAAGATGTCATTCAAAATATCCACTAGATTTAGCGCAGAGGTTTTAGCAGTATGAATCAAATCAAGTTGTTCTGAATTGAGCTGTGAGCGTTCTACTAAGTCGAGTGCACCAATGACACCATTCATTGGAGTGCGGATTTCATGGCTCATCATAGCTAAAAAATTCGATTTAGCGATACTACCTGATTCCGCTAAGTCTCTAGCTTTTATTAATTCTTTAGTGCGTTGTTTTACCGTACGTTCAAGTGCTTCATTGAGCTCTTTTATTTTTTGACTGGCAATGCGCTCTGCAGAATTATCATGGCATATGCCGTCTATTCGTTTAACATTGCCCATAATATCTTTAGTGACATTGCCTTTAATGACAACAAAGTGAATCCCTAAGTCTCCTAGGTCAACTTTTACCTCACAATCAATATTGGCATTGCCATTGGTGGCGTTTCTAAACTGGTCTATCAGTTTTTTCTTATCGTCGTTTTGCACATTGTTGAGCAAGTCCGCTAACTTGCCTTGATATGTTGCACCTAAGTTCATTATCGCTGCGACATTACTATCCCAGGTCCACAGATCGTCTAAACTAGTGCCTGACCAAACACCGATACCGCTGGTCTCAAGTGCAAGCTTTTTGGTATTTTCTGACTCTAATATCGAGTTGAGCATTTCTTTTTGTTCAGTACATTCAAATACACTTCCGCACATTCTAAGTGGTAAACCTTGCTCATTAGATATAGATTCACCTCTAATTGTGTACCAGCGATAAGTTTTATTTAAGTCAGCAATACGGCAGTCAAAATTGAGCCTGATGTTATGATATAGGTTGCCTAAAAACATTTGTTCAAATGTCACTTGGTCATCTGGATGTATGCGATTAAATACAGTACGCCAAGTCGTCTCGCGGAAACTGCGTAATGACAGGATATCTTTAGCGGTTTGTGAAAAAAACACAAATTGGTTGTCTAGAATGTGCTGGAAACAATCGCTTTCATCCATGACCCTAGGTTCGTCAATAAATCGAATGTCCCATACGCCAATTAATGTTGCATCGGCGGCTATTTGATAACTGTTGGTTAAATGCGTGGCTATTGCAATCGGTGATGAGGTAAAACTGACACACAATATCGTCTGGCCATTGAGCTGGGTTGGGAAACAGCTAATGTCCCAAACACCGCACGTTGGGATTTCGGTTGGCGGTAATACTGCATGGCGGGTAAACTGCCAACTCGCATGGCGTAGTTTCTCAAATGTTTCTTTACCAATTAAATGCAGTAAGATATTTTGTGATTTATTGGTTTTGCATAACTTTTCGAGCCTTTCTAACAGTTTGTCAGACTGAATGTCAGGCAGATCTGCAATTAGGCTACCATCTTGAGCAAATAGGAAATTGTAGTTTTCTTGTTGTTCAAAGTTATAGTTTGTTGCCAATATCATTTCAGACATGAATAAACATCTCAATAACCAGCGGAATCTGATTTGATCTCTGTTTGCAATTTCCTTAATGAATCGTGCCCAGTAGCTAGCTAAGCGCAAACGTCCTTAGTTTGCAGGGTTAAAGTACCTTAGGCTTAAGTGTAGTAGAGAAATATCAGACCGCAACAACACTTTTTTACTTACGAAATTTGCTAAATATTAGATTATGTCAAACAATTAACGGGTCAATTTTTATCTATTAAGGTCTGGTTATGGTATGAGGGTGCTGTTAGTTAATCATTTTTACCAACAAGCAAAAGCTCTGCTTGAACAGCTATCCTTTGACTTAAAAGATACTTCTATCGTGGTCGTGAATGACGGTGAGCAGGCTATTAACCATATGACCCGGACCCATTTTGATATCGTCATTTTGCCTTTAGTTTTACCCGATCTTGATATCTTAACCCTCGTTGATATGACTCAAAGTAAGCTTGCAGGAGGCACTGCATTTATAGCTGTGACTGAAAATGTTAGCGATAGTTTGATCAATAAATGTTTGACGCGTGGAATTGATGAAATAGTTAGTGCCGAGCAGCTGAACAAAACCCTATTGTACAAAGTGTATGCTAGAACTGTTTCTCGGCTAGGGTTATATCAAGCGTTAAATATGCAATCGCAAGATATTAAACACGTAACCCGTACTGACAAATTGACAGGTTTAAAGAACCGCGATTTCTTTTTAACTTCGTTAAAAGCTTTGTTGCAGCGAGCTCATCGAGAACAAGTAAAAGCCAGTTTAATCTTAATTGACGTCGATAATTTTAAATCATGTAACGACTATTATGGCCATTATGTTGGTGACTTGTACTTACAAAAAGCAGCCAAGGAGTTGCTCAAGGTCTGCCGAGATGATGATTTAGTGTGTTATTTTGGTGGAGATGAATTTGCAATTCTAGCGAATGACCTTGATACAGGTACAGCTTTGTTTAACTTCGCGAATCGATTGCAAAAAGTTTTCTCTAGCCCAATTGAGTGTTTAGGGCACAAGCTTGAGTTAGGCGCAAGTATCGGTGTGGCGATGTTTCCCGACAGCGCTGCAGATGATAAAGAGCTGCTAAAAGCTGCTGAAATTGCAATGTATAAAGCCAAACAAGCGGGAAAAAATAAATTCTATTTTTACTCCAAGTTATTGCACGAGCAATTAGAAGAGCAGTTGGAGGTGGAAAACTCACTGTTGGACGGCATCAAAAACAATGAGTTTAGGCTGTTTTATCAACCACAATTAGCAGTGAATCCGACTCGAGTTGTAGGTGCTGAGGCGCTTATTCGTTGGTATCACCCCACTTTAGGGCTGTTGTCCCCCGACCGGTTTATTCCATTTGCCGAAACATCAGGAAAAATTATTCAGTTAGGGCAATGGGTTATTCAACAAGCCTGTAGTCAATTAGTGTTATGGCGACGAAATAATGTGGTTTCGGAAGAGTTTCGGGTATCCATCAACATTTCTGCAGTGCAGCTAGCTGATGAAACTTTCACAGACCGGTTTTTTGATTGCTTGCGACAATTTTCATTGCCGCCAAATGTGATTGAGCTAGAAATTGTGGAAAGTGTGTTAATTCACGATATGGAGCTTGTGCGTAATACGATTGCTGAATTAGTCGATGCGGGTGTTGGTTTTGCCGTTGATGATTTTGGCACAGGTTACTCTTCTCTTGCTTATTTACGTGATTTGCCCGTGACCACATTAAAAGTGGATCGCTCTTTTGTAATTGGTTTACCGAGCGATGTGAAAGGTTGTAATCTGCTAAAAGCGCTTATTTCTATGGCATCTAGCCTAGAAATGAACGTTGTCGTCGAGGGTGTAGAAACACTAGAGCAGGCATCTCTATGTGAGAAGTACAAGGCGCAAGTGTTGCAAGGCTATTATTTTTCTAAACCCATTGGTGATTTAACTGACTTTGAATCATTTTGCCGCAGTTTGCAAAAATCAGAGCTATAAATTTGTTATATATCTTAGGTTGTACAACTTATGAAAATTCAACGTGCAACAAGCATTAGAAACAAGCTTTACTTAACTCAAACCATTTTGCTATTTGTCTGTATTGGCATTCCGAGTGCAGCATTTTTGATTTTTTATGCGCAAGAGCCATCTAAAGCAGCTCAGCAGTTGATTGAAGTGGTATTTTACAGTTTTCTTGCCGCATTAGTTTTGGGAATATGGCTGTCACTATTTTTAGTAAAGCATATTTTAAGTCCGCTATATAAGGTGACCAAAGGTGCCGAACGTATCACTCAGGGCCATATTGATCACAAAATTGAATTGCAACGGGATGATGAGTTTGGCCGCTTAGCCGATTCTGTTAATCGACTGACAACTGCGTTAATTAGTGCGAACCAATCGCTTGAGCAGAAAGTACATGAAAAAACAGCTGAACTAGAGGAATTAAACAGTAACTTAGAGCAAATTGTTGAAATTCGCACAGAAGAAATGCAACAAGCAATTGAGCGGGCAAAACAAGCGAGTACAGCTAAGTCTGATTTTTTAGCTATGATGAGTCACGAAATTCGTACGCCGATGAATGGAATAGTCGCTTCGTTAGATTTACTTAAACACACTCAAATAAATTACGAGCAAATGGATCTTGTTGATACGGCCAAGTCATCTGCGCTGAATTTAGTTGCGATACTCAATGATATTTTGGATATCAGTAAAATTGAGGCTGGTAAGTTTGAATTAGAGCAAACCGAATTTTTATTGTCAGAAACCCTGGATAGCGTAGTTAAAACCTTTGTTCCATCCACCTTGGAGCTTGGACTTATTTTTGAAGTTCGCGAGCAAAGTGATATGCCGGATAAAATGATTGGAGATCCGGTTCGTATACGCCAAGTCCTGTTTAATATTGTTGGCAATGCGATAAAATTTACCGCAAAACAAACCAGCCGGGTCGGCAAAATAGTGGTTGATGTATCGATAGAAGACGAAAGCGACACTAACTACACACTTGCGTTTAGAATTAAAGATAATGGTATTGGTATACACAAAGATGTGCAGGCTAAATTGTTTCAACCATTTAAACAGGCTGAAAAATCGACTAGTCGAAAATTTGGTGGCACTGGCTTAGGTTTGGCAATTTGTAAGAAACTCGTAGAGATGATGCATGGTGACATTACCTTAACCTCAAAAGAAGGTGAGGGCACAGAATTTTGCATTTACTTAAATTTAGGCAAGGTAGAAGCTTTAGATGAAGATTTACCGCCTTTATTTGGGCGTGAATTGCACTTTATTGAATGTAATCCATATTTACAAAAATTGGCGCGTAGGTTGGTTGATTATGCCGAAAGTGAAGGTGGTGAAGCGTATTGTCATGATTGGCAAGCCATAGCCCAGTCAGACCAATTGGCAACTATGGCCGGGTCGGTTATTTTAATGTTGGGGGAAATTGAACCTTATCAACACATATTAAGTGCATTTGAGCAATTACCTTGCCCTGATGGTTATAAAATGGTCGCAGTTGAACGCAATGATTTAGAACATTTACGCAATTTGCACCCGACCATGCCTGCATTACCGATTAAGCCTTTAACCAAGTTCCAATTTATTAAGTACGTGATGGCTGAAGAACAAGCCGATGAATTGTTGCAATCTGATACTAGCATTCAAACTGCAGTGCAAACCCAAGACCTCGACCAAAAGCTTAATGTTGGCGATGAAGAGGTTTTATTAGTCGAAGATAACCCTCTTAATCAGAAGTTGATAAAAAAGCAGCTTAAAGTCCTTGGCGTTGACCCAGCCGTTGCAAATGATGGCTATGAGGGGTTACAAGCATTTAAAAATCACAGTTATAAGTTAGTTATTACAGATTGCCATATGCCTAATTTAAGTGGCTACGACATGGTGCATTTGATTCGACAGTACGAGAATGAGCAAGGTTTAACACCAACGCCCATTGTTGCTTTAACGGGCGCGGCGATGGCTGGTGACAAAGAGAAGTGTTTGAAAGTAGGTATGAATGACTTTTTGTCAAAACCTGTCCAAACCGATGAACTAAAAAAGGTCGTCAACCAGCATTTATCAGATTAAAGCAATGGCCTTTTAGCGTTACAGTTTATTATCTGATTTCTTTTGAATAAGCTCTAACGCGTAGTTGTCTGGGTCACGGACAAAAGCGATTTCTGTTGTGCCACCCTTAACTGGACCCGGTTCACGCGAAATTGTACCACCTGCTTTGCGGATTTTCTCACAAGCTTGGTATACATCATCCACTTCAATAGCAATATGGCCGTAGGCTGTTCCTAAATCGTACTCGCTAACACCCCAGTTATAGGTTAATTCAATCACAGCTTGTTCTGACTCGTCAGCGTACCCGATAAAAGCTAACGTGTATTTGTATTCAGGGTTGTCATGTTTACGCAAAAGCTTCATGCCCATCACTTGAGTATAAAACTCGATTGATTTATCTAAGTCAGCGACACGTAACATGGTGTGGAGAATTCTCATATCTAATCCTATATTTCTGTCTTTTCTTTAAATTCGCACAGGTCCTCGATAATACATGAACCACAACGAGGTTTACGTGCTACGCAGGTATAACGGCCATGTAATATTAACCAGTGATGAACGTCAACTTTAAACTCTTTTGGTACAACTTTAAGTAACTTTTGTTCGACTTGGTCAACGTTTTTGCCCATCGCAAATTTAGTGCGGTTAGAAACTCTAAATATGTGGGTATCAACAGCTATGGTTGGCCAGCCAAAAGCGGTGTTCAATACAACATTGGCAGTTTTGCGGCCAACGCCTGGTAAAGCTTCTAAAGCTTCTCGACTCTGGGGTACTTGGCTGTTGTGTTTTTCGACCAGCATCTTGCACGCTTTCATAACATTTTCTGCTTTGCTGTTATACAAGCCAATGGTTTTTATGTAGCTTTTGAGTCCGTCTAAACCCAATTCAATAATTTTCTCTGGTGTATTAGCAACAGGGAAGAGTTTACGTGTCGCTTTATTTACGCCAACATCGGTCGCTTGCGCTGACAGAGTAACTGCAACCAGTAATTCAAACGGGGTTGAAAATTCCAGCTCAGTGGTTGGGTTTGGATTAGCGTCACGCAGACGCTGGAGTATTTCTAAACGTTTTTGTTTATTCATCTTAGCTGTTATCGTTTTACTCTGTGGTCACTCTTGCTCTTTCAATCGTTTGTTGTTGGCGTTCACCAATCACGAGCTGTTCAATGCGTTTATCAAATTTGTTTTTTACCGCTATTATCAAGCCCATAATAATAAATGCGCCTGGGGGTAAAATTGCAAGTAGAAAACTTTGTTCAGGGGTAAACAAATGGATGGTCCATTCTGCTGCAACATCTCCAAACAACTGTTCAGCACCTTGAAAAATGGTGCCATTGCCTAGAATTTCTCGAACAGCGCCTAATATAACCAGTACCAATAAAAAGCCGCTGCCCATCATTAATCCGTCGAATGCAGCAAAAGGGACTGAGTTTTTTGATGCGAATGCCTCGGCTCGACCAATAATGGCGCAATTAGTTACAATGAGTGGGATAAATATCCCAAGTGTCTGATACAACTGATATGTATAGGCGTTCATCAGTAATTGAACCATAGTAACTAAGGATGCTATGACCATTACAAATACAGGAATGCGGATTTCATTGGGGATCCAGTTTCTAACGATAGATACTGTTACATTTGAGCCGACTAAAACAAATAAGGTCGCTAAGCCTAAACCGATTGCATTAACAACTGTATTGGTCACAGCTAATAGTGGACACAAACCAAGCATTTGAACCAATGCGGGATTATTTTTCCATAACCCTTGCCAGCTGATTTCTTGGTATTGGTTCATTGTTGATCTCCACATTCAAGTCCGGGCTGAAAAAGTGATTGGTCTTTTGCCCACTCCAAGGTATTTTTCACAGCAGCAACAACAGCACGAGGGGTAATGGTTGCACCTGTAAACGCGTCAAACATGCCTCCGTCATTGCGAACTGCCCAATTTTTTTCATTTTGTTCGGTTAAAGACAGCCCTGAAAAATGAGTTATCCAATTTGATTTTTTCAGTTCGATTTTATCACCTAACCCAGGCGTTTCATTATGTTTGACCGTTCTAACACCTAGCACTTTGTATTTGCTGTCCAGTGCGACCAATAAATCTATTCGGCCATTGTAGCCATTTGGTGCAATTGACTCGATGACTGTGGCTACTGGAGTTTGCTCTAATCTAGCTCGAAACACTCGAATCGTTTGTCCGTTTGTGTCTTGTTTAATGATACAGTCTTGGGCAATCGCATTATTATACAAATCAGCGGGTACCAGCTGATTTATCGTTTGCTGAATTGCATTTTCTTGAGCTTGCGCGATGGTATCTTTAGTGAGTAAGTGCGTTAAAGCCACTAAGCCAGTTGTGACCAAAGCAAATGCCGCCAAAATTAAACTCGCTTTACTAATTGGGTTAATGTTAATCATGCTAAAGTGTTCTCTTTATCGTGCTGCATGACCATACACCCGAGGTTTGGTGTAGTAGTCTATTAATGGTACACACATATTGGCTAGCAGCACCGCAAAGGCGATTGCTTCAGGGTAACCGCCATACTGACGAATTAAAAATACCAGTAACGCGACCAGTAATGCAAAGATGATTTTTCCTCTTGGTGTTGTGGAAGCTGAAACCGGATCGGTCAAAATAAAAAATGCACCAAACATAGTTGCACCTGATAACAGATGCAAACTGGCACTAGCCGCTCCATCAGGGCTGACGACATGGGCAACCCAGCTTAATAAAAATAAGCTGACTAAAAAGGTTAGTGGGATACGCCAGCTGATAACCTTCATCCAAATCAGTACTAGACCGCCAAATAAATAGGCTAAATTGACCGCTGTCCAGCCGATGCCGAGTTGCTCGGAGAATATTTTCAACTGACTGAGTTCAGAAAAGGTTTGCTGATTGGTTAATCCTGTTTTAACCGTATCTAATGGCGTGGCCATGGTAAATCCATCAAGGTCAACGCGCAGCTGCGCCAATGAATAACCTGTTTCACTATAGCCAGTGAAAATAAGCATTAAGGTATCGAAAAGGGTTATGTCGTATTCAACCAAACTCAATGGGGGCAGCCATAGAGTCATAGATAGTGGAAAAGATACTAATAAAGCGACATAGCCAGCCATGGCTGGATTAAAGATGTTTTGCCCTAAACCACCATAGATTTGTTTGGCTATTATAATTGCAAATAAACTGCCGATGACAGCTATCCACCAAGGGGCTAGGGGAGGCAGACTGATACCTAATAATAGCCCAGTCAACAACGCACTATTGTCTTTTAGACGTTTTTTAACCGGGTAGTCACGTTGTTGTAAGCACAATGCTTCTGCAATGATTGCGGTAGAAACTGCGAGTAATATTTGAAACAGTGTGCCAAAACCGAAGTACCAAACTTGGGTGATAATGCCTGGAATACAAGCTAGCGCCACTAGTGCCATCACCCGAGATGTTTTGTTTTTCACGTGGTTATGCGGTGAACTGGCGACTCGAAAATTCATTACTGATCTTCTCCAAGTTGTTTACGTTTGGCCTTGGCTTTGGCAATTGCGGCCTTAATTCGGGCGTCTTTGTCTAAAGCTGCTTCAGGCTTGTCTGTTTGTGTCGGTGGCGTATCTGTTGAGGCAGATTGTTGTGTTTTGGCTTGTTCAGCTTTCCGTGCTTTTGCTCTTGCAATGGCGGCCTGGGCTTTAGCTTTTGCATCGTTTGCGGGTTGCTCTGCTTGCGCAGGCTCAGCTGGTTCAGCCTCAGATTGTTGTGCTTTGGCTTGTTCAGCTTTCCGCGCTTTTGCTCTTTCTATTGCTGCCTGCGCTTTTGATTTTGCATCATTTTGTGAAGCAGGTTCGGGTTGAGCTGCAGAATCAGTTTGCTTCTTCTTAGCTTGAACACGTGCTAGTGCTTCAGCAACTTTGTCTTTAGCGCCTTGATCTTTTTCCATCGCCGCTTTACGTGCTTGAGCGGCTTGTTTGTGTTTGTCCAACCGAGCTTGTTTTTCTTTTTCTAAGCGCTCGTTTCGAGCATTAAATCTCTCTTTCGCTTTTTCGGCTTTTTCATGTTCAATTTGTTGGGTTTTAATATCAGCTTTAGCCACACGGTAATATTGTACGAGCGGTATTTCACTTGGGCATACATATGCGCAGGCGCCACATTCAATACAATCGATCAACTTATATTCTTGTGCTTTTTCATATTCTTTGGCTTTAGTGTGCCAATATAGTTGTTGTGGCAACAAGTTAGCTGGGCACACATCAACACAATAACCACAGCGAATGCAATTCTGTTCGTCTTCTGGTAAAGGTAATTCGCTGGTACTAGGGGCTAAAATACAATTGGTAATTTTACTGACGGGCATTTGCTTATTTGGGATATTAAAGCCCATCATTGGCCCACCCATAATCAAATGTTCAGGTCGCGCTGCTTGATAGCCGGCTTGTGCTAATACAAATTCAACAGGAGTTCCTAACTTCACCCAATAATTGCCAGGTTTGCTAACTTGTTCACCCGTAACGGTAACGACTCGTTCAGTCAATGGCTCGCCATGAACCACGGCTTTGTAAGCAGCATATGCTGTGCCGACATTCTGGGTAACAACTCCAATATCAGATGGAATACCACCTGTAGGTACTTCTAAACCAGTGACAACTTGAATCAATTGCTTTTCGCCGCCAGCTGGATATTTGGTCGGAATCGCTCGGACATGAAATTGAGTTTTCCCTTCACAAGCTTTTTCTATTGCGGCAATTGCTTCAGGTTTGTTGTTTTCGATAGCGATAACCACAGCTTTGGGATGGAGCAAGTGGGTAAAAATTTCCACACCAGAGACAATTTCAGCTGCATATTCACGCATGAGCCTGTCGTCTGCAGTGATATACGGCTCACATTCAACACCATTGATAATCAGCACTTCAACTGGTTGTGAATTACTGTGTTTTACATATGTCGGGAATGCTGCGCCACCTAAACCAGCAATGCCAGCACTTTTTAGTTTATCGACCAGTTCAACCTTAGTTAATTCATGGTAGTTCGCGGTTGGCTGTTTTTCTACCCAAGTGTCAAGCCCATCAGGTTTGATAACAATTGTTTCAGCAGACAGGCCCGAAGCATGGGCGATCGGATGCGATTTAATATCTACTACTTCACCTGAAGTTGGCGCATGAATGGGCAGTTCCATGGGCCCTTGAACCGCACACAATGTCTGGCCTGCTTTTACTTTATCGCCCTTTTGCACAATCAAATGGGCCGCTTTGCCTATATGTTGTTTGGTCGTAACATACAGCAGTTCGGGTAGTGGAAGTTTACCTATCGCCTGCTCATTCGACAGTGATTTTCGTTCTGGTGGGTGCACCCCCCCAGGAAAGTCCCATAAATACCCAGATTTAATTTTTTCAATTAAAGATTCCACGAATTCTCCAACTTAATGCGACGTATTTATATGGTTTTCACAGGAATAGACTGTAACTTCCAGCGCCAAGTTTCTGGTTTTGTTTCTACTGGTAACATATCAATGCAGTCAACAGGGCAGGGCTCAACACATAAATCACAGCCAGTACACTCGTCAATAATAACTGTGTGCATATGTTTAGCTGCGCCAACAATCGCATCAACTGGGCAGGCTTGAATGCACTTAGTACAGCCGATGCACTCATCTTCTCGTATATACGCGACTTTTTTTACAGGCTCTTCTTCAGCATTGTCTTCGCTTCCAACCAAAGGTTTGGGTTCAACACCCATCATATCCGCTAGTTTTTTGATGGTCGCGTCTCCGCCTGGTGGACATTTGTTAATATCGTCACCATTTGCAATTGCTTCAGCATAGGGGCGGCAGCCTGGATAACCACACTGGCCGCACTGGGTTTGTGGTAGTATCTCGTCTAATTGATCGACTAAGGGATCACTTTCTACTTTAAAGCGAATTTGTGCGTAGCCTAGTAAGGCTCCAAAAATGATCGCTAATGCGCCAATAGCGATTAAAGCGTAAATAAATATAGTCACAGCTTGATTAACCCTGTAAATCCTAAAAATGCCAGTGACATCAATCCTGCTGTTACCATTGCAATTGCACTACCTTTAAACGTGGCTGGGATATCCGCAGCGGCAATACGCTCTCGCATTGCTGAAAACAGAATTAGAACCAACGAAAAGCCAATCGCTGCCGCAAAACCATATACGGCGGATTCAATTAAGTTGTGTCGCTCATTTAAGTTTAACAAAGCAACACCCAGTACTGCGCAGTTAGTGGTGATTAAGGGTAAAAATATCCCAAGCAGTCGATATAATGCTGGGCTGGTTTTTTGCACAACCATTTCAGTGAACTGTACAACCACCGCAATAACTAAAATAAAAGCCAGAGTTCGCAAAAATGTAATATCGAGCGGTTGTAATATGTACTGCTCAACCAAATAACTGGCGATTGATGCCAGTGTTAGCACAAAAGTAGTGGCCATCGACATGCCTATAGCGGTTTCTACCTTGCCAGAAACCCCCATAAAAGGACACAAGCCTAGAAACTTAACTAAGACAAAATTATTTACCAAAACGGTAGCAACAAATAACAGTAGATATTCAGTCATAACCTTTACGGAAAAATTGTATTTTTGGCTGAACCGCCAAATTAAGCGCGTATTATCGTTATTTGTTCGGCAATTAACAACTTGTGTTGCACATGGTTTTTAAATTAATTGCCGAATATTTTACAGTTCGCTTGGTTTACCGATGAAATAACCCTGTGTTCCATCGACAAATATGTGTTCTAAAGCATGCTTTTCTTCTTGAGTTTCGACACTTTCGGCCAATACAGAAATACCCAAGCGGTGGGCGAGGTCAACGATAACACGTAAGAAATATTGATTGTTTTTGTCTTCATCAATATTACGGCTATAACTACCGTCGACTTTGATGAAGTCTGGTTTAATATCTCTAAAGAATTTAAACGAGGTAAAGCCAACGCCAAAACGTTCAACTGTCAGGCGCGCACCTGTTCGATGCAACATGCCAATGAACCTTTGCGAGGCTTGAATATTTTGTTGTAAGCCGAACTCGGAAACTTCAAATACCAGTTTGGCGCTAATCATTGAATCTCTTAACAAGCGGCGCTCAAGCCAAACGCAAAATTGTTCGTCGTGCGCTGAGCGAGCAGTTAGATTAATCGCAAAGAATTGGTTGTTTAAATTTTTATTTTGAATTGTTTTAATCGTTGCATCTACAACTAGTTTGTCGATATCGATAATCTTATCCATTTTTTCCGCCATCGCGACAAAAGAGGCGGTGGGTAATACGTCTCCTTGAGCATTAACAAAGCGCGCGAGGATTTCGGAATAAACTTTAGCGGTTTTATTCGCAGGCTGTATCGGTTGGTAATAGAGTTTTACATGCTGTTTGTCGATTACCTCATCAATTATCGATTTCCAGTTTTGGTTACCATATTTGGCACTTACACTGTTCAAAATCGATTTGTCGTTTTGAATGTGCCAACCATTGGTCTGTTTGGTTAATGCAATGCTAATTCCGGTATCCGCTAGGGCTAATAACTCACCCATTGAATCGCCAGCTTGGTAGGGGACAATACCGCTATAACCAATACTATTGGTTTCTAATATCTGCTGTAGTTCAGTAAAGCGGCCGAATAAGTTTTGTGCAAAGTTATGTGCTTCTTTAATGGTTACATGCGGTATGAGCAAAGCAAAATCAGAGCCATTTATTCTGTACAAACGGACATTTTTATAGTTATTGGCGACACGTTGAATGTTTTGTGCGACATCACAAACATATTGGTCACCTGTTTCATATCCACGATTTTGATTGATATTTTGCAGTTCAGAGGCCCGGGTAACAACTAGCACACCAAAATTTTCTTCTTCCTCATCTGAAAGCAGGTTTTCAAGATCTTCGACAAAACTTAAACGGTTCCCTAATCCTGTGAGCTCGTCTTTAGTTGCTTCATGCCGATAACTTTCGGCAGATTGTTGCCAATGGTCAATCTGTCCTTTTAGTTGTGAGCGTAATTCATTTAATTGATCTGCTAATTCTCTAAACTCACCAGGCAATACGTGAGTTGGGATTTTCTCTGGCTCATTGCCTTGAGTTCGGTTAAATGACCGCACGATATGATGGACAGACTTGGCAATAATTCGACTTAAGATACTTCTGCTGATAATTGCATTGATAAAAGTTAGCGCTAAAAACAGTAAGGCGAGGGCATATATCAATGAATCAATCAACTGGTATTCGGTACGGCTCGACAAAACAAAGCTAATACGAATATCGGCCAATTGGTTTGCATAGGTTTGTGATTCTATTTTTGAACCCAAAAGCTCGGCTAACATTTTTGATAAAATAAAGCCTTGTTGGTTAGCGTCATAAATATGCTCAACTTCACCACTCAGGCGTTCAACTTTCAACCATTGATAATCAAAACTGGTTTTTAAGTTTTTGACCAGTTGTTTAGGTGTGCTTTTATCAAATTCAAATAGGCGATTTAACTGAGTGACATGATCAAGTTGTCGTTGTTGCAGGTGATTTTCATAAACAGTGCAAATAGTGATCGCACTGCAACTGACTAATATAAGAAGAAAAACTAGATTTTGAATTAGGATCCGTTGAAATATGTTCATTAAACTTAATACTCCATCACACGTTTATTGTTATGAGGTCGTTCCTTGTGATAACTGAAATGGTATCTTTTGTTTGTTTTTAACGCAACTGTATTCTTTTAAACTAACAAATTACAACAAAATGAGAAGAGGTCTTGGAAGATTATTGGCTCCCCCTCCCCGACTCGAACGGGGGACCTGCGGATTAACAGTCCGTCGCTCTAACCAACTGAGCTAAGGGGGAACAATAAATTAGCAGTTAACAAGTTGGCTCCCCCTCCCCGACTCGAACGGGGGACCTGCGGATTAACAGTCCGTCGCTCTAACCAACTGAGCTAAGGGGGAACAATAAATTAGCAGTTAACAAGTTGGCTCCCCCTCCCCGACTCGAACGGGGGACCTGCGGATTAACAGTCCGTCGCTCTAACCAACTGAGCTAAGGGGGAACATCTCGTCAACGGAGGCGCATCTTAATGATAGTCGTGGGTGCTGTCAACAAAGTTTTTTACAAAAATCTCAAAATAATTGCGAACGCTTATTTTTTACGCTCTACTGTTCGATTGTTGTGCAGTTTTAGCATGATTGTCGGAAATTAAGTTATTTTTAAGCCTGATTAATTTATAAACACGCTATATTGGCTGCAGCCGCCTGTTTCCGCATTGCTTTAAAGCCTGTTTAGATAAACCTTGGTTTTTTGCTACCTTCAGCTTAAAAATCTAACAAGCTATTCATTAATAGCAGTTTTCTATTGGCAATTTCCGAGTAAAGATAAAAGTTGCACTAAATTGGTTATTGACTAATAGATATTTAGAAACAGTCAAATTGTGTACAAAAAGTTTCAGTTTAGCTTGCTAGACTATATGGATACTGGGGTTGCTTTGGTTATCCACTAAAGTTGTGGATAACTGTGTGAACAAAACGGAATATCTTTAGCAATGCCCCATGGCTACTGTGTCAATAGTTATTTTTGAAAAAATAGATTGAATTTAAAAAAGTTAATAAAAACATGGGTTTGTGATTTTTTAATCTATACCGAGCAAAATCGTTGCTTTAGTACCCAGTCGTTCAAAGTTTGCACGTATCTTGTGCATATATCCGCCGTCAAGGCTTAACTATAAATTATTTGGTTACACTATATTGGCTAGCTTAGTCGCTCTTTGTTAAAACAGTGATTTAGCTGTGTTACTCAATATTAACAATTGCTACAGTTGGTAAAACAGTTAAATAACCGCCTTTGACCCTCATTCTCTAAATATTTCAACGTAAATTAAGCTTATTAAGGTTGACCACTCGCTGATTTGCCTTATATCACGTAAACTAGCGCCATCAGAAACAGAGCAAGCACATTTTGGTGGTTTTTAGTGTCAAGCAGTCGAAATAGCAGAGATATGCTTACAGCGCCGATAGGAAAAACGTTAAAAGATATGACCATTCCTATGGTGATGGGCATGATCGCATTAATGTCTTTTAATTTAGTTGATACCTTTTTCATTAGTTTATTGGGAACACATGAACTGGCCGCAATTAGTTTTACCTTTCCAGTTACTTTTACCGTTATTAGTTTAAATATAGGTTTGGGTATTGGCACGTCTGCCGTTATTGCTAAAACCATAGGACAAAAACATTATCATTTAGCCAAAGATCAAGCGACAACCGCTTTAATTGTGGCTGTTTTGTTGGTAGCGGCTTTATCAACCATAGGTTGGTTTATTATTGACCCCTTGTTTAAGTTGCTTGGCAGTGATGATAATACTCAGCCGTTTGTTATTGCCTACATGAAAATTTGGTATTTTAGTTCGGTGTTTCTGGTGATCCCTATGGTCGGAAATGCCATTTTACGAGCATCTGGTGATACAAAAACTCCTAGCATGGTGATGGCATTGGGCGGTGCAATTAATGCAATGTTAGATCCAATACTGATTTTTGGTATTGGCTCGTTTGAAGGTTGGGGTATTGAAGGAGCAGCAATAGCCAGTTTAATCGCATGGATGATTGGTGCCGCTACTATGCTGTATTTATTGTCTAATCGTCGCCAGTTAATCGACTTAGCTGTACCCAAAAGCAGTGCATTTGTACAAGCAACAAAAACCATACTCAAGATAGGTCTACCCGCGGCAGGCGCCAACATGTTAACACCAATTGCAATGTCGATACTGACAGCAATAGTGGCTACATATGGCCATGAAGCCGTTGCTGCTTTTGGGGTTGGGAGCCGCATAGAATCAATTGCATGTATGTTGGTTTTAGCATTGTCGATGACATTACCACCGTTTATTAGTCAGAATCTAGGGGCAAGCCAGCACGGACGTGTGCAGCTTGCATATAAACTCTGCTGCAAGTTTGTATTGCTTTGGCAATTGGGGGTTTTTATATTGCTTGCGATTTTCGCACCTATTATCGCCAGTGCATTTGCTCAAGAGGTTGAAGTTCAACAAACAATTCAAACTTTTATGTGGATAGTGCCACTAGGTTATGGGTTGCAAGGTATCGTTATCTTAACCAATTCATCGTTTAATGCGCTGCATTTGCCATCTACCGCTCTTAAACTAAGTGTATTGCGCTTATTTGTATTTTATGTGCCGTGTGCATACATTGGTGGTTTGATGTTTGGAATTTTAGGTCTGTTTATCGGCTGTGTTGTTGGTAATATACTGATGGCAGGTGTGTCTTATGTTAGTTTTAACCGCTATTTTCGTACAGTTGAAGTGTAGGTGTAGTTATGACCTCTAAAACGTTTGAACTCGTTTCTGATTATGTTGCAAGTGGTGATCAACCCGCTGCGATAGCAAAGTTAGTTGAAGGTTTAGAGTGTGGCTTGGCCCACCAAACTCTATTAGGGGTTACCGGTTCAGGTAAAACTTTTACCATGGCGAACGTGATAGCTGAGTTAGGACGACCTGTCATTATGTTAGCGCCAAATAAAACACTCGCCGCGCAGCTTTATGGCGAGATGAAAGCATTTTTCCCAAATAATGCTGTGGAATATTTTGTCTCTTATTATGATTATTATCAGCCAGAAGCTTATGTACCTTCTACCGATACCTTTATAGAAAAAGACGCTTCAATAAATGATCACATTGAACAAATGCGTTTATCTGCCACAAAAGCCTTGATGGAAAGACGTGATGTTATAATTGTTGCTTCTGTTTCGGCTATTTATGGTTTGGGTGATCCTCAGTCATATATGCAAATGTTGTTGCATTTGCGCCAAGGTGACATTATTGAGCAACGTGGCATATTAAGGCGTTTGGCTGAAATGCAATACACTCGCAATGATGTAGATTTTCAGCGTGGTACTTATCGCGTCCGTGGCGATGTCATCGATATCTTTCCAGCAGATTCTGAGCGTGATGCAATTCGTGTTGAGTTATTTGACGAAGAAATAGAGCGCATTAGCGTATTTGACCCGTTGACGGGAGAGGTATCGCGCAATTTAGCCCGTACCACGGTTTATCCTAAAACACACTATGTTACACCTCGAGAGCAGATTTTAGATGCAATCGATAAAATAAAACTTGAGCTCAAAGAGCGCTTAGCTCAATTTCGTGACATGAATAAGTTGATTGAAGAGCAGCGCATAAGTCAAAGAACCCAATACGACTTAGAAATGATGCTTGAATTAGGCTATTGTTCGGGAATCGAAAACTATTCGCGATACCTGTCGGGTAGAGCAGAAGGCGAGCCACCACCAACTCTCATCGATTATTTGCCAGAAGATGGCATTATGATCATTGATGAATCTCATGTTACTGTGCCTCAGTTAGGCGCAATGTACAAAGGGGATCGAGCGCGCAAAGAAAATTTGGTCCAGTACGGATTTAGGTTACCGTCAGCTTTGGATAATCGTCCGCTTAAATTTGAAGAATTTGAGCAGCTTGCACCTCAAACCATTTATGTGTCGGCAACACCAAGTGCCTATGAAGTTGAAAAGTCGCAAGGTGATATTGCTGAACAGGTTGTTAGACCAACGGGGCTAATCGACCCAGAAATTGAAGTTAGGCCTGTCGCCACCCAAGTAGATGATTTGATGTCAGAAGCGCGTAAGCGTATTGAGTTGGGCGAAAGGGTATTGTGTACCACGCTAACCAAACGAATGGCTGAAGATTTAACAGATTATCTAAATGACCATGATATTAGAGTGCGATATTTACACTCTGATATAGACACAGTTGAACGAATGGAGATTATTCGAGACTTGCGCCTCGGCAAATTTGATGTGTTGGTTGGCATCAACTTACTGCGAGAAGGGTTGGATATGCCAGAAGTGTCTTTAGTTGCGATTTTAGATGCTGATAAAGAAGGTTTCTTACGCTCAGAACGCTCGTTAATCCAAACCATAGGGCGGGCCGCTCGTAACTTAAACGGTAAAGCGATATTGTATGCAGACTCTATTACTAAATCGATGAAAAGAGCGATTGATGAAACTGATAGAAGGCGCGAGAAGCAGCAAGCATATAATGTGCAACACGGTATTACCCCACAAGCGCTCAACAAAAAGATCACGGATGTTATGGATCTTGGGTATGATGATGAGCCTGCAAATGCACAGCAAGTTAAATTGCGCAAAGTAAGCGATAAAAAAGCTCAATATACGGTGAAAACAGTTGAAGAGTTGACTAAACAGGTCAAAGAACTAGAACAACAAATGTTTGAATGCGCAAGAAATTTAGAATTTGAACAAGCGGCAAAATATCGAGATGATATTCAAGCGCTGCAAGCTCAATTGTTAACTATGTAGACAAGCGTCTACCCAGGGAAGTTATTTATGTTTGATTTGATAAAACAATGGTACAACAATCGATTTTCTGATCCAGATGCAGTTACTTTAGTTTTTATACTATTGTTCTTATTTGCGGTTGTATTGTATCTAGGCGACATACTTGCACCAGCCATAGTCGCGTTGGTGATAGCGTACTTGCTCGAGTGGCCGGTAAGCAAGCTAGTAGATTTGGGCGTGCGTCGTAGTATTTCTGTTGTCAGTGTTTTAGTTGTTTTTGGATGTATTGCATTTACTTTATTAGTGGGGCTGACGCCACACATATGGCAACAAATGACCAACTTAATTTCTGAAATTCCGATTATATTGCAGCAAGGACAAGATTATCTGCTGAATTTACCGCCTGAATATCAAGGTTACATAAATGCAGAACAAATTAAGAACATAGTCGACTCATTAAAACAGCAGCTGGTCGACACGGGGAAAGGGTTGGTCACTGCTTCCCTGAATTCACTGGTGACTATTGTTACTTTATTAGTTTACCTTGTACTTGTGCCTTTGTTGGTATTATTTATGCTGCTCGACAAAGATAAATTGTTGCGCCAAATGCGTATTTTGTTACCCAAACGCCGTCGCTTAGCAATTAGAGTGTGGGCTGAGATGAATCAACAAATTGGTAATTATATACAAGGCAAGGCAATTGAAATTATCATAGTTGGCACTGTATCAGTCATTGCATTTTTATTACTGGATCTACGTTATGCCGTATTGCTCGGTGTCGGAGTTGGTTTATCTGTATTGATCCCTTATATAGGTGCTGCGGTGATAACGATACCCGTCGCCGTGGTGGCGTTATTTCAATTTGGTGTTTCACCTGAGTTTTGGTATGTAATGATTGTTTATGCGGTCATTCAAGCGTTGGATGGTAATGTGATTGTACCAGTGCTGTTTTCTCAAGCGGTTAATTTGCACCCAGTCTTTATTATAATTGCTGTGCTGTTTTTTGGTGGCATTTGGGGCTTTTGGGGGGTATTTTTTGCGATTCCATTGGCTACTTTAGTCAAAGCAGTCATTAATGCGTGGCCAACAATAGAAGAACCAGAACATACGGCAGATGCTATATAGGTCAGTGTTAGGGCTAATGAGCCCTAACAAACAGAGTTAGGCATTCTCGTTTAAAAAATCTAATACAACTTGGTGGTGGTCTTTAGTTTTAAACTTATCAAACACTTTTTCGACAACCCCTTGTTGGTTGACTAAAAAACTGATTCGATGAATACCGTCATATTCCTTGCCCATAAACTTCTTTAATCCCCAAACGCCAAAGTCGTCTGCGACTTTGTGGTCTATATCCGATAACAAATCAAAGTTTAGATCGTGTTTTTCTTGGAATCGACGCAGTTTTTTAGGTTCGTCTGGACTTAATCCAAATACAACCGTATTGTGTTTTTCTAATAACTCAGCCTTGGTATCACGCAAAGAGCAGGCTTGGGTGGTACAGCCAGGTGTTAATGCCTTTGGATAAAAATAAACTAAAACCTGGTGATCTTTCAGTGTTTCCGCCAAGTTGACTGATTTTTCGTCTTGGTTTAACAAAGTAAAATCTGGTGCTTGGCTACCTTGTGCTAAATATTGCATAACTTAAGAATCCTATATTGAGTTATTGTTCAGTTAATTCTACCTTAATTGCAGCCAAGAAGTTCACTGTGAAGTGCTGTTTGCACGAAAAATGTACCGTATGATTGCATTTTTAACAAAAAACTATAATTAATCTTTTCAAAATGCAGGTTAATTATTGTCTTTCTGCTCGCTCACCATTACCATAGAGCGCTTGATTTTATGGGGGCATTAAATGATCCGAGGAAGTATTGTTGCGTTAATTACACCTATGCATGAAGATGGCACGGTGGATTATCAAAGTCTTGAACAATTAGTAGAATTTCACGTCAATGCTGGCAGCCATGGTGTTGTAGCAGTAGGGACAACGGGTGAATCTGCGACCTTGCCAGTAGATGAGCATGTTAAAGTTGTTGAAACTGTCGTCAAACAAGCCGCTGGCCGCATTAAAGTTTTGGCTGGCAATGGTGCTAATTCAACATCAGAAGCGATTGAATTAACCAAGTTGATGGCTAATTCTGGTATTGATGCATTTTTAAATGTAACGCCATACTACAATAAGCCCTCACAGAAAGGTTTAATCGCTCACTTCGAAGCGATAGCTGAGTGCAGTGACATCCCACAAATTTTGTACAATGTTCCTGGTCGTTGTGCGGTCGACTTATTGCCAGAAGCGGTTGCGCACCTATCTAAGCACCCGAAAATAATTGGTATTAAAGAAGCAACAGGAAGCATTGAACGATTAAAAGAGATTAAAGCGTTAGTGCCTAACGACTTTAGTTTGTTAAGTGGTGATGATGAAACTTCTTTTGCATTCTTACAAAATGGTGGTCACGGTGTTATTTCTGTAACTGCTAATGTTGCACCCGCTGAAATTGCCAGTATTTGCAATTTATGTGCAGAGGGGCAATATGCGCAAGCAAAAGAGATAGACGACAACCTACAGGTTTTACATAGAGATTTATTTGTTGAGTCGAACCCAGTTCCTGTTAAGTGGGCTATGTATCGCATGAATAAAATCAAACACTGTGTTTTCAGATTACCTTTGTTACCACCTGAACCAAATTCACAAAAAGTAATCGAACAAGCTTTACGACAATCAGGTTTTATAAATGATTAATAAAAGCTGTCACTGGATTGTATCAAGTGTAATCGCCATATCCTTGGCGGGGTGCGCTGGTAAACCCAATAAAGCAGATGGTAGTTTTGCTTATCAATCAGCAAAACCCAATGCCACGTTAAAGATCCCTGCTGATAAAGTAGCACCAGAAACCAGCTCTCAGTTTGAGATAGATTATCAGCGTAAGCTCAATGGTGAAACGGGCAAGCAGGTTGGAATTTTTCCACCTAGATTGATCACGCCAATTGTGACGGCGAGTCATATAGATGATGCCGACCCAAGAACGACTATTTGGTTTGAACAGAGTGAACAAATAGACAACCTTGAAGAAGCCATTTGGAATGCTGTTAGCGGCTATTTAGCAAAACAAGGTGTTGGTTTTAGCAAAGATAACCGTAGCGACGGGGTGGCTGAATCGGATTGGTTGGTTGTTGAGCGTGAACAAGGCTGGGGTTTATGGAAGAGTGAATACCCAGTAGAACAACAAAAATATCGTTTTTGGGTCAAGATGAAACCACATGGCCGCTCAGGATCGTTGACGGTGGAGTTGATTGACAGACAAAGCTTATTTGATGAGCAAGATGAACAAATCTTCTTGTTAGATGATATTTCGTTGGCGACACAAACGCTTAACTTGATTTCAGGTCATTTTGAATACAGATTGAGACTCGATGCGGAAAATCGCCGAACTCAATATGTCAAGGGTGTTGAAGTTACCACGGGTCAAGCTCCGAATGGCGATCCAGCTGTAGTGGTTAAAGCTGGTTACGAGCACGCTTGGATAAGAACCATTGAAGCATTAGATTATTTTGGTTTGTTAATGACGGATGTAAACAAGATACAGGGTCGAGTGCATGCCAAGGTTAAGAGTGATAATTCAGGATTCTGGGCGACGTTATTTGGTGATGACGAAGGCTTATTGGGCCTTGAAAAAGGCGATTATGTCATTGAATTGATTAAAGATGGTCAGCAGACTTACATCGTATTTAATGATTTGACCCTAACGTCTATTACTCAAGCTCAAATTGATAAATTATTGCCTAACTTACAACAGCGCTTAGGTGAAGATTTAGATTAATATTAAACTTGCATCAAAGCGGATGTTTTGGTGCAAGTTTCGCTGAGCGAATCCGCTACAGCATGTAAACCTCCTATCCAACAACAGCTAAGCAAGGCGTTAATCAAGCAATAATCGAATAGCACAATTACCTTAATGGTTTTTGTAGTGCACCTTTTTGGTGCTGATGGTCGCTGTCGGTGATTTTGAAACGGGTGACTTAACGGCTTGTTGTTACTTTTTTGCAACGCCATTTTGAAGTATTATTGTTTTAATTCGAGTTTTTTAAACAAGTCTGCACCATATTTGGCTATTACAGTGTTTATTTAATCTGGCATTTTAATTGCTACATTACCAGTAACAACGCTGAGAGGTAGTGTATGAGATCTGTAATGGCGCAGCCAGCATGTTTTATGATTAAAAATATCGGAATTCGTAAAACAGCTTGGATATATTGGTTCATCCTAATTTTTACTTTATCAGGCTATTTTTGGATGCCTGAGATATTGTTTAGTGTATTTGCATTTTGTGTGGCGTACTTTTTTGCTAGCTTGCTAGTTGCCATTCTAGGTGAATTGAAAGCCTTAGAAATTAAATTAAGGTCTAGTCAAGCAGATGGTTTCGACTATCGTAAACTAGAATTGCAAACTGTTGCGCTTGGTCGACCTATCGAGCGTTTGGTTGAAACTTTACGTGAGTTAACTCGGGTTAAAACCAACCTTTCAGAACGCATGAGTGAAGTTGAGCACTCATCCGCTCAGGTCATAGAATCTGCTCATCAAGTTTCGGCCAACGTTAAAAAACAATCGGATTCTACAACTTCAACTGCCGCAGCCATATTAGAAATGAGTCAATCTTTGGCTGAAGTCGTTGATAAAGTTAATCGAGTTTTAACCAGTTCTAAAGAAGCGCAATCAGTTACCGAACATGGCAAAAGTTGCGTTAAAAATTTACGTTCCGAAATAAAAGCGGTGAAGCAACAAGCTGAACAAACCCAAGGGCAAATGAGCTCACTAGATGACTTAGCGGAAAAAGTAGCTGTCATGTCGCAATCTATCCAAGATATTTCTGCTCAAACCAATTTATTAGCCCTTAATGCATCGATAGAAGCCGCGCGAGCAGGTGACTTTGGCCGAGGTTTTGCAGTGGTTGCTGAAGAAGTTAGGGCTTTGGCGCAGCGCAGCAATGATGCCGCCAACAATATAATCAGTAATGTGAATTTAGTGCGAGAACAGAGCCATCAGGTTACAGATGCAATGACACATGTGGTTAATTCAAGTTCTAGTTGTTTGTTAACAGCAACTGAGACAGACGAGGTTTTAGAGCAAATTGGTTTGCAAACATTAAGTGTACAAGACCAAATTCACATTATTTCGGCAAATGCTGAGCAACAAAATATGGCGACCCAAGAAATATCTCAGCATGTGGAGCGGGTGGTTGAAGGTGCACAAGACAACTCAAGAGTTGCCGAGCAAGCAGCAAAGGTTGCTGAACATTTAAAAAACTTAACCCAATCAGCTGTTAAAGTATAAGGATTGAAAAATGACTTTTCATCAAGTTTTACCCATTGTGCTTGGGTTGTTGGTTGTCGCTTTGTTGGTCTTTTTTGTTCTTCGGCAAAAGCGTAAAACTAGGATACTGCAAGTAGAAGGTGTTGGCACCATAGTTCAAGTAAAACAACTAATCACGAGTATTCAGCAGCATCGCGGTTGGTGCAGCGCCTATTTGCGTGGCGACGCATCTGTTATCGGCGATATTCAGCAATTACAACGTAAAATAGCACAAACAACATTAGCAATAGAAAATGAACATCCAATTAAATCTTACGAGCGATGGTTTAGTTACACAGAGCATTGGAAACGCCTATCAGGCTCTGCAACCACTTTAACAGCGGATAATAGTTTTAAGCAGCATACTCAGTTGATCGGCAACATGCTTTATTTGTTAGAAGATATTGCAGAGAGTCACTTTTTAACGGCCGAGCAATTAGGCGAATTTCCAGATATCAGTTTGTTGTGGAGAGAGTTGTTGCAGGTGAGCGAATGTGTTGGTCAATCTCGGGCATTAGGCACAGGGGTTGCAACAGTCAAAGAGTGCAATCGTGTTGAAAAGATCCGTTTGGGTTTTTTACGGCAAAAAATTACTGAAACAGCCGAAATAACCTATGCGCAGTTAAAAGAAAATCATTCAGGTCATAATCAACATAAATTACAAAGTCTAATTGAACATGCTAGTAAACAAACGCGTTATTTATGTTCGGTTATTGAGCATGAATTAGTTGAATGTGAACAAATTCAACTAGATGCGAAGAACTACTTTTCTTTAGCAACCGAAGCAATAAATTCATTGAATCAAATTTTTGATTTTAAACTTGCAGAGTTAGAGCAATTTTTAACGCACAAATAATACAAAGATAAACAGGCCCTAGGGCCTGTAGCGAACTTGGTTTATAATCATGCACTAATAGTGTATTGGCATCTGGCATTTTTATGTATCAGTTCGAACAGTTCAACCCCGAAGAATTTTTAACCAGCTATTGGCAAAAAAAGCCAGTGCTGCTTAAAGGTTTATTTAAAAACTTTATTGACCCTCTGAGTGCTGACGAGTTGGCGGGTTTGGCACAAGAAACTGAAATTGAGAGTCGAGTTGTTCAGCGGCAAGATAATGGTTGGCATGTTGAACATGGGCCTTTTGAGCAGTTTGAACAATTTGGCGACACAGATTGGAGCTTATTGGTACAGGCAGTTGATCATTGGCATATGCAGAGTGCGCAATTGTTAGAACCATTTCGCTTTATCCCAAATTGGCGTATTGACGATTTGATGATTAGTTTTTCTGTGCCTGGCGGCGGAGTCGGCGCCCATGTTGATCAATACGACGTGTTTATTATTCAAGGTATGGGTAAACGTCACTGGAAGGTGGGGGACAAACAACCATTAGAGTCAAAATTGCCACATCCAGATTTATTACAAGTGGCCGGATTTAACCCTTGTATTGATGCCGTTCTTGAACCCGGTGATGTACTGTATATTCCACCGGGATGCCCACATGAAGGATATGCAATCGAACCCGCTTTAAACTACTCAGTTGGTTTTCGGGCGCCAAACCAACAAGATTTACTGTCATCTTTTGCCGACTTTGCATTGCAAGAAGAATGTTTTAAACAAAGGTATCAAGATCCGCAATTGCAGTTAAGTCAATTTGCTGGTGATGTCACAACCGCTGAAGCAGATAAGTTAGTTGAGTTGGTTAAACTTAGCTTGAAACAACCACAACAAGTCAATAAATGGTTGGGTGGTTATTTAACCCAAGCAAAACATGATTTAGATTTACAATTACCCGAGCCTAGTTTTGAGGTAGACGACATTGTTGAAATCAATCAACAAGTGTCAACTTGGTTGAGAACGGGTGGGCTGCGTATACTGACGATTCAAGGGCAGCTGTTTATCAATGGGGAGTGGGTTGATAGCCAAGGATGTAGCGACGAATTTATTCGTTTGCTCGCAGATAAACTCGATTATCCAACTGCTGAGTTAACCGAGCAATTCAAGCTACCAGCAAACCTTGAACTATTTAGTGCATTGGTAAACGAAGGTTATATTTATCCATATGAGGAGGATGAGGAATAACCCGCTTTTTACCTATTCAAAGCCGTGAATTTTCGATACAATTCGCGGCTTAAATTTTCACCCTGCCACAATGGAAAAATTGATGTTTGAAATTAATCCAGTTCAAAACAAAATCAAAGATATAGCAGAGCGAACAGAGCTGCTTAGGGGGTACCTTTGACTATGAACAAAAAGCTGAGAAATTAGAAGAAGTTTCGCGCGAACTCGAAGACCCTGACGTATGGAACCAGCCTGAAAAGGCACAAGCACTTGGTAAAGAAAGATCAAGTTTAGAGGTCATTGTTAAAACCATTGATGATCTAACCCAAGGGTTAGAAGATGTTGATGGCTTACTCGAATTAGCGGTAGAAGCTGAAGACGAAGAAACCTTTAACGAAGCACAGCAAGAACTTGCTGAACTCGAGCAAAAGATAGAAACATTAGAGTTTCGCCGAATGTTTAGCGGCCCACAAGACGCAAGTGATTGTTATATTGATCTACAATCTGGTTCAGGTGGTACTGAAGCGCAGGACTGGTGCAGTATGCTGTTGCGTATGTATTTACGTTGGGCAGAAGCTCATGGTTTTAAAGCAGAGTTAATTGAAGTTTCTGAAGGGGAAGTCGCCGGATTAAAATCGGCTACGGTCCGTGTGTCTGGTGAATATGCTTATGGTTGGTTGCGGACTGAAACGGGCGTGCATCGCCTAGTTCGAAAATCTCCATTTGACTCTGGTAATCGCCGTCATACTTCTTTCGCATCTGCTTTTGTTTATCCGGAAGTAGACGATGATATTGAAATTGATATTAATCCGGCTGATTTGCGTATAGATACATATCGAGCATCAGGGGCTGGTGGTCAGCACGTAAACCGTACGGATTCAGCGGTTCGTATTACACATATACCGACCAATACAGTCGTACAGTGTCAAAACGATCGTTCGCAGCATAAGAATAAAGATCAAGCAATGAAACAGTTAAAAGCAAAACTGTATGAGCTTGAGCTACAAAAACAAAATGCAGAAAAGCAAGCAATGGAAGATGGTAAATCGGACATCGGTTGGGGTAGCCAAATCCGTTCGTATGTACTGGATGACGCCAGAATAAAAGATTTAAGAACTGGAGTTGAAAACCGCAATACACAGTCAGTGTTGGACGGCAACTTAGACCCATTTATACAAGCAGCGCTCAAAGCTGGTTTGTAAACCTAAATTATTGAGTCAGGAACATTAAAATGTCTGAACAAAACTTATCGAATCAAGAAGAGAATAAATTGATTGCTGAGCGCAAAGCCAAGTTAGCGAGTATTCGTGAAAACTGCTCAGCAAACGGCCACCCAAACGATTTTGAGCGCTCTCATTATGCTGGCGACTTACAGCAATTGCACGGCAATAAAGACAAACCAACTTTGCAAGCTGAAGACAACCAAGTGGCGGTAGCTGGTCGTGTAATGGCTAAACGTGGGCCGTTTATGTTATTGCAAGATATGTCTGGTCGTATTCAAGCTTATGCAGACAAACAAGTGCAAAAAGAGTTAAAAGAAAAATACGGTAACATTGATATTGGTGACATTATTGGTGTGAGTGGACCAGTAAGTATGTCAGGTAAAGGCGACTTGTACGTACATATGAATAGTTATGTATTATTAACCAAGTCTTTGCGTCCGTTGCCAGAAAAATATCATGGCTTGGCTGATCAAGAAACGAAGTATCGTCAGCGCTATGTTGATTTGATTATCAATGAACAGACAAGAGATGTATTCCAAATTCGTTCAAAAATCATCAGCGGAATTCGTAACTATTTAACGTCTCGCCGTTTTATGGAAGTTGAAACGCCAATGTTACAAACCATTCCTGGCGGTGCAACGGCAAAACCATTTGTAACTCACCACAATGCATTAGACATAGAAATGTTTTTACGTATTGCCCCTGAGCTTTATTTGAAACGTTTAGTGGTTGGTGGTTTTGAGCGTGTGTTTGAAATTAACCGAAATTTCCGTAACGAAGGTTTAAGCACGCGCCATAACCCAGAGTTCACTATGATTGAATTCTATCAAGCATATGCCGATTACAATGACTTAATGGACTTAACCGAAGACATGTTGCGTACGTTAGCGGAAGATGTGTTAGGTTCAAGTGTTATCACCAATACCAAGCGTGATGAAGAAGGCGAAGTTATTGAAACGATTGAGTATGATTTTGGTAAACCGTTTGCGCGATTGTCAATGTCAGAAGCGATATTGAAATATGCACCGGAATTAGACGCTGATGTGATTAACAACCCACAAGACAATCTAGAAGGGTTAAAAGCAATTGCAAAACAGTTGCATATTAAAGAGCCTGAACAAGATGGCATTTGGGGTCCAGGTAAATATTTATGCGAAATATTTGAAGAGGTTGCTGAGCATCAATTAATGCAACCTACTTTTATCACTGAATATCCGTGGGAAGTATCACCACTGGCGCGCCGTAACGACAATAACTCATTTGTAACTGACAGATTCGAATTTTTTGTTGGTGGTCGTGAATTAGCCAATGGTTTCTCAGAATTAAATGACGCTGAAGACCAAGCTGCGCGTTTCCGCAAACAAGTTGAAGAAAAAGATGCCGGTGATGAAGAGGCAATGCACTACGATGCTGACTACATTACTGCGCTTGAGTATGGTTTGCCACCAACAGCTGGTGAAGGTATAGGTATTGACCGTTTGGTGATGTTATTTGCCGATTGTTCAACCATTAAAGATGTAATTTTATTCCCGCATATGCGCCCGCTGGGTGCTGCAGAATAAGTTAAGCCGACAAAGCCCGCTTAACTGCGGGCTTTTTGATTGTGAGTTGTAATCTTTAGATTCTTGGTTAAGCTTAGTAGTTAACTGTGCGAATTTAAAAGAGTTTAATGAGAGAGTTATCATGAGTAAAGTTGTAATTATTGGCGCTGGCGGTGTCGGTCAGGTTGTTGCATTTAAATGTGCACAATTACCAGAGGTATTTACTGAAATCACTTTAGCGAGCCGTACTGAAGCTAAGTGCATCGACATCGCCCAAAAAATCAAACAAACATTAAATCGTGACATAGCAACTGCACAAGTAGATGCAGACAATGTGCCTGAATTAGTGGCATTATTAAATGAAATAAAACCAGAGCTTGTTATAAACGTTGCATTACCATATCAAGATTTAACCATTATGGATGCATGTTTAGAAGCGGGTGTTCACTACATGGACACAGCTAACTATGAGCCATTAGATACTGCAAAATTTGAATACAAATGGCAGTGGGCATACCAAGAAAAATTCGAAAAAGCAGGCCTCACTGCATTATTGGGTTCGGGCTTTGATCCGGGCGCAACCAACATGTTTACTGCGTATTTGGCTAAACATTATTTTGATGAAATACACACATTAGACATTATTGATGTAAACGGTGGCGATCATGGTTACCCGTTTGCAACTAACTTCAACCCAGAAATTAATATTCGTGAAGTGACCGCAGAGTGTCGCCACTGGGAAGATGGCCAGTTTGTTACCACCCCTGCCATGTCGTGCAAACAAACTTTTACCTGTCCTGATGAAGTAGGTACTTATAACATTTACCGCATGTACCATGAAGAATTAGAGTCATTGACCAAACATTTCCCAACGCTTAAACGCGCGCAATTCTGGATGAGTTTTGGTGAGAGTTATCTAAAACACTTAGAAGTGTTAGGTAATGTAGGTATGACAGGTATTGAGCCAATTGAATTCCAAGGCCAACAAATTGTGCCAATTCAATTCTTAAAAGCTTTATTACCAGATCCTTCAACTTTAGGCCCGCGTACTAAGGGTAAAACTTGTATTGGTTGTGTGGTCACTGGTGTTAAAGACGGTAAAGAGAAAACCGTTTATTTATACAATGTAAAAGATCACCAAGACTGTTATGGCGAAGTTCAGTCACAAGCAATTTCTTACACCACAGGTGTACCTGCTATGATTGGTGCGAAAATGATTTTACAAGGCAATTGGAAAAAGCCAGGTGTTTGGAATATGGAGCAGCTAGATCCAGACGCATTTATGGACGATATGAATCAATACGGCTTGCCATGGCAAGTAATTGAAAATCCAGGTTTTGATTTAGTCTAAATTCACCTGACTCAAACTTAACAAACAAGGTGGCCTTGAGTTGGTCAACCTTGTTTGTTGTTTCTCCTATTGGCGGTTAGTCGCCCTGTTAAAGTTTGAAATCCATGATAAATAGTAAAACTTTTTTGCAGTTTGATGCTTCACGTGTACCTTCACCTTGTTTTGTGGTCGATGAAGTTGCAGTCGAAAATAATTTAAAAGTGCTTGATTACGTACAGCAGCAATCTGGCGCAAAAATTTTATTGGCGCTTAAAGCCTTTTCTATGTACAGCTTAGCCCCACTGGTTGGCAAATATTTACACGGCACCTGTGCCAGTGGTTTACACGAGGCTAGACTTGGCCATGAAGAATTTACCACAGGTAAAGCAGGTAAGGGTGAGGTACATACTTTTAGCGCGGCATATACCGAAAAAGATTTGGTAGAAATTTTAAAAATATCGGACCATGTAGTGTTTAACTCGTTTGGCCAATGGCAAAGATTTCAACCGCTTATTCAAACGGCAAAAGCGCAGCGCCCTGAGCTCGAATTTGGTTTGCGCGTAAACCCATTGCATTCAGAAGGTGCAGAGCCTATTTACGACCCTTGTGCGCCTGGTTCGCGTTTAGGTATACCGTATCCTGAATTTGCAGAAAAGTCTCTTGATGGCATTACCGGCATACATTTTCATACCCTTTGTGAGCAAGCTTTTGAGCCGCTGGCGCGTACTTTAGATGAAGTAGAAAAACACTTTGCCGATATTTTGCCTAAGCTTAAATGGGTTAATTTTGGTGGTGGTCATCACATTACTAAACCCGATTATAATGTTGAAGGTTTAATTGAACGCATTAAAGCTTTCCAAGCTAAATATGATGTACAAGTGTATTTAGAGCCGGGCGAAGCTATTGCAATACATTCAGGTGTGCTTGTTAGCGAAGTACTGGACTTAACTTTTAATACAATGAACTTAGCTATTTTAGACAGCTCAGCCACTTGCCATATGCCTGATACGATTGAAATGCCATATAGGGCAGAAATTATCGGTGCTGGCGAAAAAGATGAATTGGCACATACATACAGATTAGGCGGACAAACCTGTTTAGCTGGTGATGTAATGGGTGATTATTCATTTGCGCAGCCGCTGCAAATTGGTCAACGGTTAATGTTTGATGATATGTCGCATTACACTATGGTAAAAACCACCACCTTTAATGGCATAGGTTTACCCAGTATTGCTTTGTGGAATTCACAAACCGATGAGCTACGTGTAGTAAAAGAATTTGGTTACGATAACTTTAAGAGCCGTTTGTAACTACATTGCACTACAAATGGCAGCGTAACTTTTATCTAATTTTGCACGCCACCTTGGGTAAGTGCTGTTGGGTCTAACAAACGCTCAAGTTCTTCAATTGAAAGATTGGTATTCTCTTGGGCAACTTCAATTATGGGTCGACCTTGTTTGTATGCCAACTTAGCAATTTCTGCTGCTTTTGCATAACCGATAATTGGGTTTAACGCTGTTACCAAAATTGGGTTACGTGCAAGTACTTCTGTTAATTTGTCGTCTTTAACAACAAACGTTTTAATTGCTTTATCACCGAGCAATTGGCTGATGTTTGCTAGCAGCTCGATACTTTCTAACAAATTTTTTGCTATTACGGGCAACATGACATTTAACTCAAAATTACCAGACTGACCTGCTATGGTTATAGTGGTGTCGTTGCCAATAACTTGTGCGGCTGCCATACAAGCTGATTCCGGAATGACAGGGTTGACTTTACCCGGCATAATTGACGAACCTGGTTGCAGTGCCTCCAGTTCAATTTCACCTAACCCAGCCAGTGGGCCAGAGTTCATCCAGCGCAAATCATTGGCAATTTTCATAATTGAAACAGCGGTTGCTTTTAACTGACCTGACAATGCAACGGCAATATCTTGCGAGCCAATATGGGTAAAAAAGTTTTGTGCAGGGGCAAATTCAATACCTGATTTTTGACTTAATGCCTTTGCAAAAAATTCGGCAAAGTTTGGATCAGCATTAATACCTGTACCCACTGCCGTACCACCTTGTGCGAGCGTTTGGAGTTGTGGTTGAATAGCTGTTAAGCGGCTGATATTTAGATTAATTTGTTCAGCCCACGCGTTTAAACTTTGGCTCATACGCACGGGCATAGCATCCATTAAATGCGTACGACCAGTTTTAACATATTTATCAACTTGTATAGCTTTTCGCCGTGTAACATCACGCAAGTGAGTCAGTGCAGGTAGTAGTTTTTCGTTTAATTCTATTGCTGCGCTGACATGAATGCTTGTTGGAATGGTGTCGTTGCTACTTTGGCCGAAGTTAACGTGGTCGTTTGCGTCAACTTTAGTTGGGTATACTTTATTTGCTAACGTCGCCAACACCTCATTCGCATTCATATTTGAACTGGTACCAGAGCCTGTTTGAAACACATCTACAGGGAAGTGCTGGTGAAAGTTGCTTGCTAGTAAATCATCTGCGGCCTGACAGATTGCATCAGCCATTTTTTCTGGTAATAGAGCTAATTTACCATTTGCTTTAGCCGCTGCGTATTTTACTAGGATCAAAGCTTTGATAAAAGCTTTAGGCATAGGTGTGCCGCTCACTGGAAAATTGATTATTGCCCGCTGCGTTTGCGCAGCATAAAGTGCATGTGCAGGCACTTCCAATTGTCCCATACTGTCTGCTTCTATTCGAAAATTCCGCATATTTTAGCTGTCCTAAAATTGGCTCAAACTTCGCAATACACGAAGTTTGAGCAGTTACACAGTAAAATTATGAAGTCCACCTTAGTAGTATAGTCGGTTACTCTCTGGTTATGTAAGTCAGTAGCATCGCAATGACTAAACTGACTAGAGTTGCGAGTCCTGACCAATAGGTAATGCCAAGTGCTATGCCTTCAACAGATATAGTGAGATACAAACTTAAAACCAACCAACTACAGCCAGCGTATCGCAATTGGTGTATGCGCTTTTGGCTTAACCTGTGCTTTTTATTAAATATTTGTTCATAGTGGCGTGAAAGTGACAGAGCTAGACACACAAATCCCGCGGTCATTAGTATGATTTCGACAAAGATCACGGGCTTACTCCTGTTGGGCGAGTATTTGCTTGTTGACCTAAGGCCAAGGCTGCCCAAGCACTTGCTGCACCTGTAATCAACATAGTTAAATCAAAAGCAAACATCTGCCAATCTTGCTGTACAAAGCTGCTGAAGAGGTTGTGGCCTGTAGTCAAATAATTAACCAGTGGCAGCATTGGAAAGCTGACCGCACACAACCACAAACTATTACGCCACAGGTGTTTATTTGGGTGGAATAAACAGATAATTAACCCCAGCCCCAAAGTGATAAATAAACTATGCATTTCCCATTGCGCTCGGTTGAGCATCTCTATAGGCAATAGCCGGTTGCTATAAAAGAACACGGCTAAAGCAATAGGCAAACCGACGACCACTGCAATATTTAGTCTTGCTAAGGTGTACGTGCGGTCAAATTGTTTAGCTGGATTAGCGTTTTTTAACCTTTTATTTAGCCAAATAATGCAGCCTGTGGCTATCATAGCGCTGCCCATTAAACCCGATAAAAAATACAGCCAACGCAAATAAATATCAGCAAATAAACCTTCGTGCAGGTGCTCTAACACGTCGTAAATTTGTGCTGCTTCACCAATTTTTTCGCCAGAAATATCAATAACAACTTGCCCGTCTTGTTGGTGATAGGTCAAGTGTGACACCAACTCAATACCTTGGTGATTATCAAACCATACTTCGTAGTGCACGTCGTCCGTTGTGCGTTTAAGTACACCAATATAGCTAATATTTAATTTGGGATAACGCTGTTGAGCGTCTAATAATACCTGTTGTGGCGATAAATCTGACGGGCTGAGCTGGCTGGTTATTTGCTGGCTATGTTCAGCGGATGCTGCGTAATAGAACTTTTTATTGTTTTCTTTGCCTTCGCCATAGTTGATGTTAATCACACCAGCCATAGATACAGTCATAAGCAAAACCAAACCGCTGTAAGTAATCATTAAATGGAAAGGCAGGGGAAGCACGCTAAATATATTATGAATGTCTAACCAAGAGCGTAAACCCTTATTGGCTCTGAAGGTAAAAAACTCAATAAATATCTTTTTATGAATGATGATGCCTGTTATCAAACCTATGAGCATAAACATGCTGGCAATACTTACTATGATATAAGCGACTGTGGTTGGCAAATAATGTAAATTATAGTGGAGGCGATAAAGTGTCATACCTCCAGCAGTATCACGAACTGGGCTAATATGATTGTTCGATAAATCAATAGATTTTTCATGCCACTGTTTTTCTATATTTTTAGCTGTATCGGCTAGCTGTAACCAAGATATTTTAACAAATGGCGAACGCTCGGCAGGAAAGCTTATATACCAACTTGGTGAGTCTGTCGCAAGTTGTTCTAAGTGTTGCTCTGCGGTTAATAAAACTTGTTGGTAGTCGATTTTATCTGTAACGGGCACCATTTCGGGCTTGAGCCAGCGGTCTATTTCATTTTCAAAATAGCCCAAAGTGCCAGTTAGAAAAATAAAGTATAACAACCAAGCACAGAGAAAACCGCTCCAAGTGTGTAACCAGTTCATCGACTGGCGAAAAGTATTTTTCATGATTTGAATACCAAGCCAAGGTAGCTCATCCAGCCACAACTGATGACACAAACCGCGGTGATACATAAGAATGCTTGTATGGCTGATTTAGTTGCAAATGTATAAATAGTCACAACTGTCCATATAATAAAACCAAGCATCATGCCCGCAACTATATTGTCTACAGTGTTGGTTGATGGAAGGTAATAGGCGATTAAACTGGCAAGTAGGTTAGCGGTAATAAAACCACCAATGAATGCGGTAATTATCCGCAGCGTGATATCCAGCTTTGTAGATTGTAGATAGAGCAAACTCATTATTTAAACCGTGGGCAAGTTTATATAGCTAAGTTCAAAAGTAGCATTGGGTAAAAAGGCCGAATGCTACTTTTGTTGTGTCCAAGATACCTTGGGTTTATTGTCGTTAGAAACTATAAGCAAGCGTCAAACGAATATCTCTACCCGCAGAGTTCTGACCAGAAATGATTTCGTAACCCGGATTGTGGGTTAAATCTTCTACTGAGCCTTGGCTTAAGTAAGTTTTATCAAATAAGTTTTTCACCGCTAAGTTAGCTTTAAGTGAATCAACAATTTGCCATGATGCATAGAAGTCATGCAGGGTATAACCTTGCTTATACACGCTCAGGGTTTCTTCCCAATCACCACCTTCATCAACTAATACTTCAAATGGGTCCATTGCTTCTACATATTGAGTGACCCAACCAAGTCGGATGTTTTGGTTAATTTCATAACTCAAGTCTAGTAAGTAGTTATCACCCATTGAGGTTGCAGTCGAGCTATGGAAATAACGGGTTGCAGTATCCCCATTAAACTCGGATGTTGCATGGTTTAAATCTATATGAGCGTAAAAATCAGCGATATTAAAATCAACTTGTAGGTAGTAGCCTTCAGTTTCTAAATCGTGATCTAAATTCTCTGCCAATTTGCCCCAAGGTGCCATGTTACCGATTGGATCTTTTATTTTTGACTGGTAACGTCCAACACCAATTTCAAAATTTTCGCCTTGGTAGTCGACACCAAACTCTAAGTTAGTCGCTGTCTCAGCTTTTAAATCTGGGTCGTTGGTGTAATAGCCTACTTTATATGAATCTTTAACTTTAGGGCCACGTATTGCAGATGCGTAACCAGCACTTAAACTTAAACCTTCAGTAACTTCTACACTTGCACTAAAGTTTGGTGATACACCACTGTCAGTAATTTTTTGTCCTGTCCAGTCGGTTAACTCATAATCATCAAAACGCGCACCCGTTGATAGGGTTACTACGTCAGCAATATTAACGACACCTTGAGCAAATATACCAATAACACTACCTTCTTCTTTCGTTGGTGTTTCTTCCAAAGAACTTTCATCGGTGCGGTAATTTAAACCGTAAACAAGGTACAAAGAATCGAACTGTGATTTATTTTTGATGTTGATACCTTTTGATACCACTTCACCATAAACTGGCGATTCACCATAAAAACGTGTTTGCTCAAGCTCGGTTTGGTAAGCCGTTACTCTAAAGTCGATTGCATCACTATCGATGGCGTCATAACCGTAGTTAACAATTAAGCTTTCACGTGTGCCTTTGGTGGGTGACAACCAATTTTTATTGCTTGGAATTAACTCTGGTTTATACAGAATGTCACCTTCTTCCTCTAAATTTTCATAACTAACAGAGACATATTGTTCGTCAGTTAAATAGGCAACCCCTTTGATATAGCCTAAGGCTTTTTCTGATCCTGTACCAACAAGTTCATTACCGTCACCATCTTCTAAGTTGCCAATATCTGACTTGGATAAACTCACAATTGCACTATATTTACGAGTATCATCGGCCGCATAAGCGGTTAAACTGAGTTTGTTGCCGTCACCATTACTAAAGTGCGCCGCTTTTAACAAACCACCAAAGTTGGCATCGCTGTCTTTTAGCATATCGATAGCATTTTTGGTTGTTAGTTGAACTGACCCCCCTAAAGCACCAGGGCCAACTGCAGCACTACCCGTACCAGCCTCAATTTCCACTTGTTTCAAGATTTCAGGCTCTACAGTTAATCTACCTGCATGGTGGAAAACAGCCTCAGCAATTTCAGCGCCATCAATCGAAATGTGCAGCATGTCTTCGCCAACATTTCGTAGATAAATTTTTTGCGACATACCAACTGAGCCGCCAACATTTATTGAAGTGTCAGAACGAAAGATGTCGGCAAGGTCATTTGCTTGAATTTTGGCTAGCTCTTCGTCTGTAATTAAGCGGTCTAAACCACTGGTTGCTTGGCCTTTTACCACTATCATTTCAACATCGTCTTGTTCGACTTTCTTCTTGTTGTTTTGTTGTTCTGCCCAAGCTGGTGATGAAATCAGCGCTGTTATTACAGCGCTCGTTAATGTCGTCATTTTCATGTAATGCATCTCACTTGTTGGATTTTAAGTTATTTATTAATTGCTAATGAGAATTATTACTATTTGTGTTGTTGTGTGGTAGTACTTTTACAATAGTTACATTTGCTAATAAATTGTACTGAAAGATCAACACGCTCTAGCGTTTTGCGGTAGCTGAATATTAATGAGTAGGCCGCCAGTTGGTTTGTTTGATGCTTCAATTGTGCCTCCAACCGCATGTATTTGTCTGCGAGCTAAAGCCAAACCTAACCCAAAACTTGCCGAGTCGGCTATGCGCGCTTTATCAACACGGAAAAACGGCTGGAATATCGCTTGTAACATATTTTCGGGCACACCTGGCCCTTGGTCACTGACTGATATTGTAAAATAGTCGTTGTGCTGACGTAGGCTCAATTCGACTGTCAGTTCAATGGGTGTATATCTAAGCGCGTTGCGCAGCACGTTTTCTAGTGCTTGGCCAATGGCTCTGTGGTGAGAGTTTGCTATTTTTGCACTATTCGGTAGGGTGACAGTTAGCTTATTATGAGGAAATTCAAATTTTGCATCTTCGACAATGACATCAATCAAGTCAACTAAGTCGAGTGATTCTTTTTGCAGCTTAGGTTGCTCGTTTTCAAGCCATGCAAGGGTTAGGGTATCGTCGACTAATTTACGAATTTGTCTTGATTCTCGTTCAACGCGTTGTAAGTTCTCTAATTGATTATGCTGGTCTTGTAAGCCCAAAACGGCAATATCTAGCCGAGTTAGCGGAGTGCGCAGCTCGTGTGATAAGTCAGAAATTAACTGTCTTTGGCTATTAATGAGATCGCCAATGCGCAATGCCATGCGATCAAAAGTTTCAGCCAGCTGAGCAATTTCATCATTTCGTTTACCGATACTATGCCTTACTCTGACTTGGAAGTTACCTTTGGAAAACTCTCGAGTTGCTTTTTCCAGTTGTTTAAGCGGATTGGCTATATGGTGATATAAAATCCACGACAATATACTTAACAACAACATTGGGATAATGATTTCCAATAGAATGCGGGTGGATGGCCAAAACGAGCCAGGGCGCATTCGTGTTGGGAGTTTTATCAAAAAGCTTGTTTGACCTTGGCTAAATGGAATATCCATAACTGGGTTATAGTTAAAATATAGATGGATTTTCCAATCAACACTGCGGCCTAAATAGAAACGTTCTGAATAGACTTCTTCCAATGGATCGCCCGCCACTTGAGTAAATTGATATTCAACAATTGCGGCCCAGGTGTTTTCTTGCTGTTTAAGTTTTGCCAGCCATTGTTCAACTGCTTGTTGATTGCCGGAGTTGTACAGCTGTTCTGCGTGAGCGCCCCATGCGTTTAGTTGAGCACGGTGCTCTGGCGCGAGCATGCTCATGCCTTCTTCCGCTCGTTCCGTTACAATATTCATTAGATAAAAAAAGCCGACCACACCAGTGGCTATAATCAGGCAAAGTTTCCAGAAAAGTCGTTTATTCATGCTAAGCAATACCCTTTACCATGCACGGTTTCGATGCGGTCACCGAACCAGCCTGCGGCCGTTAACTTTCGCCGAATTCTACTAACATGCATATCTAAACTTCTATCGTGTGCACCTAAAGTTTTTCTCAATACCCGTTGCGATAGATATGCTTTAGATAGGACTTCACCTTGATGCTGGCACAGCTCTGCTAAAATTTTGTATTGAATAGGCGTAAGTTCAATTTGCATTTGGCCAACATAAGCAGTTTGCTGCTGAGAGTTAATGGTTAAACCATCAATTTGTATGTTTTTAGCGTTTGTGTGTGCGCTGTGTATCGCTGTCCGGCGCAGCAGCGCTTCAATGCGCAACATCAATTCAGTGCGACTAAAAGGTTTAGTGACATAGTCGTCAGCGCCTTGACTTAAACCTGTTATTCTTTCTTGTTCGGCATTTTTGGCTGACAGCATTATTACTGGTACTTGACTGGTCTTGCGAATAATGTTCAGCACCGAAAATCCATCTCTTTTGGGCAACATAACATCTAATAGAACCAGATCTGGCTTGTGATTTGTTACGTCAAGCAATGCTTGCTCACCATCAAAACAATGATCAACTTGATAGCCAGCTTGCATCATTAGTTCGGATAATTGCTGATTTAAGTTTTTATCATCTTCGACTAAGAGAATACGGCAGGTACTCATGTTATTTGACTCAGAGGTTGATATTGATAAGTATTATCATTATCAACGCGAGCTAAGTCAAATATTGAGCGATATAGCGACAATAAATACGCCTGCTACGACTAGCAGACGTATTTAGTAGGGCGCTAATGGCCCGTTATTGCATTAAATATATCTACAAACGAAGGCGGATATTGAATTGAAATATTCAATTTTAGTTTACGTGCAATATCACTGGCAGATATTAGCCCGCGAATGTGGTGTTGTTGGCTATCGACCACTAAACAGTGCTGCACTCCATTTTGTTTCAAAGTTTCAATCACATCACCTATTCTTGCGCTAGTAATATCAGTAAAGTCTAACACTCTTAACTCACTTCGGTGACGCATTAAATCAGAAACCAGGATTTCATTTTGTTGATAACCATTTGCTGCCATTTTAACTATGTTTTGTTTGCAGATATCTTCATAACTGATAACTCCAACCAGTTCACGCTTGGCGTCAACCACTAGCTTCATTTTTACATGGGTACGCAACATCTCTTGTTCAGCTGAGAGAGCTGTGGTTTGACTGTCGATCATTAAAGGTTTGTGTTTTTTGAAATCGGTAAAAATGGCCAAAGCTGGAGAATTAACCGATAACTCATCAAAGTCTTCAGGTTGAACTAAGTGTTCTACATTCGTTAATGCATGTAATTGGATTGCTCGCATAGCAAGTACCTCTTAAATCAAATTAATAAAAATTGTTTATGCGGTAAAGCGAGCGTTTGGTGGCGAGCGGATGCTAGGGCGTTGATATGTACGTTTATGAGTAAAAGAATAGAGATCAATTAACTTGTTTTTAGCTGGCTGTGCAAAGTTCAGCTTAGCTAAGCCGAGCAGTATGCCAAATGAATCATTGTCACTATGGTCACAAACTGGTGTAGAGCCGCTACTAACTGAAATTTCAAATTCGCCAGTGGGCTTTGTGTGCGAGGGAACCGTCTCGACGACAACAAAATTCAATAACAAGATACTTAAAAATAGACGAAAATTCTTTGCCATTAATGAGTACCTTATTTGACTACGATTAACTTCAATATATAGCTAATTGGTCCTAATAAAAAGGGGGCAGTTTAGTTTTTTATGAAGGTGATAATTTGTTGCTGGCTTGTATTGGTGCTGTGGTTGGTGAATTTTGGGCAAAAAAAAGCCCAGTTGGGGGACTGGGCAATAAAATTGGCCTAATAAAGGCACTCAAGCACTAACAAAGGGATGTCATGAAAAACTCGGAACACCGTGTCTCTCAAAGATGGGTCTATTATATCGCTATTTTGTAATTTTACAACAAAAACTTTCATAAAAATTTCAAAAAATGACTTTTAACAGCTAAAATTAGAATTTTTTACATGTTTTTAACTTTCATATGTAATTTTAGTACATTTTCAGCTTGTTCGGTGCAAAATCATCCAACAAGCTAATGCTTCAATACTTTTATTTGTAGTCGCGCGTCGGTGGGGCTAATGAACATACTGGCGATACAGTACCTAGGCCAATGGATTGGAGATGTTTTGAACAAAACTTCAAAAGAGAGGGATATCTTTTGTGAGCGATCTAGGGACAGACTTGAAGCGTTTTTGTGAAAAATATACCAAGCAAGTGGCCGCTTCTTTGCCCCGATTTTCGCAGCGCCTACAACCAAATTCGAGGCTCAGAGTAAATTTCAATAGCAAGCAGGCAGTTTCCGCCCCCTGACACCCCATGACAGTGCGCCAAACAAAATCACCACTAAATAACAAAACATTTGCCACAAACATGCGCAAAACTTGCTATTAACCCCCGCAAGCAATAGACTATCGCGCTCTAAAAAACGAATTGATGTTAGCATGCGAGTTTCCGATTTTTCTTTTGATCTACCCGATGAACTGATTGCCCGCTACCCGGCTGAAAAACGTAGTCAGTCGCGTTTGTTGGTGGTCGACGGTGATAGCGGTGAAATAGAACACAAAGTTTTTAACCAAATGGTAGATTTGGTTACCGACAAAGACCTGATCATATTTAACAACACTAAAGTTATTCCCGCACGTTTATTGGGCCAAAAGGTATCTGGCGGTAAAATCGAGGTGTTGGTTGAACGTATGTTAGAAGGTAATCAAATTCTAGCACATGTTCGAGCAAACAAAGCACTCAAGCCGGGAACAGAAGTTGTGTTGGAACAGCACATTCGGGCAAAAATGCTTGAGCGCCAAGACGATCTGTTTGTTTTACAAGTTTTAAATGAAGAACCTATATTGTCCTTATTAGAGCAATATGGGCATATGCCATTGCCGCCATATATTGATAGGGCAGATGAGCAAACAGATAAAGATAGATATCAAACTGTATACGGTGAAGTACCAGGCGCTGTTGCAGCACCAACTGCCGGTTTGCATTTTGATGAAGCCTTATTGGCCAAAATAGCAGATAAAGGTGTGCAGGTTGAATATGTTACTTTGCATGTAGGCGCAGGTACTTTTCAATCGATACGGGTAGATAATGTAAAAGACCACCAAATGCATGCTGAGTACATAGATGTCCCACAACACGTGGTTGACGCTGTATTTGCTTGTAAACAGCGTGGTGGACGAGTGATTGCCGTAGGCACAACCTCGGTAAGAAGCTTAGAAAGTGCAGCGCAATTTGCTAACGATGCGTTGCTCGCGCCTTATCAGGGCGATACTAGTATTTTTATCTACCCAGGTTACGAGTTCCAAGTTGTAGATGCAATGTTTACTAACTTTCATCTACCTGAATCTACATTAATTATGTTGGTGTCTGCTTTTGCAGGTCAGCAACATATTAAACAAGCTTATAAGGTTGCGGTTGAGGAAAAATATCGTTTTTTCAGTTATGGCGATTCAATGTTTTTAACTAAACAAACGCAAAAATAAGCAATCAACACTGACATTGGTAAAGAATATATGTCTGATTTTATGAAATTTGAAAAAATGGCAGAAGATGGCCAAGCGCGTCGTGGCCGCTTACATTTTGAACGTGGTGTTGTTGAAACACCAGCTTTTATGCCAGTTGGTACTTACGGTACAGTTAAAGGTATGTCACCAGACGAGCTAGAGGCGATAGGCGCACATATTTGTTTGGGTAATACCTTTCACTTAATGTTAAGACCGGGTACTGAAATTATCCGTATGCATGGTGATTTGCACGACTTTATGAATTGGCAAAAACCTATCTTAACTGATTCTGGCGGCTTCCAAGTATTTAGCTTAGGTGAGTTACGTAAAATTACCGAGCAAGGTGTTATTTTCCGCTCACCAATTAATGGGGAACGTATTGAATTAACCCCAGAAAAAGCCATGCAAGTTCAGCGCGAATTGGGTTCAGATATCGTGATGATATTTGACGAATGTACTCCATATCCAGCAACTGAAGAGCAAGCGCGTACTTCAATGGAGTTATCTTTGCGTTGGGCAAAACGTTCTAAAGATGCACATGAAGGCAATCCTTCTGCGTTATTCGGTATCGTGCAAGGTGGTATGTATCCACATTTGCGTGAAGAAAGCTTAAATGGTTTAGAAGAAATTGGTTTTGATGGTTATGCCATAGGTGGTTTATCTGTAGGTGAGCCAAAAGAAGATATGATTAATATCTTAAATAACCTAACCGACAAAATGCCAACCAACAAACCACGTTATTTGATGGGCGTTGGTAAACCAGAAGACATAGTAGAAGCGGTTCGCCGTGGTATTGACATGTTTGACTGTGTAATGCCAACGCGCAATGCACGTAACGGTCACATCTTTGTTAGTGATGGTGTAGTTAAGCTTAGAAACGCAAAACACAAGACAGACACAGGCCCATTAGATGAAAATTGTGACTGCTACACTTGTAAAAATTATTCTAGAGCATATCTACATCACTTAGACAAATGCAACGAGATACTCGGTGCACGTTTAAACACAATTCATAACTTGCGCTACTACCAAAGACTAATGGAGCAATTACGCGACGCAATAGCCGCTGGTGAGCTAGAACAATTTGTTGAAGAATTTTACGCAGCACGTGGTTTACCTGTGCCGCCATTAGACAATCAAGATTAATTTATTTTTATTAGAATATAGGGGAATGTTATGGACTTTTTAATTGCAAATGCATATGCCAACGGTGCTGCACCAGCTCAAGGTGGTGGCATGCAAATGGTTATTATGTTAGTTGTTTTTGGTTTGATTTTTTATTTCATGCTGTATCGCCCACAAGCAAAGCGTATGAAAGAACATAAATCATTAATCGCTTCTATTGGCAAAGGTGATGAAGTTTTGACTCAAGGCGGCTTAGTTGGTCGAGTGAGCAAAGTAAGTGATGAGAAAGACTTCATTTTAGTGACTTTGGCAGACGGAGTGGACGTTGCAGTACAAAAAAGTTCTGTAACTGCTGTATTGCCAAAAGGCACGATTAAATCGATCTAATAGGGACGGATTGTGTTAAATAAATATCCTATGTGGAAATACCTGCTGATACTAGTCATAGTATCCGCAGGTTTTTTGTATGCTCTTCCCAATATTTATGGGGAAGATCCTGCATTGCAAATTTCAGCCACCCGAGGCGGTGATGTAGAAATTTCGCAATTAGAGCAAGTTAAACAAGCGCTCGACTCAAATCAAATTCCTTATCAGTCGATAAAAATCGAGAACAACCAAATTCAGGTTCGTTTTAAAGATACCGATGCTCAGTTAGAAGCGCGTGATGTTTCTATGCAAGCTTTAGGTACCGACTTCATTGTTGCGTTAAATATTATGCCTGCACAACCTAAATGGTTGGAAGATGTAGGTGGCAACCCGATGAAGCTCGGTTTAGATTTGCGTGGCGGTGTGCACTTCTTAATGGAAGTTGACATGAGTGTTGCTTTGCAGAAAAAGCAAGAGGAGATGTTAGCTGATTTTAGATCTGAGTTACGCGAGCAACGCATTCGTTATCGTAGGCTGACTGAACATGGTAATGGCATTAAAGTTTCTTTTCGTAAAGAAGAAGACATGCTTAAAGCGATTGACCATTTGTCAGATACCTTTCGCGAGTTGACGATCGATGAAAGCCGCAGTGATGAAAATACTTTAACCGCAACTATGTCTGAAGCACGTGTTAAAGAAGTTAAAGAATATGCATTGCAGCAAAATATCACCATTATTCGTAATCGTGTAAATCAACTGGGTGTTGCTGAACCTTTGGTTATGCGCCAAGGTGCAGACCGCATTGTAGTTGAACTTCCTGGTGTGCAAGACACAGCGCGAGCGAAAGAAATTTTGGGCGCAACTGCAACGCTTGAATTTAGAAAAGTGGACGAAGATGCAGACCCAGCATCGGCAGCTGCAGGCCGAGTTCCGCCAGGCTCAGAAGTATTTTATGACAGACGCACTGGTCGCCCTGTAGTGCTTAAGAAAGACGTTATCTTAACAGGTAATCACATTACAGGGGCAAATTCTAGCTTCGACGAATACCAAAGACCGCAAGTTAATATCGACTTAGACGGTCAAGGTGGTAATAAAATGTCGCACTTTACCAAGGATAATATTGGTAAAACAATGGCAACTTTATTTGTTGAATACAAAGCTACAGGTCGTAAAAAACCGGATGGCTCGCTAGAATTTGAAGCGATTAAAGAAGTGATTAATGTGGCGACTATTCAAGCTCGTTTAGCCCGCAGCTTCCGAATTACTGGCATTGATAGCCCGAATGAAGCTCAAAATCTCGCTTTGTTATTGCGTGCTGGTGCGTTGATCGCGCCAATTCAAATTGTTGAAGAACGCACAGTTGGTCCAAGCTTAGGTCAAGAAAACATCGACTTAGGTATGACAGCGATTGTCTGGGGTTTTTGTTTGGTACTTGCATTTATGATCTTGTACTACCGTGGTTTTGGCGTAGTTGCCAATATTGCACTTGCACTTAACTTAGTCTTAATTGTTGGGGTTATGTCGCTTATTCCAGGTGCAACGCTAACTCTACCTGGTATGGCTGGTATTGTCTTAACCGTTGGTATGGCGGTTGATGCCAATGTACTGATATTTGAGCGGATTCGTGAAGAAATTATCGATGGTAAAGGCCCACAAAAAGCCATTCACCAAGGTTACGATAGTGCATTCTCAACCATTGCCGATGCCAACATAACGACCTTTATTGCTGCCGTTATTTTGTTTGCCGTTGGTACAGGTCCAATAAAAGGCTTTGCGGTTACCTTAGCCATAGGTATCGCAACCTCAATGTTTACCGCTATTGTGGTTACCCGAGCAGTTGTTAATTTAGCTGTGGGTGGTCGTAAAGTGAATAAATTGTCAATTTAAGGAGCCGGCATATGTGGTTTAAATTTAAAAACACCATCAACTTTATGTCGCAAGCGAAACTGGCGATATTTTTATCTGCGGCAATGATTATAGGCTCAATTGTATCGTTATCAGTAAACGGCCTTAAATTCGGTTTAGATTTTACTGGTGGTACGTTAATTGAAGTCGGCTATGACAAAGCAGCGGATTTATCTGAAATTCGTGGTCAGCTAGATGCAAACGGGTTTAGTGACGCTGTCGTTCAACATTTTGGCACCAGTTCTGATGTATTAATTCGGTTAGCGCCGCGTGATGCTGTTAAGCCAGAAACACTAAGCAACCAAGTATTAGATATTGTTTCTACTACTTCATCTGGCGAAGCAGAGATGCGTCGCATTGAATTTGTTGGCCCAAGTGTTGGTGAAGAGCTAAAAGAGCAGGGCGGCTTAGCTATGTTAGTAGCGCTTATCTGTATCTTAATTTATGTGGCATTTCGTTTTGAATGGCGTTTTGCACTAGGCTCAGTATTGGCATTAGCGCACGATGTAACTATTACTGTGGGTTTATTCTCTGTTTTAGGCATTGAGTTTGATTTAACTGTATTAGCTGCGGTACTTGCGGTTATCGGTTATTCCTTGAACGATACTATCGTTGTGTTTGACCGTATTCGTGAAAATTTCCGTAAATTACGTATTGATGATGTAGCGGAAATTATCAACGAGTCACTAACGCAAACATTAAGCCGTACAACTATTACTTCATTAACCACTGTATTGGTGTTGCTTGCTCTATTTTTTAAAGGTGGTGCACTGATTCACGGTTTCGCAACCGCATTATTGTTTGGTGTGTTCATCGGTACTTATTCTTCAATATTCGTTGCAAGTGTAGCGGCATTGAAACTAGGTATTAGTCGTGAAGATATGATCCCAACCGTGATTGAAAAAGAAGGCGCGGATCAAGACCCATTGATGTAGACACATTGAATTTGAATCTGTCACTAAAAGGTCGCGAAAGCGTAATGCCAGTCAGTTAACAACTGACT
>NZ_ARZY01000008.1 GCF_000568405.1 Catenovulum agarivorans DS-2
CTATTTATTGCTTAACTGATCGGCATTACGCCGAAGCGGGTTTTTGTCATCTAGATAATAAAATCTAAATTATAGGTCGAAGTCTACAGCGTAAGAAACGTAGTAACCTAAAGATTGACCGTCACGATCTGATTCCACAACACCGAATGTGAAACCGTCTTTAGAGATGCTTGCACCAAGGTCGATGCCTTCATTTGCAAAGTCACCATCATATGAACCGATATGGAAAGCAGCTTCTAAACCTTCAGCAACTTCTAAAGAGTAATCAGCTGAGATATAAGTTGAATCACCAAAGCTTGCGCCATCAGTTTCTGCATTTGCTAAAACAGCTAAACCCAAAGTTAAGTTATCGAAAGAAACGCTTGCGTAAATTTCACCGAAATCTAAATCAGTGGCGTTACCTGCTGGGATAGCAGATTTTTTAGGATATGCAAAGTAGACATAACCTACATCATAAGAAAAGCCTTCAAGCTCGCCAGCGTAGCCAACGTAATAGTCAACTTCTGAAGAAGCTGAAGTATTGCTTTCGCCAAGAGTTGAAACCCAAACACCTGCATAGGCACCAGACTCATCTGCATAATCGATACCGCCAGAAACAGCCGCACCGTCATTTGATTGAGTCATACCACGCCAGTAGTAGTTAGAAGTTACTGCTGCGTTTGCTGATAAACCTTCTACTGCCATAGCAGAAGTAGAAGCCATAGTTGATACTGCGCCTAAGATAGAAGCTACAAGTAATGTTTTTTTCATGCTAGTTCTCCAAATTGGAATTTTTCAATTTGCTAAATGTGCTGCAGAGGTATAGCAACCCCCGTGCCGATTTTTTAATTTCCCTTAAAAAAAGCTTATAAAGCCCATTATATCGGGCGTTTTTGCTTTTTTTTCGTGAACTGCAACCGCAGTTTATAGCACTTATTTGGCAAAATCACTACAAAATACTGATATTAGTTGGTGCAAATGTGAACTGGCGTGTACTAATGTGGTGCAAATTAATTGGTCTGTAGTCATTTTTACGCTTTTATTGCATCTTTTTAGTTAATTGCCAATTAGATGAGAACTAATTGCGCAATTGGAACGCGCATAACTGCATTATCGCTATGTTTGGTTTGACTTGAGTTAGCGGGTAGAATAAGCGAGATTAACCAAAACAAAATATGTAGGTATGACAACTATGAACCCTTATTTTATAGCACCGTCGATTTTAGCCGCGGATCTGGCTCGACTTGGTGAAGAAGTAGAGAATGTAGTAGCCGCGGGTGCTGACGTTATCCATTTTGATGTAATGGATAACCACTATGTACCAAATTTAACTTTTGGTCCTGCCGTTTTACAGGCTTTAAAAAACTACGGCATAAAGGCTGATTTTGATGTTCATTTAATGGTAGAGCCAGTTGATGACTTAATTAACCAGTTTGCCGATGCTGGCGCTGCATATATTAGTTTTCATCCCGAAGCGAGCCGTCATGTTGATCGTTCTATTAATTTAATTAAACAACGTGGAATAAAAGCGGGTTTAGTGCTGAATCCTGCAACGCCGTTATCTGTACTAGACTACGTGCTGCCTCAATTAGACTTTGTGTTATTTATGTCTGTTAATCCTGGTTTTGGTGGTCAGTCGTTTATTCCTTATACCTTGGATAAAATTCGTCAGCTACGCGCACGTATAAATGAATTAGGCTTAAATACCCGCATTGAAGTTGATGGTGGTGTTAAAACCAATAATATCGCTGAAGTTGCTGCTGCAGGTGCGGATATGTTTGTCGCTGGTACTGCTATTTTTGGTGCTGACGATTATAAAGTTGCTGTTGATGAAATGCGCAGTGAATTAGCTAAGGTTGGTTAACCCAACCACCTCTCCCAGCATTTGTATTGTTATTTTTATAACGATAAAAATGCTGGAAGGGTGATTGGGCGTTGGGGACAATCAACTGCCAATTACGTGGATATAACCGGCGAGCAACGGCTATCCCAACCACCTCTTGTTACTTTTGTGTTGTTGCCTAGTTCAAACAAGTTCCTAGAGCAGCGGCTTTAAAAATCTTCCGGTATGACTGTTTTCTTGTTGAACTAAATCTTCTGGCGCACCAGCAAATAGGATTTCACCACCGCCGCTACCACCTTCGGGACCTAAATCGACGATCCAGTCGGCCGTTTTGATCACGTCTAAATTATGCTCAATAATCACCACAGTGTTGCCATGATCCCTTAACCTATGGATAACCGACAGTAATTGTTCAATATCGTAAAAATGTAAACCTGTGGTGGGTTCGTCCAAAATATATAAGGTTTTGCCGGTATCGCGTTTGGATAACTCCCGGGCAAGCTTTACCCTTTGTGCTTCACCGCCAGATAATGTGGTTGCTGCTTGGCCCAATCGAATATAACTCAAACCAACGTCCATTAACGTTTGTAGTTTGCGTGCAATCGCCGGGACAGCATCAAAAAATTCACGCGCATCTTCCACTGTCATATCCAATGTCTCGTGAATGTTTTTACCTTTATACTTTATTTCTAAAGTTTCGCGGTTGTAACGTTTGCCTTTACATTCATCGCAAGCAACATATACGTCAGGCAAAAAGTGCATCTCTACCTTTATAACGCCATCACCTTGGCAAGCTTCGCAGCGTCCACCTTTAACATTAAAACTAAAACGGCCGGGTTTGTAGCCGCGTGAGCGTGCTTCTTGTGTTGCGGAAAACAGCTCTCTAATTGGCGTGAATATACCTGTATAAGTTGCAGGGTTGGATCTGGGTGTACGGCCAATAGGGCTTTGGTCAATATCAACAACTTTATCTAGGTGATCTAAACCATGAATGCTTTTATAAGGAGCTGCTTGATTGGTTGTGGCTTTATTCAATTCGGTTTGTGCCAAACTAAATAAAGTGTCGTTGATTAAGGTTGATTTGCCCGAACCTGAGACACCTGTGATACAGGTTAGCAATCCAAATGGAATAGCCAAGTCAACATTTTTTAGATTATTACCACTGGCACCTTTTAACTCAATCCATTTATCATTTGGTTGATGTCGCTTTTTAGGGATTTCAATCTTTCTTTTACCTGACAGGTATTGTCCAGTAAGTGAGTGTTCACTACTCTTGATGTCTTCGACAGTACCTTGCGCGACAATTTCACCACCATGCACGCCTGCTCTTGGTCCAATATCTAATACATGATCCGCACAACGAATAGCATCTTCATCATGCTCAACCACTATCACAGTGTTACCCAAATCTCGTAAATGTGTCAGGGTTTTTAATAATCTTTCATTATCGCGTTGATGCAGGCCGATTGATGGTTCGTCTAACACATACATTACACCAACCAAACCTGCGCCAATTTGGCTAGCCAAGCGTATGCGCTGTGCTTCACCACCAGAGAGCGTATCTGCACTGCGTGATAAGGTTAAATAGTTTAAACCTACATTGACTAAAAAACCGAGCCTGTCGTTAATTTCTTTGAGGATTTTGTCGGCAATTTGTGCTTTTTGCCCAGTCAGTTGTAAGTTGGTAAAAAAGTTAGATGCTTGTTCAATGGATAAATCGGCCACTTGCGGTAAGCTTGTATCAGCGACAAAAACATTTCTCGCTTCTTCACGCAACCGTGTGCCTTTACAGCTAGGGCAGGCTTGATTGTTGAGGAACTTCGCCATTTCTTCGCGTACCGAATTAGATTCTGTTTCACGGTAACGTCGTTCCATATTGGGAATTATGCCCTCAAAAGGATGTTGGCGACGGATAATGTCACCTCTATCATTCATATAATTAAAATCTAGGCTGAGTTTTCCGGTGCCATACAACACAACTTTTTGTTGTTCGTCATCGAGCGTTTGCCATGGTGCTGTAACATCAAAATCATAGTGTTCGGCTACCGTTTTTAGCATTTGAAAGTAATAAAAGCTGCGTTTATCCCAACCTTTAATTGCCCCTCCAGACAAACTTAACTCTGGATTGCTAACGACTCTGTTGGGATCAAAATATTGTTTTACCCCTAAGCCATCGCAACTGCCGCAAGCGCCTGATGGGCTATTAAAAGAGAAGATTCTAGGTTCAATTTCCTGCATGCTATAGCCACAGTGTGGGCAGGAAAAATTAGCTGAAAAAATCATTTCCGGCTGTTGTGGATCATCCATCCATGCAATAGTTGCCACACCGTTTGCAATATCGAGTGCGGTTTCAAAACTCTCAGCCAAACGAGTTTGCAAATCTTGTCGAACTTTAAAACGGTCAATAACAACTTCAATCGTGTGTTTTTTATGTAGTTCTAACGTTGGTGGATCAGACAAATCACAGATTTCTCCATTGACCCGTGCACGGATAAAACCTTGAGCTGCTAAACTTTCGAATGTTTTAATATGCTCGCCCTTACGGCCTTTAATAATGGGCGCCAACAACATTAGTTTGCTGCCTTCGGGTAAAGCCAAAACCTGATCAACCATCTGACTGACGGTTTGCGCGGCTAGCGGCTGTTTATGTGTTGGACATCTTGGTTCACCAACGCGGGCAAACAATAGTCTTAAATAATCATAAACTTCAGTAATGGTCCCAACTGTCGATCTTGGGTTGTGCGAAGTGCTTTTTTGTTCAATTGAAATTGCCGGCGACAAACCTTCAATATGATCGACGTCGGGTTTTTCCATTAAGGATAAAAACTGACGAGCATACGCAGACAAAGACTCGACATAACGGCGTTGCCCTTCGGCATACAGTGTGTCAAAAGCGAGAGATGACTTACCAGAACCAGATAAACCTGTGATAACGATTAATTTGTCACGCGGTAAAGTTAGGTCGATATTTTTTAGGTTGTGGGTACGTGCCCCTCTAACTTCGATGGTATCCATATTTGCCCTGAAAAAATGAATGATAACTGTAAATATAGACAGTTATTATGGCACAGATTATTCTTAGCCTGCTACCTTTTATCGGTTACCTTACTTTCACAATTAAAAAAATCTGTTTAATTATACAGTACATCAGCTAATGGCATGTTATACTGCGTCGCTCGATAGTTAGTTCACTTATTGCAATTTTATGTCAGAGACATTAACCCGATACGAAAAGAAAATTGCTGCAGTTTTAGCCGGCATATTTAGCCTGCGGATGATGGGCTTGTTTATGATCATGCCTGTTATTGCAGTGTATGGCGAACAGTTATCTGGTGTATCGCCTTTGTGGATAGGCATTATTATAGGTGCATATGGGTTAACCCAAGCATTGTTGCAAATACCCATGGGCTTGTTGTCAGATAAAATTGGCCGCCGGCCAGTTATTTTGTTGGGCTTATGTTTATTCGCCATAGGTAGCTTAGTTGCTGGCATGGCTGAGCACGTCTATTGGGTTGCGGTCGGGCGTTTTTTACAAGGCACAGGCGCTATTGCCAGTGCGGTGCTTGCGTTAGCGTCAGACTTAACCCGTGAGCAACAGCGTTCTAAAGTCATGGCTCTTATTGGCATGAGTATCGGCCTATCATTTGCCGCGGCTATGGTTGTTGGCCCGTTATTAGCAGAGCGATTTGGCTTATCAGGTTTGTTTTATTTAACAGCTGCATTCGCTGTTTTAGGTATGCTTCTAGTTTATTTTCAGGTGCCTGATTCTGTTAGCCGGGGCTCTAATCGAGACGCAATTCCCGTTCCCGCGCAACTGAAAAAACTTGCCAAGCACCCGCAATTGATCAAGCTAAATGTCGGCGTATTTATTTTGCATATGCTATTAACTTGTTTATTTGTTGCCGTGCCTGGTTTATTGGTGAGCGCTGGTTTTGCTGCCAAAAGTCATTGGATGGTATATTTCCCCGCTTTATTGGCTTCTTTTGTATTAATGGCACCATTATTAATTTGGGCAGTTAAACATAATAAAGAATTAACGGTTTTTAAGTTAGCGATTGTGTTATTGGCTGTAGCCATGCTAATCGTTTATTTTAGCCAGCATGTATTAGTTGGGTTATTTGCTGCTCTGATTGTTTTTTTTGTTGCTTTCAATTATCTAGAAGCGAATTTGCCCGCATGGGTAAGCAGAATTGCACCAGCAGGTCAGAAAGGCTCTGCAATGGGAATGTTTTCTAGTTGCCAGTTCGCTGGTGCATTTGCAGGCGGTATGATTGGTGGTTCTTTATTGCAATTGAGTTCAGTCAGTGGACTGCTAATTTTTTGTACTTTAATTTGTTTACCTTGGTTATGGTTAGCAAATAACTTAATATTACCTATTAGAACTAAACCCAAAGTGGTGAGCGTAGCGGTTGCTAGCCACCAAGTTGCAGAAGATATGGCTCAGGCGCTGATTCAAATTAAAGGAATAGAAGAAGCGGTTGTAATCGTTGAAGAACAATTAGCATATTTAAAAGTGTTACCTAAGCAGTTGGACGAAACGGCATTAGACAGCTATATAAACCAACATGCGAAACAGAATTAGGAGAAGAAGATGGCATCTCGCGGCATCAACAAAGTGATATTAATCGGTAATTTAGGCCAAGACCCAGAAGTCCGTTATATGCCGAATGGCAATGCGGTTGCAAACCTAACGCTTGCAACATCAGAGAGCTGGAAGGATCGCAATTCTGGGCAAATGAATGAAAAGACTGAATGGCATCGTGTGGTGATTTTTGGCAAATTGGCTGAAATCGCAGGCGAATATTTACGTAAAGGCTCACAGGTCTATATTGAAGGCAAGTTGCAAACGCGTAAATGGCAAGATCAACAAGGCCAAGATAGATACACAACTGAAGTTGTGGTAGATATGACGGGTAGCATGCAAATGTTGGATCGCCGCAACGATGGTGGCCAAGGCCAAGGTGCGCAAGGCGGTTATGCTAATAACAATAACCAAGGTGGCTACAACCAAGCTCCGCAACAAGGTTACCAGCAGCCTGCTGCGCAACCTCAATATAACCAAGCTCCACAGCAAGGTGGTGGTTATCAACAACCAGCACAACAGCGTCCAGCGCCAGCTCCGGCTCCTCAAGCAGCACCACCTGCAGAGCCTAACTTAGATTTTGATGACGATATTCCATTCTAAAATCTAATTGTCGACGTTACCAATATTTCAAAGCCCAGCTCTTAGCTGGGCTTTTTGGTTAATTTTACACTAGCTGTAAATTGAATAGGATAGATTGGAATTTTTCATAAAAAAATCCCGCTAAGAAAATCTTAGCGGGACACAAGGGAGATACAACAGGAGCACATTTTCAAACACATAAATATAGAGTGCTAAATAGTTAGTTAGTTCAAAAAAATATAAAAAAACTTGGCTCGTTTATTTTGCTCAATATCGTATTGGTTGGAATACTGACCGTGCAAACAAAAAAGCCGATGCATGTTGGACTGCATCGGCTTGTTTTTCAGTAACTTAAGTTTCAATTAGTACATAGAGCTGTTATTTCCCATGTGATCATCGTCATCATCTGGCATTAGCTGTCCACGCAACTCACCCGATGCATGGGTGGTAGAGTGCACATTAATGTAATACTCATCATCTAACAAGGTTTCTAGCTGGTCTTTGCTAAAGCTATCCATCAATGAGAAATCGGTTAATGAGTCTGTGATAAAGTTTAAGGTAAAGACGGCGCCACCATTGGTACCTGCTGCACCTTCATGAATGTGTGCCATGCTTGCATCAGTTACTGTGGTGTGAACAAATAATGCAAAATCTGCACTGCCATCATCTTGTTCCATTACGGTTAACGAAGCTAAACCCATATTGTCCGTCGTTACCGCTGGCACTTCTTGATCGCCTGTTAGCTCTGTATATAAAACGTGAGTTTTGCCAACGGTAATTTGTCCTCTAAGCTCCCCGCTAGCAAAATCGGAGCTATGAACGTTAACATATAACTGGCCTGTGTGGAGCAGGTCACTACTGTTTGTATCTAAATCCATCATTGCCCACCAATGATCCATATTGTTTGTGTCTTGGGTTAATGCCTGAACCACTCCACCATTTTCGCCGGCGTAACCTTCATGAATATGTGCTGCAGTAGCATTGTCTAAATCCATCGTGGTTACATGTACTTCTAGTGTTTCCATTTCGTGGTCAACGGTTACCCAACCATAACCCATGGCTTGGGTATCAACTACGGGTACCTCGTACATGCCCATTAATTTGAAGTGGCGAATTTCGATGTGATGTGGCAATACCTGTCCACGTATTTCACCATTTGGATGCTCTGATGTGTGGAAATTTAAGTAGGTTTCACCGTTTAGTACCGCAGACAACTCGTCTGCAGTTAGGCTGGTATCAGGTAATTCCCAAATATCTGCACTGTCATTGCTTTGATTTAATCCAACAATTACTCCACCATTTGTACCCGCTACACCCATATGTAAATGCGCAGCATTTGGGGTTAAATTGTGAATGGTCACCATGCCTTTGATCATCATTTCGTCTTCATCGACCTTTATTTCACCCCAACCCCAAGCATCAGTATCGACCATTGGATTTTCTTGGTGGCCGTCTAATTTAACCTGTAACATGATATATTCGTCATGGTGAGGGTAGTCATCGTCGTCATCATCGGTATTTATTGATATATTACAAGCCATTAAACTTGATAAAAATAGAGCGGCTATCAGCATTCTAAACCACTGGATGCCTTGCCAATTGGTTGTTGCATTCATTGTGCTATCTCCTATTGCGCTGACATGAACTTCTAAAGTGTAGACGCAAATGGGCGGCTTGCTTGTTTTTTATCCAACTTTTGTTAAACAGATTGCAAATAATGACAACAGAAATAACCGCTCGTCAGTTTGGTATTGATGATGCAGGGGCGATGGATTTAAATGAATTTGAGCATGCTGTGATATCCGCGGCATTGTCTTTATTAGATAAGCTTCCCGCCGAAGATATTACCATTCGCAAACTAAGCCAAGCGCTTAATTGTGCACCTTCGACCTTGTTGGCTCGCTATAAAAATTATCAAAACTGTTGGCAATTTGTCGCCCAAAAACTGTTTGATTATTGGTTTGAGAACAAGATGGTTTGGTTAGATAGTCTAGATGCTGTATTAGAGCGACTGTTTGCGTTTAGCCAGCATCAGCCCTATGTGTGGCGCTTGTTGTTCGACTTTGCGCCAGATCAGCAAGCGCACTTAATTGACCATTCACATCGCCGTCAACAACAGTTGGTCAGTTTAATACAAAAATTTATCCAACAGCCAGAACAAGGGATGACAGCCTACTATTGTTTATTTGCTTTTTGTCATTTGCAAGCTCGTGGTAGGCTAGTGGAAAGTATCGATGGTGTTGCGCAACAAAGTATACTGCGGCAACAATTGATGCAAATGACCCAACAAGATAATAAGGACACAGAGTGAAAATTGTCGAACTGCTTAGGACGAGACGTTTTTTTCCCTATTTTGTTGTACAAGCTTTTGGTGCGCTAAACGATAATCTATATAAAAATATATTGTTGCTGTTTATCGCGTTTTTTTTGCCAAGCACCTCAACTGCTGATGCTTCTTTGCTAGTTAATCTTGCCGCTGGTTTGTTTATTCTGCCATTTTTTATTTTTTCTGGTCATGCTGGTTGGTTAGCGGATAAACACAACAAAGTTTGGCTCATTCGTCGACTCAAATTAGTCGAAATTGCCCTGATGTTGGCAGCTGCAATTAGCTTATATTTTGAATACTTAACCTTATTGTTTGCGTTGTTATTTTTTATGGGGGTGCAATCTGCCTATTTTGGCCCTGTTAAATATGCGATTTTACCTGATAGTTTGCCAAGAAGTGATTTGCTTGCCGCCAATTCATTAGTTGAAATGGGTACTTTTGTTGCCATTTTGTCTGGAACTTTGTTGGCTGGGGTGATTATGGCGTTTGATGGCGCACTGATTATTGCCAGTGTTGCTATTGTGATGTTTGCTGTATTCGGTTGGCTAGCTGCGATAAATATACCTAAGGTGACTAATCTTAATATTGAAAAGCGACAAACAGTTGAACGACTTGGTTTTTGGCAAGCGAGTAAAAACGCGCTGGCTATTGTTGGCAAAGATAAAAGCTTATTGAGCTGTGTTTTGCTTATCAGCTGGTTTTGGTTCATTGGTGCCAGCGTGTTGACCCAATTACCGAACTTGGTCAAAGTTTACTTGTCGGATAGCCCTGCTTATGTTTCATTGCTACTCGCGGTATTTAGTATCGCTGTTGGGGTTGGCTCATTATTGAGTCAAAAGCTGACAAAAGGGTTTATTAAATTAGACTTTGTCGCGCCATCGGCAATTATTTTGGCCTTGGCATTAATTGCTATGGTGTTTTTATCTGTTGTGCCATTCAGTGCCAATGTGACTACGCTTATAGTATGCATTTTGCTAGCAATATTGGGCTGTGCTGGAGGGGTATTTATTGTACCTCTATACACTTATTTGCAAGTGCAGGTTTGTTCAAGCGAACGCGCACAAGTGATTGCGGCCAATAATATTTTTAATGCCATATATATGGTGGCATCAGCAGTGCTGGCAATTGTATTGTTAGCACTAGTTGCTTTGCCTTTGGGGGGATATTTTGCAGTATTGGGTTGCTGTACGCTAGTATATGTTTATTTGATGATGGCTCAATGGAGTAAACATGAGATTTTATCTTAGATTGATATGTTTTTCGTTTGCTCTGTTATATGGTTTGCAAATTCCAGCGTTCGTTCAAATTTACAGTGTGATTGTGGATGCACGTTTAACTGAAGCTGAACAAAACTTAGCAGGGTTTCAGCAGACCGCAGATCTACATTTTGACGGCGACATGCTAGAAATGATTGAATATTATCAAACACACGCTGATAAATTGATTGAACAAACTGGTGAAAATATTCGGCAAATTCATCAATCAGTTATGCGGCTTAAACAGCAGCAACAACATCTGTCCCAATCCGAAGTTAAAGCCGCGTGGTATGTATTGACTCAGTACAACAGCCCCATATGGCAACAAGCACAATCAAAGTATAATTATCAGATTCAATTTAGCCCGGTCGTAATTAGTTGGGGTATCTCCATCGCTCTGCTTAGCCTTGTAGCAATTGATCTGATTTATGCGCTTCTTTTAATTATGTTTGCTTTGGTTAAACCCAAACGCATTGCAACTCAATAGGAATTTAATCATGGTTATGACAGCATCCACTATGATGGAACTTGGTACAAAAGCAATTGATTTCAACTTACCCGCGACAGACGGCACAAGCGTGTCACTTGCAAGTTTGCAACCACGCAAAGCACTCGTTGTATTATTTATCTGCAATCATTGCCCTTATGTTATTCACATTGCTCCTAAACTAGCAGAATTGGCGAAAGCTTATCAGCAGCAAGGCGTTGCATTTGTGGCTATCAATAGTAACGATGCTGAGCAATATCCAGACGATAGCTTTGATAAAATGAAAGAGGAAGCGCAGCGTCGTGGTTATACCTTCCCATATGCTTTTGATGAAACCCAACAAGTCGCTAAAGCTTACGATGCTGCTTGCACGCCAGACATTTTTGTTTTTGATGGACAGGATAGCTTGGTCTATCGTGGTCAATTCGATGATTCTCGCCCATTTAGAATTTCTAGTGGCAATTATGATAGTGAAAAAAATCCCGCGACAGGTGCTGACTTAGCTAAAGCATTAGATGAAATTTTAGCGGGCAAAACACCTAGCCCAGAGCAAACAGCCTCACTAGGGTGCAATATAAAATGGAAAGAGAGTGAATAACTAATTGGGGCGTTTAACCAAAAACACCCAATTGCGAAACCCTATTATTTTCTCTCCCCACATTACCTCTAGGCCAGCTTGAGTTAAGTTGGCTTTTATCCATTCAGCCTCAAAATCGGTTTCTGGTAGGAAATTTATATACGCTAACCCGTGTTTAACCAAACTCGCTTTTAATTGGATAAAATAGTCTAAACAAAAGGTCGACATTAATGACTGGTGAGCGGTAAATAAGTCTGTCACAATCAATTGATATGCTTGTTGGTTGGCCATCAGAAAATTAAAGGCATCTTGTTGCACTATGTTGGCATTCAGCTTATTCGGGTTAAAGTAACGCGTGAACCATTCGATAACTAGCGGACTTTTTTCGACAATAGTGACGTCACAAGCTGGCTTTTGTGCTTTTAAATAACGAAAGTTACTGCCTCCACCTAGACCAAACTCAAGCACTTTTGCATCTGCTGGTAATTCATCTATAAGTCCTCGCAGAGGGTACTGGTGAGGAAAGGTCAGAGAATTGGGGTTGCGTTTGTCCATGACAGATTGAACGATTTGGTCTAACTTAAGCCATAAATAACTCTCGTTTTGTAAAATTTGCCATTGTTGGTTAGCCTCTTTGTGGAGGGTAACAAGTTGACCATCAGATAGTGAGTTTTTAAGTTCGACAAGCACAATATAAACCGTTAATCTCAATTCAGCATCAATTTATATCAGAAGAAAAACGATGTACCAAATAATCATTCCAAAAAGTCAGCAGCAACTTACTAGTTATTTTCACTTTAGGTGGCAGCAGCTCAAAAAACCTTTAGGCGCCCCTTTAGGCTCAGAGCGAGATGAATATGATAATTTAGCTGAGCATAGAATGATTTGTGACTCAGATGGGCTGCCGCTAGCTGTTGGTCGTTTGCATTTTGTTAGCCAAGAGGAAGCGCAAATACGCCATATAGCGGTTGCCGAATCATGTCGGGGCAAAGGTTTAGGTTCGATTATTATGACCGCGTTAGAACAAGCTGCCCGCAAACAAAATGCCAAGCGAGTGGTGACTTTTTCACGTTTTGAAACAGTGCCATTTTTTGAACGCTGTGGTTATGAAGTTTTAAATAACCCTGTGATAGAGCACATGGCGGACCAAAATTTGAAAAGACGGCAGATGTGCAAAAAGTTATCTGAGTTTGATGTTATTTTGCGCCAGCCTATTTGGTGCAAAGAGTTACAGCAAACTTGGAACAATCAAATTCCAATTTCAGCCGCTATGGGGATTAAGGTTCATCAATATACTGGTGCACAATTAGAGGTGCGTGCCGCACTCAATGCTAACATTAATTTGCACAATACTATGTTTGCTGGGTCTATCTACTGTTTAGCCACGCTGACAGGTTGGGGGATGGTCCACTTGCAAATGCGCGAGCAAGTAGTCAAAGGGGACATAGTATTGGCGAAGGGCGATATTAACTACCGTAAACCCATAACCAACTTACCTAGAGCGACCGTGCATATTAATGATGTTAAAGGCGAGGTATCAGCTTTAGCCAAGCAAAGAAAAGCCAAGCTAGAAGTGATGGTGCGACTGTTTGACGAACACGAAGAGTGTGGCCAGTTCCATGGCATATTTGTTGTCTTACCGCCGGCAGAGCGCGCTAAAGGGGGTTAACGAGGCACAATGATGTGCATATCTCGTTTAAGGTTTTCATCGTACTGAACACCAAGGTGTGCTGCCGCACGTAAGTTTACTGCTACCTGGAATTTATCCATTGGTTCAACTTTATAAATATGGTTCTTATTTAAGGTGTTTTCCGCCATAAGGATTAAGCGTTTTCCCAGTTGATAATTATCTGGGAATAGCGCGAATAGTGCCCCTCGTTTGGCATGGGTTGGTTTGCTTGAAAACAGCACAAATTTGCGCATCCAAGATGCTTCCAGCAGATAAGGTAAAACAACTTGATCGTTTGCAGTAACAGTATCAAGTGTTAACCAAATAGAATCTTGTTTAGGGTCAATGCGTTTAAAGAGTTGGTCGTAGTAGGTCATCGCTGCTTTAATGGTATCGGCTCGAGTGGCGATTAATTTAACACCATTTTTATTGGCAGCTGATTGTGCTCTGGGGATGATCCACTCAGTTGCTTGGCTATAAACCATGTAAACACGTTTAATGTGAGGTGCAAGTTTATCGAGTTCTGAGAATACAATTTCAGGATCATTAGTCATACTTACACCACCAAAACCGTTTGGTTTTATTGGATAACCACCGACCATAACTGGCATGTGTTTGACTATTTCGTGCGCATATTTAAAGCCGTAACCGCCAAGCAAAATAGCGGCGTCGGCATTTAGTTCGACCAATTCAGCCAACAAAGCATCAGAACCGATACCTTGGTTAAATTCAAGTGGAAGCACTGACTCGGAAGCGTTTTCTTCAACGCCTTGTACTATCAGGTCAAATACCGCTCGATAGGGTTCTTTTACGGCTGGGTATGCTACAACAATGTTTGCAGCTGTTGAAAACTTACAAACAAAACATAAGCATAACGAAATAAGTATCCAGTACTTTTTCAATGTTGAGCCTTAACACAATTTAGTAATCGAAAAGCAAAATTGCCTCAGCCAGAGTTGAATTGACCGAGACCTTATATTCTGCGCTTTTAATTATAAATGTTCAAGTTTCTTCACGTAATTAACCTCAACCCTAGATAACACCTTGCCTTAAATGGGGTCAAAAATACTTTGCCAAATAGCTTTTACGCTTTCGATGGCGTGTTTGAATGGGTCGAGCCGACTGATCACCTTAGTTTGTGCGAGTGCCAGTTTGTGTGATTCATTTCTAAATAACTTGTATGCGTCAATTAGTTGCTCTGCTTGTTGCGGTTCAATTACACCAACCTCTGCCGCTGTGGTTAAGATCCGAATATTGTCAGAATATTTACACAGCTCTGGGTATTTGTGAGCATTTGCGAGCACAAGGTATTGGGTAATAAATTCAATGTCTGCAATGCCGCCTCTATCTTGTTTGACATCAAACTCTTGTTGGTTGCCCTTGGCCAGGTGTTTAAACATCTTCAGTCGCATGTCTGTGACATCTTTGTTCAATGCGCTGATATCTCTTGGTTGGCTTAAAATTTGTACTCGAACTTGTTCCAACTGCTCGACTAAATCTTTATCACCATACACACATCGAGCGCGTACCAGTGCTTGATGTTCCCAAGTCCAAGCGTCTTGCTGCTGATAGTTTTCAAACCCTTTTAGTGTTGCCACCAATAAACCTGAATTACCTGAGGGTCGTAGGCGCATATCGATTTCATACAATATACCCGCATGGGTTTGTGCCGAATAAATATGCATAATGCGTTGTGCCAAACGAATGTAGAATTGAGTGATACCAACCGCTCTTTCACCAGTGGTTTGTTGGTCAGATTGTTGATTATGGACAAACACCATATCTAAGTCGGATCCATAACCAAATTCTAGGCCACCTAATTTCCCATAACCTAAGACGGCAAAACCTTTGTCGCTAGTACCTACTAATCCTTCCGGAATGCCATGCTTTTCTGTGGTGTGTTGCCAAGCAATATTCACAACTTGTGACAATATTGCTTCTGCCAGCCAAGTTAGATGGTCACTTACTTTCATCAAGGGTAAATGGCCGAGTATATCTGCAACTGCAATTCTTAATTGATATGCATGTTTAAATTGCCTGAGTGTGTCCATTATTGCTTCTAAATCTTCAGGGTCGATACGCAATAAACGCTCACGCAAGTCCGCTTGATATTTAGATGGATCTAGTTCCTTGTATAGCTGACGTGGGTCTAATAACTCGTCTAACAAGAAAGCTTGTTGGCTTAACTGTTGTGCTATCCAAGGACTGGCTTGCAAGCAATCTAATAAAATGGTCCGAGTTTGTGGATTTTCGAACAATAATTCTAAATAAGCCGTTCGAGTACAAATAGAGACAACTAACTCGCGAATTCGGCTGATTAATATGTGTGCGCTAGGGTACTGCAAACACGCTACAATTAACCTAGGCATGAGTTTATCTATGATTTCCGCACCCCGTTTACCGACAGCGCGTTTTTTGATTTGTTCATGGCATTGGCTTACTTGCTGCCAAAATGCCGCTGCATCTACTTCGTGGTAGTCGTGCTCAAGCTGGCTAATTGCTGCGTCTGTGTCTAAGTTGCACAACCAATAATCAAATTCGATATCTGCTTGTTCATCTTCGGCATCGCTTTTAATCACTTCTTTAAACACTTGGTTTACCGCTTGGGTGTGTTGATCCAATATTTGTTTAAATTCTTGCCACGATGTGAAACCCATAGCAACGTACAGGCGAGCTTGGTCAATTTCGTTGTCTGGTAAAGTTTGTGTTTGTTTGTCGGCTATTTGTTGTAATACGTGTTCAGTTTTGCGTAAGAAGTAATAAGCTTGAGTTAATACTTGGATGTCTTCTTCACTCATCTCGCCCAGCAGATTGAGTTTTTCCAACGCTGTTCGTGTTGAGCGGGTACGCAATTCAACTTCTCGACCTCCGCGTATTAACTGGAAAGCTTGAACAATAAATTCTACTTCTCGAATACCACCTTCACCGAGTTTAATATTATTAACAAGTCCGCGGCGTCTATTTTCTTGCACAATTAATTGTTTCATTTTGCGCAGTGATTCAATCGCGGAAAAGTCAATATAACGTCGATAGACAAATGGACGAATTAAATTTTCTAAGTAGGCGTAGTCAGGGTGAGTTTGCCATTGTTTTGGGGTGATTATCCGTGCTTTAAGCATGGCATATCTTTCCCAGTCACGGCCTTGCTCTTCATAATAGTCTTCCAACATATTGTAATTCATCACTAATGGACCACTATCGCCATATGGGCGCAGTCGCATATCCACTCGGTAGACAAAACCGTCAGCGGTTTGTTGATTTAATGCGTTGATGAGCCTTTGCCCTAAGCGGGTAAAAAATTCGTGATTGCTGAGTGAGCGACTGGCACCTTGGGTTTCACCTGCATCTGGATAGCAGAAGATCAAATCAATATCAGAGGAAAAATTCAGTTCGCTGCCACCAAGTTTACCCATACCCAACACAAAAAATGGTTGTGTTTCACCTTGGTCATTAGTTGGTGTGCCTAATGTGGATGTTAAAATTTGGTACAAACGTTCTGTGGCAGTTTGAATTAACTCGTCAGCTAATTGTGAGATAAATTCGAATGCTTGGTCTAGGTCTATCGAACCGTTAAAATCCATCCAGGCTATCCAAGCCATTTGTTGGAGGCGGTATTGTCTCAGTAATTTACCTAGCTTGATTTCATCTGTTATCGCATTAGCTTGTTGCTGAAAAGTTTCACTTTGTTGTGCAAAAAACTCGCGCGGTTGCGTCGTTTGATTTAATACTTGTCCAAAGAATTGGGGTTGCTTTGTGACCGCTTCACGGATAAAGTCGCTCAGGGCACATTGCCATTTCAACGTATTTTTTTCTTGGTCGCTGAATTGTTCAAATTCTTTATGAGCATATGTAAGTTGTTGCCAAGCTTTATCTCCAGCAGCTTGCAGTACAGCTGGCAAAGTTGAAAAGTCTAATGTGCTAGGAGAGAATTGATAAGGGCGATTTGAATCCATATTTAAAGCCTTGGAATTGAGTAAGCAGAGGACCGCATGGCCATGCCACAAATATTTAAATCAATCTGGGTTGTTATTTTCGTGTTGGGTTTGACCGCATGTGGTGACCCGTTAGATGCAAAAATAGAAAACCAGATCCAATTTGTTGATATGCAGTTAAAGAAACTGTCACAGTCTATCGATAATCAACAAATTCGCAACGCAAACCTAATTAAAGAATATGCACAGCATCTAAGTCAAGCCAAACCTGATTTACAACGTATAGTTGATGAGCTTGCTAAAGATGCAACCACCAGTGGGCCTTTGTATCAAAGCCTGCTAAATCGTTATCAGTCTGCGGCCAAATACCCAGATTTATTTACCAGTAAAGAAGAACGCTTGGCTGAATTACAAAATCTCTATCAAGCGGCAGATACCACGTTGTTTAATGACGCTTTATCTGACCCATTAAATGTGCTTGCAGATATGTCAGATGGGGCTTTACCTCGAGTAAATGCTGTTAGCCGAGCGGCGAGCATTGAAGCGAATCAAGCCACTGATTTTGGCGACGGTAGCCAATTAATCGGTAACCCGGCTTATGGCCAGTGGAGTACCGGAAGCAATGGCATGTCTTTTTGGGAATGGTATGGCATGTATGCTTTAATTAGCAATTTAACTGATAGACGCGTTCATTATCACGACTGGGCAGGACGACGCGATTATAGTTATTACCATGATTATGGCCGTTATCGTTACTCTTCTCCTAAGCAACTTCGCACGCAATATACTGTTGAATCAAGAGCGAAAAAAAGCTTTAAAGGAGGCCAGTTTAAAAGTGCTTATGCCAAACCTAAAGTGGGGGCGTCACGTATTTCAACGGCCAGTCGAACTGCGCAAAATGCATCTAAGAAGTTTTCGAGCGCTTATGCTAAGCCAAAAAGCACCTTTAACAGTAACTACAGCCAAAACAAAAAATCATCGTTTGGTCAATCTAGCTTTCGCAGTAGCTCGTCCGGTTTCAGCCGCGGCGGCTTTGGTGGTAAATAACAAGGATTATTAAGGTACATATAATGAACAGTTTTAATTTTTTACAGTATATTCGACCAGAGCTGTTAACTTTGCTGGCAATCGACCTAGTGATTGCTATCGCACTGTTATCGCTAATGCGCTTTATATCGGGTTTGTGGGCTAAGGTGAACACCACGCATGAATTGTCAGAAAAAGATAACTTTGCATTTGGTATCAGTATTGCTGGTGGCATTATCGCAATGGGGATTGTGCTGACTGGTGCTATAACTGGTGAGGCGGCAAATAGTTATCTGGCAGAAGCGATTGGCGTAGCAAGCTATGGTTTGGTCGGATTATCGTTGATCAAAATAGGTCGTTTTATCCACGATAAAGTATCGCTACATCACATAGACAAAGCGGAGCAGATTCGTCAAGAAAATATAAGTGTCGCCATTGTTGATGCGGCAGCGGTTATTGCAACTGCGATTATTATTCGCTCGGTATTGCTGTGGGTTGAAGGGATTAATGCTTACACTTTTATTGCGATTGTAAGTGGGTTTGCAGTTTCTCAAGCCGTGTTGGTTTTTGTGACTCGATTGCGCGAACATCAGTATGCAAAAAACAACCAAGATGCATCATTTCAACAAGCTTTGTTAGACGGCCAAACCGCATTAGCGATTCGCCACGCGGGTCATATGATAGCGACAGCATTGGCCGTTAAAGCTGCCAGCTATTTTTTAATTTATCAACCCACCGAAATTCTTGGCAATTTAATTGGCTGGTTAGGAATTTCGCTGGCTATGGCCGCAGTGATTTACGTATTAAATAAGCTTGCCCGAGCAATTATTTTAATGGGTATAAATACCAGTGTCGAAGTTGACCAACAAGAAAATATCGGTGTGGCTGCAGCAGAGTTTGCAATTGTTGTCTCTATTGCCCTGATTACAGTGTCGTTAATGGCATAAATGACTGAACAAACTACTGGCCGCTTAAAAGTTCGACTAGTTGACGGCCTGCTAATACTGATTATGGCCGTGTTGGCTGGCTGTGGGTTAATATACGAATATTTATTATCCCACTACGCTGGGCGCGTGCTCGGGGCTGTGGAGCACGCTATATTTGCCACTATTGGCATTATGATTGTGGCAATGGGATTTGGCGCTTTTGCTGCACGCAAAATTAAAGATGCTTTTAGTGGTTTTGCATGGCTAGAATTGTATATTTGTTTTATCGGTGCGAGCAGTATCTTATTTATTGCTGCCGCCATTGGTTTTACCTTTCATTTACCGCAATTAATTTCCGATACCTTCAATTTACCAGCCGACGTTTTGCCGCGCGGTGGCTGGGTAGAGCAGCTACATCAGATAGCACGTTATTTACCCTATGTCAGTGCGGCTTGTTTAGGTTTCTTTATTGGGATTGAAATCCCATTAATTGCACGGGTACGTGAAGCGCTTTATCAAAAGCACTTAACGCATAATGCTGGTACGGTATATGGTGCCGATTATATTGGTGCCGGGATTGGAGCAGCCTTGTGGATAGGTTGGATGATGTCGCTTGATATCAACCAAGCCGCCGTTATCACTGCATCAACAAATTTGTTAATTGGCTTTTTGATTTTATTGTTGTTCTGGCAAAAGATCCGTTGGCGTTTGCTGCTTACAGCATGCCAGTTATTGATGTTGGCTTTTGTTATTGTATTGTCGGCCTATGGGCAAAACTGGATGAATAGTTTCACTGACATGCTCTATCGGGATCAAGTTGTATTGCAACAACAAACTCAATATCAGCAAATTGTTCTGACCGAGCGCAATCTTCAACTAAACAACAATCCAACACAAACATCCGTGCTGCAATTATATTTAAACGGTCGCTTACAATTTTCGAGTATGGATGAGCGCATCTACCATGAAATGCTCATTCACCCTGTGATGGCATCAGCACCAAAACACGACTCGGTTTTACTTATTGGTGGCGGCGACGGTTTAGCATTACGAGAAATTTTTAAGTGGCCTGTGCATTCAGTCGACATGGTAGAGTTAGATCCTATGATGATTAGCTTATTTAAGCAGCCACGCCAGTTTTTGCCAATTAGACTCGCTAAGCAGGTTATTGAGCTTAACGCCAATTCGTTAAGCGATGAGCGGCTTAACCTGATGTATGCAGACGCTTTTAATCAAGTTGATCAATTGGTTGCGCAAGGGCGCATTTATGATGTGATTGTAGTCGACCTGCCAGATCCTAACCACCCAGATTTAAATAAACTGTATACCAACCATTTTTATACACGGTTGCAGCAGCTGCTAAACGCGGATGGTGTGCTTGTTGTTCAATCGACATCACCCTATCATGCGCAAGACGCGTTTATCGCTATTGGTAAAACGATTGCTGATGCAAATTTTAGTGCAGTTGAACAATATCACCAGAATGTACCGAGTTTTGGTCAATGGGGCTGGTCTGTTGCGGTGAAACAAGGTTTGCCTGTGAGTGAAAGGTTAAAACATAGCTTAGCGGCACAGACCATGCCTGTTATCAAAACTCAATGGCTAACTTGGCCAATTGTGCTGGCGAGTTTTAACTTTCCACAGGGGTTTTATAAAAATTACGTCAATATCAAGGTTAATCGTTTGGGTAGTCAGCAGTTGTTCAACTATCATGACCAAGCATGGCGTAAACAACAAGGTATGGTAAACCTGAATTCTAACCAACAAATTTCTCCATAGTGGTCATTTTGATACTTGCGCTTACTTGTTATTTACAATTCAGGTTTGTATTGTTAAATCTGTCACAAAAAAACTGATAATTCGATTGACATATAATGTCGAGGTGCTAATGTTTACCTAAAGACATAATATGTCTTCTTGTAGAGAGCTAACTAACAGAGGATAGCGATGAATATACACACAATTGCACAATACCTAAATGATCTTGCAGATAAATCTGATACAGGTCATTCATTTGATTGTCAGCCTATTGCTGGTGAAGTGGATGTGCTACAAATCAGCTTAATTGGTCGTGAAGAACTGCCAATATTTGTATCTGTAACGGACGATCAAATTTTGTGTATTACCTATTTATGGGATGAAAGCGAAATGCTCAGCGAACGCAGAGCGGATATGATGGAAACCATGTTGGAAATGAATATGCCAATGCCATTGTCTTCGTTTGCAAAAATTGGTGATAAATATGCAGTGTTTGGCGCTTTGTCTATTCACTCTAGTTTATCTGATATCGAGCATGAACTCGCTGTTTTAAGCGATAACGCCATTGATGTTATCGATGACTTTAGTGAATTTTTGAAATAATCGGGAGCAAAACATGAGCATTTTTAAGAAGATATTTACTGCAATTCGTGGTGGTGCAACCGAAGTCGGCGAGGCGATTGTTGACGCCAACTCTACGCGTATTTTTGAACAAGAAATTCGTGATGCTGAAAATCACCTAACCAAAGCCAAGCGTGATCTAACCGAAGTCATGGCGAAACAAATGCAAACTAGCCGTGAAGTTGAGCGATTGAAAAAAGAGATTCAAACGCATGAAGGGTATGCGTCACAAGCGCTAAATCAAGGGAATGAAGCGTTAGCACTTGAGGTTGCTGAGAAAATTGCTAGTTTAGAAACAGAATTAGCTACTCAACAAAATGCACTACAGAGCTTTGATGCAAGTGTGGTTCGCTTAAAAGATTTAATTAAAAAATCAGAGCGTCAATTGGCCGATTATAAACGCCAACTGAGTGTGGTAAAAACAACCGACAGTGTGCACAAGGCGACTGCGGCAATTACCGACAACTTTGTGTCAGGTAATAGTAAGCTGCTTAATGCTAAAGAATCGTTAGAACGTATTAAAACTAAGCAACAAAACTATGAAGATAGAATGGCAGCATCAGAGCAGCTACAGGCTGAATCAGGTGATGCGTCGTTAGAAGCTAAGCTTAAGCAAGCGGGCATAGGCGACCAGTCTAGTTCCGCGGATTCAATTTTGGCAAGGCTAAAATCGCAGCAAAAATAGTTTGCTAGTAAGGTTTGTTAGCCTTATGCAATAACAATTTGGCACGTTTGAGCAATTTCAGTTCGCACTTGGCTGAAGTTGCTTTTTTGCGTTGTAGTCAGTTCTGTTGGGTTTAACACGAGGGTAAAATGGGATTTTTTTCAAAACTATTTGGTGGCGATTCATCCACACAAGTCAGCAAAATTAGTCATCCGAACCAACTCAAACAAGGCGATGTCGTTAATTTTTGCGATAGCTTTGCGCTACCAGAGTTGATCCGCAAACAAAGTTACCAAGTGGCAAAAGTAAATACATACCAATTTGAGCATCAAGTGATCAATGAGTTTGTATTGCAGGGTGGCCATCACCAACAAGTTTTTATGTCGATAGAATCGGATGATGAAGAATGGCTAAACTTATCGATTAAGCTTAAACGTAGCCAAGTAGGGCAATTATTTGATTTAGAGCAGTTTGCCGAAATTTTTGAGGAGGAGAGCCAACCTGAGCTCGCTCTGCAGGTTGAAGAGCCTGAGCTGAATAATTGGTTGGCGCCAGTCTATTTTCGTCAAAATTATGCACAGCGCGGTTACTTTTATGATCAAGACTTTCGTCCAAATAAGCCTTCGCTTGAAGAAGACGACGGCAGTGAACCTTTTGATTACTTCAGCCTAAGCAATGCAGACGAGAGCCACAGTGTCGAGATTGAGGTATGGCAAGACGGTGACACTGATGTACTACTGTCAATTCATAGGCCTTTAACAGATATTGTTGACATGTATCCTGGAGCAAGTCGTGACCAATAAGTCAGATAAAGCAAAGTGGGCAAGTAGCAACAAAGCAATTAAAGCCGTTCAAGTTGCGTTTGATATGGATGAAAAGCTGCAATACGTAATTCGTAAAGAAGCATTGGATGCTGGGTTAGGTCCGTCAGATCAAATTAGAAATATATTAGCTTTGCCTGTGAGTAAACGGCCAAAGCGTCCGCGTTTGACCGTTTCATTGTCGGTTGATGACTATCGTGTTTTAGCCGAAAAATATGGTTTGCAAGCCGACGACCAATTAGAAATTAAAAAGCGTGTAATGCAAGAGCTCATTGAACACGCTAGTAAAGCGATTGAGTAGTTTATTTCGCAACTGGGATTATTCTTAATTCAACCCGACGGTTTTGCGATCTAGCTGCGGCCGTTTGATTACTTGCCACAGGCGATGATTCACCCATGCCAATCGTTCTTAGGCGCTGATCTGCAACATTTTGTTGTGAGAGATAGTGTGCAACGCTGTTTGCTCGGGCTTCAGACAAAGATTGGTTATACAATGCATCACCAGTCGAGTCTGTGTGTCCTTCGATACTTAATTTGGTTTTGTCAAACTTCTTAAGGACCACTGCGACATCGTTTAAGATCGGATGGAAGTTTGATTTAACAATTGAACTGCCGCTATCAAAGGTTAAGTTACCTGGCATGATAAGTTTAAGTTGGTCGCCATCCCTTACCACGTCTACCCCACTGTCAGCTAACTCTTTTTTAAACGCTTGTTCTTGTTGGTCCATATAAGCACCTATTGCGGAACCTGCAATTGCACCAATGGCCGCACCCCAAGCATAACGGCTTTTGTCATGGTCGCCTGTGGCTTTACCTGCTACCGCACCAATTACTGCGCCAATACCAGCTCCTTTTTGGGTATTTGATGAGTTTGCACAGCCAAGTAATGCGACAGAAGTAACGGCTGCAGTCAAAATAGGTAATTTAAAATATTTCATGCTCTACGTCCTCTTATTCATTAGCGTCATCTTGTATGTAGCAACATTTATACCTTGGATGAGATTTTAAAAAGGTTTTATTAAACAAATGCTTATATGCATTGGCTAGTGTGTAGACGGAATGTGCAGAGTGTAACTTTCACACTCTGTGTAAAAGTTACATTGGCTTTAGTGAGTCAGTAATATATTCACTCTATGCCTGTTATATTTACCACCCTAGGTTGTCGATGATGGTTGGGTTTTGCTTATCATTTTGATTTTAAAGTGCTTTTTATTTGGTTTGAAGTTTGCAATCTAAAAATTGCTAACAAACCTGAACTCTGGATAACAAGTTAGCTAACCCATTGTTATTTACTACTAAGTTTATGGTAGTCATTCTAGAGAGATAGTTATTCTTAGAGCAAGGCGAATTTGCGTACGTAATAGCTGGCTATTACTAGCGAATTCAACGCAGTTATAAGGATAAATAGCCTCTAGAAAGCAAGTTGTTATCTAGAGTTCAGGTTAACAATTAAAATGAGGTTAACCAATGCATTTATTCCATTTAAATCAGGCCAAAGCATTATTTCCGGCCATTTTGTTTACGTTGAGTGCTACCCATGTTTATAGCCGAGACAATCAGTCTGCGGGGCAGGTGATTTCGTTTGAGTACATGATGGGTACTGCCGATATGCAGGGTGCTCGATTTGGCTACCGACCTAATACCAGCCACCAATTGGATATACCTTGGCTAGGCCAAACTCAGATAGAATACGAATTGGCTGTTCATTTATTCGATTTACATGGCAGTGCAGACAATGAAGCCAGTTACGGGGCAGCGGTTACACCGATATTTATAAAAAACCTCGGTACTGTTGCAGGTAAACCTCTGCAACTTGAGTTCGCTATCGGACTGGCATATGTGCATGATCGTCAGTTTGGTGGGGTCGATATTGGTAGTTATTATCAGTTTGAAGATCGCATTGGTCTAACAATGCAGTTGGATCCTGCGAGCGATTCGCATCTAGGGATTAGATATATGCATTATTCTAACGGTGGTCTTAACACTAAAAATCCTGGGTTAGATTTCCTTAATTTATTTTATATGCGTCGCTTTTAATTGCTGACGATAGCCCCACTCATTTAAGTGGGGACCAAGATAGATAAGCTGGCTGATTTGACTTTGATATCTAACGAGTCAGCCGTTCTGGGCTCGCCGTCGATGACATATTTTATCGGTGTTTTTTGTTCAATAGTTACTGCTGTAGCCAGAAAGTGCTCAACGCCCAAGTTGTCCGCTTGGCTAATGTCTGTATTGGTCAAGCCTCTAATGCCTAAAGTCGCTAGCGCAATTGCTGTGTTTTCTTTGGTACTGAGAATGGTGCCATTTAGTTTGCCGTCAAATGGGTCTGGAGAGCCACCGCCTTGTGCTAAGATGGTTGAAAAAGGTGCTGCATTAGCTAACACCAGAGATGTTGCTTCTATGGTTTTACTTGGTTGTTTATCAATGATTAGTTGATATTTAAACGCTTCGTCTTCACCAAAGGCTTCAATTAGAGCTTCAATATAAGCGAGCTCACCTTTGGCCTTTTTTTGTTCGCGACTTGCAGCTGATATCATTTTTTCTTCAAATCCAAGGCCAACCAACAACAAAGCCACTTCACCATTACAAGATAAGGTGTCAATTTTTTTTGTTTCGCCGTGAATAATGACATCACAGGCGGTTTCGATCGGCGAAAGTTTTGCTCGGACACCATACAATACATGGCTCAATGCATTGGTTGTACCAAGCGGTATGATGGCTAGAGTTTGCTGATGGTCGACTAATTGAGATGCAACTTCATTGACTGTGCCATCTCCGCCACAGGCGATCACCACATCGTATTTGATATGATTATGCTGTTGATAAATTTGTTTTGCAGACCGAGACTCGGTGGTTTGTTCAATCGTTAAATTAAAATGTTTACTTAAACGGCTTTCGATCTCTTGTCGATGAGCTGACCAGCTACCATTGCCTGAAACTGGATTGGCTATTAATAACGCCTTTTTTTGCTGACTTTGTTTATAGCGATGCAGATATTGTTCGAGCTTTCTGCGTTGATAACGATTTAAGTTAGACGTAGTACGAGTTTTACCAATTAGACTGAGCGCCTGTTTAACTGAGCGACAGGTATTGCTGGCAACTAGGTAAGCAGCGAGCAAGAATACTGAGCGTCCTCGACCTAGAGCACAATGTACCACTACACCTCGATTATGCTTTAAGTGATGATCAATCCAATTGATGGCTCGTTTTACATCTGCATATGTCGACGCGCTATGATCCAAAATTGGAATATTTAGATAGCTGACATCAGCGTCAACTGAGCTCCAATCTAGAGCACTAAACTCAGAGGTTGCATCCAGTACCGCATCGACATTTTGTGCTTTTAAGTAGGTGAGGTCGTCATAAAACAAGCGGCAACCTAAATACAGCTGAGGGGTAATTTGCTGAATTGCTGGTACCGAGTCATTTTTACGCGCCCATGTATTGTAGACTTGCGTCGCAAGGAAAAATGGCAAGAACAGCCATTTTATGTAAGTTGGGATACGTCCATCTGAACGCTTACGAAAAATTTTTGGCTTGTTCAACATGTATGCCAGCGAAACTGCGTATAAAGACAAAGCAGTCCATCCGAGCATAGTGGATAGGAAAATGCCCTCAATCCAATAGGTAAATAGTGTTAGCAAAAATGCAGCTGATAAATAGTAAGATCCTAAACGCATATCGACTTCCTAAAAAATACAGTGGTTAAGTAGAAGCAATATATGCACCACCTGAAATATCCATTATAAATCAGGTGGTTATGAATAGGTGTCGACGTTCGCTTGTGTTTCTGCTATCAGATGCATGTAATATTTTCGAAGTTAATGTAGTTATTACTAAGCTTAGTAAGTTGCAGCTAAGCGCCAGTAATCGGCGCTTTAGAACTGACTATCAGTAAAGGTTTTTTTAAACCAATTGTTGAGCATGGAAAACTCATACTTAAACTGATCTTCTAACGGTTTAGTTAAATAGCTAGTGGTCATACTCATATTTTTCAAATCAGCATCACCGGCCTGCAATTCGTTGCCTTGACTATCAAATAACTGATAGCTGAATTTCATTCTCGGAATATAAGGTTCTTTAATTACCCTAATTTCTTCAAAGTTGAATCGTGTTTCACCTGCTAAATCTAAATCGGTTACAACTAATTTTAACTTTTGCTCATCTGGCAGCTTCGCCGCTCTGTGGGTAAGAAACTGCTCGAAGCGGTTAAATACATGCTGTTGGTAAGCTGAGCGAGTGTAGGTATTACCTTCATTAATATCTGTATATTCTTCAGGGTTTTGCCATTCAACCTCAAGCTGGGCGGCGTTGAGCATTTGGCTATACGCCAAAGTTAAACTGATAACACTGTATTTGAGCAGTTTAATCATATTTGCCTCCTAATATCCGAGCGATGTCAATTAACTATAGACCACCAAGTTAGCGATTTTGTTCCGGTTCTGTTGGTTTTTTCGGCTGCTTTTGTGGTGCAAAAGAACTAGGCATCACTTCAACCCCAACCCAACGGCCAAGTTTAACAATCAATGGAATCGTGATAGGTGCAAAAGGCAGTACCGCAAAAATACCTAAACCTAAACCGCGGAGTAAATCGAAAAACTGATTATTGGCAAATTCTAGTTCTTCTTTACTGGCCAAGCCTTTAGCATGGCGACGATATATTTGCATCATTTGCTTGGTTTCTTCACGCTCTTGACGCATTGCGGCACGCAAATTTAACATAGAACGACGCAACCTTAAGCGGTAGCTTGTGCGTCGGACTTTAATCAATCGTACCGTGCGGCTTTTCGGTTTACGGCGAATAGACATGGAAACAAACCTTAGCAAATAGTAGTTTGACAGTTTGACGCAAACTTAATGATTGTCAATTTATTCGATATCACGACAAGGCTTGTTGCAAATAAAAAAGCCGCTGTATCCTACAGCGGCTTTTTACATTGGGTAAGGATATTCTAACTAAGGGCTAAATTACTTAGCTGACTTAGTGAATTCTGGGTAAGCTTCGATACCACATTCTGCGATATCAACACCTTCATACTCTTCTTCTTCAGTTACGCGTAAGCCGATAACTGTTTTGATGATAATCCAAGTAATGAATGACGCTGCAAATACCCATACAAAGATAACGATTGCACCGAAGATTTGGTCACCGAAGTTAGCACCATCGTTTGTAACTGGTACTAATAGTAAACCTAATAAACCAACAACACCATGCACAGAGATAGCACCTACTGGGTCGTCAATTTTAAGTTTATCTAAACCAATGATTGAGAATACAACTAATACACCACCGATAGCACCGAAGATAGTAGCTTCTAATGCGCTAGGGGTAGAAGGCTCAGCAGTGATAGCAACTAAACCTGCTAATGCACCGTTTAATGCCATAGTTAAATCAGCTTTCTTGAATAAGATACGCGCTGTAATTAATGCTGCTACCACACCACCAGCTGCTGCTGCGTTAGTGTTTAAGAATACCATAGCAACTGAGTTGGCATTTGCGATATCACCTAATTTAAGAACTGAACCGCCGTTGAAACCGAACCAGCCCATCCATAAGATGAAAGTACCTAAAGTAGCCATTGGTAAGTTACAACCAGGGATTGCGTTTACGCGACCGTCAGCTGTGTATTTACCTTTACGTGCACCTAAAAGTAAAACACCTGCTAAAGCTGCTGCAGCACCGGCCATATGAACGATACCTGAACCAGCGAAGTCAGAGAAATCGCCTAAACCGAACATACCGAATACTTCGTTGCCGCCCCAAGTCCAGCTACCTTCCATTGGGTAGATGAAACCAGTCATAACAACTGCGAAAGCTAAGAAAGCCCAAAGCTTCATGCGCTCAGCAACCGCACCAGAAACGATTGACATTGCTGTCGCTACGAAAACAACTTGGAAGAAGAAATCAGAAGCACCTGAGTAAATTGATCCACCTTCAAAACCGTCTTCACGAGCTGCGAAGTCACCTAAAGTAGCTGCTACGTCTACGTCTTGAATACCTGTTAAGAAGTATTCGCCACCGTACATGATTGCGTAACCAGACACTAAGTACATGATACAAGAGATCGCAAATAGCGCGATGTTCTTAGTTAATATTTCTGTTGTGTTTTTAGCGCGTACTAAACCCGCCTCTAACATTGCGAAACCCGCGGCCATCCACATTACTAGTGCACCGCAGACTAGGAAATAGAAAGTATCCATTGCGTACTGCAAGTGAAATACGTTGTTTTCCATTGTAGTCTCCTAAATAGTATTTAAAATTTATTAAAAGGGATAATTAGATGGCTGAGTCGCCAGTTTCACCAGTACGGATACGAATACACTGTTCTAAGTCGTAAACGAAAAGTTTGCCGTCACCGATTTTGCCAGTTTTAGCTGCGCCGCTGATTGCTTCAATTAAGCGCTCAACATTGTCATCTTGAGTGGCAATTTCTAATTTAACTTTAGGTAGGAAATCTACTTGATATTCCGCACCACGATATAATTCAGTATGACCTTTTTGACGACCAAACCCTTTGACTTCGGTAACAGTTAAACCTTCGATACCGATTTCAGAAATGGCTTCACGGACGTCATCCAGTTTGAATGGTTTGATGATCGCACTTACCAGTTTCATAGCGATATGCTCCTAAGTATGTTTATTGAAATGGCTTGGTTCTTCTTACAATCCTTGTGCCAAAGTTTAAAAAATCATTAAAAACAATGAGATAGAATAAGTTGTGACAGGCTTAACAATTTGTTGCGCATATATGGTGCGGCTAAAAATACGTCAGGCACCATGATGGTGCTTTGCTTGCACCAATATTAAAATTGTGTAGAAAATGTTGTCTATTAAGGTGCTTGTTGTTAAGCGCAAAGCATTTAGGCTTTTGTTATAATCCGCATAATTGAAGCTTTTTTAAGAACTATATATGCCAGAGTTACCAGAAGTTGAAGTGACGCGCATGGGGATTGAACCTATGCTGCAGGGACAAAATATTGCGCAGATTAATATTTATCACAAGCAATTGCGTTGGCCCATTGTCGATGACCTTAAATCTTTGGTTGGTCAAACAATTAAGGCGGTTAGTCGCAGAGCCAAATATCTCGTTATTGAGGTAGAAGCGGCATATGTGCTTATCCATCTGGGGATGTCTGGTAAGTTGTGTGTTGTCGATAAATGCATAGATAGACTGAAGCATGATCACTTCGAAATGATTTTAACTACAGGTCAAGCGCTGAGGTTAAATGACCCGCGCAGATTTGGTGCAGTGTTAATGTTCCATACATCCGCCGAACTTGAACTATGGTTAGCTAAACTTGGACCGGAGCCTTTATCCGATGCTTTCAACCCAAGCTATTTATTTAGCTGGACCCGAAAACGCCAAGTCGCAATTAAAAATTGCATAATGGATAATAAAGTTGTGGTTGGGGTAGGCAACATTTACGCGACAGAATCTTTATTTAAAGCGGGGATCCATCCACAAACGCCTGCAAATACAATTAGCCAAGCACAATGTCATCAATTGGTTGATGAGATTAAGATGGTATTGGCGCGAGCGATTAAGCAGGGCGGCACGACACTTAAAGATTTTGCCAAAGCTGATGGTAAACCCGGTTATTTTGCTCAGGAGCTATTGGTATATGGCCGCAGCGGTGAAAAGTGCAAAAACTGCGATGCTACTATTCAAACCATGGTGATAGGGCAAAGAGCAAGTGCGTTTTGCCCAAGTTGTCAGCCGCTTTAACTGTTAGATAAATATCACAGCAAGTAAACCGCTGGCGACGACCAGCAGCCATGCCGGAGCCCACTTTTTATGCAAAACTAACGTTAAAAGCAGCACTAAGGCTACTTGCCAATGTTCATTGATGGCACTGGTTAATATGGGATCATAAAAGGCTGCTAGCAAAAAGCCGACAACACTGGCATTAATACCCACTAGGGCTTTTTGCACCTGCGTATTGTTTGATATTTTTTGCCAAAAATAGAAGCAGCAGTTAATCAGTAAAAATGATGGTAAAAATATAGCGATTAAACATAATGCAGCAGTTGCTGCCATTGGTAAACCTAGTTGATTAACCCCACCTAAAAATGCGGCGAAGGTGAAAATAGGTCCTGGCATTGCTTGAGTAATGCCATATCCTGCTAAAAAGTCATCTAGTGTTACCCATTTATTGGCAACAACTTCATTTTCGAGCATAGGCAACACCACATGTCCGCCACCAAAAACCGTTGCGCCAATACGGAAGAAGCTATCAAACAACAGGAGCAGAGGGTGTTCTGATGCTTGGGCAAAGAGGGGCAGACATACCAGCAGCACAAGTAGCATTGCAAAGCTTATCCAAGCCAATGAAGGTGATAAGCCCAATTGCACCCTTGAGGTGTTTTTTTCTAGCGGTTGAGCGAATAACACTGAACACAGTGCCGCGGTGGCTATGATCAGAAATTGAACAGCAAAATGATTAAATAATATCATGGTGCTCGTGCTCAAAATTAATAGCATCCAGCCTAGTGCTGAGGTACAAAACTGTCTGCTCATGGAATAACAGGCATGCAATACAATCGCTGCAGTAGCGAGTTTGAGTCCAGTGATCATCGCTGGTAGTTGGTCATTTTGCCATTGGGTTAAACCATAAGCGGCACACACAAGCAACAGTGCAGTAGGCAAAGTGAAACCTAACCAAGCGACAAAACCACCTAATTGACCTGCACGTAACATACCTAGGCAGATGCCAACCTGACTGCTTGCGGGGCCAGGCATAAACTGTGAAATTGCCATTATTTGCGCGTAGTTATCTGCGGACAACCATTGTTTTTCATCAACAAAAGTTTGTTTGAATAACGCCAAATGGGCAGCCGGACCACCAAAAGCGACACAGCCTAATCGGAAAAAAGTCAAAAACAGGCTAAATAATTCTTTCATTTGGAAAAAAATTACCGATATAAGTGCAATGTTTGTTTGAATTTCCTAGTATATACAACCTTACAGCAGCGAAAAAGCTTTTACAGGACATTGCGCAGGCCCATGAAGTTTATTGGTTTTTTATTTAAGTTAGTTATTTGGCTGGTTATTCTAGCTACCATAGGGGTAGCTGTTTCTGTTTATTTGATCCGCTCTGACCGCCCTTTAATCACGCAAAAACAGCATATTTCTGCGGAGCGTGTGTCGCAAGCCCGTCAATCGTTGCAGCAAATTGCTAAAGAGCTCAACAATACAGTTGGCCCTGCTTATTTTCAATTCCATCAATCTGAAGTGGATGCGATGATGGCGGTTGTTTCATACACTGTACCTTCAACCAAAGTCCGTGCGTTTTTATCTAAACAAGGGGTGAACTTGGTTGCCACAACTGAAATTAAAACACCTTATACTACTCAATACGTTAATTTGCATTGCATGTTACTGCCGTCGGAAACTCGCAAAAACATGTTGTCATTGGACTACTGCGATTTAGGTAAAATTAAATTGCCAAAATGGATGATTGAGCCAGCTTATGTTTATGTTTTGCAGCAATTATTGGATGACGGTTTGGCCGACAGTGTGTTGTCTATGGTTAGGGCGGTTAAGTTAGCCGATGACAGTATCGGCATCGACCTATTTATTCAAGATGGTTTAAAACAACAAGTTTTGACTGCTATTCAAAGTAAAGCTAAAGGTGGAGCAATTAACAACCTCGTTGGCGTATCTGGCGTTAAAGCCGCAACGGTTAAGATTTATTTAAATGAAATTCAATCTTTATACCAGATGAATAACCCAAGTAATAAAGCGCAATCTTTAGCGTTTTATTTAGGCAATGTATTTTATTTAGCGTCATTGCGCAGTGAATTTGAAGACGCGGAAACAGAAAACCAAGCAGCTTTATGGGCGCTAGTCATCGCATTTGGCAATCGAAAGTTTGGGCATTTTTTATCGCTACCACGCGAGTTATTAAATCAATTTGGTGGCGACAGATTAACCTTGATGAATCGTGGTGATTTAAAACTGCACTTTTTATTTTCTGCTGCACTTGAGCGTCTGGTACAAGCAAACATGGGTTTAAAAGTTGGTGAACTAAAAGAGTTGATGGATATGGACAAAGGTGGCTCGGGTTTTAGTTTTGCTGATTTAGCTGCTGATAAAGCAGGGATAAAGTTTGCGCAGTTTGTATTAGAGCAGCCAGAGCTGGCGCAACAAAGGTTAACAGGTAATTTAGCTGAAGCAGAATTTTTCCCATCTATTGCCGATTTACCTGAGGGGTTAGCTGAAAAAGCATTTAATCAAAGTTATGGCAATACTGAGTCGGCAGAATATAAGCAGTTGGAAGCGATTATTGATCAACGCATTGCCCAACTGGCCTTATATCAATAAAGTGATGTTGCGTGTCTGCAGTGGTTATTTGCACTGACCAAATTGATAGATACGCAAATCAAAATAGTCGGCTGCACATAATAAATGATCAATAATATCAGCCTGCACAGCTTCGTACCTTTTCCAATCAACTTCAGTAAAACAGTAGACTTCTAGCGGTAAACCATTTTCTGTCGCCGCCAGTTGGCGACACATAATCAACATATCACTGCGTATTTCTTTTTTGGCATCAAGGTAGCGCTCGACATAAGCTCGAAATGTGCCTAGGTTAGACAAAGTACGTTGGTTTGGTAAATTTTCAGAACTCGCCACGGTTACACCGTCATCAAGCTTTTGTTGTAAATATTCTTGTAATAACGGGTGCTTTTTTAGTTTATCGAAATCTTCTTGGGTGAGGTGGCGAACTGAATTTTGGTCAATATACAGGGCACGTTTCATGCGCCGAGCGCCTGTTTCTTGCATGCCGCGCCAGTTGGTAAAACTGTTAGAAACTAAATCGTAAACAGGCACTGAGGTTATAGTATTGTCAAAGTTGCGTACTTTAACTACGGTTAAACCAACTGATATGACGGTGCCATCTGCACCACCTGGCGTGTAGACGATCCAATCGCCGACTCGAACTAAACGATTGAGTGATAGTTGAACGCCAGCAACAAAGCCTAAAATAACATCTTTAAAAATCAATAAAACTAACGCCATTGCAGCAGAGATGCCGGTTAATAATGCGAGTGGTGATTTATTAAAAGTAATTGACACAATAAATATTACCGTGACGATATAAACAGTCAGCACCGCCAGTTGACGAACATTGTCTATTGGCAGGGTGCGTAGGGTTTCACTGCGGTCAAAAACATCTCGGATGGTATGAATAATACTGAGAACGACAGAGGCAACGAGCACAGTTAATGTAATGCTGATAAATTGATTAAATATATCGTGTTGTGCTTGGTTAAACTCAAATAATGTGTGGGCACTTTTTTCCATTGCTATGATAGGTACACACCAAAGGATTCGATTCAAAAATTTGTTGTTAAGTAATAAGTCATCCCACTGTAATCGGGTTTTTCGAATTGCGCTGCTAATAAGTGGGCTGATAATTTTAAATGTGACTATGCCAACAGTTGCAACCAATAAAAAAATGATGCCAATACGAGATGCGGTATAAGCAACTCCCTGTTCTGGTAACCAAGCTAACCACGAAATATCTTGCATAGAATGACCTTTACTACAGATAAAAAACGCCTGATATGTTACTCGTTAGCCTTGCTAGTAACAATCAAGCGTTTGTTTAATTTATATTTTTCTAATACTAAGTTTAAACGGCTTTAACCCAAAAAGTGCCAACCTCTACTTTGACTACTTCAACCTCGCAACCTGCTGGAATGGGCGAGTCGCTTTTTAGTTTCCACTCAATTCCAGAATATTTATGTGTGGTTAAGCCTTTATTGTCTATTGCGTGCTCAGCGAAAAAGCGCACACCGTCAAAATCACTTTTAACTTGTTTGTTTTCGCTTTGCCCTTGTAAGTTTTTCAATGGCTTCCATAAACCTATCGCCAACAAGGCACTGATGACTGCATTGCTCAACAGAATCGCCATCAAACTATCTGGGATAATACCAAACCAAATGAGGCTGCCAGACAAAACCATGGACATGCCAACAAAAAACAACACAAAAGTAGCAAAACCTAAGATTGCTACCTCAACGGCCAGCAGGATAATACCAGCGGCTATCAACAGCTGCGGTATATAAGGGGTTAAAGATTCGATCATGCTTTTTGCCCTTGGTTTAAACTATTAATAATGGTAGTGGCTTGGGCGACAATAGATGCAGCTTCCGTTGAGTTATCTGGCAGCAATACTACACTTGATTCTTTAGCTATTGCTTGTTTAGCTTCTATCGCTTTAGTGGCTAGGTCAAGTTGCACGGCTTTTTGACCTTCCGCTGTTGCGGCCGCTTTACCTACAACTTCTAATGCGTCAGCTTGCGCATCCGCTACTGCAATAATGGCTTTTGCTTCACCTTCAGCTTTTAATACTTGTTCTTGTTTTTCGGCTTCTGCGGCTAATACCCGAGCTTGTTTTTCGCCTTCTGCAATATTAATGGCTGCTTGCTTTTCACCTTCAGATTCTAAGATTTTCGCACGACGTTCACGCTCGGCCTTCATCTGCGATTCCATCGCATCCATAATCGTTGCCGGTGGGGTAATATCTTTAATTTCGTATCTAAGTACCGCAACACCCCAAGATTCAGATGCTTCGTTAATTGATTGAACAATTTTAGCATTGAGCATGTCGCGCTCTTCAAATGTTTTATCTAAATCAATCTTACCAATCTCTGAACGCATGGTAGTTTGCGCCAATTGTGTTACCGCAAATACGTAATCTTCAACCCCATAAGTTGCTTTGTACGGGTCAAGCACACGGAAATATAAAACACCGTCTACCGTCAATGAGATATTGTCTTTAGTAATAGCCGCTTGGCTAGGGACATCATATGCTTGTTCTTTAAGTGAGCGGTCAGCCGAAATTTTATCAACAAACGGGATAATAAAATTGATACCAGCTTCTTTAGTTGATTGGTACTTGCCAAAACGTTCAACTATCCAAGCGCGGTTTTGTGGGACAAATTTGATTGATGATTTAAGTGTAACTATTACAAATACTAATAGTGCAAACTGGGTGGTAAAAATGTATTCAAATAAAATATCCATGTGTCTTCCTTTTTAATTGACATAATATGTCGGTTAATTGCAGTATTAACTGAATTCCAATTTGGTGCATTTATTTTAGCCACAAATTGTAAAAAAGTGTGAGGAAGATCACATTTATAGGGGGGGATGCCACCGGCCTAAAGGCGATTCTGCAGGAAAATAGGAGGTAAACCATGCAGACGGCGGCAAAATTGTGCTTATTCGCTTTTGTCCGATTCAGCAAGTTTAGCTTCTAAATCAGCCATTTTTTGTTCTAGATCTGCGAGTTTTTCACGTGTGCGCATTAATACTCGGGTTTGTACATCAAACTCTTCACGCGTAACTAAATCTAGTTGCGCCAGTTTGCTTTGCAACACTTGTTTAGTTTTTTCTTCCATTTCTCCAGCAAACTGCTTTATGCCGCTTGGCATAGATTCACTGATTTGATGAGCTATCTCTTCTAATTTTTTCGCGTTGATCATAATCTTTATCGTCTCAAATGAATTACTTTTATTGTAGCTAGTTCGACTAACAAATTAAATTAAGATTTATGTTTTTTTGACAGATAATAAATACCGGCAATAACCAAAGTCATGCCAACTGCATGAACAAAGGTAAAAATTTCATCCAATAAGAAAATCGCAAAAACAGTGGTTAAAACAGGCCCCAAGCTCCCTGAAATAGACGCATTGTTAGCGCCTATTTTCTCTATAGCCGCGTTCATTAAAAATGATGGAATAACCGTTGCGATTATGGCAATTGCAGCTGCATATACTAGTACGGGCAGAGGTTGAAGTAGATCAGTTAAACTATGAGTTATTGCAAAATGGCTTACAATTGCAGCGGTTGCCGCAAGCATGGCGACACAAGTAAAAAATTTACTGCCGTATTTACCACTATATTTTTGGCTGCCCACTACATAAAACGAAAAGCTTAAGCTGCTAGCCAGCACCAATAAAGTGCCAGTGATCACCGCCTCGCCGAGGTTGGATAAATCGTAATAAAAAATCAGCAACAAACCAGTATAAGCCAAAGTCAAACTACTCAATTCGACCAACCGAATGGGCCGTTTTTGCCACAAGGCGTTGATAATCAATACAAATGCAGGGTAGGTGTACAACACGATTCGTTCGTAATGTGCGGTAATAAAATTAAGTGCGTATAAATCTAACCAGCTGGCGGCATAATACCCCATTAAACCCAATACAATCATGCTGCTGACAGAGTTTACCGAAATTGGCTGGCGCATGGGGTGTTGTAACACCCGCAATAGCATGTATAGATAAAAAGGCATGGCCAACAACATTCGCCAGGTCATCAAGGTTGTTGTATCGACGCCGTACTCGTATGCGAGTTTGATAAAAATCGATTTACTTGAAAACATCGCCACTGCGATAAAAGCTAGGGTGAAACCAGAGTTAAAAAAAGGGCGTGATTTAAACACAAATTTCCTTGTGAACAGCAGCAAAAATAATTGAAAACCCATTGTATCAAGCTCAATAAAAAATAAATTGAGATTTTTTTAAATTTTATTGAGTTTTTATTGAACTAAGATGAAGTAGCGCAGTCTATTATAATGAATTTAAAGTGTGTTCCTGTTGTATCTCCCTTGTATGCCGCCTTTAGTTAAGCTGTAGGCGGCTTTTTTTTGCCTGTTTAATTGTCACTTTCCAAGATGCGAATCGAAATGGTTGCAGCTGCGGTGCGGTTATCTACATCTAATTTTTTAAATATCTGTTCTAAGTGTTTATTAACTGTTCTAGGACTCATTTCGAGTATTTGCGATATTTCCCAATTTGATTTAGCGTGCGACAACCAATATAAAACTTCAGCTTCTCGTTTCGTGATAGGCAAATTTTCTTTTAAATCGGTTGCGCTGCGTTTGATTCGTTGTTTGCCTAACCTTAGCAGGTGTAAACCGTCTTGCTGGCGTTCATACAAGATTTGTAGTTGAGGTTGGGAGTTGTGTAAATTAAGCGGTTCTTTTGGGTCCGCTTGGTTTAACCATTGTTGAATTTGTGGTTGTATGTTTGTCCAAGGTGAAACTGTATCGGCAAATGCTTGTTCCATCAACTCGTAAACTTGCGGCGTTGCCCAGGCTAGTTCTCCTTGAGGATTTACACAAAAAACATTTTTGCCAGCATGATCTAATGCTGTATGCGCACTTAAGGTTAATCTGGCGGTATTTAAGTGCGTTTTTATTCTAATTAACACTTCATCGGTTGAAATGGGTTTAGTGACATAATCTACACCACCCGCTTCAAAACCTTTAACTACATCTTCCGAGTCGGTTAAACCTGTCATAAAAATAACTGGAATATGCGGAAAGGCTTGTTTAAAGCGCTTACAGGTTTCAAAACCATCTAGCTCGGGCATTATTGCATCCATTAGAATAATGTCGGGTTCCATTTTTTCCGCAATATTCAGCGCTTGTAAGCCATTTAATGCAACTAACGCAGTATAGCCTGCTGTGTTTAGCGCGACGTTTAGCATACCAAGAGATTCTGGCGAGTCATCTACCACTAAAACAATATTATTCATCTGCTTGTTCACCAATGAGTTTACTTAAGTACTGGCATATTTGCGAAAAATGACAGCCTTGTACCAATTCATTTATTTTAGCGAGCGTTTCGCTTGGAAATTCATGTGTTTTGGTTAATTCAGTCAACTTATCTTTAAAACCAGTTAGATAACCAATCTCGGCCAATGATAACAAACTTTGATATTGCTCGGCCGCTGCGGGTGGTTTATTTGTTTGCTCTGTTGCGGTTGGTACTGAGCTTGTTTCTTCATAGAGAAATTGATACATCCACTCTAAATCTAGCTGTTGGCCTATTTTGCGTAACAATAAATCTGTATTGATAGGTTTGGCCATATAGTCATCATGGTAACCTGCATCTTGTTCTGTGTCAGTATCTCGTGCATTGGCTGAAACCATAATAATGGGCATCACATATTTTTTCTCGCGAAGTATGCGCGCAAGTTGCCAGCCGGTCATTTCTGGCATGGTGACATCCAGCAAGATTAAATCAATATGATTTTGTTCCAATACCGCTAACGCTTGAGATGGTTTTTCTGCCATTTGTAAGTTAAAGCCGAGTGGATTCAAAAAGTCAGCCATTAATCGACGTTGGTTAGGGTCATCTTCAACCACTAAAATTGATTTGTTTTGGCCCTCATAAGCCACGGCACGTGCTTTTTGGAAATCTGCTTCCTTATTACTGCTATCCACTTTTGCCAACATTAGGCTTAATTTAAATGTACTGCCTTGGCCGAGCTGGCTGGTTACGGCAATTTCGCCGCCCATTAGTTGGGCGAGCGACTGTGAAATAGTCAAACCTAAGCCAGTGCCGCTTATTGCTTGAGTTTGGCTGTTTTTTACGCGTTCGAAAGGTTTGAAAATTTGCTGCAGATCAGCTGGCGAAATGCCCATACCTGTATCTGCCACTTCAAAATGTGCGACTTGATTGCGGTATGACACTCTAAACGTAATTGAGCCTTGATGGGTAAATTTGATCGCGTTCGACAATAAATTAATCAAGATTTGTCTAAACCTTTGTTTATCTGTTGCAACCATTTCGGGTAGATTGCTGCAGCATTCAAAAGTAAATACCAGTCCTTTGTTATTCGCTTGCAGTTTAAACATGTCGGCAAGCTGATTTAAGAAGGGTTTTATTTGCACCTCATCACGCTGTAAGTGCATGCGGCCAGCTTCAATTTTAGAAATCTCCAACAAACCTTCAATTAAGTCGGCTAGGTGCTCACCGCTGCGTTTTAAAATACCAATCGACTCGCGTTGTTTATCTGGAATCGCATTGTCTTGGCTGAGTAGCTGTGCATAACCAAGCAATACATTTAGTGGTGTTCTAAGTTCATGGCTCAAGCCGGTTAGATACCGGCTTTTTGCTTGGTTAGCTGATTCGGCAGCTTCTTTTGCTTGCTGTAGTGCTTGATAGGTATTTTCGTGGGCTTCTATTTCATGCGCCAGTGCTTTAGTTTGGCTGCGCAGCTCTAGCAGGGCCGAACGATTGCTGCTTCTTGCTAAAATAAACAGCCAGCTGACGATACCGATAATAATCAGCAACAAGAAAAATATTTTTACTAAAGTAGCGCCAAAAACGGCTTTCAGCTCAATGTTGGCATCTGGTACCTGCAAGTAGATTAAAAATAAAATACCTGCGCCAATGCAACTCAACAACAAGGTCACACCAACAAACTGCATGGTTGGTGAACTCAATGTTTTTAGCTGTTGACGCGTTAATAGTCGTTGGAAAAAATGTTGAGCTTGAGCAAATAAGGTCGCGTCTTCTCGGCATTGGTCGCCACAGCGCACGTCTAAACTACAACATAAAGAACAAATAACTTTGCCATATGCAGGGCAATATGTAATGTCTTCTTCGTCAAAGGTATTTTCACAAATATGACATTTGCTTGGTTGGGTAATATTGTAGTTTCTATTCGGCAATAAATAATATTTACTTCGAGTCGCAATCGCGATGATCGGCGCGGTAATTAACGGTAAGAAGAATGCAAGATAAGAAGCGTAAGCTTCAACCCAAATACCATACCAGCCAAAGTGACCGGTAAAGCCGAAAAACGACGCTATTAACATAGAGCCAACACCAACTGGGTTGATGTCGTATAGATGAGAGCGTTTAAATTCTATATGCTTAGGGCTTAACCCTAGCGGTTTATTTATAATTAAATCCGCAACTACAGAGCTCAACCAAGCTAACACCAATACAGAATACACTTGCAACATGCTTTCTATGGTTTGATATATGCCTAATTCCATCAGCAACAAAGCTATCGCTACATTAAAGAACATCCAAACTACCCGGCCTGGGTGGTTGTGGGTTACGCGAGAAAAGAAGTTAGACCATGCCAGTGAACCAGCATAGGCATTGGCAACATTGATTTTAAGTTGCGAAATCACAACGAAAGTAGCGGCTAAAATGACGGCGATGGTCGAATTATCAATGACATAACCAAACGCAACTTGATACATGTGCGCTGGATCATCGGCGACATCGGCAGGGATACCTTGTTTTAATGCCAGCCAAGCTAAAAAAGAACCTAAAAATAACTTGGCGGCACCAAATATCATCCAGCCAGGGCCAGCTAAAACCAGCGCGGTCCACCAACGCCACGCATTTTTTTGTGGCTTTTCGGGTAAAAAGCGCAAAAAGTCGACCTGCTCACCAATTTGTGCAACCAGTGACAATAAAATGGCTGAGGCTGCGCCAAATAGAAGTGGATTGAAGCTGCTTGCCGCTTCGCCAGCATTTCCAGTGAACTGAAACCATTCGTCTAATTGACTGTCAGGGTGATTAAACACATAAATGAGCGGGACAATTTGTAAAATTATCCAAATCGGCTGAGTCCAAACCTGAAAGCGGCTAATATTGGTAATACCATGGGTCACTAGTGGTAATACGATAAGCGCACTGATCACATAGCCAATTGCTAATGGCAGATCAAACAGTAGCTTGAGTGCCATTGACATAACAGCAGCTTCAAGGGCAAAAAAGATAAAAGTAAACGAAGCATAAATCAGCGAAGCGATAGTAGAGCCGATATAACCAAAACCAGCACCTCGGCTGAGTAAGTCGATATCTACCCCATATTTAGCTGCGTAATAACTAATGGGCAAGCCACTAAAAAATACCACAGCAACAACAGCAATAATTGCCCAGGCAGCATTTGCAAACCCGTAGTTGAGGGTAACCGCACCACCTATGGCTTCTAAAACTAAAAACGACACTATGCCAAGTGCGGTATTAGCTATCCATAATGAAGACCACTTGCGCGCACGTTTTGCGGTAAAACGCAGTGCGAAATCTTCCATCATTTCATTGGCGACAAGTTTATTGTAGGTGCGCCGAGTGTGACGAATTTTTTGCCTAGAATGCATAATTTACTTTTTCAACTAACTTAGCTGCAGTTTAGCAGGCGAGCAACTTAGCTGTATATGCGTAAATTGACGTAAGTTAAACATGAAATAATTTCACTGTGTCGGAAAATATTACATAAGTTTATTGGCCATTTCTTAATGATAGTAAATTAATTTGTTTAAAATCAGACTGTTATATTGTTGGGCAGTATATTGCAACAACCTAAGGGCGAACATGATTTAGTCATCAATAAATATTGGAGGAAGAAATGGCTACAGCAAAAGCAAATTCATCAACTCCCATTAGCGACAAGATGTCAGATGCATTACACCAAGGGGTCGATTCTATATCTGAGCGCTCAGCCAAAACTGAAAGCGCTGTAAGAGAAGGCGCTCAACATTCGGCTGAAGCGCTTAAAGATAAACAGCAGCAAGCTAAAAGCGCTTGGCAATCTTCCGCACTGAAAAATTATGTAGATGAAAACCCAGTCGCTACTGCAGGTATTGCATTTGCAGCAGGTGCGTTGTTGTCTTCGTTACTGGTCAAAAAGAAATAGTCAGCTATGACTGTCGACTCAGATACAAACACATCCAGCCAAGAAAGCCACAATGATACTCAACATGGCGTATCTTGGCTGCAGCTAGTGCGCTCATTTGAGCGCCGCTATGCTGCATTAATCCAACTGGTGATGGCAGATGTGCAACTATCGGTGAAAGCATTGTTCGTCTGTCTGTTTTGTCTGCTGTTGATGTCAGGTTTAGCGCTGGTCAGTTGGTGTGGACTGCTGGCCATTGTCGCCTTTGCTTTACATGCGATTGGCCTAAATTGGTTTACAGTCGCTACACTTGTGTTGGCGTTTAATATTGTTATGTTACTGGTAGTTAGAAGCATTTTTAACTCATCAAAGAAAGAACTCGCGCTTTCACAGTCATTAAAGGCAATTTTTCAAAAAACATCCTAGGAGACGCACTATGTTGAATGTGTTAGCCAAGGAAAAATCAAATTTAACCGCTGCTAAAGCAAAGTATCAAGCAGCGTTGTTGGCCAACAAAGTTGCAGTAGACAGGGCTATAACTCAGGCAAAATCAAGTGCTTCATCGCCCAAAGGGTGTTTAGTTCTATTTTCAGCTGGTTTTGTCATTGGTGCAATTGAGAGACGTACTTCATCTGCGTACTTGAGAAAGTTAGCTGTGCTTTTTAAAACACTGCCGGTATAGGTTTTTACGGATAACTTTGCAAGGAACCAGATTATGAGTGATGTAATTAAGATCGAATCGATTATTAATGGGATAGATGATACCGCGCAAGTTGAAGATGTGCAGTTTGGTCAATTAATCGCGGCATTCGAAAAACGCGGATTCGGTGCATTGTTAATGTTACCCGCATTGATAGCTTTGTCTCCTTTAAGTGTGGTACCTGGTATTCCCACTGTTTGTGGTTTAAGCATAATGTTGATTTCTGTGCAACTACTCTATGGACGCCAGCATATTTGGTTACCTAGCAAATTAAGCAAAGTAAAGCTGAAAGCGAGCCGTGTTAAAAAAGCGGCTCAAATTTTAAGGCCAATTGGTCGACGGTTAGACTTAATGCTTATTCCAAGGTGGGAGTTTGTTGATTCAAAAGCCTTTTTTTGGTTAGCGGCGATTATCTGTGCCGTGTCTGGTTTGTTTATGGTGCCGTTGGAGGTTGTGCCTTTTGCCGTGACCATTCCTAATTTAATTGTATTTGTAATCGCATTGGGCATTTGTACCAATGATGGGGTGGTTGCATTAGTTGGGGTTGGAATTGCTATGCTGGCGGTCGCAACGGCTATTTCTATGCTGTTATAACCCAAGATTTAGCGATTATTTACAGGAGGAGAAGACTGATGGAATTGATTAATGTTGAGAAGTTTTGGTCGCTAATCAATGAGCGAATTGATGTGTGGATAGAAACAGCGATAAAAAACTTACCTAATCTCGCTGTAGCAGTGTTTGTTGTGCTGTGTTTTGCCGTTTTATCCAAGCTGGTCGGCAAATATAGCAACAAGTTATTGCGCCAAGTTTTAGAGTCTCGTCAAACCGCTGATTTACTCTCTGCTATTATCAAAGTGTGTGTACTGATTGCCGGTATATTTATAAGTTTAGATTTAATTGGTCTTAAAGGCACAGTCACTTCGTTGTTGGCTGGTGCCGGGATTATCGGTTTAGCCATAGGTTTTGCTTTTCAAGATATGACAGAAAACCTTATCGCTGGTATCGCTATGGGTATACGCAAACCCTTTTTAGTCGGCGATATTATTGAAACAGACAGTGTGTTTGGCACGGTAAAAGCGATTAATTTACGCAACACCTTAGTTGAAACTTTTTTTGGCCAACTAGAGGTGGTGCCAAATAAAATTTTATTTCGCAATATTTTGACTAACTACACTGTATTAGGCCAACGCCGCATTGAAGTGGAAGTTGGGATTTCTTACGCGGATGATCCTGAAGAAGCACGAGAGGTGATTGTTAAAGCATTAAACAAATTTGATTTTGTCATCAATAAAGACGAAACCGATGTATATGCAAAAGGGTTTGGCGACAGTTCAGTTAATTTATTGGTGTGGTTTTGGATTGAATATCCAGGTGAAACTGGTTTTATGGTCGCACGCCATAAAGCAATTACAGCAATCCGTAAAGCTTTAGCACAAGCAGATATCTTAATCCCATTCCCTATTAGAACTTTGGATTTTGGCATTAAGGGCGGAGAAAAACTTGAGGCTATGTTGTCACATCGAGCTGACAACTCAAAGCCGCAAGAAAATAAGCCGCATAGTGAAGAAGTCAGCTAAGCTCAACGAGCATGGATAATAAGGAGTGGGCAGATGAAGATATTGGTTAGATTGCCAGTTAAACTTACAACACTGATACAGATAGTGTTGGTAATGACTACTTTGTCTGCATGCTCTTCATCTATAAACAATCAACCAAAGCAAGTTGAGCTAAACAAACAAAGCGAGCTTGGCCCTTACCAACAAATGGTGAAGGGGCCTAGTGTTGTTTCTTATCCACAAGTCGACGATCCGTGGCGAAGCGTTAATGAGCCAATTTTTAAGTTTAACCATGTGTTTTATCGCTACGCATTGTCACCACTGAGTCGCGGCTATAACGCAGTGGTTCCAGACCCAGTAGATAACAGCATAGGCAACTTTTTTAATAATTTGCGTGAACCCTTATTTGCACTTAATCATTTGTTCCAAGGTCAGTTGTCTACTTCAGGCAAAAGTGTTGGGCGGTTTTTATTGAATAGCACTCTAGGTGTATTGGGGTTATTTGATCCCGCCGATGCTTGGTTTGAACTTAAGCCGAATAAAACTACTTTTAGCAATACCCTTGCTTATTATGGTGTAGGTCAAGGGGCCTATTTAGTTTTACCTGTGTTAGGGCCATCCAATTATCGTGATATGGGCTCTTTTACCTTTGACTATTTACTTCACCCAATAAACCAAATAAACGACAAGCAAAGTGCGACAGCGATTCGCACCAGTGGCAGTGTACACGACCAGCTACCTTTTTTAGCTAATTATCCAGAGGTATTGCAAGGGGTTGAAGACCCATATGAATTTGTCCGCAATTTATATATGCAAACCAGCCAGCGAGATGCGCAATTTTACCAAAATAAAAATTTGTCTACCGCGCATTCGAGCAATACAGCCGAGCAGCAAACAAGCAGTAAGGAATAAAGATGAATACAGGCGCAAAATTACCCCGCTTATCTTGGTTGGTACTTACTGTATTTGCAGGTTTGTTGATTGTGCTTGGTTGGCAAGCTCAATATTTTGAGATAGATGCGTCGGCTGACACCTTATTGGTTGAAAATAACCGCCAGCATATTCAAACGCAAATCGTTGATGAAAAGTTTGGCACACAAGAGTTTATTTTAATTGCGTTTAAGCCATCAAGACAAGATATCTTTGCCCAGGATACACTGCAAACACTTGCATCTATTGGTGAAGAGATACAACAGATATCACGAGTTAAGCAGGTGCGTAGCATAGTTAATGTGCCTATCTTTACCCAAGCGGATAACATGACTGCAGATGTAAACAGCTTAAGCTGGCAACAACAGCAATATAGTGCAGATGTTTTGTCTAAAAGCTTAACCAATCATCCCTTGTACGAAGGATTGCTGATAAATCAATCACAAACGGCACTATCACTGCAGGTGGTTTTTAATACGCCAGAAAAACTTGCCCAACTATATTCTCAAAGTGTAGAACTTAAATCGAACTTACTCCATCGTCAGTTAACTGAGCAAGAGCGAGCTGAGCTGGCGCAATTGCAGCAACAAATTAGCGGCATAAATAAACAGCTTGATAAAAAACGTATCGAAGAGATAGAACAAATTCGCCAAACTTTGCAGCCCTATGCCGAAAAAGGTGAATTTTATTTAGGTGGCAATAATCTATTGGCATATGAGCTAATAAAGATAATCCAGAGTGATTTGGTTATTTTTGGCAGTGCCATATTGTTGGTGGTGGTTGTATTGTTATGGTACTTATTTCGCCAGTTTAGTTGGGTATTTTTACCCGTGTTTTGTTGTGCGGTCAGCGTGTTACTTACGCTTGGTTTATTGGCAACCTTTGGGCTAAAAGTCACGGTCATTTCAGCAAATGTCATTGCGCTACAAATTATTTTAACCTTGGCTATGATTATTCACTTGATTGTTCACTACCAAGAATTAGTTGCAACGAGTGAGTATAAATCACAAAGTCACATTGTTTACCAAACCATTAAAGACAAAATCAAACCCTGCTTTTTTGCTGGGGTGACCACCACCATAGGCTTTGGCACCTTGATTCTCAGCACAGTTCAACCCGTTATTAGTTTTGGTTGGATGATGGTACTGGCGATGTCGGTTAGTTTTGTTGTCAGTTTATTGCTGTTCCCGGCGCTCCTGATTGCACTCTTCTCACTGAAAACGCATGTTGAAAAACATAGATATATTGAAAAAAGCATGCGTGGATTTGCCAACATAACAAATCAGTCAGCAACAGCTGTGGTTATTATTACCATTGTGGCGACAACTGGTTTGGGCATTGGCTGCCTGCAATTAACCGCTGAGAATAGCTTTTTGAACTATTTTGCTCAATCAACTGATGTTAGGCGAGAGCTAACTTATATTGACCAAGAGTTTGGTGGTTCAACCAGCTTAGATATCGTTTATAAAATTCCGCAATCAGAGCAGACTCGCGACCTAGTGATAACCGCAGATGCGGTCGCTTCGGTCAGCAAAATACAAGATATGCTAGAACGGCATGCAGCTGTTGGTAATATTACATCTTTGGTTGACTTTACCCGCATTGCTCAAGTGGTGAATCAAAAGCCACTAACTGAATACGAACTGACAGCATTATATAAAAGCTTAGATAAGGATTTGCGCCAAGATTTATTTGCCAGTTATTTTTCTGCAGTCGATGATGAGGTTCGTGTTTCTACTCGCATACAAGACAGCCACCCCGAGCTAAATCGCGCTCAATTGTTAGTTGATATTAAACAGCAGCTGGCAAATATGGGCATTGAGCAGCAAAACTATCAATTAACTGGCTTGTTTGTGCTGTATCAAGATATTTTGGATAAACTGGTTGATTCACAAATTACCACCTTGGTTGTGGTATATATCGCGATGGCGATAGTTTTGTTATTTATCTTTTCCTCGTTAAAAATTGCGCTAATTGCCTTGGTGCCCAATATTATCACAACAGCTGTTGTGATGGGGCTGATGGGCTGGTTGCGCATACCGCTAGATTTAATGACCATGACAATTGCCACTGTTGCAATGGGGATTTCTATGGACGACACCATTCACTATGTTCATAGGTATCTAAAAGAGTTAACGTCGAATTCACAGCATGAAGTTGTCTCAGCAACTAATCTATCTGTAGGTTATGCGCTTATTTATACCAGTGTCATTATTATATTTGGATTTGGCATGCTGGTATTTTCTAATTTTGTTCCAAGCATGTTATTTGGCTTGTTAACTGGCGTGGCTATGCTGGTTGCACTGGTTACTGATATCAGTATATTGCCGGTCATGCTGAAAAAATTCTGCAAATAACAATAGTATCTCGATTATATCTAAGCCACAGAATTGACTTCCTGTGGCTTACTCTTGTTCCCAACCACCATTACAAACTTCTTTGTTGACTATTGCGATTAAGCTCTGTGACTTGAGCTTGATATGTATTTTTTACATGGAAAGCCTGTAAAAAGCACTCACCAGTTGGAAAGAATTCGTTGTTAAATTGTATTTTTATATATTTATCAGTGGTTTATGTTTTGGCCTGCCAGTTGCATTTAGCATTAGTGAACCCGAAACAAAGGAGAGTGATATGAAACGTTCATTTAGCAAGTTATTAATCGCTGGTGCTTTTTCAAGTTTGATTGTTGCAAACGGTGCTTATGCAGATAGCAACGAGTGGAAGGAGCAGTCATTAGATGCGTGGATCGATGGAAAAGCAGAATCGGTTTTACTGTTTAATACACATCTAAGCGCCTTTGATATCAACACAGACGTAGAACAAGGGGTTGTTACTTTAACTGGTAAAGTAGACCGCAGTGTTGATAAAGCTTTAGCTGAGGAGCTTGTTGAAAGTTTGCAAGGGGTACAAGATGTAAACAACCACCTCGTTGTAGTGAATAAACAACAGCAACAAGATAGCGCATTAATCAATTCTTGGACAGATACTAAAGTGGCGACAGTGGTTAAAACTAAGCTGTTGTTAGAGTCTGAAGTATCTGGCTCTGCCATTAATGTTGAAGTTGAAGAAGGTGTGGTTACCTTAGCGGGTGAGGTTGATTCTGCCGCTGAAAAAGCACTGGCGATAAAAATTGCGCAAAACACTAACGATGTTGAAGACGTAGTGAGTAAATTGGCTGTCACTAATAGCTAATTAAGCTGTTAGCGTGCAAGGGACTTGAGACATGGATGTTGTTAACCGCAACGCACTTAAAGGAATCAAGATGAATAATTTAGCTCAGCATAGTGCCAATAAACAGTTAGGTCAGGTGTTATCGATAACGACGCACAATTCAGAGATGCAGGCAGTAGATATAGAGTTTGAATCCAAATTTACTTTGCTGCTTGTCCATCCCGATATTGAAAAGCTCATTGAATGGAAACAGCAATTTGAGCCTCAAGTCGAGGTTGAGTTGGCGCAAGATGGTTATACTGCTTTGCAGAAAACGTTACAGCAAAATATCGACTTTGTTGTGTGTTGTGCAAACATTTTGGTTATATGTGGATTAAATCTGTGTTATGCGCTACAGCGTAATTTAAATAGCACAACCGTGCCAGTCATGCTGGTGAGCAACCAACCTCATGAGCAAGAAGAAGCAGAGGTATTAAAAGCTGGAGCGTTAGATTATGTAAGTTCCAATATATCTAACCAAGTATTATTTCATCGAGTCAATAATCACATGGAGGTATTTAAACGCAACAAGCAATTAGAGAAAGTTTCGGTAACCGATGCCTTAACTGGTTTAGCAAACCGCAAATATTTGCTTGAACAGTTGGAATCTGCACTAGATAAAGCCAACCGAGGTGGCTACTCACTGACATTTATGATGATAGATATCGATGATTTTAAAAAATTTAACGATGCTTATGGTCATCTCAATGGCGATAAATGTTTGCTTAAAGTTGCGAGAACCTTAACCAAGGTGCAAAAACGAACCTGTGATTTGGCCGCGCGATATGGTGGCGAGGAATTTGCTGTGTTGCTGCCATTTACCGACCAAAACGGCGCCAATAGAATGGCCGAACTACTGCGTCAGCAAGTTGAAAATTTAGCGATTGCACATGCGGATAATGCAAGCCATAACCATGTTTCTGTCAGTGTTGGGGTCGTAACTTACCTCGCGGGTCATGCCACCCGTATTACTAACTATGAACAAATTATCCAAACCGCTGACGAAAATTTGTATGCGGCGAAGTCAGATGGGCGAAATACAGTTCAGAGCACCACAATAGGAGAATAAATATGAGTAGTATTTTTGAAGCACTTAGAGAAGATCATGATAAACAACGAGCTTTGTTGTCTGCTTTGGTTGAAACACAAGGTGATAGCAAAGCGCGCGCTGATTTATACCAAACGTTAAAAGATAACTTAGAGCAACACGCAGTTGCAGAAGAAAGGTATTTTTATGCGCCATTGATTAAGTTTGAACGAACTATAGGTCAATCTAGACATGGTATCGCTGAGCATCACACCATTGATAAGCTGATAGCTGAGTTAGATTCGTTAGAATTTAGTGATCCAAACTGGTTAAAAGTGATGAAGAAGCTGCAAGATAAAGTATTGCATCATCTTGCTGAGGAAGAGAAAGAATTTTTCCCACAAGCAGGCATTGTTTTGAGCGAAAACGACAAAGCTAAATTAGGCAAAGAGTACGCACAAGAAATGGATTGATCTATAGATGAACGCACGAACTACAACAATTTTGCGAACTGGATTTGCAAAATTATTTACTGTGATATTTCTTGGGTTAGCCGTGGCCATTGTCGGATCTTTGGTCTCCGACATATACCAAGAAGCACAGTTAGGCTCAGATGTGATGCAAATATTTTTGCGCAGCATCAATACTGGCATTATTGCTTTGGCCGTTTTCGAGCTTGCTTTGGTGATTAACAAAGAGTATTCAGGCAATGAAGACAAGCGAGAGGATGTGATAGATAGTTTAAGAAGAACTTTGCCGCAATTTATTGGCACTGTTTGTGTCGCTTTATCACTTGAAGGATTAATAATGGTGATTAAATATAGCCAGTTAGAATTAGCCGGTAACCTTATGTACCCGGTTGCGATTATTTCAGCCACTGGTTTTTTATTAATAGCGCTCTCGATTTTTATTTATTTAACGCGCAAATAACCTCCTTCCATCCCGACCTTTTGGCTGCACTATGCAGCCTTTTTTTGTTTTAGTCCCCTGATAAATTTAGTTAACCTGAACTTTGGGTAAAAACGACCTCTCTAGAATTATTAAGAATAGACTTTGCTATCAATTTCAATGTGTTAGCTAACTCGTTATCCGGGGTTCAGGTTAGTTATGTATAAATTGCAATGGGCTGGGAAATTTTTACCAAGTTGAAAAAGGGGGGGTCTTTAAAGTGCTGATATTTCAATGGCTTAAGTTTTGGCATGCAATTGGCAACTGAATATTCGAAACCTAGTTAATTAAGAGGTATTGATAATGAAAAAACGCGCACTCAAAAATTGTATGTTCCCACTAGTCCTTGCCACCATACCGCAAGCCAATGCTGATGAAGCTAACCTATTCGATAATGTCCAAGACCAGTGGATTGCTGTTTTCGGCCAATATTATAAAGCGGATGACGACAAGCTGCCAAGCAAACAAATGTTCGAAGAAGGTGAAGTTTTGGGTGGTGAATACGGTGTTCGTTTTAACGCTAACTGGGGTAGCCGATTAGAGTTGTCGAATATTTATTTAGACCAAGGTAATGGCTCAGACAACGACGAAAAAGCGGCTTCAATAGGCTTAGATGCTTTGTATTATTTAGCTAAAAGTGACTATTACTTGTTAGGCGGCCTGCGCTTACAAAACTTTGATGATGCCAGACGCGCAATGACCGCAGGGGTGGGTCGTCACTGGGCAATTAATCAAGATTGGCGCATTGTGACCGAGCTTGCCGCTCTGCATGATTTTGGCCAAAGCCATAACGATATGACGGCTAAACTTGGTATTGCATACCATTTCGGTGGTAGTGAGAACTCTAGCTCGAAGAGTGATCGAGCACGTAGCCGTTTAAACGCTGATCGCGACCAAGATGGTGTGGCCAACCGTTATGACAAATGTGCTAATACGCCGAATGCTGATGAGGTTGACCAGTTTGGTTGTAGTCAGTTTGTAGAAGCCACTAAAACCAGCGAGTTTAAAATTTTCTTTGCCAAAGAGAGTGCCGAGTTAAACAGCATTAATCGCGAAGAGGTTGAAGATTTTGTTGCGTTTATGAAAAACAACCCTGAAGTAGAGGCGGTAATTGAGGGGCATGCCTCCAAGCCAGGGGATAAACAATTCAATATGGCATTGTCAGCCGACAGAGCTAAAGCCGTCAAGCAAATGTTGGTCAATCAGTATGGCATTTCTAGCGGTCGTATACGCGAAGAAGCATATGGTGAAAGCGATCCAGTTATGGACAGTGGTAGCAAATTAGCTAGAAAAGTTAACCGTAGAGCGGAAGCGACAGTTTCTAAAACCATCAAAGTTAAATTGACCGAGCAGTAATTGTTTACGCAAAAATAGTTTTAAAATTAGATTAATGGAGACTAGCTATGAAATTACCCCATGTACTTTGTTTAACTTCATCATTGTTAATGACTTCTGCTGCAGTCAGCGCGGATACGAGCGATGATGTTGATCATTTTGGCCCATATGTCGGTGCAGGTTATGGTTTATTGAATGTTGATGGTGATGACTTTGACGAGGAAGATAACGCCTATACGCTTTATGTTGGTAAACAAGTACACCAAATGTTCTCAATTGAAGGGGGATATATCGACTTTGGTCAGTATGGCAATGACAGTTACAACAGTGAGTTAGATGGATACACCCTAGGGTTTAAGTTGGGCTTACCAGTTCATGATGCTGTTACTGTATTTGCCAAAGGTGGGCGGCTTTGGTGGGATGCTGAACTAAATGCGGCGACTGCAAATGGTGAAGTAGATGGTTCAGACAACTTCTATGGTGTGGGGGCAAGTTTTGCCGTCAGCCAAGGTTGGGACTTGCGATTAGACTACACTCGTTTTGATGTTGAGTTTGAACGTGATGAAATTGGTATTTTGGCTGAGATTGATGACTTAGATAGAAAAGTCGATTTAGCCAGCATCAGCGTACAATATACTTTTTAATTTCTCATGATTGGCAATTCGAATACGTAACCACTGCCAATGTGGTTACGTATTGTCTTTTTCATTCCTTTCCTTTCATTTAGCAGGCACTAGTGACATTTTTTGCTAGCCACATCAGAAAGCACACTTTTACTAGCCGATAAAATTTCTTGATAGCTTGAGGTTAAACTTGTGTCATTTGGTTTAAGCAACAAAGCTTGCTCAATGGTTTCAACCGCTTGTTTATGGCAGCCTAGTTGGCTTAAGGTGTAGGCGTAATTATTTAGGTAATCAGTATGCGTTTTGCCATATTCTAACCCTTGGCTAAACCATTTTAGTGCGAGTTCTGGCTGTTGTTGCTGTAAATAATGATTTGCCAGCATAAAATAACTTAACCAATAATCTGGCCAGTTAATGATAGCTTGCTGTAGAAAATTCACGGCGTGGGAGTGTTGCTTTACCTTGCTAAAATCGTGTGCGGCAGTAAGATAAGTCAGCGGCTCGAGCGCTTGGCTGTTTTTTTCAATTGTTAGTGGAGCTAACAACCAATAATCGGCTCGACGCCAAGTGCGTTCAAATACTGCCATATCTACTGCTCTTGCCTGGTTTGTACCCGAATGCATAATGATTTTTTTCCGTGGAATATCAAAGCCTATCACCACTGCATAATGCCATAGTGGTTGCCATTCAACCGATAAATTTTGCAATACAATCACTGGGATGTTGTCGTGCACCAGTTGCACTAATTGCTCTAGCGAGCCATTGACTGAATAAGCCAACAAGCCATTTTTACGCGTTGCTGCGGTCATTTCTATTTGTAAACTGCCTTGGCGTTTAGGTAAAAAAACGGTTGGTGCTACTTGTTCTGGTGTTGTTGAATGGCCGTAATAATTGAATATTTCAGCTAAGGTGGTAGGGCCACAAAAATAGTCTTGTTGTGCAAAAAAAGGCACATTGAGTTGCTTAGTGAGTTGGTTATTTAAGCTACTCGGCGGGTTGTGTATTAATGATTGTGTTTGTGGGGTGGATGAACAGCCAACCACAAACGCAAGAAGCGCAGCAATTGTTACCAATTGCTGCGCGAGTCGCAAAAGCATATTAACTCCTAATATGATTCAATAACCTGAACTACTGAATAACAACTTGCTTTCTAGGCGCCGCTTATCCTTAAAACTGCGTTGAATAATTATCACCTTAGCTAACTTGTTATCCGGATTTTAGCTTAAATGGGCTCGATAAAACTGTATGCATCAGTTACCCCTAAAATGTCGAGCACAGCAACCACTATCAGCACAGAAAATATTAAGTCGATAACGCCACCGGCCGGCGCATTGTTTATCTGCTGATTTAATGATTTGAGCTCTGCTGGCGTTAAACTGGCGATGCGTTTGGCTGCTTCGTCACGACTTACGCCTAGAGCGACCAATTTATCTTGCACTTGTTGGTCATCTAAATAAGCTAAAATGTGTGCTTGATTGACAGCCTGGAGCTCTGAGGTTAACACTGTGTTTGAATCAACAATACCCGCATACACAGTGTTGCACATTAAGCTGAAGGCCAGCATTAAACTAGTAATCAATCTTTTCATGGTAAACTCCCAATCTTTGCTGGATAAAAACGCGTTAAGCGCAGTGAGACACTGCGCTAATTAAATCGACCGACTAACAGTCTTGGTCTTTGGCGTTTACACCTTCTTTCACCTCTTCGCATGCATCTTCCACTGCATTGCCTGCGTCTGTAGCGGCATCTTCAATTTTGTCGCCTGCGGACTCCATTGCTGAGTCAATTTTCTCGCCCGCGTCTTCAGCATTGCTTTCACCGCAAGCTGACAAAGTTAAACTGGCTAAAATAGCGGCTAAAATACTGGTTGATTTAACAAAATTATTCATAATATTTCTCCTAAATAAATAAACTTACCTGTTACTTAACAATGTTTTAGTTTTTGGGCGGGTTACCACGAAGCGCGTTGGCAAATAGCGAAATAACCAGCAGTACCACAAAAATGAAGAAGATTATTTTGGCAATATCTGCCGCCGCCCCTGCAATACCACCAAAGCCAAACAGTGCAGCAATGATTGCGATAACTAAAAACGTTAATGCCCACCTCAACATGAGTGCCTCCTAATTGAATGCGTTGAATGTGTTCGCTTTAGATGTAGCTATAAATGTGCCATTTTTAACCTGCTGTTTTTAAATGGTTTTTTATATTTGGGGTATGTTTGGCTTGCAAATATTACACACTCGGTGTGTAGCTATTACTTTGCTAGGCGATCTAAGCATTGTTGGAGAATTTGTAAGTTTACTGGTTTAAGCAATTTAGCTTTTGCGCCAGCTTGTTCGACCGAGCTATCCGATAACTCGCTGCCTGTTAACATGATAATTTGAATATGTGGATGGTTATGACTAATTTGGCTTGCCAGTTGCAAACCGTTGCAGTCAGGTAGGTTTAGGTCTAGTAAAATTGTGCTGATAGAGTTGTGCGTCGCAAGTGCTGCCAAACATTGTTCACCTGTATGGGCTGTATGTGTGGTTAAATCAAGAGATTCCAATAACATAGCGGTTATTTGTGCAGCGTCATGATCATCATCCACCACAAGAATATCATTGACTTGGTTCGATTGACTTGTCGCTGGCTGCTGTGCAAGTAGATACTTGTGCAAGCTATTGTACAAAGACATTTTTTCTATGGGTTTTGCCACTACATCATTAAAGCCAATTTCCTTTAATTCTTGTTGCACGCCCTTCATGGTCGCGGCGGTAATGGCCAGTATAGGTTGCTTGATGCCCATATCGCGTATTTTGCTAATCGCACGCTTACCATCTAACTTAGGCATATGAATGTCCATTAGTATTAGATCATATGGCGCATTTGTTTGTTGTGCTCTAATCATATCGATAGCACTTTGGCCATTGTCTGCATAGTCGACTTCCAAACCAAATGATTGGCAGAAATAACCAATTAACTGGCGAATATCAGCTATATCATCGACAACTAGCACTTTGCCCTGCAAAGCACTTACTTGGTTACTCGTTTCATATATCTGTTTATGTGCAAGATTCAAGTGTTCAAAGGCTTGGCTTTCGGGGCTTTTCGGCGGAAATTTAATGCTGAAGCAGCTGCCATGCCCAACTTCAGAAGTTACTGAAATTGAGCCTTGCATTAATTTTACCAGTTCAGAGCAAATGGCTAATCCTAACCCTGCGCCTTCTTCATTACGTGAGATAACATCTTCAATTTGTTCAAAAGGCTTAAATATATTGCTAACCAAAGATTCAGGAATGCCTATACCTGTGTCTTGTACATCAAAGCAGAGCATGTCCGTTAGTTCTGATGTTTGCATGTACACATTAATGGTTATGCCACCGTCGCTGGTAAATTTTATTGCGTTGTGGATCACATTGATTAAAATTTGCCGCAGGCGTACTGGGTCATTGTTAATGGTTTGCGGAATAGGGGTTAGCGAGTTAACTGTAAAGTTTAGTCCTTTGTCTTTGGCGGTAATTTCCATCAGATCAAATATACTCGATAAAAATGGCGGTAGCTCGATTGTTGCTTCGTTCAGTTCGAGTTTATTCGCGGCTATTTTTGACAAGTCGAGCACATTGTTTAACAGTCCTAATAAATGTTTGCCGTTGTTTAAAATGGTATTCAACTCATTTGTTAACGGTTTAGCGTCTTGTTTGTTTAACAGCAATTCTGTGTAACCAAGGATAGAAGTTAACGGCGTACGCAGCTCATGGCTTAGGTGGGCTAAAAATTTATCTTTAGAGCGATTGCTGGCTTCAGCTTTTATGCGTTCTAAGCGTTCATTTTCAAAATCTTTTCTTGCTAAAGCATAACGAATGGCTCTGGTAAATAACGTCAGTGTTATTTCGTTTTTAATGAGATAGTCGGCGGCACCCGCATCTAGCGCACTATCATCTAAGCTTCGGTCAGATTGACCGGTTAACATAATAATTGGGGTGGCGCAGCCAGCTTCTATGGCTTTACGTAAAACCGTTAAACCATTGGTACTGCCGAGTTGATAATCCAGTAAGCATAAATCATGTTGATTTTTTAGCAGTACATCTAGCGCAGCCATAGGCGAGCTAATCCAGTCAATACTAAAAGTGTGTGAGCTCATCTCATTGAGGTAGTCGCTTGATAGGATAAAGTCGTCTTCATCGTCATCTACTATCAATACTTTTGTCAGTTTGTCTGTCATAGCTCGTTATTATCCGTTATGTTTATTGGTCTTGTGCTGGTAGCTCGACAAATTCCACCCAATATTTACCGAGTGCTTTCATCAAATCAACTAAACCTTCAAAATTAACCGGTTTGGTAATATAAGACGCGGCGCCCAAGTTGTAGCCTTTAATTTTATCTTCCTCTTCTTTTGAGGTAGTTAAAATAACAATTGGGATAGATTTTAAATTATCGTCGGCTTTAATTTCCCGCAGTGCCTCTCGGCCATCTTTACGAGGCATGTTTAGGTCCAATAAGATTAGCCCTGGGCGAGGTGAAGTCGACTTATCTTGATATTTCCCTTCTCTGCGTAAATATTCTAATAACTCAACACCATCTTCGACACACTTTAACTCGTTTAATACTCGGCTTTCGCGCAAAGCATCTTCGGCTAGTAACCTGTCGTCTTCATCATCATCGGCCATTAAAATGGTAATGGTTTTTTTAGCTATTGTGCTCATCTGTTTGGGTTCCGTAAAGGTTGGCTAATTGATAATTTTCAGGCAGCTCTATGGTAAAGGTTGAACCTTCTCCGGCTGTGCTGGTGGCGGTAATTGTGCCACCATGGCGCTCGACAATACGGCGACAAACAGCTAAGCCTATACCTGTACCTGCATAGGCACTTTTGGCGTGTAATCGCTGAAAAGGGGTAAATATTTTATCGGCAAACTCCTGCGCAAAGCCAATGCCGTTATCGGTAATGGTTACAATATGTATTTTGCCATCGCTGGATTGGCTTTCACTATACTGGATGTTTACGACAGGTGGTTTATCTTGTTTTCGAAACTTCAATGCATTAGATATCAGGTTTTGAAATAGCTGACCCATTTGGCTCTCATCAGCTTCGATAACTGGCAGTTGTGCAAAATTGATTGTGGCGTTGGTTTCTTCAATAGGGATTTCTAAATCGTCTAATACTGCTGTGATAACTTGCTCAAGTTCGACCTGTTTGAATGGTTTACCACGTGATGATACGCGAGAGTACTCTAAAAGATCTGTGATTAAATTAGACATTCTGGTGGCGGCTTTTTGCATACGCTGAATAAAGTCGGCACCTCGCTCATCTAACTTATCTGCGTAGTTTGTTGCTAGCCGATCACCAAACGCTCTTATTTTACGCAAGGGTTCTTGTAGATCGTGTGATGCGACAAAAGCAAAACTTTCTAGCTCTCGGTTACTTTGTTCTAACTCATCTGCATAGGCTGCTAGCTCTTTGGTTTTTTCTTCAACATTTAACTTTAACGCTTCATTTTGGCTGCGCAAAATCTCTTGGGTTTTGCGTTCTTGAGATATTAGTGAGTAAGCTAAGCGCATAATGCCAATTAACAATAATAAGCTGGTGGCTGCCGATACAGAAAAAATCATGGTGGCACTTTTTTCAATATTGAGCAGCTGCAAAAATAATTGGTCTCGGTAGGTAACTTCCATCGACAGCAGCGCGTCAAAATGCTCTTTGATTTCGTTGTATAAATTGCGCCCTCTGCCTGACATCACCATCTTTAATGCGGTGCGTTCTTTATTTTTTTTCGCAAGCTCCACTGTGGTAATTAATTCTTCAATTTTGTCGCCAATAAGCGTGAGCAAAGCATCAATTTTCTCAGGTTGCTGAGGTATTTCTGATTCTAATGTTCGTATATTTTCTATTTGCTGCTGCAAATTGGCTAAGGCTTGCTGGTAAGGTGCTAAATATTGTTCATTTTCTGTTAGTAAATAGCCTCTTTGGCCAGTTTCGGCCGATAGCACCAATAGGTGTAGCTTATCCAACTGGCTAATAATTTCCCCTGTGTTGTACAAGGAAACTTGGGTTTTCGACAGCTTATTGGTGATGTTAAATGCTAAGGTAAGGTTGAGCACTATGGTAAACAGCACCACGCTAAAAATCAGCCACCAGTTGGCACTTTTGCTGGCAAAAATTGGCTTGAGGTTTTTCATTTACGCGCCTGCTCAGAAATCTTCGATAATTCCTCACTACACTTTTGGCAATTTTGGATTATCTTTGCTGCAGTTTGCTGAATTTTATCTAGCGGCGCGTTTTGCTCAACCATCATTTTGATCAACTCTGCTTGCATAGATATTTGATTGAGTGGTGCGCGTGCATCGTGGACTAATTTTGTGATGCTTTGTTGCTGTTGCACAATAAGCTCCTTATTAATTTTCGTATGCATTTAAACGGTTATACAAGGTTTTAGTGCTGATACCGAGCATTTCCGCTGCTAGCGTTTTATTACCATCTACTTCTTCGAGCGTGACTTTGATCAATTCTTTTTCAACATCTTCAATTGTTTGCCCTGCGGTTAAGCCATGGCTGAGCGTGGTATTTTTCTGTGTAGAAAAAGGAGAATGCAATCTCTCAGGTAAAACAATCTCCTGACTATCTGTATCCGCCATAATAAAAGCTCGGTGAATAACATGCCTGAGTTCACGCACATTACCTGGCCAATCATAAGATTGTAGTTTGTCTAACTGTTGCTGATTAATCGAGATATTTTGTTGCGATTCTTGGTTCATCTGCATCAAAAAGTAATTGACCAACAAAGGTATATCGTCTTTACGTTGGCGTAGCTGTGGTATTTCAATTGGAAAAACGGCGAGGCGAAAATAGATGTCTTCACGTAAAATATTGTTACTGGCGATATCTTCAATGCTGCGGTTGGTCGCTGAGATCACTCGACAATTTACTTTAACTTGTTTGGTGCTACCCAAAGGTACGACTGTTTTATTTTCAAGTACACGCAGCAAATTAGGCTGCATGTCTATGGGCATTTCGGTAACTTCGTCCAAAAACAGCGTGCTGTCATTTGCTTGCTCAAACACACCTTTTTTACTAGCAACGGCGCCGGTAAATGCGCCTTTTTCATGGCCAAATAATTCGCTGCCAATTAGGTCTTTGCTTAATGCGCCACAGTTGGTTGCAACAAGTGGTTTATCTAAATTACTGGCATTATGAATCGCTTGGGCAACCACTTCTTTACCTACACCACTTTCGCCCATTAACATCACATTGGCGTTGGTTTTTGCAACTTGTTCAATCATTTTATACAAGGACTGCATGGCTGGTGATTCGCCAATTAGGCAGTCGAAATGTTGGCTAAACTCTTGTTGCTTGGTTTTGGTAACAGTGGTTTTTTTGGCTGATTTGTTTTGTGAGAGCACGGCTTCGAAATCAGCCCGTTCAACGGGTTTGGTGATGTAACCAATATCTGGAATTGATAAGTCAGCGATAATTGACTTTATTAGCGGGTGACCTGTTATTAGCGTAATGCGGGGCTTTTTATCAAGTTGATTAGCATGTTCAATAACATGTAAACCACTGCCATCGGGCAACATAAAGTCGAGGAAAATATGGTCAAAAGTTTCCACCGACAACCATTGTTTTGCATCAGCAACACTATTTGCAATATAGGTGTCATGCCCAATAAATTCGAGAATCTGGCTACTGATATCTGCAAATTCGCTGTCATCATCCACTATCAGAACTTTCAACATTTGGTTCCCTCTGAGTTATAGAACTGCGCTTTTAATGTGGGGCCGCAAAAGCATAATTCAAGTTGTAATGAACTTTTTTGGTGCAAATTGCTGGCCAAGATACAGGTAGAGTTATTTTATACGTCATTTGACGTATATCTCTGCGCAGTTTGACGAATACCCCCTCTAGCGCTTTCGCGTAATACTAACCACAGTCGTAAATAAGGCAGCACTCATAAGCCAATTTCCCATTTGTGATGGCTGTTTTGTTTACGACCCCAAACACTGCAAATTACAAGGTTAAGCAAATTACATCAGGGGTAACACAATGCGAAAATTCAAACGTACAGCTTTAAGTATCGCAGCAGCGCTAGCAACAGTAACGGCATCACCAGCGGTTAACGCTAGCGATTTTAGTTTAACAGACAGCTTATCAGTAACTGGTTTTATTGATATGTCTTATGTATACACAGATGCAGATGGCGCAAGCTCAACCTCTACTTCTGGTTTAGACCAATTTGAGATTGATTTGTTATATAGCTTTGATGACAAATTAAATGCGCAAGTTGACTTAGAGTACAAAGATAGCAAAGGGGCAGTTGCACTTGAGCAAGCCTTTTTCACTTACGCGGTTACCGACGAATTCACCTTTAAAGCTGGTCGCTTTTTAAGCTACTCAGGTTGGGAAACTGAAGAACCAACCGGTTTATTCCAATACTCAGGTACTGGCTATGCTAAACACTTTTATGGCTACTACCAACAAGGTATCTCAGGTTTATATAGCACTGATGGTTTTGCTGCTGCACTTTCAATAATCAACAGCCCATACAGCCCAACAGACACTAACTCAGAAAAGCCTGGTTACGAAGCTATGGTGGCTGTAATGCCAACAGACGCTATTACAGTGAAAGCTTTCTACTTAGCAGACGGTGATACAAATACAACCAACGTTTGGGGTTCTTACTCTGCTGGCGACTTAACTTTAGCTGCTGAATATAACCTTGGTGATTACGAAGATGGCAGCGATGGTTCTGGTTATTTATTTATGGCGAACTATGCCATGGGCTCTGCTGGTATCACAGTTCGTTACCACGATTATGAAGTTGAAAATGCTGATGGTTCAACTAAAGACGACGGCAGCGCAATTACTATCTCTCCTAGCTACGCAGTAAGCGATAACTTACTTATGGTATTCGAATACCGTATGGATGAAAGTGATGTGAACGGCGACAGCGATACCATCGCACTTGAAGCTCTAGTCTCTTTCTAAGCACTACACATAACTTGAGGAATTAATATTATGAAACTTAAAAAACTGATAGCAGCCAGTTCTATTATTGCAAGTAGTCTAGTAAGCCAAATGGCTATGGCAGCAGACACAATTAAAGTTGGTGTTTTGCACTCATTATCCGGCACTATGGCAATCTCTGAAACAACGTTAAAAGACACTGTTTTAATGATGATTGAAGAGCAAAATAAAGCCGGTGGTTTATTAGGTAAAAAGTTAGAGCCAGTGGTAGTTGACCCTGCATCTAACTGGCCTTTATTCGCGGAAAAAACTCGTGAATTGTTAGCTAAAGAAAAAGTAGACGTAATCTTTGGTTGTTGGACTTCAGTATCACGTAAATCTGTGTTGCCAGTCATCGAAGAATTAAACGGCTTAATGTTCTACCCGGTACAGTATGAAGGTGAAGAATCATCGAAAAATGTATTCTACACAGGTGCTGCGCCAAATCAGCAAGCGATTCCAGCAGTTGATTATTTAATGAATGATATCGGTGCAGAGCGCTGGGTATTATTAGGTACTGACTATGTTTATCCACGTACCACCAATAAAATCTTAGAAGCTTACTTGAAAGCACAAGGTGTTGCGGATAAAGACATTATGATCAACTACACACCTTTCGGTCACTCTGACTGGCAGAGCATTGTAGCTGAAGTTAAAAAGTTCGGTTCTAAAGGTAAGAAAACCGCGGTTGTTTCAACCATTAATGGTGATGCAAATGTACCTTTCTACAAAGAGTTAGGTAACCAAGGTATCTCAGCAGAAGATATCCCTGTTGTTGCATTCTCTGTAGGTGAAGAAGAGTTATCTGGCTTTGACACTAGCCCATTAGTTGGTCACTTGGCGGCTTGGAACTACTTCCAAAGTGTTGAAAGTGATGAAAACACTCAATTCATCAAAGCATGGAAAAAATACATTGGTGATAGCAAGCGTGTAACCAATGATCCAATGGAAGCTACATACATTGGTTTCAAAATGTGGGCAAAAGCGGTTGAGAAAGCCGGTACGACAGAGGTTGATGCTGTTGAGCAAGCTATGATTGGTATTACTGTGCCTAACTTAACTGGCGGTATTGCAGTTATGAATGCAAACCATCATTTATCTAAGCCTGTGTTAATTGGTGAAATTCAAGAAAATGGTCAATTCGAAGTTGTTTGGGAAACACCAGACACAGTAATTGGTGACGCTTGGTCTGACTTCTTACCTAGCTCGAAAAACTTAATTGCTGATTGGACAGCACCAGTTAAATGCGGCAACTTCGACATTAAATCTGGTAAGTGTTCAGGCCAAAACTTCTAATAATAACAAGACATTAAATGTGCTGTGTGTTTGTTGTGCTAGCAAACACACAAGGGCAAAGCTTAAAGTGAGTTGAGCAACAAACAGAGGGGGAAGGTAAGTTAATCACAAAGTCTCATTCGCATGGATGCGAATGCGAAGCTTACAAGGACGTATTCACAGCGCCTTTGTGAGGAATTTACCTTCACCCCGTAAAAACTCGCGAAACACAAGCTTGCCCAAAAAACTCCCAAGGTGTTGCTGTTAGCTAGTTGCAGCGGCACCAACCCAACTAAGAAGTAACCCAAAACATGAAGGATGCCGCAATGCTGCGAATATTCTGTCTCACATTCTCCATACTGCTGGCGAGTTTTTCGGTGCAAGCCGATGAATTTTCCGGGCTGGTCAACCAACTCCCCAGCAAATCTCTGCGCAACATTACCCCTTTATTGGAAAAAATTGCGGCTCACCCAGATGAGCGAACCAAAACAGTTTTAACTGAAATTTTAAATGGCGATCTTTACTACAAAAAAAATAATAAACAAGTGGTAAGCATTCGCAAACATCCAGATGGCGATTACCAATTAACCGACGTGTTAACAGGCGACAGCTTAGGTGTCGCTAGTAAGTCATCGATGAAAAAAATTAGAACCAGCAATCGCATTCGTAGCACCATTCGTGGGTTAATCGCTCAGCTTGATTTAACCCATAAGGATGCACAGGTGCGCCTAGCTGCGGTTAAACAAATATTGGACGACCCAGATAAACAGTCGATAGCTTTGTTAAAAACATTAGCCTCACAGGAGCAAGACACTGATGTGGCTGAGTTAATGGAAACAGCCATTGGGGTAAACCAACTTAAGCGTGGCAATACCGACGAGCAGTTGGCTGCAGCTAAACAGTTGCGTGAAAGTTTAGAGCCAGCTGTTCGTAATGCCATGGTGAATCAATTGTCGTTATTAGATGAAATTGAGAAAACTGAGCTAACAGCCGCTGAAAAAAAACTTAAAGCTGAACTAACCAGTGCAATTGATAAAATTAAACAAAAACGTTCGATATACGAGTTTATCGAAAACATGTTTTTTGGTTTGAGCTTAGGCTCTGTATTGTTACTTGCCGCAATCGGCTTAGCCATTACTTTTGGGGTAATGGGCGTGATTAATATGGCGCATGGCGAAATGATTATGCTAGGTGCTTATACCACATATGTTATTCAGCTGATGTTCCCACAATGGATTGATTATTCGTTGTTTATTGCTATTCCAGCAGCATTTTTAGTCTCAGGTTTTGTTGGGGTGTTAATTGAACGAGGCGTGATCCGCTTCTTAAAAGGTCGCCCGTTAGAAACCTTGTTAGCCACTTTTGGTATCAGCCTGATTTTACAACAGTTGGTCCGTACTATTTTCTCGCCATTAAATCGCACAGTTGCAGCACCTGAATGGATGAGTGGCTCGTGGCAAATTAATCCAATTTTCTCAATTACCTTTAATCGTTTGTACATCATCATTTTTGCTTTAACGGTATTTTTTGCCTTGCTTGCGTTTATGAAGCGTTCATCTCTTGGTTTGCATGTACGTGCAGTTGCGCAAAACCGTGAAATGGCTCGTGCATTAAGCGTACGCAGCGACAGAGTAGATGCTATTACCTTTGGTTTAGGCTCGGGTATTGCTGGTATTGCCGGGGTTGTGCTTAGTCAATTAACGAACGTTGGGCCAAACTTAGGCCAGTCGTACATTATCGATTCATTCTTAGTGGTTGTATTTGGTGGGGTTGGTAACTTATGGGGTACCTTAGTTGCGGCTATGTCACTTGGTTCAATCAACAAATTCTTAGAACCACTAACAGGTTCAGTACTAGCCAATATCATAGTGCTAGTTGGTTTAGTGTTGTTTATTCAAAAACGACCTAAAGGTTTATTCCCACAAAAAGGGAGGTCTGCTGACTAATGGCTGATTTACTTAAAAAACTAGGCAGCTTGCCTGTAGTTGTAGGTTGTTTATTTATTACAACTTTATATGTGTCGGTATGTAACTTAGCTTTTCCTGAGGGCTCTGCACTGCACGTAAGCACTTATACCGTCACTTTATTTGGTAAATATTTGTGTTACGCATTATTGGCGTTAGCAGTTGATTTAGTTTGGGGTTACTGCGGTATTTTAAGCCTAGGTCACGGCGCGTTTTTTGCACTTGGTGGTTATGCCATGGGTATGTACTTGATGCGCCAAATTGGCGACCGCGGTGTATATGGTAACCCTGAATTACCTGACTTTATGGTGTTTCTAAACTGGGATGCTTTGCCTTGGTATTGGGCGGGATCCGACAGCTTTATCTGGATGATGATAATGGTGGTCGCAGCACCAGGTTTGTTAGCGTATATCTTCGGTTCTATGGCGTTTCGCTCACGTGTAAGCGGTGTGTACTTGTCTATTATGACTCAAGCTGTAACTTACGCGTTTATGCTGGCTTTCTTCCGTAACGAAATGGGTTTTGGTGGCAACAACGGCTTAACCGACTTTAAAGATATTTTAGGTTTTTCATTGCAATCAAATACAACACGTATCGCTCTGTTTGCTGCAACCGCGACCTTTTTAGCCATAGGTTTCGCGATTTGTCACTTTATTGTTAACTCTAAAATGGGTCGAGTTGTGACTGCCATTCGCGATTCTGAAAACCGCGTACGTTTTATTGGTTATAAACCTGAAAACTACAAAGTTTGGATCTTCGTTGTTTCCGCTATGTTGGCGGGTATTGCTGGCGCATTATATGTACCACAAGTGGGTATCATCAATCCTGGTGAATTCTCACCCTTAAATTCAATTGAAATGGTTGTGTGGGTGGCTATTGGTGGTCGTGGTTCGTTATATGGTGCAATTATCGGCGCAATCGTTGTGAGCTACGCCAAAACACGTTTCACCGCAATTATGCCAGAAGCTTGGTTATATGCGTTGGGTGGCTTGTTTGTATTGGTAACCTTGTTATTACCAAAAGGCATCGCCGGATTCTTCCCTACAATTGCAGCGCGTTTTAATCAGAAAAAATTAGCCGAGGTGAAGTCATGAGCCGCGAAGCAGGTAGCCCGTTATTAGAAGAAGAAAACATCAAACCAGACACGCGCCACGGGGTTATTTTATATGTCGAGGATGTCAGTGTTAGTTTTGATGGTTTTAAAGCGTTAAACGACTTAAGCCTATACATTAATGATGGTGAATTACGTTGTTTAATTGGCGCAAATGGTGCCGGTAAAACTACTTTGATGGATGTAATTACCGGTAAAACTCGCCCTGATGTTGGTAAAGTGAGTTTTGGTCAGCAAGTTAATTTGTTGGAAATGGATGAAGCACAAATAGCTCGTGCTGGTATTGGCCGAAAATTCCAAAAGCCAACTGTGTTTGAAAATTTAACTGTGTTTGAAAACCTCGAACTCAGTTTGCACGGTGATAAAGGTATTTGGGCGAATTTGTTCCATAAATTATCTGGTGAGCAGAGCGATGAAATTGCGCAGATTCTTCACACTATAGGTTTAGTCGGTGAATGTAATATGCAAGCGGGTGCGTTATCTCATGGGCAAAAGCAGTGGTTAGAAATTGGTATGTTATTAGCGGCTAAACCAAGATTATTGCTGGTGGATGAACCTGTTGCTGGTATGACTGCACAAGAAACCGAGCGTACCGCTGAGTTGTTAACCTCGCTTGCGGGTGATCATTCTGTAGTGGTGGTTGAACATGACATGGCGTTTGTTCGTTCAATTGCGCGTAAAGTAACTGTATTGCATCAAGGTAGTGTTTTGGCTGAAGGCAGTATGTCGGAGATTCAATCTAACCCAGAAGTTGTGCGTGTGTATTTAGGTGAGGAGACTGGCGAATGATTGAGCTTAAAGATGTAAATCAAAAATACGGCGGCACACAAATTTTGTGGAACCTAAATATGAAAATAGAAAAAGGTTCGCGCACTTGTATTATGGGTCGTAACGGTGTGGGTAAAACCACTTTGTTAAAGTGTATTATGGGCATGTTGCCAGTTAGCACTGGCTCTGTAACCATTAACGATTTGGATATGACTAAGAAGTCGGTTGAGCAGCGTCCTGAAATAGGTGTGGGTTATGTTCCACAAGGCCGACATATTTTTGGTCAGTTAACGGTTGAAGAAAACTTGAAGGTGAGTTTAAGTTGTAAACGACAGCCGAGCAAAACGATTCCTGAGTCTGTTTTTGAGTTATTTCCGGTTCTTAAAGAGATGTTGCATCGTCGTGGTGGTGATTTATCCGGCGGTCAACAGCAGCAGTTAGCAATTGCGCGTGCATTGGTGTTGAATCCTGATATTCTAATTTTAGATGAGCCAAACGAAGGCATTCAGCCAAATATTGTTCAGTTGATTCGTGATGTGTTGTTGAAGCTGAATAAAGAGCAGGGCATGACTATTGTTTTGGTTGAGCAGAAGTTGCCGTTTGCTCGTGCTGTTGGTGAGCAGTTTCATTTGATGGAGAAAGGTGAGGTTGTTGCATCAGGGCCAATGGCTGACTTGGATGATGAGTTAGTTGGTAAGTATTTAGCTGTATAAGCATTGGTGTTGCGGTTGGTGGTAAGTTGCTGCTAGCTCGCTGGCAGGGAAGGTAAAGTTGCATGGGGTATTATTTGCAAAAACGCTGCAAGGCCATCCATGGCCCGCTCACAAACGGTATCCCTACCGATTGAAGTTTTGCAAACAACACTCCCATCCACCTTTTGGGCACTGGTATTACGATTGGGGATTAGCCGCTGCTAATTGGGTGGCAGGGAAGGTAAAGTTGCATGGGGTATTATTTGCAAAAACGCTGCAAGGCCATCCATGGCCCGCTCACAAACGGTATCCCTACCGATTGAAGTTTTGCAAACAACACTCCCATCCACCTTTTGGGCACTGGTATTACGATTGGGGATTAGCCGCTGCTAATTGGGTGGCAGGGAAGGTAAAGTTGCATGGGGTATTATTTGCAAAAACGCTGCAAGGCCATCCATGGCCCGCTCACAAACGGCATCCATGCCGATTGAAGTTTTGCAAATAACACGCCCATCCACCTTTTGGACTCTGGCATTGCGATGAGTTTATTAGCAGCAATAAAAGAGTTGTAAAAAGCGGGTTTGAATGCTGATTTTTTAAAACTTCTTTATCAGGGATGATAAAGCAGAGCCTATAGGGATATATTCACGGCGATTTTAAAAAATTATGCTTCAAACTTGCTTCGTAGCAGGGAGTTAAAAGCGCTGCTAGCTATGGGGTCTGGGAACGTGAAGGCGAATGGGGAGTTGTTCGAAAAAAACGCGGTGAATACATCCATGTACGCTTCGCTTTTTCATCCCTGAAAAAGAGATTTTTCGATCAACACGCCCATTCACCTTTTGTGCATCCGTGTTGCGGTGAGTTTATTGGCAGCGATAAAAGAGTTGAGGAAAGCGGGTTTGAATGCTGATTTCTAAAACCTCCCTGTCATGGATGACAGGGCGGAGCCTATAGGGACATATTCACGGCGTTTTTAGAAATTATGCTTCAAACTTGCGTCATGGTACTGGTGACCAGCGAATCTGCGTATTAACCGCGATTCCAGACTGATTGGGGATCCTCGATGTTGCCGCGAGTGTACTGGCAGCGATAAAAATGTTTAGAAAGCAAGGTAGTACAACAAAAGAAGGTATTATGACAATAACAGCAAGCGCCCAACCACAACAAAGACAATGGTTAGCGCAGCTAGATTTAACATTCAGCCAAACAGCACATGGCAGCCGACTAAGCCATATAAAACGAAATGGTCCATTGTCGGTGCAAAAAGCCTTCTACCCAGAAGGACCGGACTGCGCACATGTGTACTTATTGCACCCACCTGCGGGTATAGTCTCGGGTGACGAGTTATACATAACCGCCAAAACCGAACAAAACAGCCAAGCCTTATTAACCACGCCAGGTGCGAATCGTTTTTATCGCGCGCGTGAAAATGAACAAATTGGCCATGCACTGCAGTTGCAAGATACAGCCTACACAGTCGCAGCTAATTCAAGGCTTGAGCACTTACCACAAGAAACCTTAATTTATCCAAATGCCAATGCTAAAAATAATCTAACCGTGAATGTAGATAAACAAGGTGTTTATTTGGGGTGGGATGTTATATCGCTCGGGCTACCGGCAATAGGCAAAGAATTTGAACAAGGCAAGTTTGAGCAGTTAACGCAAATTTATATCGACAACAAACTCGCTATTCACGACAGGTTAGTGATTACACCTGAAAATAAATTATTACTCGCACGTGCAGGTTTGGCTAACAAACCTATTATCGGCACTTTTTATATTACAGCACCGAGCAAACTAACCGACAAACTCGCGCAGCAAGATTTGCTTGATGCGCTACGCTTACAAGTTGAAGATGCTGAGCTGAACAAACACGTTAGCATAAGCTTAATTGAAGACGTTTTTGTTATTCGTTATTTGGGGCAGCGTAGCGCTGAGTGTAAAAAAATATTTATCGCCCTTTGGCAAACAACTCGCCAAGCTTTGTATCAAAGCCAAGTGGCGCAACCAAGAATCTGGTTAACTTAGAACAACTAGCAAAGAGAACTGATTATGGATTTATTACCAAGAGAAAAAGACAAGCTGCTGATTTTTACCGCAGCTTTGTTAGCGGAGCGACGTTTAAATCGTGGTTTAAAACTCAATTATCCAGAAGCCATGGCCTATATCTCCATGGAAATTATTGAAGGTGCGCGCGATGGCAAAACCGTTGCTGAGTTAATGGATTATGGGCGTACTTTGTTAACCCGTGATCAGGTTATGGAAGGCATAGCAGAGCTAATTCCAGAAGTACAAGTTGAAGCAACCTTCCCTGATGGCACTAAGCTAGTAACAGTGCACAACCCAATTGTATAGGAGCGCAGCATGATACCAGGTGAAATTAAAACACCCGCGGGCGAACGAGAACTTAATGTGGGCCGAGCAAAAATTACTTTAGAAGTGGTTAACAGCGGTGATCGTCCTGTACAAGTGGGTTCACACTACCATTTTTATGAAGCAAACCCTGCACTGAAATTCGATCGTGAAAAAGCATACGGTTTTCGTTTAGATATAACCGCTGGCACAGCAGTGCGTTTTGAACCAGGCCAAGAGCGCGAAGTGACCTTAGTTGCCTACGCAGGTAAACGCAAAGTTTATGGTTTTAGAGGTGAAGTGATGGGAGGGCTGAAGTAATGGCGAGTATAGATAAACACGCATATGCACATATGTTCGGCCCAACGGTTGGTGATAAGGTGCGCTTGGGTGACACTGAGTTGTGGATAGAAGTTGAAAAAGATTTCACCACCTACGGCGAAGAAGTTAAATTTGGTGGTGGTAAAGTGATTCGCGACGGTATGGGGCAAAGCCAAGCATCGTGCCATAAAACCGTTGATTTGGTCATCACCAATGCGCTGATTTTAGATCACTGGGGCATAGTTAAAGCCGATATCGGTGTTAAAGATGGCCGTATCGCCATTATTGGTAAAGCTGGTAATCCTGACGTTCAAGACAATATTGATATTGAAGTTGGCCCAGGTACAGAGGTTATTGCTGGTGAAGGGCAAATAATCACTGCGGGTGGTATTGATGCGCATATTCATTTTATTTGCCCTCAGCAAGTTGAAGAAGCTTTGATGTCTGGTGTAACCACTATGATTGGCGGCGGCACTGGCCCTGCCACAGGTTCGAATGCGACAACTTGTACACCTGGTCCTTGGAATATTTTCAAAATGTTGCAAGCGACTAACGATATGCCAATGAATTTTGGGTTTTTGGGTAAAGGCAATGCAAGTTTGCCGTTGGCGTTAGAAGAACAAATTGAAGCCGGTGTTTGTGGTTTAAAACTGCACGAAGACTGGGGGACAACACCACAGGCTATTGATACCTGTTTAGGTGTAGCGGAAAAGTACGATGTGCAAATAGCTATTCATACCGACACCTTAAATGAGTCAGGTTTTGTTGAAGATACTATTGGTGCGTTTAAAGGTCGTACCATCCATACTTACCACACCGAAGGTGCGGGTGGTGGCCATTCACCGGATATTATTCGCGCATGTGGTGAAGAAAATGTATTGCCGTCTTCAACCAATCCAACTCGTCCGTATACAATCAATACTATTGATGAACATTTGGATATGTTGATGGTTTGCCATCATTTAGATCCAAATATCCCTGAAGATATCGCTTTTGCTGACTCGCGTATTCGTAAAGAAAGTATCGCGGCGGAAGATATTATGCATGATATCGGCGCAATCAGTATGATCGCCTCAGACTCACAAGCTATGGGCCGTGTGGGTGAGATGGTTTGCCGTACTTGGCAAACCGCTCACAAGATGAAAGTGCAACGAGGGCCATTAGCACCTGATACTGAAGAAAACGATAACTTCCGCGCTAAACGTTATATTGCTAAATACACAATTAACCCAGCAATTAGCCATGGTGTTAGCCATGAAATTGGTTCGGTTGAGGTGGGTAAGTTAGCTGATTTAGTGTTATGGAAACCAGCATTTTTTGGCATTAAACCTTCATTAATTTTGAAGAGTGGTTTTATTGCTGCAGCCCCTATGGGCGATGCAAATGCGTCTATCCCAACGCCTCAACCTGTGTATTATCGCCCTATGTTTGGTGCGCATGGGCAAGCTGCGGCTAAAACTTCGATGACGTTTTTATCGCAAGCTGCGGTTGAGAAAAAAGTACCTGAGCAGTTGGGGTTAACCCGCATGATTGGTGTGTGCAAAAACACTCGTAATATCGGTAAAAAGGATATGATCCATAACTCGTTAACGCCTAAAGTTGAGGTTGATCCACAAACCTATGAGGTGACGGCGGATGGTGTGTTGTTAACTTGTGAGCCTGCGACTGAATTACCGTTGGCGCAGCGATATTGTTTATTTTAGGTTTTCGCGGTTGTGGATTAGTTGCTGCTAGTTGGGTGGCAGGGAAGGTAAAGGCGAATGGGGTATTGCTCGAAAAAACGCGGTGAATACATCCATGTACGCTTCGCTTTTTCATCCCTGAAAAAGAGATTTTTCGACCAACACGCCCATCCACCTTTTTGGCACTGGTGTTGCGATTGGTGGTAAGTTGCTGCTAGCTCGGTGGCAGGGAAGGTCAAGGTGAATGGGGAATTGCTCGAAAAAACGCGGTGAATACATCCATGTACGCTTCGCTTTTTCATCCTTGAAAAAGAGATTTTTCGATCAACACGCCCATCCACCTTTTTGGCACTGGTGTTGCGGTGAATTTATTGGCAGCGACAAAATAGTTGAAGGAAGGGATTGGGATTAATAAAGCAGACCGTACAAATCATGGATGATTTGTCTCGAGCTCCCACGGATGGGTTTACAGCGAGTCTGCGTATTAATCGCGATTCCTGACTGATTGGGGATTTGGGTTTACCAGCGCTGCTAATTGGGTGGCAGGGAAGATAAAGGCGAATGGGGAATTGTTCGAAAAAACGCGGTGAATACATCCATGTACGCTTCGCTTTTTCATCCCTGAAAAAGAGATTTTTCGACCAACACGCCCATTCACCTTTTGGGCATAGGCATTGCGGTGAGTAAATTGGCCGCAATAAAAATGTTTCGTAAAGCGGGTTTGAATGCTGATTTCTAAAACCTCCCTGTCATGGATGACAGGGCGGAGCCTATAGGGACATATTTACGGCGTTTTTAGAAATTACGCTTCAAACTTGCTTCGTTGCACGGACTGCCAGCGAGTCAGCGTATTAATCGCGATTCCTGACAGATTGGGCGTTTTTGATGTTGCAGCGGGAGTGTTAGCCGTAATAAAAATTATGCTGCAAACGTGCTTCGTGGCACGAAGTCAAAAGCACTACCTAGTTTGTAAGATCTAGAGCAACAAAAAGATTTAAGAAGGTATATATGTTACAAGTATTTGAAAGATTGAGTCACACACATCAAGCAATAAACGACTCAATAACATTAGATAGAGAAACAAGGCAAAAAGCCCGTATCAAAGGCAAAACAGACCAAGGGCAAGATATAGGTATCTTCGTCGACCGTGGTAATCCATTGCGAGTGGGTGAAGTATTAAAAACCGAATGTGGATTATTAATCGAAATCAAAGGTGCCAAAGAGCCAGTAATTACAGCAAGCACAGAAGACTGGCACACATTCAGCAAAGTTTGTTATCACTTAGGTAACCGCCATACCGTATTGCAAGTGGGCGAGCGTTGGTTACGTTTTAAACCCGATCACGTACTAAAAGAATTGTGTGAAATGTACGGGTTAACAACATCGGATGCTCCTGAAATATTTGAACCAGAAAACGGTGCGTATGGCAGTCATTCAGGACATTCGCATGCACACTAATGTGGTTAATTCACTTAAACTAACTCGTTTATTGCAGCTGTGCAGCCCTGGTTTACCCGTTGGCGGTTTTTCGTTTTCTCAAGGGCTTGAGTTTGCGGTGGAAGAGGGATGGGTGAGTAATGTAGAGGAATGTGCAGCTTGGATAACCACTAACTTACAAGCTTCAATCGGGTCGACTGATTTGGTGATTATTCGGCTAGCACTTGATTGCTTAAATCAAACAAACGATGAGGCGCAGCTGCAACAATTAAACGAGCTTGCTATTGCCAGTCGTGAAAGCCAAGAGTTACGATTGGCTGATGTAGCTATGGGACGTGCGTTATTACGCGTGTTAACTCAACAAACTACCGAGTTCACCGCCGCGCAAATAAAACTGTTAGAGCAGATGCAAGATTGGCAGGATATTAGTTTTGCCAGCGCATTTGCTGTCGCTTGTTATTGTTGGCAGCTAGACCAACAGCTTGCTTTAACTGGCTTTTGTTGGATGTTTATCGAAAACCAAGTTGCTGCGGCAACTAAGCTGGTGCCATTGGGGCAAACGCAAGCGCAAAATTTAATGTTTAGCTTAAGCGAGTTAGTTGATGAAGTGATTGCTGATGCAAATTCTCGTCAGCGTTCACAAATTGGCAATAGTTTACCGAGTGTTGCTATGGCTAGTGCTTGGCACGAAACACAATATTCAAGATTATTTAGGTCTTAACCGCACAAGTTAAGCGCAAGATCAGGAGAACAAAATGAAAAAACAAACGTTACGAATTGGTGTAGGTGGACCGGTTGGTTCGGGTAAAACAGCGTTATTGCGCGAATTATGTTTAGCACTGCGTGAAAAATACAATATGGCTGTGGTAACCAATGATATTTATACCCACGAAGACGCAGCATTTTTAACTCGACACGGTGCGTTAGAGCCTGATCGTATTATGGGTGTAGAAACTGGCGGTTGTCCACACACAGCTATTCGTGAAGATGCATCGATGAATTTGGCGGCTATCGATGAGTTGCAAAAACGCCATGGTGAGTTAGATTTTGTTTTAGTTGAGAGTGGCGGTGATAATTTATCTGCAACTTTTAGCCCTGAGTTATCTGATTTAACTATTTATGTGATTGATGTATCTGCTGGTGATAAAATACCACGTAAAGGTGGGCCTGGTATTACTAAGTCGGATTTGTTAATTATCAATAAAATTGATATCGCTGAGTATGTTGGCGCTTCGTTAGAGGTGATGGAGCGTGATTCGAAGAAAATGCGTGGTGACAAACCATTTATTTTTAGTAATCTAAAAGCCAAGCAAGGTTTAGATGATATTATTCGTTTTATCGAAACCGAAGGTATGTTGGATATAGCGCGCACAGCTTAGTTTGTTGATTGGCACTTGCCGCGCTGCTAGGTGGGCGGCAGGGAAGGTAAAGGCGAATGGGGCATTATTTGCAAAAACGCTGCAAGGCCATCCATGGCCCGCTCGCAAACGGCATCCATGCCGATTGAAGTTTTGCAAACAACACGCCCATCCACCTTTTGGGCGTTGATGTTGCGGTGCGTGTGCTGGCAGGAATTAAAAGCGCTGCTAGGTGGGCGGCAGGGAAGGTAAAGGCGAATGGGGTATTATTTTCAAAAACGCTGCAAGGCCATCCATGGCCCGCTCACAAACGGCTTCCATGCCGATTGAAGTTTTGCAAATAACACACCCATCCACCTTTTGGGCACTGATGTTGCGGTGAGTTTTTGCAGCAATAAAAATGTTTAGTAAAGCTGGTTTGAATGCTAATTTTTAAAACCTCCCTGTCATGGATGACAGGGCAGAGCGTACATGGAAGTATTCACAGCGTTTTTAAAAATTATGCTTCAAACTTGCGTCGTGGCAGAGACAGAATTTAAATTTACGAGGACAAAAACATGTTAAAAAGCATATTACTGATTATCACTACATTTTTTACAACCCAAGCAATGGCGCATCCAGATCACAGCTTAGATCAAACAGCGCACGCTTTTTATCATGCAATATTCTGGATAGCCTTTGCAGCAGTGGTTGTAAAAGGCATAAGCTGGTGGAAAAGCCGCCAGCAACAAATTAAAGATGACAGACAAAAGTAACAAGCCATCCGGCGCATTGCATAAAATATACAAGCGCCAACAACCGAAAATGCACCAATCAAAACGAGTTGGTGTATTACTAAAAACATTCGCCGAAGACGACTATCGGCGAATTGCTTTAGTTATCAAAAAGTGGCTCAAATAAAACCTATGCCCAAGCAAAATCAAAAGCTAACTCAAAAACAAATTAAACAACTCGACAAACAAATTGTCCGCCAGCTCACGCAAGTATGTCATTTAGCGCAAAATGAAATTGATGGGTTTGAGTGGCTAACTCACGTGGTTGATTACGCAAATTTGGCCAAAAGCTTAAAAGTGATATTGGTTTTTGCTACATCTGAACAGCGGGTCAATGCGCAGCGTGAACATGCTAATAAAATCAAAGCTTGGGTTGTTGAATATTTGCAGCCGTTGGATATTACATTCAGTAATATAGACAAACAAATTCAGTTTGATAGTGAGCAGGCCTGCAACAACCAACACAATGGAAACTGGCAATACAGGCTGACTTGTCTACACTAAATTGAAAATAGCAATCAAATGTAGACTATGCAGATAAGCAACGTAAACAATGACACACCAGTAGATTATAAAGCTCTGACTTGCCACGAATGCCGCAATGGCGTTGGATTGGGCTTTGAGATTAGCATGGCTTTCCAACCAATAGTCGATACCGAAAGTCGCTCAATTTTTGCATACGAAGCTTTAGTGCGTGGTGCTAATAATCAACCAGCGAGTTGGGTTTTTCAGCATGTTAACAAACAAAACCTCTATCGGTTTGATCAAACATGCCGAATAAAAGCAATTAAATTGGCGGCAGAACTTAATTTAGATAAATTTTTATGCATTAATTTTATGCCCAATGCTGTGTATCAACCAAGTTTGTGTATTAAAGCGACCTTGTCTGCTGCACAAACTTACAACTTCCCGACTGACAAACTCATTTTTGAGTTTACCGAACAAGAACAGCTACTCGACCAAAAACATATATTAAATATAGTCGAGCATTATCAACAACTCGGATTTTCAATTGCGATTGATGATTTTGGTGCTGGCTATTCAGGTTTAGCCCTATTGGCTGATGTCGAATGTGACCTAGTTAAATTAGATATGGCGCTGATTCGAAATATTGACACAGATCCGCGTCGTCAAGCGATTGTTGAAAGTGCGGTTTCACTGTGTAAGCAGCTTAATACCAAGTTAATGGCGGAAGGGATAGAAACTCAGGCAGAGTTGCAAACTTTGCAAAAACTAGGGATTAAGTTATTTCAAGGTTTCTATCTCGCCAAACCTGAATTTGAGTGTTTGCCAAAGGTTGTGCGGTTTAGTTAATGAAAAAGCCCCATATGCAAACATCGCAAAATGGGGCTTTGGCAGGGGATTTTTGAATTCAGTTAAATATGAATGATTTGGCTGTGGCCATGTTTAACCGACAAATCAATTTTGTTTTTGCTGTCAGCTTTACCATTGCTATAACTGCTATCGCCCGATAGCTTCCCTTGATATTGAGTACCTTCAGGTAAATACAGGTTTATATTGCCATGTCGCGATTGGCTAGAGATTTCGAATCCGTCTTGTTGCAGTTGTTTAATATAGGTGCTGCCATGGCTGTTATCTGTTTTAAGTTTTTTACTTGAACCGACAAAATGAATTTCACCATGCTTGTTTTCGATTTCAGCTCTGTCTAATTGTTTAGCTGCCAACTTAACTTTGCCATGGGCGCTGTCAGCTTTGAATGATGAGCCGATAAACTCATCTATCATTATGCTGGCGTGGGCGCTTTCAATATTGGTTTTACCGATTTCACTGCGCTTAACAGCGAACGAGCCGTGGTTCACTTCTGCTTCTAATAGCTTAGCGGTTATGCTCAATATATCCGTTGAACCATGAGAGCCATCAAAATAAATGCTATCTGCGACAATGTTGTCAATCTTGATCGCAGCATGGTGTTTATCAATCTCCAACGTGCTAGCAGTCATTTCGCTAACCGTGAATTGACTATGATGACTGTCGATTTCAATACTGCTGTAGTTTAATTGGTCGACATTTATCCCACCATGATGATGGCTTATATATACTTTATTAAAATCATTTTTGCCTAAACGAATGGTTATTTTACGCTCTACCGAACACGAGCTGAAAAAGTTATTATTTTGCTTTTGTAAGCTAATTTCGGCTGTTCCCCAACTTTTGTCAATTTCCCAGCTATACAAACAATCTTCAGAGCTGCCATCTAATAAAGTTTGTTGCATGTGGAAGTGGCTATCGGTGTCGCTAGTGTGAGATACCACAACGTTTGAATGAAAGGTTTTAAGTTTTAAGGTCTTAAAATCAGATAGTTGCAATGATTGCTCATTGATATGTGGTTGGCTGCTATTGGCATTTACGCCGCTTACAAGGGTTGCAATAATGGCGGTTGCGCTTAATGAGTAAGTGAGTTTGTTCATCAGTTAATCCTTTTAATCACAGGTCTAGTTTGTTATCGCAATAGCTTTAAACGTGCCAAAGTATTTAAATTTTTGTTTTAAAAGGCTTTTTATAAAGGTGTTTTTTAAAATGGTAAAAAACAATTAATGCTTGTTGGTTATTTTTGCTAATTATTGGTCACTTGTGTGGTCAATATTGTTATTTTTTTAATTGTGAATCTCTTAGGTATCGCAAGTTTAGGTTAGGTATAATGCTCGCCAGTTGTAACCAGCCTATTAACGACAGAAGCTTAAAATGAATACTCTTATTAAAAATATCCAACTACCAACAGGTGATGATTGTCAAAGATTGTTTCATGGTAGAGGCCATTGTTTTGCCGGCTTAGAACATGTTTGTATAGATTGGTTAAAGCCTGTAGTGTATGTGACTGCTTACAAACCTGTTGATTCTGAGCTAAAAGAAGCGATCCAATCTTGGGTGAAAACAAATTTACCTGAATGCCAAAGTCTAATTCTGCAGCATAGATATGCTATCAGCGGTTCATACGACCAAGGTCAATGTGAAGTTTTATTTGGTGATATGGTTAATGAGCTGGTCGTTACAGAGCTTGGTTTGCAGTATCAATTAACCTTAGGAAAGAAACAAAATCACGGATTGTTTTTAGATATGAAAAATGGTCGGGATTGGGTCAAGCAACATGCTAGTGGCAAACGAGTATTAAACTTGTTTGCTTATACTTGTGCTTTTTCAGTTGCTGCGATTGCGGGTGGAGCGGAGTCAGTGGTCAATTTAGATATGAGCAAAGCTGCGCTGGCGCAAGGCCGCACAAATCATCAACTGAATAAACAAGATAAAACCAAGGTGAAATACGAAGCGGTCGACTTGTTTAAATCCTTTGGTCGAGTGCGCAAGCATGCCCCCTACGATATGCTTATTTGTGATCCACCTGCCTTTCAAAAAGGTTCAGTTAATATTGAACGGGACTATGCAAAAATCATTCGTCGCATGACTGAATTTTTAGCCAAAGACGCAGATATTTTATTGTGTTTAAATGCCCCTGATTTGTCTGCGACTTTTTTACAGCGACAGGTGGACGAATTTGCCCCGAACTGGCGGTACCAGCAAAGTTTAAGTGCACCGCAAGTGTTTAAAGAAAAGTACCCCGAAAAAGGCCTAAAAGTCTTTTGGTACAAAAATGTTGTCTAAGATTAAAAGCCTGACACTCGCCCCCATGGAAGGTGTGGTCGACTTTGCTGTGCGTGACTTGCTCACGCGTTTTTCAGGCTTTGATTTATGCGTGACTGAGTTTTTGCGTGTAAGCCAAACCTTATTACCCGAGCGCAGCTTCTATCGGTTATGCCCTGAATTGCAAACTAATCAGGGCAAGACACCATCAGGCGTACCTGTACGTGTTCAGTTATTGGGTAACAATCCTGACTATTTGGCAGAGAATGCTGTCCGAGCAATTGAGCTTGGATCTCATGGCGTGGATTTAAACTTCGGCTGCCCAGCCAAAACGGTTAATAACTCCAAAGGTGGTGCGGTATTGTTGCAGGAGCCTGAGGTGTTATACGAAATCGTAAAAGCTGTACGCAATGCGGTGCCACAGCCACATGTTGTTAGTGCAAAAATTCGTTTAGGTTTTGACGATGCTCGTTTATTCCATGCGAATGTTGATGCGGTTAATCAAGCGGGTGCGAGCAGTTTGGCGGTACATGCACGAACAAAAGCTCATGGTTATAAGCCGCCTGCTTATTGGTTCGAGATTAGTCGGATTATTGATAAAGTGGATATGCCAGTGATTGCAAACGGTGAGGTATGGTCAGTGGCTGATGCTGAAAACTGTCTAAGCCAAAGTGGCTGTCAGCATTTAATGGTAGGACGTGGTGCTTTAGCTATGCCCAATATAGCCAGCGTACTGCGGCACAACGCTGTGCAACTAACTTGGCTGGAGGCTATAGAAGTTTTAATTGCTTACGCTGATTTAGAAATAGACCATGATAAAGGTTTATATTATGGTAACCGCGTGAAGCAATGGTTGCGCTACCTGAAAATACACTTTCCACAAGCAAGCGATTTGTTATTATCAATCCGCAAGTTGCATGATAAAAATCAAGTTTTACAACATTTAACAAGCTTACACTAAGCTCACATTGAGAAAGGGGAAAACAATGGATGAAATTCTAGTTCGTTATATGCATTTTATCGGCATAATACTTTTGTCGTCGGGCTTAGTTGCTACGCATATCTTAACTGGCTGGCAGCTTAACAAGCAGCAATTTAAGAGCTTGCGTATTGCTGATGCTGTTTATGGATTGGGGGCTGTGCTAGTTTTAGTTGCAGGTGTGTTATTAATTGTCAGTGTCGGCAAGCCTGCTGAATTTTATAGTAAGAATCCGATTTTCCATGTCAAGATGACCTTGTTTGTAGTCATGGCATTGTTATCTATTTATCCAACCATTTACTTTATTAAGAATCGTAGCTTTGTTGGCGAGACAATTCAGATACCGAAAAAAATCGTTATGATTATTCGTGCTGAATTAACTTTGTTGTTAATTATGCCGTTATTAGCTGCGTTAATGGCAAGAGGCGTAGGCTTAGCCTAAGTACTTAAAATATCGCATTAAGCAATATCTCTTAATGCGATAAGTTTTATTTTTCAGCATGTTACTGTTGACTCTGCTGTTGCTTCTTTAACTCGGTGATTTCTGCTTCCAAGCTCGAAACTTTGTTTAACAGTTGTTGGTGTTGGGTATTGTGCTCTTGCATCATTTTTTCAGCCCAAATTGGTGTGTGTTCAGTATCCTCGGGCGCCTTGGAAAAGCTAGACGCGATATAACCTGAAATTACACCAAATAGACTGACGCCACTAATGATCAACAAGCTACTAATCACTCGACCCCAAGTTGTAACTGGATAAAAGTCACCGTAACCAACTGTAGAAATAGTAATCAGCCCCCACCACAAAGCATCTTCAGCGGTGGTAATGTTAGCGTTAGGCGCATTGCTCTCGATGATAAAAATGGCAACTGCACTGCCGGCAACAATAATCACCATAAAAACCAGCAGTCCAGCCATAGTTGTTTGGATCCGCTGTTTTAAAATAGGCAACAGTACACTGCGAGCGATGCGGATCATACGAATGACCCTGAAAATTTGTAAAAAACGTAAAAGCCTTAAAGGTTCAATCAGTGGAATGCTGGCAATAAACTCAAGCCAATGCTCTTTAATATAAACAATTTTGTTGTTTGATGAGACCAAGTTAAACACAAAGTGCAGAATAAACACGGTACAAATCATGGTATCAATTAAGGTTAATAACCTACGAGTTTCTGAATGCATTGGCACAACAAATATGCATAAAACTAGCACCATAGCCACGGCTGATAGCAGCATCATAGCGATATCAAAAGGGCTAGGGGCTTTAATGTCGCTGTGGGTTAATGTGTTTTGCGTCATGCAGTAACAACCTTAATTTATTCTTCTGAGGGAAAGTTATCTAACGTTTGTTGAATTTTATCTGCGTATTGGCTTATCAACTTTTGATTGTTTGTCTGTTTTGCTTGTTGTGGTTGCAACTGTTGGAACATACTCAACATTTGCTCTTTCATTTGATCTTTTTGTGCTTGAGTCAAAAACTCCGAGGCATCTAATTCAGCAAGTGAGTCTTTCAATTCTTGTTGAATTTCAGGTGATATCGAATAAGACTGCATAGCGACCTGCATGTAGCCCTGGATAATTTCAGATTGGACAATAAAAAACTCTTCTACCGAAGCAAAACCTTGTGACTGAACTTTATTTTGGAATTGGTTGTACAGTTTAACTTGTTTGAGCGCCGCCGATGCTTGAGCTGCAACTTCGCTTGGCGCTGAATTGGTAAAATCAATTTCGCCCGTTGTGTCCAATAGCTTGTGGTTTTGGTTAAACCAAGATGCAATTTTCGGTGCAGATTTTAACCATTGTTCGATTTGATCTGCGGTAATATTTTGCGCGTACGCTTGACTGACCAAGGTAAAACTACAAGCTGCGATAAGTGACAAAAGTACAAGTTTTAAATGACTAAATGTTTTCATATTGCGTCCTTGAACGAACTTTAAGGTAATTAACGGTATTTTCTCTTATAGATTAGCCCAACACTACTGTTTTATTGCACATCACTACGGTATATTCTAAATATAAAGATAGCCTATCCGAGTGGAATTAAGACTAACAAGATGCGACCTGATTATAAAATACATTTTTACCAGCAACATGCTTGTATTCGATTTGAAGCTATGGCGAACATATGTGAAGTGCTCGTCGATAAGCTTGAACCAGCATTGTTAGAACAGGTTGCGGCTTTGGCATATCATCAGGCAATGCGGGTAGACCATAAATTTAGTCGTTATCGCAACGACAATATTTGTTATGAAATCAATAATGCACGTGGTGAAGTCGTCAATATTGATGAAGAAGTTTTTCGCTTACTCAGTTTTGCCGATCAGTGTTATCAAAAATCGGATGGTCTGTTCGATATCTCATCGGGGATCTTGCGTCGAGCATGGCCGTTAGATAACCAACAAACAAAGGTCCCGTCAAAACAGCAAATCGCAGCATTATTGCAGCTGGTCGGCTGGGATAAAGTAAAATTTGACAATAAAACCATTCAGATTCCAGCTGGAATGGAAATTGATTTGGGGGCCATTGCCAAAGAATATGCGGTCGGGTTAGTTGCGCATGCATGCAGCATGCTGGCGCCAAACGCCTCTGTGCTGGTCAACTTTGGTGGCGATATGCAAGTTAGTCAACCGCGCAAGGACGGCCAAGCTTGGCAAGTCAGTATAGAAAACCCACATGCGTTGTCCCCACAGGTTGAACTGGTGGAAATAACTCAAGGGGCTTTAGCAACCAGTGGCGAAATTCATCGCTCAATTGAAATAGACGGCAAAAGATATGGGCACATTTTAAACCCCAAGACGGGCTGGCCGATTGAAGGCGCTCCAGTTTCTATTTCTGTCTATAGTAAAACCTGCATTCATGCTGGAAGCTTGGCGACCATTGCTCTGCTGCAAGGAGACAACGCCGAGAACTTTTTGCAACAACAAGGTTTGCAATACAAATTGATCGGTTAATTTTACCGCTAGAGGTTGGAAAATATCCGCCACCGCAACTAAGCTAAAATAAACCTACTAAATAATTGTTTGAAAATTATGCAGCGTATATGTGCTTTCGGATTAGTGCTGGTCGCTTATTTATCTCTAGCTACGGCTGTTGCTCAGACTATTGTTTACCCCCCGCCACTAGGTGAATGGGACAAACAACATAATTATCCAATAAAACTGTTGGAAAAAGCGTTAAGTAAAACCCCGTCTACATACAAACTCGAGCTTTACGAAAAAATCATTGATCAAGAGCAAGCATTAAACTTGTTATATCGTAAGCAGGTGGATGTGGTTTGGACTATGACCAACAAGCAACGCGAAGCTTTGTACTTACCTATTCGAATTCCGTTAACTAAGGGGCTCAGTGGTTGGCGATTGTTTTTAATTAAACCTAAGCATCAAAGCTTATTTGCTAATGTTAAAAATCGCGACCAATTATCTTTATATACCGCAGTGCAAGGGCAAGATTGGCCAGACTGTGAAATTCTTCAACGCAACCAACTTAAGCTAGTGACCAAAGCAAACTATATTGATTTAATTGATGTATTGAGCGCCGGCAAAGCACAATACTTTCCACGTGGTGTATTTGAAATATGGTCGGAGAGCGAGCAATTTAAAGCGCAAGGGCATCAAGTGGCGGTTGAAAGGCATCTTGCGTTATATTATCCAACTGCTCTGTACTTTTTTGTAAATCGAACCAATAAAACTTTAGCCGCAAAAATTGAACAAGGCCTGCACAAAATGCTCGCCAACGGAGAATTTGAGCAAATGTTTAAACAAACATTTGCCGAAGCGATAAAAAAGACCAACTTTGCCCAAAGGCGAGTTTTGCATTTAAACAATCCTACCTTGCCTAAACAGACCCCAATCGCCAATAAACAACTTTGGTATATCCCCAAATCAGCAGGCGACTAAATTGAGTAAAAACTCAAGCCATCGGAAAAATCGAATGTGATAATCGAAACAGTCTGTTATACAGATTAAGCCTGTTTTCCTAATATAGTTCCCGAAGCAAACAACAACTTAGTTAACCAGAACTTTATTAGGAGACAGTTATGACTCAATCAATTATCAACACTAAAATTAAAGAATTTAACGCAACTGCTTTTCACAAAGGCGATTTCATTGAAGTATCAGACAAAGACCTAAACGGTAAGTGGTCGGTTGTATTCTTCTACCCAGCTGACTTTACCTTTGTATGTCCAACAGAATTAGGTGATTTGGCTGACCACTACGCACAGTTGCAACAAATGGGTGTTGAAGTTTATTCAGTATCAACAGATACACACTTTACCCACAAAGCATGGCACGACACGTCAGACACTATTGGTAAAATTGATTTTCCAATGATTGGTGACCCAACTGGCCGTATTTCTCGCAACTTCGGTGTAATGATTGAAGAGGATGGTTTAGCACTTCGCGGTACTTTTGTTATCAACCCTGAAGGTGAAATCAAAGTAGCTGAAATCCATGATTTAGGTATTGGCCGCAGTGCAAAAGAATTGGTTCGTAAAATTCAAGCAGCACAATATGTTGCAGAGCACGACGGTGAAGTTTGCCCAGCTGCATGGCAACCAGGTGAAGAAACATTAGCACCTTCATTAGACTTAGTTGGCAAAATCTAACCGTTAGATAGCCAAATTAAATGAGGGGGATATTCCCCTCATTTACCACAACCGTTAATTTTTTCAGTTATTTTTCCTTGGAGTTGTTATGTTAGACAGCAAAATTAAACAACAATTAACCAGTCATTTTTCCGCTATAACCCAGCCGGTTGAGTTGCTTCTGTCGCTTGATGACAGCGTCAAGGCAAAAGAGCTGCAGCAACTTGCAGACGACTTGGCGAGCATTAATCAACAAATATCCGTGCAACAAGCGGATGGCACAAGTACACGCACACCATCCATGGCGGTGAAAAATGTAGCGCGTGGAACACAGGTTGGTTTTGCAGGAGTCCCTATGGGACACGAATTTACTTCACTTATTTTAGCTGTGTTGCAAGCAGGTGGGCATCCAAGCAAACAAACAGCTGAAGTAATTGAACAGATCCGTCAATTACCAGGGCCATTAAAGTTTGAAACCTATATTTCGCTTAGCTGCCAAAACTGTCCTGAGGTTGTCCAAGCGCTTAATTTAATTGCATTGGAAAACCCGAATGTTGAACACGTGATGATAGACGGCGCAGTATTTGCCGATGAGGTATCACAGCGCAATATTATGGCGGTACCAAGTGTTTACCTAAATGGTGAAGTATTTGCACAAGGTCGTATTTCGTTAAAAGAAATCTTGAATAAAGTAGATACTGGCGCGGCAAAGCGTGAAGCGGAAAAAATTAACCAAAAAGACCCATACGATGTACTGGTTGTGGGCGGTGGCCCAGCGGGTGCAGCTGCTGCAATATATGCTGCGCGTAAAGGTCTGCGTACAGGCATAGTCGCCGAGCGTTTTGGTGGACAAGTGATGGACACAGTTGCTATAGAAAACTTTATTTCAGTTAAAGCTACTGAAGGGCCTAAGTTAGTTGCAGGGTTAGAAGAACACGTTAAAGATTACAACGTAGATATTATTGACCAACAAAGAGCCAGCTCAATAAGTCGAAATGACATGATTGATATTGGTTTGCAAAGTGGCGCTACAGTGTCGAGCAAATCGGTTGTGTTAGCCACAGGTGCGCGCTGGCGTGAAATGAATGTGCCGGGTGAAAAAGAATACCGCGGCAAAGGTGTTGCTTATTGCCCACACTGTGACGGCCCATTATTTAAAGGCAAAAAAGTTGCAGTAATAGGCGGCGGTAATTCAGGCATTGAAGCTGCGATTGATTTAGCCGGTATAGTTGAGCAAGTAACTGTGTTGGAATTTGATAAAACACTTAGAGCCGACGAAGTATTGCAATCCAAAGCGCGCTCTATGCCCAACATTCAAATTATCAAACAAGCTCAAACCACAGAAGTGGTGGGTGACGGACAAAAAGTGACTGGCTTAAACTATATAGACAGAGCAACAGGCGAGCAGCAACATATTGAACTGGCCGGTATCTTTGTACAAATTGGTTTAGTGCCAAACAGCGAATGGTTAGATGGTGATGTTGATTTAACCCAACGCGGCGAAATAATTGTTAACGAACGTGGCGAAACATCCATTCCTGGCGTATTTGCTGCAGGTGATGTAACCACCAGCCCGTACAAACAAATTATTATTGCCATGGGCTCAGGCGCAACCGCATCACTCAGCGCGTTTGATTATTTAATCCGCTTAGCACCGGAAGATAGTGAGCAAAAAGCAGCATAAAAAATGCTTGGCTGTTTAGCCAAACCACAGTGATGAAAAAAGCAGGTTTAGTACCGGTGGGTGCTAAGCGTGCTTTTGTTTTGTGGTGGGGGACTTAATTAGTGCCATGCTTAATAGTGGTAACGCAGTTGTGCTATCAAAATTGTTTGATCTTGATATTTATACACAATTCTGTGTTCATCATTAATTCTGCGCGACCAATAACCTGACAAGCCATGTTTTAGCGGCTCGGGTTTGCCTATGCCGTCATAAGGTTCGTGCTGAATGTCTTTTATAAGCGTATTGATTCTTTTGAGTATCTTTTTATCTGTATTTTGCCAGTATAAATATTGTTCCCAGGCCGCAGATGAAAAAGTTAATTTCACTCTATTAATTCTCTTTCTGTACCTTTGCCAGCTTCTAATTCAGCAATAGATTCTAGCAGTGCTTTGGCATTCGCTGGTGATCGTAATAGGTAGGTTGTTTCCTGCATAGCTTGATAGTCTTCTAAAGACATCATAACGACTGGGCTTTCGCTTTTTCGGGTAATGATTACCGGTGCATGATCAGTGCAAACTTTTTCCATTGTTTTTGCTAAATTTGCTCGTGCTGTGGTGTAACTAATGGCGTCCATAAAAAAGTACCTGTACTTAATTCTGTACGACTAAGTTTAGTTAAACATAACCGACAAATCAATAACGGCTAAAAAGTTTGGCTCATCTTGTTCAGGCCGTTAATATAGCTATAACTGTTGGTTTATAGTTGCGTGTTATGCACATCACAGAATTCAGGATGAATAAATTTAGAATTGGCTTAAGGTATATATTTTTTATAGGCGTGTTGATTTGTCTGTTCTACGTTGGTTACTTTACAAGCATCACGCACACATACGTATCCACTGTTTTTGGCTCAGATCTGTGGATGTTACTAGCAAATCACACAATTGGACTCGACAATTACTATAGCTATACGTCAGCTGTAGAAAAAACATTTGGCTTTAATACATACTTTATTTTTCTGAATCTAAAAAATAGTGTTTTTTCTGGGATCTTTCTTGGGCTCTGCAGTGGCTTTCTAATCAAAAATGAATGGTTTTTAAGGCTGTTTGTTTTGTCTCTGGTGTGTCCAATCATCGGCATGTATGTGTATCTTGAGCCGACACAAGATGTAAACCTGCTTCCTGTATTCGAATTAGCTGAATTGCGTTTCAAAGAGATCTCTAGGCAAATTGCACATCTTGTTGTTTTGTTGCCATTTGTGTTAATGGGTCACAAGTTAAGGCAAATATATATGCTAAACAAAACTAAACAGAAGGACGAATAAAGTTTGGCTTGTTGCCACTAATACTAGCCAAGATTTTATGTGCCTTCGAAGAAAGCGTTTTACTTAAGGGTTAAGGAAATTTATGTCGCTAAAATCAAACTTTGAGTTGTTGGCGGATTACAATCAGTGGATGAATCAAAATATTTATCTGGCCGTATCAAATCTCAGTACTGATGAATTGGCGAAAGATCGTGGTGCGTTTTTTGGCTCTATTATTGGTACGTTAAACCATATTCTTGTTGGTGACATTATCTGGCTTAAGCGATTTTCCGAGCATCCATCAAATTTTAAATCACTTGATTATGTTCGGTCTTTGGAAAAGCCACAGTCGCTAAATACTATGTTGCACCATGAGATTATGCCGCTTGAACATACGCGCAGCAAAATAGATTCGGTAATTAAAGAGTTTGCAAGTGAGTTGTGTGAGCAAACTTTGTCGTCGAATTTAACCTATAAAAATTCGCAAGGTCAGGTGTTTAGTAAAAACTTTGGATATCTTCTGCAGCATTTGTTTAACCATCAAACCCATCATCGTGGGCAAGTTTCGACGCTTTTAAATCAATTAGGTATAGATCTTGGTGTAACAGATCTAGTTGTGAGAATTCCAGATGAGTAAAATGGCAACAAATTTTAGCCCTGCGCACCTAAAATTGGATTCACATCCATGCTGTTGTGCAAAATTCTAATTATCTGAATTTGTTGGTTTTCGAGCTGTTTGTAGAATATGACATGGCGACCTTGTGAGAACTTTCTATATCCTTGTCTTATTTGATCACAAGCTTTTCCTATGTTTGGGTTTTCAGCTAAAAGCCAGAATGCATCATCGAATTGTTTAATATAAATGTTACGTTGTTCTTTACCCCAACGGCGTTGAGTATAAACAGCGATTTCTTTTAAATCATTGCGAGCTTTGAGGGTTAGCTGAAACGATTTCATTTACTTGGCTGGTTATCTAATTCCTCTAAGAATGCGTCAAGTTCATAATCAGCTGTGCCACTTTCTTCACCTTCAACCAAAAGTTGGCGTAATGTATTTAATTTGGTTTCTTGTGTTTCGAGTAAGCGTAATGCTGAGCGAATCACTTCACTTGCAGAACCATAACGACCGCTTTGAATTTGTGTGGCGATAAAACCATCAAAATGGTCACCTAAAGTGATGCTTGTATTTTTAGCCATAATTCTACTCCAATACCAATATATACCTAATTATGGTATTTCTGTTCTTGTAGTCAAGGAGCTGGTTGGCCAATCGCTTTAGATATTTGCGGTAAAAAGTGTTGAGTAAGATTAGGCCAGCAATTCAGCTGGCCTAAAGATTGGGGGGGTACAGTAAAACTAAATTTTGTTTAGTGATTACTGCTATAGCTCACATTGGTCACAGTTGCTTTTGACGTGGTAATACCAAACTGTTCAAAACATTCTGCCCATGAGTCTGAATCACCACGCGTACCACATTCTTCTCGAGTATATGGGTCTTGCGACTGCATATAGTTACCAAACTTAAAGTAGCTTGCATCGTCGTCTTCAACTTGCATGCTTAGCGAGTTACCACATGCGCTGACTGTCATGGTGCCATAGTTGTTTTGGTAAGTCATGCTGAATGAATCGCCGCTTTCTATGGTACATAAAGACTTTTTAACTTCCTTTCCATCTGTACCACGTAAACGCACATAAACATCAAATACCCCGTTGTTGGCAACACTATCACCAAAGCCAGATTCGCTAGAGTCAGCCACAAAAACTTTCATCAAAGTAGAAATGGTTGAACCATGGGTTTGTGCCACTATGGTTTTAGCACCATTAGATAAGTCCATTTTGTAAGTTGCAGCAAACGACTCATTGGTATCGTAAATTGATTTACGTTCACTCTTTTTAATCTTGTACTCATGGCGCCAGCCGCCGCCACCAGAGGTGGTATATTTAGTTTCTAAAGGTACAAATTCTAAGGTTTTGCTATTAACCAGTGGGTGAGGGTTGTCGCCTTCTAAATCAAATAATGATCCATCGGTTATAATTGCGGGAATATCTGTTGTACCACCTGAGTCACCAGAACTGTTGCCGTATAACTTAACTTCGGTGATATTCATCCAGTTACTACCAGCGCTGTTAGACTGCGCTTTTACACGAACTTGACGCGCATTGATGTCGGTAACATCGTACATTTCTATGCCTGTGGTGTTGCCAGAGCTAACTGCGTCATGAATTTTTGTCCATGTGCCACTGGTGCCTGGGCGAGCATAAATTTCAAATGTATGGGTGCGAGAATCACCTTGGCCCCAAGCAATACCAACTTCTTTAACTTCTTTGGCTTCGTCTAATTGCAATGTCAAATTAACTGCATTGCCGCCAGCTTGTGCCGCCCAGCGTGAAGACCATGCTGTGCTGTTATCAATGGCTTTTGCTGGTGGGTAGCTGCTGTGGCTAGTGCCATCATCAAATACTGTGTTTACTTGCAATTCACCATCGGCAGAGTTGCCGCCTGTGCCATATAATTCAACTTCCTTGATATTGGTCCAGCTTGAGCCTGCACTGTTTTCAAAGGTTTTTATTCGCACTTGGCGCGCCTCGATATCATCAATATCGTAAACTTCTATGCTTGAAGTGGTACCTGAGCTAACACTGTCATACACTTTAGTCCAAGCGCCGCTGGTTGCTGCGCGAGCCCAAATTTCAAAGGTATGGGTTTGATCGCCACCTTTACCCCAAGAAACGCCCACTTCAGTGACAGTTTGCACTGAATCTAAATTAAGTTGTAAGTTAACTGGTGAGCCAGACGCGGCCCAGCGTGATGCCCAAGCTAAGCTTCCATCAATTACGTTAGATGCTGGGTAGCTTGCGTGGCTGCTGCCCCAATCTTCTGCGCTATCTATGTTTAAAGTATTTGCATGTGAGTATGTTGTTGCGGTTAATGCGAGTGCTGCCAAAGTTAGGCTTTTGGATATTTTCATGTGTGTGAGTTCCGAAAATGTTAATTGCTTACTACAACTACTACTGTTTCGAGTAGAGAGACCGATAGATCTCCATTTTCAAATTGTAAGACACTTTGCCTTGCAATTTGTAAGTCGAAAATTAACACTATAAAAACATTTGATCAATAATTGTTTGTCATTTTGTTTTGTTTGTATGTTTTTTGATTTTAATTTAACTTTATGTTGATTTTTTAAAGGCGCACTAGTTTGTAAGGGGCTGAGGTCACAACGATTATTTTTCTTTGTTGATTATTGTAAGACAATTTAGCTGCCTATCATTGGCATGTAATAGTTTGCCAATTTTTGGTTTTGTCTAGGTAAAAGCCGACAGCTTGGTAGGCTTGTTTGATTTTGCCGTTATGGTTTAGGATTGATAAACCTTTGTTAAGTGCTTCAGCTAGGTGCTTTCCTTGCGGATGTTGGCGTGAAACCAAAAAGTGTAGTGAATCATCAAACACCACTTTAAAATTTTTGATTGGTTTTAATTTTACGCCGTGGTGAGCTTGCGCTAGATCGGGATGCATTGAAAAGGTTGTTAATAAATAGTCGGCTCGACCTGCAGCTATCATACGAAACATTTGTGGAAAAGAAGTCGCAGTTATAATTGGGCTGCCTATACATTTATGTGCCTTAATGTCATTTAGCCAAGTTTGATTGGTAACCCCAATGAGTTGTTTAATGCTAGCCAATTGAGTTAAATCTTGCTGTGCTTTATTTGCCGCGATTACGTACAGTCCCTTTTCAAATTGACCTTTAGCAACGAGCGGTTGTGACTGGTAGCTAACTTCATTGTTATACTGGTGCGACCAAAAGGTTAATCCTGCGGAAACAATATTGCCTTTGTTAATTTCTAGGTGCAGCCTGTGTTGAATTGGGTAAGGTTTTATTTTAACTACTGGGCGAAAACCAGCAGCCACCAGGGCTTGGCAAAAGATTAAACTTTCCATCGCCACTTGATTATTATTTTGATAATAATCTTGGTTGTCTTCACAAGGTGTCGCAAATATTTTTTGCACAGCCGCAATATGCTCACCATAGTGGCCTAAAGTCAGCTCAATGGTTTTTGCGTTGGCGCTTATACAACAACTAAGCAAGAACAACAGTAAAATTAAAGGTTGCAACAAAACAAATAACTTGTACTGATAAGTCTACTAATTGATTAAGCATGTGCTATAAATGCAGTAAACTCAAGACTGTATTGAACTAAATAAAAAGGAACTAGCAATGTCGGATGCTCAAACTGCCCAACCAGATTTGAATAAACAAGCCAAACCGCTAATTGATAAATTACCTGACGAATTAAACTGGCAGCAAGACAATAGGTTTAACGCCTTGATGGCTGAAGTGCCTAAACCTTTATTTGAAATTATTTTGCCTTGGCTAGAAGCTGAATTTGAACATAAGTGGGACAGAGACAATATTAAAAAAGCGCCAGATTTAGTTAAGTTGGGCGCAGGTATGTTCGCCAAAATGGAAAAAGATCAGTTTTTATTTAGTGGTATAGATATAGACGAAAAACTTATGTTAGCTTGGTGGCCATGGGGGCCAGGTGCACCAGCCAGTTTACGTATTTTTATTGCGCAAGATCCTGAAGATATCAAACAGCCTGGCGTGTTTTCTAAAATCAAGTCTTTGATTTTTGGATAATTGAAATTATTTGGTTGTGTCTAAGGTCTTAGTGTACACATTAATAAATTAAAGCCAGTTGGGAGTTTATCTGTGCGTAGTATTCAGCTTGTATTATTGTGGTTATTGTTTTCTACATCTGCTTGGGCGTTTAATTTTTCTGAATTGCAGCAGGAAGACGAGTTTTTACCCGTTGAGCAAGCATTTCAATTTGATTTTAATCAGCAGGGCAACCAGCTATCGCTAACTTGGCAGATTGCAGATGGCTACTACCTTTACAAAGATAAAACTCGTGCAAAAGCGGACAAACAAGAAATAACCATAAGCTTTGTTCAACAAGGCAAAGAAAAACACGATGAATATTTTGGTTTAGTGACTGTATTTCGTGACCAACTCGAAGCCAAACTTGACTTATCCGGCGTGCAAACGGATACCCTGTTAGTGACATATCAAGGCTGTGCCGATGCGGGGTTATGTTATCCGCCGGTATTAAAAGAAATCCCCTTGTTGGCAATTGCCAGCGTGAGCGACGGTGGTGAACCAGCGCAAGACTCTGTGCAAACAATACAAACACCTTCAAAAAATTCTGCAAATGCTTCATCTGGATTGTTGGGGTATTTTGACCAAAGCAGTGTCTGGTTAACTTTATTAAGCTTTTTTGTTTTAGGTTTAGGTTTGTCACTCACACCTTGTGTGCTGCCTATGGTGCCAATTTTAAGCTCGATTATTAGCAGTCAAAAATCTACTCATGTAAAAAGTAGCTTAGTTTTGTCGTTATTTTATGTGTTGGGCATGGCGACTTTTTATACTTTAAGCGGTGTATTAGTTGGCTTTTTTGGTGCGCAGTTTAATGTGCAGCTATATTTGCAAGCGCCTGGGTTAGCCATATCTTTTGCGGTTATTTTTGTTTTGCTTGCTTTGTCTATGTTTGGTTTATACGAGCTACAGTTGCCTGCTTCTTGGCAAAGTAAATTGCAGCAAACAGGGCAAAATAAAAAAGGTTTAATTGCGACTTATATTGCAGGTGGGGTGTCGGCTTTGGCGCTATCACCTTGTGTGTCTGCACCGCTTGCTAGTGCATTAGTGTATATCTCAACCACGGGCGATGCGGTTTTAGGTGGTAGCGCTTTGTTGGTGATGAGTTTGGGCATGGGATTACCCTTATTATTGGTCGGCGCTGGTTTAGGTGGTTGGTTGCCACAAACGGGTGGTTGGATGATCCGCGTTAAACAATTGTTTGGTGTGATCATGCTCGGTATGGCTATTTGGGTGGTGGAGCGTTTATTACCATCTATTGTTAGTGCAGCTTTATACTCTTTATTGTTGGTGTGGGCAGCTGTGCATTTAGGTTTATTGCAAACAGACAAAACAGCAAAAGCAAAAAACACCCAGTTTTTCGCTTGGGTATTGTTGTTGGCTGGTGTCTTCTATTTTTACCACAACTATCAACAAACTTATGCGGTTAGCTCGGGGGCTGCACCGGCACAACATGCATCTGTATTTAAACGTGTGCAGTCGGTTGCAGAGCTGGAAGCTTTATTGGTTAATTCTGACGGTAAAAAATCTATCGTCGATTTATACGCAGATTGGTGCGTGAGTTGTTTAGTGATAGAAGATGAGGTATTCGCCAAATTAAACCCAGCAGATTATCCAGACTATCAATTTTTGCAGTTAGACCTAACTGAAATGACCCAAGCAAAGCAAAGCTTTTTAAGCCAACATAATTTATTTGGCCCACCAGCGTTGTTGGCTTTTGCGGCAGGTGAAAGTCAAACTGCTGAATTTGTTTATCAAGCTGAGTTTAATTTACAGCAGTTTGAGGGGTGGTTTAAATAATATTTAACTTCTGTGTTAATCACAACCCAAACGTGCACAATCCTCTTTGACCCAAGGCCTGCAATTAGTGATGTCAATTATAGCTACAACTTGGCCTGCTGGATCTTCTTGACCAGGCGTGTTTAACCAGATGTTATTTTGCACCAAAGCAACATTTAACATTGGCAATTTATCTGGACGCCAAGAGCGGATCTCCAGTTGTTTGGTTTGATCAACTATCTTGTTTCCCCAAGGACTGACAATGGATAATGCTAGCATGGTATTTCCTTTAATCTATTCTTGGATTTACTAATTTATCAAAAAACGATAGCGCGTACTGAGCGGCTTTAAAGCATATTCGAATTGCTAATTTTCTAGTATTTTATATAGCGTTTTTAGAAAATTATGCTTCGAATGTGCTGTTTGGCAGAGGATAAGCAGTAATCAATACCCAGCCAGTTCTTCCTTATCAAACGACTCTTTTTTAAGCTCTACACGTTTGTTGCGCGCTTGTGCTTCTAACTCGGTTTGCCATTTCGACAATTCTTCCATGGTAATGGTGTTGTCATCTAACAACCACAAGCGGCGACAGCCTTGGTAATAAAAATACATAATTTGCATGGCTTTTACATCACCATCTTCCACGGCTTTATTTAGTTTAGCGCGTTTGCGGGTTATATAATTAAGCTGTTGTTTTAACCGCCAAACATAATACACCTCATACATATAAGGGTGAGTTTTATATTTGTTTAAAGTTACACCAATCACAATACAGCCAACAATTACACCTAATAAGTTCCAGTGAAAATGGCTGCCATCGGCGTCAGGAAAAAGCTGAATTAAAACTTGCGCTATGCCCAAACTTAAAGCAGTTAAAGCAACTACACATGCAATAATAATGCGATTCAGGTGTTGGCGATAAATATCTTTGTCTATAGATTCAAAAGTAAACATGTGGCAAATACTACAAAATCAATTTGGCGCATAGTATACCTAATTAACCTGAACTCTGGATAACAACTTGCTTTCTAGAGGCTATTTATCCTTATCACTATCTCTCTAGAATGACTACCATAAACTCAGTTGTTAATAACAATCGGTTAGCTAACTTGTTATCCAAAGTTCAGGTTAAATTTCTTTGATATGGCGTAGTTGGAAGTAAAAACTAAATTCACCTTAAGCAGCAAAATCAGGTACACTAATGGCAATTTTTGCCAGCCAATTCAGTATAGATTTATGACAGACAAAATGGATCAATCAGACAACCAAACCCACTTTGGTTTTCAGACCGTCGACAAAGAACAAAAAGTACATAAAGTCGCCGAGGTATTTCACTCAGTTGCCGCTAAATACGACATTATGAACGACTTAATGTCGGGTGGTGTGCACAGGTTATGGAAGCGCCATACCATAGCTTGCAGTGGTGTTCGTACAGGTAACAAAGTATTAGATTTAGCTGGAGGTACCGGCGATCTAACCGCTAAGTTTTCTCGTATTGTTGGTGAAACTGGCCAAGTGATTTTGTCGGATATTAATGAGTCTATGCTCAATGTTGGTCGCGATAAATTGCGCGATATGGGCATAGTTGGCAATGTAGAATATGTGCAAGCGAATGCTGAATGTTTGCCTTTTGCTGACAATCAATTTGATGTGGTTACGATTGCTTTTGGTTTGCGCAATGTTACAGATAAAGACGCTGCACTGGCTTCTATCTTCCGTGTATTAAAGCCAGGTGGCCGTTTATTGGTTTTGGAGTTTTCTAAACCCGTGAATGAAACTTTTAGTAAAGTTTACGACTGGTATTCGTTTAATATTTTGCCAAGCATGGGTCAGATGATCACCAATGATGCAGAAAGCTATCGTTATTTGGCTGAATCTATTCGTATGCATCCAGACCAAGAAACGTTAAAAGGCATGATGGAGCAGGTCGGTTTTGAAGAAGTTACTTACCAAAATTTAACCGGCGGTATTGTTGCACTGCACAAAGGATACAAATTTTAATGCCAACTGCGAGTTTAATCAGTGGGTTAGTTGAACACAGCATCAACTATTGGTTGCGCCAAACTGGCGTGCAACAAAATGTGCCTAATCAATTATTGGGCAAACAATTTGTCATTAAAATTACTGACTTAAAACTCGAGCTACAAATGCATGTGCAACAGGGCGCTGACGGCTATCAAGGTTTAGTGAGTGTTTGGTCACCAGCAAATGACCAAGCCGATTGCACTATTATTTGTACGTTATCCGGTTTGTACCAGTTGCAGCAGCCCGCACAAATTACCAAGCTGATTAAACAAGGTGAATTAGATATCGACGGTGATGTGCAGCTGGCACAAACCTACGCAGATTGGTTGAAATCAAGTTTAGTTCATTGGCAAGATGTATTGGCGAGTGTTTCAAGCGGCCCTGTCGCGTATAAGATCTCAGCGGCAGGTGAACAGGCTATTGAGCTAGCGCAGCAGCAATTTTCAAATCAGCAACGCGCTTTTAAAAATATAGTTTGGGACGAAAAGAAGTTGGCACCACATCCACTTGAGGTGGCCGATTTTTCTGAGCAAGTTAAGCAACTTAGACAAGATACCGATCGCTTTGAAGCGCGTTTACAACAATTAATCCAAAAGGTAGAGCAACTGTGAGTTTGTGGCGTTTTTATATCATCCTAAAAACTTTATTAACTTATGGTTTAGACGATTTAATACCCGAGCGTTTTCAGCGCTGGTATTTTAAATTAGCCCGCCTGAGTGCTTTTTGGTTATACAATCGTCATGCTGATAAACCTGTTGAAGTACGTTTGCGCTTGGCTTTGCAATCGCTTGGGCCTGTGTTTGTTAAGTTCGGGCAAATGTTATCTACTCGGCGCGATTTATTGCCAGCTGAATTTGCTGATGAGCTTAAGCTTTTGCAAGATCAAGTCAGTCCATTTGATGGTGAACAAGCAAAAAAACTGATTGAAAAGGCATGGAAAATTGACTCGCTCGATGACTATTTAGCCCATTTTGAAATTGAACCTTTGGCTTCTGCTTCTATCGCACAAGTGCATGCCGCGCAGTTACATGAAGATAGCCCATTTGCCCATACCGACATAGTCATAAAAGTGATTCGCCCTGGTATTGCTGAAACTATGCGTGCCGATGTTGAGCTGATGAAAACTATGGCGAGCATATTGGCAAAAATATTGCCTGATGGTCGTCGTTTACGTCCAGTTGAAGTAGTTAAAGAATACGAAAAAACCTTATTTGACGAGCTCGATTTAATGCGCGAAGCCGCCAACAGTATTCAACTAAAACGCAATTTTGCTGACTCGAAACAACTTTACGTGCCTGCCGTTTATTCAGATTTATGCCGTAATAATGTGATGGTGATGGAGCGCATTTATGGCATTCCAGTCGGCGATATTGCAGCACTTAAAGCGCAAGGTACCAATATGCAGTTATTGGCTGAGCGTGGTGTTGAGATATTTTTTACCCAAGTGTTTCGCGATAGTTTTTTCCATGCGGATATGCATCCGGGTAATATTTTTGTTTCGAGAGAACACCCAGAAGATCCTATGTATATAGGGATAGACTGCGGTATTGTTGGTACGCTAAACAAAGATGATAAACGCTATTTAGCCGATAACTTTATTGCGTTTTTTAATCGTGATTATCGCAAAGTCGCTGAGTTGCACGTCGATTCTGGATGGGTGCCTCGTGATACCAATGTAGAAGATTTTGAATTTGCTATTCGCACTGTATGTGAGCCGATTTTTGAAAAGCCACTAGCGGAAATCTCTTTTGGTAATGTGTTATTAAACCTATTTAACACCGCACGGCGTTTCCAAATGGAAGTGCAACCTCAGCTGGTTTTATTGCAAAAAACTTTACTCTATATCGAAGGTTTAGGCCGCCAGTTATATCCGCAACTCGATTTGTGGAAAACCGCTAAACCATTCTTAGAAAACTGGGTAAAACAGCAAGTTGGGGTGGGGGCGATTATCCGTTCGGTGAAAGAAAACGCGCCTTATTGGGGTGAAAAGCTGCCCGAAATCCCAGACTTAGTGTACGACGCACTGCATAGCCATAGAGAGTTACAACATCAACAAAGTTTGTTGATAGAAGCACTGCAAGAGCGCAACCATAAACCCAGTGTCGTGCCGCAAATTGGCCATGTTGCAGCGATTTCTGCAGTGCTGGTGTATTGTTTTAAAGATGAGTTATGGTTGTCGGCTGCTTTATTGTTGGTGGCGATAGTGTGTTGGTTGGGCAGCCACAGTAAAAAATAACATCCAGCGACAAAGTTCTGTGCTTCTGAACTTTGTCGTACACTTTTGCATCTAACTCAATCCTAGCCTACAGTTTAATGAGTTATGTTCTCGGTTTAACTCACTCATGTATCACTATTTGTTGAAGATTATTTGTTTGGCTCTAAGTGTGGTTGTTTCCACCAGTTCAATGGCACAGGATGTCCATTCAATTAAAGTTCGCAAACCATCGGCGCATGACCAATATGGTGAGCGATTTTTAGTTGACGCAGTCAGTTTATTTGTTAGCAAAGTTAATCAGCAAGAAAAACGTTATAAAGTTGAGCAAATCGATATTACCGATAGGCAGTTGATGAACTTTGAAAGCTACCTAGAGCGCGGCTTTTTTGATGTGAATTATTTTGGCACTAGTGAGCGTTTAGAAAAAACGTTTTTGCCAGTGCGCATTCCACTATTTGCAGGCTTGCTTGGTTATCGGCTGTCGATTGTTAAAGGAAAAAACCTCGCCTTGTTTGCAAATGCTAGTCTTGAACGATTGAAATCTTTACCTGTTTGCCAAGGAAGCATTTGGGCTGATTCCGACATTCTCGAACACAATGGTTTTTCTGTGTTAAGGGTTAGCCACTACGAATTTATTATTAGAATGTTAGATGCAGAGCGTTGCCACTATTTTCCGAGAGGTATTTTTGAAGGAGCGTTTGAATTAGCAATATTACAAAAAAACTATCCGGACTTTCGTTTGGTGGATAACCTTGTGATTTATTATCCGTTTCCTGCTTATTTATTTGTTCGAAAAGACCAACAGCAGCTTGCGGGTGATTTAAAACGCGGCTTTGAAGCCGCGATAGCAGACGGTAGCTATCGGGCATTGTTGCAACAGCATCCATTGACGCGAAATGTCTTTCCGTTGGACAAGTGGCGTGACCGACGGTTTATACATTTAGATAATCCCAACTTACCTAAGGCAACTCCGATAGACAATGCAGACTATTGGTTAAAACTCGATCCCTAAGTTGGTCATCCTGTCTTGCAATGCCAATGCTTTTAACTGTTGGCAGGCACTTTTGTCGAGTTGCTTGATTCGCTCTAAGCTATCTAAAAATTCATTTTGTGTTTCAATTTCCCATTGCATATGAGGATGTTGAAGAGCCTCTTTGCTATTTTCAACTTCGGCACTGGTGATTAACATGCGCTCTATTGTACCTTGAGACAAGACCGAGGGTAGGGTAACTTCTTTATGCTTGAATTCGTTCTGTTTGTCTAACAATGACAAATTGGCGATTAATGCCATGCCTGCATCAATTGCGGCGTATAATCCTAAGCTTTCTGATTTCGCATCTGAAGGAATTTGTTCTTCGATCTTTTGTTGTTGCAACTGCACATCGACTTTAAATGATTTGCTATATAAACTCTGCCATATCAATTCACTGACCGTTTGTAATACAGAGTAATCACCTTGACTAGTTAATTCAGTATACAGCTGATAATTAGGAAGCATGCGTTCAATTAACATTTGGTTGAAGGCTATTTGTTGTTTTGGGCTGAGTGCTCGAATGCGGGCAAAAGTAGAAGGTTTTTGCATAGAGTTCTGATTTATTCCAAATTGTCAGCTAATATGGTTAATATTTGTGTTTTATCGCAAAAGTTTGAGCTAAAACAAAGTCCCAGTCAAACTTTTAACAGTATAAATTATTAGATTATTATCAATCTCGGAGACTATAAAATGAAAAAAATTGTGTTGGCTGTATTGCCGTTCCTTGCGCTCAGTTTTAATGCTTCTGCTGGCAATGTTGAAGCGGGTAAAGCGAAGGCTGCTATGTGTGTGGCTTGTCATGGCGCTGATGGTAAAGCTATGATCCCAACTTATCCAAATTTAGCTGGTCAAAATGCACCTTATTTAGAAGCGGCATTGCGAGCTTATAAAAACGGCGAGCGTAAAGGTGGTCAAGCTGCAATTATGGCGGGTATGGCTGCAGCTTTGAGCGATGACGATATTGCAAATCTAGCTGCTTATTATGCGTCGTTAAAATAGACAACAAGGCTCAGTTGACTGCTGCTTCACTGGCAGTCAGCTATTTGCATTATTCAGCTATGTCTGCGGTGTCTGATAGTTTGATTAATTGCTGCTGCGCATATTCAAACTTTAATTTGTATTCAGTGAGTTGCTCTTGACTGTCGTGCTGCAGTTGTTGGTAGCTGTGGTTCAGTTGTTGTAATTCATCCCTGAGCGACTTAATAATATCGCGAGCATGCAAATCATCTTTTTGGTATTTGTCTTGTTGCTGCCTTATTTTGGCTTTTAGCCCTGCTACTTCCTGTTGCTGATTATCATTTTCAAACTGTAATTGCTGGTTGTGCTTTTTCGCCGCATTGAGTTCCTTATCTGCTTGGCTAAGCATGGTTTTTAAATTCTTATATTCTTGCTGTGAGTCGAGCGATTGTTGATATTGTTGTTGCTGTTGTGTTTCTAACGCTTGTTTGAGTTCATCGACCTTTGCCTCGAGTTGCTTGTTGCGTTTATTCAACTCGTCAAGCTGGTAGTTCAACTCCTCTTGTTGACGGTGATGGTTCTGCTCAACTTGCTCGATTTGGCTGCGATATTGGCTATGCAATTGTTTATTTTGTTCTTCGTTGTCTAATAGTAAAGCGGTTTTGATGCTTAGCTCTTGCGCTTGTTCGGATATTCTTGCTTGTAATTCGTCTTGTTTTAGCTGAGCTTGCTGTTTAGTTAGGTCAAGTTGCTGCACCGAATCATGGTATTTTTGCTGCAGTCCTTCGTATTTTTCATTTAAGTTAATGTTAACTGCTTGCTGCGCCGTAAGTTCGTCTTGAAGTTGTTGTAGTGTTTGTGAATGACGGCGCTCAGTTTCACTTTGGTTTTTGTCTAACCGCGCATTGGTTTCTGTCGTTTGTTGCAATTGCTGCAATAATGATTGCTTTTCGCTTGTTAGATCTTTGAGCTGCTGAGTTAGATCTTGGCGCAGCTTAGTGATATTTTCATTCAGTTTTCGGTTTTCTTGTTGTGCTTCTCTAGTTTGTTGGTACTGATCGTTCAGGAGCTGGCTTTTTTGATTAAGTTGTTTTACTAGCTCTGCTTCTGTTTGTTTAAATTGGCGCTCGATTCCTTGATGGCTTGACTGTTGCTCTGAATGAGTTTCGGCTAATTGTACCTTTAGTTCATCTGTTTGGTTGATTTGTTCACTGAGTTTACGCCACAAAGTGCGATTTTCTTCTTCTTTTTGGTCTAATAAATGGCGGCTTTGTTCGGCTTGATTGAACAATAGATCGTAGTTTTGTTCCTTTTGTGCAAGCGTTTGTTTATAGTCATTTACCTGTTGTTTTAACTCGCGTAGCTGCTGGGTTAACTCTGCTTGCTGGGTGAAAGATTCACTCTTGTATTCGTTTAAGGCTAAATGCAGCGCCTCTAAGCGTGTTTCTGCGTGCCGTTGGGCTAACAATGTATGCTGCTCTATTTGCTGCACTATATCAGCAAAGGTGCTTTGCAGGTTCGCGGCTAACTTGCTATTGAGTTGGTTTTGCTGAGTTTGTGCTGGCTGAGAGATGAAGTCTTGCCAAATTTGGATGCACTCAGAAAGTTTGTCTGGGGTAGTAAGCTGAGCAAAAGATGCCCGCTCAACGAGTTTGCCTTCCATGCGTAGTTGTATCCCTAATTCTATAACTTGGTGTGCTAGAGTCGTCATCGAATATGTTCCTTGTGCTATCTATTGAGTGTAGTTCCTTTTGCCTGTTTGAACAGGCAAAATTGAGCACTGAGCTAAAGTTGTTTGTGTGTTTTTATGGTATTGTTATTGCTGCCACTGTCACTTTGATAACGAGAACGTTTTTAGTTCGATTGCTTCGGCAATCACTAAATCTTTAAATTCAGCTTCGGCTTTCATACGCTGGAAATCTTGGCGCATGCGCTCTTTTTTCGCCAGTTTTTTTCGTTCTTCTAGAATGGCAAAATGTTTTATCTTGTCGTTCAACGCATGAATTGCTGGATATTTTTTAACGTAATCTACCTGTTGTGCATCAGATAAATGGTCAAAAAGGACTGCGAGCCTGAGTGCACCTTCACTCACTTCGCATTGTTCTGATTCCATCGCGTGACTAATTGTTTGAATACTTTCAATCAGGTTGTTATCTCGAGCTTGCTTTTTTTGCTCTCTTTGTTGTTCGATTTGTTGCTTTTGCTGTTTAAGCTGCATCAGCAGTTCGCCAGCGTAAAAACTTAAACCAGCTAAAATCAATAATGCTACGGTAATGATAATAATGGCTAATATAGACATAGGTTACTCAAAGTTAATTTTACTATTTTCAAACTCGTCAAATAATGCGTCGTCATCTTCTTCAGCTTCAATGCCAAGTTTTTCCACTAAAAATTGATGTCGCGCCATTTTTTTATTGAAGTAAGCTTGTTCATGCGCAGGCAAAGTTTCTCCTTCGTCTAGTTGGGCTAACAAGTCTTGCAAACGGATATCTGACTCAATTTGTTCAAGCTCGGCAATCCAAGCTTCGGTTGGTTCAACAACTGGCTTTTTATTCGGTTGTTTGATAACAGGTTGGCTTTTTGACGCTTGTACTGCTGTTTTAGTTGGTGATGGTGCATCCAGCGGTACTGCCTTGGTACTGCCCATTCGTGGATCTTGGCTATTTTGCTGAGCTGCTAGACTCTTTTCACTTTGTTGTGAATGACGACTGCCGGATTTCTTTCCTTTTCGAACCTGTTTTTTCCGCTCTTTGGCTGAGGTGGTTTTTACATTGCCAGTTTTTATTTGGCCAATTGGTCCGGTTTTGCGAGATTTTTTTATGCGAGTCATGAAAGCAGCCCTAGCTAGAAGACTTAATACAAATTTAGAGGTAGGCGATTTTAGCATGTGCAGCAGGTGCACAAAAGTAGCAGAAAAAATAAAAGCGGCCTTAGCCGCTTAAATATTTTGTAGGTTATAAACCTAACACATCCCGAGCGCTCAGTCCTTCTGAACTACAGACCTTCCCAGTCTCACATGTTCCAATTGTTATTAATGACTTCCTTGGTTGTTGTTCTAGTGACTCATTCACATTTTTGGGCAATCCATTGAATTTTGCCACTTGTCCATCCTAACTTGAGGTTACCATCCATGTATGGCTATTCAGTCCACTTTGTTTTTAAGATTTCCCTAAAGAGTTTCCTTACCAAACGCTATCCTGTTTTAGCAAATTGACTGTTGACGCTATTTCCTATAGCTGGCCAATACTTTAAAGTTCTGTCGGTTATTTACAAGCCATTAACCATTAAAAAATGACCATTGTTTTTTGGCTTTATAGAAAATCTTTTATTTACAATGCGTTATTATTTTTCTTTGTCAAAAAAGACGTAAATTTCGTACAAGGTTTGTGAGAAATGTCTCACGAGACTGTGGGGATAATAAAGGTGTTTGGTTACGATTTGATATAAATAGTGTGACAGTTTTGTTACTGACACACTATTTTTTGTGGCTTAGTGCAAGCCACTAACGTAATGAGATAAAGCTTCGATTTCTTTATCTGATAACTTAGCTGCGATGTCTCGCATAATACCGTTTAGGTCGTTGGCCCTTTGTCCATCTCTAAACGCTTTCAACTGCAATGCTGTGTAGTCTGCATGTTGGCCTGATAATTTAGGAAAGCCAGCTAGAGGCATACCATCACCTTGAGGTCCATGGCATGCAGTACATGCTGTTAAGCCTTTTTCTGCATCGCCCGCTCGGTACAACATTTGACCTTTGGCAACTAACTCTTCAGGGGTTGAGCCTGCTTTTGTTTCTTGCTGTGAGAAATATACAGCCAAGTCTTTCATGTCTTGATCAGATAACGCAGCAACCATGCCAGCCATTACCGCATTGTTTCGACCGCTAGTTGAACCAGCTTTAAAATCTTTTAATTGTTTGTAAAGGTATTCAGCACTTTGCCCAGCAATTTTTGGATAAGTAGTGATCATGCTGTTACCGTCTGCACTGTGACAAGCAGCACATGTCGCCGATTTTGCTTTTCCTGCTTCAGCATCACCGGCAATAGTCGTTGCATATGAGGTGGAAGTTAATCCAACCATCATGGCGAATGCAATTGCACTTTTTTTCATGGCTTGATTCTCGTTTAATATTAAATAGACAAAATTTTTGCGTATTCTAACCCACAACGCAATTATTTCCGCTATTTTACACGAAAGATTGTAACTAAAAACCTTGTTATGCCATTCATTTGGGGATATGCCTAAAAATTTTTGCACAAAACAATCGATAAATGGGTAAATGTTGCAATATGAACTAAGCTATATATGTTCAGCTGATTACCAATCTGTATTTAGGCCTTGGTGTGACTCGAATAAACTCTCGTCAATTACAGCGTTATCACTACAGTAATAAATTTTTTATTGCTTTAGCGACATTATGTATAACTTTAATTATTGCTGCGTCTATTTGGCTGGCGCATTTTAATTTTAAAACGAGTTATAAGTCGTACCGCTCTGAATTAAGTGAATCTTTGTCATTTACCCGCGCAAACCTAGAAGCTTCACTAGCGAAAGACTTACTTGTGACTCGAAGTATTCGCAGTTATATCGCCACAAACCCAGAGCTTGATCAGGCTGAGTTTTCCTCTTTTGTGCAGCAATTAGTGGTTAGTGACAATCACGTTCGTAATGTTGGGGCTGCTAAAGATCTCGTTCTTAATTTAATTCATCCTTTGAAGGGCAATGAAGCGGCGTTAGGGTTAGACTTCCGTAAAAATCCGGCACAACGAGATGCCGCACTCAAAGCGGTTAAAGAAAAAAGCATTGTGATTGCTGGCCCATTAAATTTGGTTCAAGGCGGTGTTGCATTAGTTGCTCGTGAGCCAGTTTTTAGTGCTCAATCAGGCCAATTGTGGGGACTGGTTTCGGTAGTAATCGATATCGACCGTTTATTAGCCAATGCTGATATAAGCAATCACCCTAGTTTAGATATAGCATTGCGCACCAACGCCCCACTTACATCCAACGAGAAAGTATTTTTTGGTGACCCACAACTGTTTAATCAAGATGGTGTGCTGACCACTCAAGTGAACTTACCTTATGGAAGTTGGTTTATGGCTGCCTATCCTCAAGGTGGCTGGGCAATCGAACTGTTTCCCCTGGAACATATTTGGTTGACTGCGATTATCGTTTCATTGGTTATTTTATTATTTGTTTATTTGTATAAAAACCAGCAGCAGAAAGCTGTTTATCAGCGAGAGCGCTTGTTATCTGAGAAGCGTTTGCGTGCAATTTTTGAAGACAATCAAACCATTATGATGTTGTTTGATTGTGACTCAGGAGACATCGTTGAGTTTAACCCAGCTGCCTGTCAATACTATGGCTTTAGTCAAACTCAGTTGAGTGCTAAGTCAATTCAGGAGTTAGGCAATGCTGAGCTTAGCGAGTATTTAGCTTGTTTAGAAGAAGACAAAGGTTCAACTGCAATATTCACCCATACCTTGGCGCAGGGTCAATTGCGCCAAGTTGAAATTCAGCTTAGTCCGTTGGAACTAGATAATATACGTGTGGCCGTAGCTGTCATTAAAGATGTAACCGAGCAGCTTAGGTTTGCTGAAGCCTTGCAACAAGCAACTCGACAAGCAGAGCAAGCAAGCCAAGCTAAGTCGCAATTTCTGGCGAATATGTCGCATGAAATCCGTACACCTATGAATGGTATTTTAGGTTTAGCTGATTTATGTTTGGCGACAGAACTTAATAATACTCAGTTAGCCTATTTACGTAAGATAAAACTGTCTGCGGATAATTTGTTACATGTAATCAACGACATTCTGGATTATTCTAAAATTGAGGCTGGCAAGCTGAGCATAGTTGAAGAGGATTTTTGTTTAGATAGTGTTGTGCAAGGAGTTGCAGCATCTGTCGGTCACTTTAATCTTAAACCTGACGTTTTATGTTTGTTTGATTTAGGCTGTGAACCTTTACCTAAAGTTGTTGGTGATCCTAATCGATTGCACCAAGTACTAGTGAATTTGTTATCCAATGCGATTAAATTTACTGAGGCAGGCCATGTTATTTTACAGATTCGGTTGGTAGCGAACGAGTGCAATGATAAATTGCAGATAGAGTTTTCGGTTAATGATAGTGGTATTGGTATACCCGTTGAGCAGCAACAAGCTTTATTTGCGGCGTTTAGCCAAGCGGATGGGTCTACATCACGTAAATATGGTGGGACTGGCTTAGGCTTAGCGATTAGTCAAAATTTGGTGAAGTTGATGGGAGGGACAATTCAATTAACCAGCGAAGCCGGGTGTGGTAGTTCATTTTACTTCAAACTAGAGTTTGCAAAATCACACCGTCAAAATGCGTTATACATCAAGCGTTCTGAGCACGCTTTGGCAGTGATTGCCGATCCTCTTGAGCAGACTATATTTAGTCAATACGCAGTAAATGTTTTTCAATCTTGCCAGTTAGTTGAACTCGAAGATTTATTAAGCAGTTGTTATCAAGTGGAACCAGAGTTTGTTTTTCTCGACCTTGCGCTTGGCGAAACTCAAATAGCAGAGTTACTACGTCAGACTAATATACCAACAAATTGCTTTGTTTTATTGGTTGCGCGCTTAGATGGACAGTCGGCCGCAGCAATGAAAAGGCTCAACATTCATACCTATTTGTTAAAACCATATTCTTTGGGCAATCTAGTGAGTGTGCTAGAGCAAAGTTCAGAGCCAGTAGATGCGCATCAGCCGAGCACTAGTTTTCAATCAAAGCTACAAACACTGGAGGGACGTAAAAAAATTCTATTGGCCGAAGATAATGAAATTAATGCCGAAATAGCCATAGCACTGTTGACCCAACAAGGTTTTGAGGTTGTGCATGCGATTAATGGTAGTGAAGCGCTCGAGCTTATTGATCAAAGTTTTGCTTTGGTGTTGATGGACGTGCAGATGCCAGAAATGGATGGATTGACAGCAACTAAGCTTATTCGACAACAATATACGGCTGAGCAGCTGCCTATTGTTGCGATGACTGCACATGTGATGCCAGACGAGATCAGCAAATGTCAGCAAGCAGGGATGGATGCCCATATTGGTAAGCCGTTTGGCCGTCAGCAACTATTCGATACAATCGACCAGCTTTTATGCGTAGAATAAGGTCAAATATAGATGACCACCCCAAACAATTAGCGCGGTTAATAGACTTAAAGCAACCGCTGCAGATGCCATGTCTTTGGCGCGACCAGCTAGTTTATGGTGTTCCAAACCAATTCGGTCGACTGTTGCTTCAATTGCTGAGTTGAGTAATTCGACTATCAGGACCAAGATCAGTACCGACACTAATGCGACAAAACGGCTAAGTGATTGACTGGTAAAAAATGCCACCGGAATCAACAGAAAGACTAATACCAGTTCCTGTCTGAATGCTGCTTCATGTTTAAATGCCGCTTTTAACCCTTTAAATGAACAACTGGCTGCTTTTATTACGCGGCCAAAACCTGCACCATTAGGTTTGTGAGTGGTTGTGGATTGATTGTCAGACGTGCTATTCATGTTTGATCTGTGTGGTTTGATGCGTGATTAAGTGTAAAGAGTGTCGAATATTTATTGATAGGTTACAATAGGCAAATTATGAATTTGTTATTACAACAACCGCAATAGCCTGAATTTTATGTCCGTTTATCCAGTACCAGCACAATTTCATCAAGTTGAAGAAGTGATTAAAAACAGCCGTTTTATTACACAGATTTTTCCTGTGCAAGATAACAATCATGCTAAACAAATCATTCAACAGCAAAAAGCCGCTTATCCAGATGCCCGCCATCATTGTTCTGCTTTTGTTGCCGGTGCACCGAATGATTCAAATGAATATGGTTTTTCTGATGACGGAGAGCCATCTGGCACCGCAGGCAAACCCATGTTGGCGGTATTGCAAGGTTCTGGTTTGGGTGAAGTCCTGGCTATTTCTATTCGCTACTTTGGTGGGGTTAAACTCGGCACGGGTGGATTGGTGAAAGCCTATGCGGGTGGGGTTAAACTTGCGCTTGAAACTTTGCCAACCATTGAAAAAGTGATCCGGCAGGAATATCAATTAACCTGTGAATATCATCAGTTTGATCAAATTCAATATTGGTTAAAACAATACGATGGGCAAATTATACAAACAAACTATACAGATAATGTTCGATTGCTGCTTGCACTTGACGCAACGAACAGCGAGAATTTCGCTAACAAACTAAAGGATATGCAGCTTAAACTGCAAAAATTACAAAAGTGAACCTCTCCTAACCATGAAATATCGCGCGATAATAAGAATACTAGGCATTTTGGTCGGCATATTTAGTTTTACTATGTTGCCGCCAGCGTTAGTTTCACTGATCTATAAAGACGGCGGTGGTTTGGCTTTTGTTTTAGCTTTTGTCGCGAGCTTTTTAATTGGTTTAACCATGTGGTATCCAAACCGCCAACAAGTCAGTGAATTAAAAGCACGTGAAGGCTTTTTAATTGTTGTGTTGTTTTGGACTGTGCTGGGCCTTGCAGGTTCATTGCCGTTTGCTTTTATGAGTGCGCCGTCAATTAGTATGACGGATGCGATATTTGAAAGTTTTTCAGGTCTAACTACCACAGGGGCAACCGTTTTAACGGGCTTAGATTTTTACCCAAAAGCTGTGTTGTTTTACCGCCAACAACTGCAATGGTTAGGTGGTATGGGGATAATCGTGTTGGCTGTGGCTATTTTACCTATGTTAGGCGTGGGGGGGTTGCAGTTATATCGAGCGGAAACGCCAGGCCCTGTCAAAGACTCTAAAATGACTCCGCGTATTGCCGATACAGCCAAACACCTTTGGTATATTTATTTAACTTTAACCATTGCTTGTGCGGTTGCTTATTGGGCGGCAGGCATGACTTTTTTTGATGCCATCTGCCATTCTTTTTCAACTATCGCTATTGGTGGCTTTTCTACCCATGATGCCAGTTTGGGTTATTTTGATAGTCCAATTATAAACTGGATCTGTGTGGTGTTTTTGCTGATATCTGGGGTTAACTTTGCATTGCACTATGGAGTGGTTAAAACCCGTTCTATTTTTACCTATTTTAAAGATCCCGAGTTTAAAATATTTTTATTGATTCAGCTTGCACTTACATTGTTGTGCTTTTCTGTGTTGTGGCAGCATCAGGTATACGACACTGCTGAAACAGCGTTTAACCAAGCGGCATTTCAAGCTGTGTCTATTAGTACAACTGCTGGGTTTGCGACCGATTCATTTTCTGATTGGCCACTGTTTTTACCGATTCTATTGTTGTTTGCCAGTTTTATTGGTGGCTGTGCTGGTTCAACCGGTGGTGGTTTAAAAGTAGTGCGGGTAGTCTTGCTATATTTGCAAGGGGTGCGTGAACTGAATCGTTTAGTTCACCCAAAAGCCGTCTTCTCTATTAAGTTAGGTCGCCGAGCTTTACCAGATAAAGTAGTTGATGCGATTTGGGGGTTCTTCTCAGCTTATGCGTTAGTGTTTGTCGTTACTATGATAAGCCTAATGGCTACAGGCATGAATGATTTAACTGCGTTCTCTGCCACTGCTGCTTGTTTAAATAACCTTGGTCCAGGTTTAGGTGAAGTCGCTGCACACTTTGGCAATATTCCTGATACCGCCAAACAGATTTTAGTGGTTGCTATGTTATTTGGCCGACTAGAAATATTTACTTTATTGGTGTTATTTACCCCGACATTTTGGCGGTCTTAATTTTAATGCTAGAAAAACAGCGCAGTTGGCTGGAACAGTTTTTCAACTTCTGTGACGTATTTTTTCTCGACCAAAAATAAGATCACATGGTCATTTGACTCAATCACTGTGCTGTTATGCGCAATAATCACTTCGTCTTTTCGTACCACTGCACCTATAGTTGTGCCAGGTGGTAGTTTGATATCTTTAATTTGCCGGCCGACTACTTTTGAGGTTTCTTTATCACCATGGGCAATTGCTTCTATTGCTTCAGCAGCACCGCGGCGTAAGGAATAAACATTAACTATGTCGCCTTTGCGCACATAAGTTAATAACGCCGAAATAGTCGCTTGTTGCGGAGAAATGGCAATATCAATTTCACCACCTTGAACTAAATCAACATAAGCTGTGTGTTGGATCAGCACCATGGTTTTTTGCGCGCCTAAACGTTTGGCGAGCATGGCCGCCATAATATTTGCTTCGTCGTCATTGGTGACCGCAATAAATACATCAACTTGTTCTATATGTTCTTCATTGAGTAGTTCAGGATCGGCCGCATCACCACAAAAAACGATAGTGTTTTCTAAGTTTTCCGATAAATGCGCTGCTCGATCTGGGTTGCGCTCAATCAATTTTACTTTATGCGTGCTTTCTAACTGGCGGGCTAAACCTTCACCTATATTGCCACCACCGGCTATCATAATGCGTTTATACGATGCTTCGAGTTTCTGTAGTTCACTCATTACCGCACGAATATGTTTGGTTGCAGCAATAAAAAATACTTCGTCATCTGCTTCAATCACAGTTGTTCCGAGCGGACGAATAGGGCGGCCTTGGCGATAGATAGCCGCAACACGGGTATCTACGTTTGGCATGTGTTCACGTAACGCAGATAAAGCATGGCCTACTAACATACCACCATAATAAGCTTTTACCGCAACCAAACTGGCTTTTCCGCCTGCAAAAGCCATTACCTGCAATGCGCCTGGGTAGTCAATTAGCCGCTTAATATATTTAGTGACCAATTGTTCAGGCGAGATAATATTATCTACAGGCATATCATGATCGTGAAATAGTTGGGTGCGGTATTTTGTGTACTGTTCTGACCGTATGCGCGCGATTTTATTCGGCGTATGGAATAGGGTGTAGGCTACTTGGCAGGCAACTATATTGGTTTCGTCACTATTGGTTACCGCCACTAATAAATCAGCATCTTCAGCACCGGCTTTTTTCAAAACATCTGGGTGGCTTGCTTGGCCGACTATCACTTGAATGTCGAGCTTATCTTGCAATTCGCGCAAACGCATTGAGTCGGCGTCAACCAAAGTGATGTCGTTTTTACTTTTGTGTTCGCCAACTAAGTTTTCCGCTAGCGTGGCGCCAACTTGACCTGCCCCTAAGATAATTATTTTCATAACTGTGCTGATTTACCTGAGTTTTTTATGCTTGTTTTTTCAATACAGCGTAATAAAAGCCGTCCATATTTTGTTGGTTTGGCAATATTTGCCAACCAGGATCTGCCGCTGTATCCGAGGCAAAAATACTTTGCAGCTCTGCGTCCGATGTTTGTGCTAGAAATTGGCTGATCTGCTGTTTGTTTTCTTGCGGCAATACTGAACAAGTTGCATAGACTAACGTGCCACTCGGTTTGAGTATTTGCCACATTTGTTTAAGTATTTTTTGCTGCAGTTGTGCAAGTTGCTGAATATCATCTTCGCGGCGTAAATATAAAATATCTGGATGACGACGAATGACACCTGTTGCAGAACATGGTGCATCTAACAAGATGCGATCGTATAAAATACCATCCCACCATTGTTGTGGCTCGCTCGCATCGCCAGCAATTATATGTGCTTGTTGATTAAGTCTTTCTAGGTTTTGTTCAACCCGCTCAAGTCGCTCAACTTCAATATCTAGTGCATCTACTTGCGCTTTAGGTGCTAACTCCAAAATATGCGTGGTTTTGCCACCTGGAGCTGCACAAGCATCTAATATGCGTTCACCATCTTGTGGTTGTAATAAACGCGCAGCATTTTGCGCCGCTGCGTCTTGCACTGTGCAAGCACCATCAAAAAAGTTTGGTAGTTTATCAACGGCTGTTGGTGCTGCTAATTTAATACTGTGCGGATTTTTTTTATCGGCACTAAAGCTAATGTCAGCCTGCTGTAGCAGTGCATAATAATCTTGTGCATCTGCATACAGTTGTTGGTTTATACGCAGCCACATAGGCGCTTGCTGCAAATTGGCGGCGATTATTTTTTTAAAGCTTTTTGGATAAGCCTGTTTTAATTGTTTAACCAACCAGTTGGGGTGGGTAGCTTGCACATCTTGTGGGTTATCCAAAACTAAAGTTTCACGCTCACGCTGAAATTCTCGCAGTATCGCATTTATCATGTTAGTAAACGCATACAAACCTATTTGTTTACTGGCTTCTACGGTTTCGTCTATTGCTGCATGCTCTGCCGCTTTTTCATCAAGTAATTGATAGATACCAATCGCTAACAAATAACGTAATTGGTTAAGTTCTGGTTTTAACTTGGTATGGCACAGTTGATTAATCAACCGATTCAGTTTGGGAAATTGGCGCAAACAGCCATAACAAAAATCTTGGATTTGACCTTTTTGTGAAGCAGATAAATCTTTAGGCAATTGTGCGATACAGGCCGTAAGCGATTTTTGTTCATCTAGTACAGCATAGATAATTTGCGCACTGAGCGCGCGAGTATTTAACACAATTGTGTTCCTTGTTTAAACCAGTCTGCGCGGCCGTTTAATATATCGACAACTGCCAATGGTTTTTTACCTGGCAGTTGTAGTTCAAGTAAACGTAACACACCTTGCGATGTTTGCACGTCAATGCCCTGTTTGTTCGCTTGCACTATTGTGCCAGCTGGCAGCTGCTTATCAGAGCTTAATACTTGTGCTTTATGCACTTTTATTGCTTGGTTATTACAGTTAAAGAAGGCCATAGGCCAAGGATTAAATGCGCGAATATTACGTTCAAGTTGAGTTGCTGGTAGTTGCCAATCAATCAAAGCTTCTTCTTTGCTTAGTTTTTTTGCATAACTCGCTTGGCTGTCGTTTTGGGCTTCAGCAACGGCAGTGCCAGCTTCAATTTGTTGTATGCAATCAATTAAAGCTTGTGGACCTAACTCTGCGAGTTTGTTGTATAAGCTGGTTGAAGTATCCTGTGGATCAATTTTTATCTGTGCTTTTAGCAGCATATCTCCAGTGTCTAAACCAATATCCATTTGCATTATGGTTACACCAGCATATTCATCACCTGCCCAAATGGAGCGCTGAATTGGTGCTGCACCGCGCCATTTAGGTAACAGCGAACCATGAACATTTATACAGCCTAACTTTGGTGTGTCTAAAACAGCTTGTGGTAACAACAAGCCGTATGCAACCACAACCATTAAGTCTGCATTTAACTCGGTAAGTTGTTGTTGCGCTTGTGCATCTTTTAACGATTCAGGCTGAAATACGGGCAGGTTGTTCTCTAATGCCAGTTGTTTCACCGCGGATGCTTGCAGTTTTTTCCCTCGACCAGCTGGTCTATCAGGTTGAGTATAAACCGCTATGATTTCATGCTCAGACGACAACAATGCCGCTAGATGCTGTGCGGCAAAGTCAGGTGTGCCTGCAAAGATAATTTTTAACGCCAAATCAGTACCTTATTTTTTTGCTTGTTTTGCAGCAAGCTTAGCTTCTTTCTCTAATTTCTTTTTGATCATTTGCCTTTTCAGCGGTGACAAATAATCGACAAATAGCTTGCCGTTCAAATGATCCAATTCATGCTGAATGCAAATAGCCATTAAACCATCCGCTTTCAGGCTAAATTCTTCACCGTTTTTATCTAATGCTTTAACCGTGACTACATCAGCTCGTTCAACTTTGGCGTAGACACCAGGAAAAGACAAACAGCCTTCTTCATGAATACGATGACCATCTGCTTCAATGATTTCCGGATTGATAAATACTTTAGGATCGTTTTGCTCTTCGCTGCAATCAGCTACAAAAATTCGATGAATGACGTCTACTTGAGTAGAAGCCAAACCAACGCCTTGTGAGTCATACATGGTTGCAATCATGTCATCACAAATGGTTTTAATTTCGTCTGTTACTGTTTCAACCGGACGAGCGACTGTGCGCAATCGCTCATCGGGAAATTTTAATACTTGATAAATCGCCATAATATTGTGTAATTTTAACTACTTTTGTGTAAATTTTAAGTTATGCTGTAATGCTATACTTATTTAAAGACATTTTATAACTATTAGACGCAATATTCATAATAATTCGTCACACAAGGACGCTGTATGTATAAATATTTTAAATTTTGCCTTTTATGCATGTTAATGGTGGCAACTCACACCTTTGCTGATGTACTTAAAATTCGCGATGATGCCCCACAAGAATATGTAGTTAAAAAAGGCGACACGCTTTGGGATATTTCAGCTTTATTTTTAAACTCTCCGTGGAAGTGGCCAAAGCTCTGGGGAATGAACCCGCAAATTGAGAATCCGCATTTAATCTACCCTGGTGATGTTTTAGCCTTGATTTATGATGAAAATGGCCAGCCTAGGTTGGTTGTTAAAACGGCCAGTAACAACAATGTGGTTAAACTTTCACCGACTAAGCGCATTCAGTACAAACGATATGAAGCGATCGCAACCTTACCGTTGAATGTGATTACGCCTTATTTAAACTATGAAAGAACATTATTTGAAAATGAATATGATTCAGCTTCTATGGTGATTGGTGGCGACACCAATACCAAAAATAAAGTCAAAGGTGATTTAGTCTATGCCACTGGGGATTTGGTCCAAGGTAAGTTATATGGGGTTTATCGCAAAATACGTGAATACGATACGAGCTTTTTTTCTGGTAAAGCTCAAGAACTGAAGCTTACAGGTACTGCAAGAGTTTTGACGGGTGAAGATGAAGAGAAGGACCATCCTGCACGTTTACGTATTGTTAGCAGTAAAAGTGAAATTCGTTCAGGTGATAAGTTATTGTCTTTATTGACAGATCAGTCCTTGCCTGCAACCTTTACTTTATCTATTCCGAACGAACAAATTTCTGCTGAAATTCTGACTTCCTCAAGTGGTTTATCTGAATTTAGTAAATTGGAGGTCGTGGTCATTAATTCCGGGACCAAGCAGGGGTTGAAGCCTGGTCATGTTTTGGCGGTTTATCGTCAAAGCCCAGATATTATTATGGATGACGATAAGCCTGTTTATACTGAAGATGCAGGGCGATTCAGTCAGTTTTTTCATCGTTTTAATCCGTTTAGTCAATATGATATGCCTTTTGAAGCCATTGGTAATCTAGTGGTGTTCAAAACTTACAATGAGCTCAGTTATGCTTTGGTCACTGATACAAAAAAGGCACTTGAATTAGGCGACAAAGTTGGCCTTCCTGAATAAGCAAAAAAATAAGGTTAGATTATGGATGATAATACTTGCGCATGGCTGCGCATTAAGCAACTTGGTTTGCGCGGTCGTAAGTGGATGCAGCAGCTGGCTTTTCGGCCTTTACACAAAGTTTTGCAAGATCCGGAACATAAGCTCATCCAGTATGGGTTTAAACCAGAGCATTTAACTGAATTAAATGCTCAGACCGAGCAATCAATCGAACAAGAATTAAATTGGTGCCGCCAAAGTACCAACCACCATATTATTCATTGGCAACATCCAGCTTACCCTGAGCAACTTAAACAAATAGCTTCAGCACCTTTGGTTTTGTACGCAATAGGCGACATTGATTTATTACAGCAAACGCAAGTCGCTATGGTTGGTAGTCGCCATGCTTCGCATTATGGTGCCGACAATGCATTTGCTTTTGCCAAAGATTTAGCGGCGCGCGGAATTATTGTAACCAGTGGCTTTGCCAGTGGTATTGACGGGCAAGCCCATAAAGGAGCCTTGGCCGCTAATGGCAAAACTATTGCGGTTTTTGGCACAGGGGTTGATGTGATTTATCCAAAGCGCCATCAAAGTTTATATCAGCAGATTGCTCAAACAGGACTCATTCTGTCTGAGTTCCCCCCAGGCACGCCACCACGGCCAAAACATTTTCCACGAAGGAATCGTTTGATCAGTGGTTTGAGTTTAGGCGTATTAGTGGTGGAAGCTGCCCCGAAAAGTGGTTCATTGATTACCGCAAATTATGCGCTTGAGCAGGGTCGTGAAGTTTTTGCCATTCCTGGCAGTATACACGACCCTCGAACTCAAGGTTGTCATCAAATTATTCAGCAGGGTGCTAAATTAGTAACGCAAACAGCCGATATATTAGAGGAGTTATCCGCTTGGCATTGGCAACAACAACCAGTAGAAATTGAAAAAAATTTAGAAAAAACACAAAAAAGTGACAAAGAAAACTTCACAAGTCACGAATTGTTGGTTAACTTAGACTATGAGGTCACCTCTATTGATGAACTGGTGGCAAGGACTCAGCAGTCAATCGAAGTAGTGTTATCTCAACTCTTGGATCTTGAAATTCAAGGTCTTATCGCTGCTACATCGGGTGGTTACATTCGATTGAGGAGGGAATAAATTATGTTTGATATCCTCATGTACTTGTTTGAGAACTATATTCATAGTGAAACTGAAGTGTTTGTTGATCACGATCAGTTGACTGATGAATTAATCAAAGCAGGTTTTGAAGTCGATGAGATTTATAAGGCACTCGACTGGCTTGAAAAGCTAGCCGATTTGCAAAACTCAGACGCAATTCCTTACCTAACTAAAAATTCACCGAACTCTTCGGCACGTATTTATACTGAAGAGGAAGTGATGCGTTTAGATGCACAGTGTCGCGGATTTATTATGTTTCTTGAACAAATAAACGTGCTCGACACCGAAACGCGTGAAATGGTGATCGACAGAGTTATGGCATTAGAAACACCTGAATTTATGTTGGACGACCTAAAATGGGTTGTACTAATGGTGTTGTTTAATGTCCCTGGGCACGAAAGTGCTTATACTCAAATGGAAGAATTGGTGTTCGAAGAACCTGATGGTCCATTGCATTAAATGACTTTCCCCTATGGAGCACCTTCTGGGCAGTAATGACTAAAGATTCAGCTTTATTTAAACAATTTGATAGCAAGCGTGAATCCTGCCCGGAGTGTGGTGAAGATTTAGTGTTTCGTAACGGCAAAGCTGGCCCTTTTTTAGGCTGTAGTGCTTACCCAAAATGTGAATATACTAAAGCTTTACATCCAGAACATGATCCAGACTTGGATCAATTGATACCAAATTCAGAGTGTCCTGAGTGTTCTAAACCTTTGGCGGTCAAACATGGTCGATACGGTATATTTATTGGTTGTTCAGGTTTCCCTGATTGCCATTTTATCGACAACAAAGACAGCCAGGAAAATACTGATACGCAAATAGAATGCCCTAAGTGTCATCAGGGGCACCTACTCAAAAAACAAAACCGCTTCGGTAAAACTTTTTATCCTTGTTCTGCTTACCCGAAATGCAACTATGCGGTTAACTTCCCTCCAGTTGCACAAAGCTGTGAAGCTTGTGGGTGGCCTATCATGTTGGAGAAATACTTGCGAGGTAAAAATGTACTGGTCTGCCCGCAAAAAAAATGTGGCCATAAAGTGTAAAGTGTTAGGTATAATGCCGCTATCTACTATTTAGCTGTGTATTTCGATGACTGATATAAACAATTCAACTGAACTTGAAATCGTCCAACAAGGTGGGGTAATTGCTTATCCTACTGAATCTTGTTTTGGTTTAGGTTGTGATCCGAATAATCAACAAGCCGTACTGAAAATCTTAGAGCTAAAACAGCGAGACATAAACAAAGGTTTAATTTTAATTGCCAGTGATTATTCACAATTATTACCTTTTGTTGATGATGCCAAAATTCCACAAGATAAACGTTATAGTGCATTTTCTCATTGGCCTGGGCCCTACACTTTATTATTGCCAGCTAAAAGCACGACACCTAAATTTTTAACTGGCCAGTTTGATACGATTGCAGTTCGAGTAACCGCGCACCAAGGTGCACGCGACTTGTGCCGACGCTTAGGTCACGCTTTGGTATCAACCAGTGCTAATTTAGCTGGTGAAGAATCGGCTAAATCAGCAGGTGAAGTGGCACGTGTATTTGCTGACCAGATTGATTTGATTGTAGCGGGAGAAATTGGTCAATCGGCTAAACCTAGCACTATTATTAATCCTTTAACTGGCGAGGTATTTCGCGCGTGATGCAAATTGATATTCAAACCGTTATTCAGTACTTCCAATCATTACAAGATAATATTTGCCAAGCTTTGGAGCAAGCCGATGGTCAAGGTAAATTTGTTGAAGATAACTGGCAACGCAAAGAAGGCGGTGGCGGTCGAACACGTGTGTTAACTGATGGCGCTGTGATTGAACAAGGTGGGGTTAATTTTTCATATGTGAGTGGTGACGCCATGCCGGCTGCTGCTACTGCACATCGGCCTGAATTAGAAGGACGTCGTTGGCAAGCTTGCGGTGTTTCGCTGGTTATTCATCCCAAAAATCCACATATTCCAACTTCGCATGCAAATGTACGTTTTTTTATGGCAGAAAAAGATGGTGCTGAACCAGTATGGTGGTTTGGTGGTGGTTTTGATTTAACCCCTTTTTATCCTGTTGAAGAAGATGTTGTGCACTGGCACCAAACTGCGTTTGATTTATGCAAGCCGTTTGGTGATGAGGTTTACCCTAAATACAAACACTGGTGTGACGAATATTTTTATTTAAAACACCGTGATGAAACGCGTGGAGTTGGTGGGTTATTTTTTGACGATCTTAATCATTGGTCATTTGAAAAATGTTTTGATTTTGTCAAAGCTGTCGGCCAAGGTTATATTGATGCTTATGTGCCAATTATGAACAAGCGTAAGGATGTTGGCTACACAGAAGCGCAGCGTCAATTCCAGTTATATCGTCGTGGCCGTTATGTTGAATTTAATTTAGTTTTCGACCGTGGTACTTTGTTTGGTTTGCAGACAGGTGGGCGCACTGAGTCGATTTTAATGTCTATGCCGCCCTTGGCCCGTTGGCAATACAATTATCAACCCGAGCCAGGCAGCGCTGAAGCTATTCTGTATCAAAAGTATTTAAAACCACAGGACTGGTTAGCTCTAGCTTAGATTAATCAGTGTTGATCATGTGCGTCGCAAGCTGGTAAAAGCTAGCTTGCAGCTGGCGGCGCAATAATTTATCTGTAACCACTTCTTCTAACGCTTGATTCATACATAACATCCATAAATCTCGTTGGTGAGCCGTTACCTTAAATGGTAAATGACGCGCACGTAATCTCGGGTGACCATATTTTTTTTCAAATAATCCAGGCCCACCTAGCCAACCAGATAAAAATTCAAAAAACCTTACTCTTATGCTGTCTAGCGGCTTAGGATGAATATCCAATAAATCTTTAGCGTGTGGATCATTTTCCATGAAATCATAGAAACGATTCGCAAGTAATCGTGTTGCGCTTTCCCCGCCTATCGCTTGGTAGGGTGTTTGCGGTTTAGTTGGTTCAGATATGTTGAGCAGCTTTTTAAGCATAAAAAAATTGATAGTCGTTTAAAAAGGCTATTCTAACTTAAATCTACTGATGAGCAAAAACGCTGGCAGGACAAATAGCAAAATTGTTCTATGCTTATTCTTATCTCTCGAAGAATTTCACTAGGTATAGCTGGTCAATAATGTATCGAGCGCTGAATTCAGTCAAATCTCCACATAGTTTATATGCATTAAAAATAATGCTGAGTTTATTATTATGTTGGCAGTTGTCCTATTCTACGTCGGCATATTCTCAACAAAAACAACCAATTGTTGCTTTGTATATTCCGTTGGCTGATCACTATGCTGCGCTTGTTGCGTATGAAAAGTATCGTGAGCAAATGAAGTTTGCTGATTTTCAAATTAAACAAATGCAAAGTTGGGATTTACTCCGAGCATATTTTTATTCAGAGCAAGCTGATATGGCGTTTGTAATGAGCCCTCTTGCGATGGATATGTTTTTAGAACGAGCAAATTTTAGATGGATTGGTTTAATGCATCGTGATGGGAATGCTCTGGCCATTAATGATGCTGTTGCACGAAAAGTCCGTTTAGCAACTAAACGGCAACAGCGTAAACCGACCGCAGAACTTGCATTGGCGCTCAAAGAGTTGTCTCATCATCAAATTCGACCACTCGAGATTGCTGTACCGCATATTAAATCAACTCATTCGGTGGTCTTATACAAGTTTTTATCTCAGTACAACGTCTCTGTCGGGTTTGATGTGCACAAAAACGTGGATATTCGGTTGGTTGGTATTGCACCGCCTAAAGCGCCCTTACATATAAAAGCGCAGAGTAACCGAGGGATCGCGGCAGCATTTCAGCAATCGCTGCCTTGGGCTGATGTAGTTGAAACCGGTGGTTTTGGGCATGTTGCTTGGTATTCCAAAGACGTGTTGCAATGGCCTAAAGGACACGTTGAGTGCATTACCCTAGCAAAAGATGCTTCTATTTTGCATAAAAAAGATGCTGTATTAGAAGTTAAACACTTTATTCAGCAAGCTGGTGCGGACATAGAGCTGGCTAAGACTGAGGGTGGGGCTGCACTAGAACAAATTGTACAGATTATCCAAAAGCATATCCCTGCACATAACCGAGCTGCCGTAGTTGCAAGTTTGTCGCCACAGTTAAATGCGATTAACTATCATGATTTAGAGCTTGATAAAGCTGGTCTTGAACTGGTGATGAAATACGCAGTACGTGCTGGCATTTTATCTCAACCTATCGATATTGAAGAGTTTGCCCTTGAAGAGGGTGAGTATGAATAATATTGGCCAATCTAAACATAAAACTTATACCAAATTGAGCCGCAGGTTACTGTTATTCATTGTTATCCTCACCATAGTGCCGATTATCTTTGTATCTTTTGTTGGGTATCAGCAAGCTAAGCTAGGCCTAGCAGAGCAGGCAGAAGACAAGTTGAGGCAAACTTCTAGGTTGACGGTTAATTTTATCGACAATTGGTTTGATTATCGACTCATGGACATAGCGAGCCAAGCACAATTACCCCACTATTGGCATTTGCTTGAGCAGCTTAGTTTAGGCTTAGCGCATAGTAAGCTAACGGCTGATGTTTATGTTAAATCGTATGCTTGGGCGCAAATAGTCCATGAGCACCAAGCACCGATTAGGCAGTTTTTTAATGGCTATGATTATATCGATGACCTCTATTTGATTGATAGTTCAGGTAATATTCTCTTTAGCGTGCTTAAAGATAAAGACTTTGGACAAAATCTCTTTTCAGGTTCAGCTAACACCAGTCGTTTCGCGCAAACGGCCAAACAAACTTTGACGACAGGCAACACGCTATTTTCAGATTTTGAGTTCTATCCAACCAAAAGGCGAGGTAACTATCCAGTTTCTGGTTTCTTAACAGCAGCATTATTAACGCCAGAAGGTAAGCGCATTGGTGTATTGGCGCTCAAAATATCGCTAGAACGAATCTTAAACCTAATGGAAAGTTTGCCAGACCAAAGTTTAATCATGAACCAATATTTGGTCGACACTGACGGATACTTAAGAACGCCGCAAGATAAAGGCCAGTGGCAAACAGTCTTTGAGCAAGAAGTTGATTTTAGTTTGTTGATAGATGGGTATGACCTGGATTCAGATCTATACCGCTATAAAAATAATTTAGGTATTTCTGTGATCGCGGCTGTGCATGATATCACAGTGAAGAATATTAGTTGGAAACTTGTCAGTGAAGTTTCGACTCAGCAGGTATTTTCTAGTGCAAATGGTATTGGTCTGATAACCATAGGCGTGGTGCTATTGACCAGCGTTATCGTGATTCTATTGGTATGGTTTCAAAGTAATAAAATTACCCAGCCATTGGTTGAGCTGACACGCTCAGCAAGCAAAGTCGCTCAAGGCCAACAAAACGTGAGAGTGAATGTATCAACGGGTGATGAAATAGAGCAGTTAGCGGATAGTTTTAATGACATGTTAGTGCAAAAGCATCAGCATGAGCTAAGCATTATCGAAAAATCGAAACAATTAGCTTTGGTTGTTGAAAGTGCACAGGTAGGCACTTGGGATTGGCATGTCGAAGAGGATAGAATCTATGTCAACGATAAATGGGCTGAGATCATAGGGGCATATAAAACGGATATCGCCGATTATTCATTAAATATTTGGCTGGAGGGGGTTCACCCTGAAGATAAGTACCGAGTGTTTAAAGCTTTTATTCGGCACCGAAGAGGGAAAGCCAAACGATATGAATGTGAATTTAGGTATTGGCACAAAGATGGTCACTGGGTTTGGTTATTTGCGACCGGTTTAATTGTTGCGCTTGGTCAACAGCAACTGCCTGGGCGTGTGTTAGGTACGCATATGGATATTTCCGACCGCAAACAAGCTGAATATGAATTGATTGCTGCTAAGGAGTTAGCAGAGCAGGGGGCTAAAGCTAAAAGTGAATTTTTAGCCAGTATGAGCCATGAAATTCGTACACCAATGAATGGTGTATTGGGGATGCTCGGGTTATTAGTTGATTCAGAACTTTCCGCACAACAAAAGCATAGAGTAAAGATTGCCTATACCAGTGCAAAATCTTTATTGACGCTGATTAACGACATTTTGGACTTTTCCAAAGTTGATGCCGGTAAATTAGAATTGGAGCTATTAGATTTTAATTTACCACTGATGTTAGGTGAGTTTACTGAAGCGATTGCGTTTCAGGCTAACTCTAAAGGGCTCGAAATTATATTGGATTTGCGTGGCGTAAAACTCAACAACGTTAAAGGGGATCCGAGCCGTTTACGTCAAATTTTAACTAACTTGGTCGGTAATGCGATTAAGTTTACCGAGCAAGGTGAAATTAGTATCAAAGTCGAATTGTCTGAAGTGGTAGTGAATAAGCAAACGCGACTAAAGCTGCTCTGCTCCGTTAGTGACACAGGGATCGGAATTTCTGCAGATAAACAAGCTTCGTTGTTCTTACCTTTTCATCAAGTTGATGCTTCAACCACTCGTAAATATGGAGGCACTGGCTTAGGCCTTGCCATTTGCCGCAAGTTGGTGGAGTTGATGGAAGGACATATTCGAGTCCACAGCATAAAAGACAGAGGCAGTACGTTTTTGTTTGATGTTTTGTTAGATAAAAGTACTTTAGCTGAAGCCGAGATACCTAATGCAGATGTAACCAACATGCATGTTCTCGTAGTGGATGATAATCATACTAATTTAGATGTATTTCGCAGCCAATTAGGTTGTTGGGGAATTAAAGTAACCGAAGCTTACAGCGGTCAACTAGCTTTGGATTTGTGCAAATTAGCTAAAGTTAAAAAGCCGTTTGATATCGCCTTTTTAGATATGCATATGCCTCACATGGATGGAGTTGAACTAGCAGAGCACTTTAAAGCTAATCCACAAACTCGTGATATACCATTAATCATGATGACCTCTTCTGGGCAACCAGGCGATATTCGCTATATTGCCGACATTGGATTTGTTGGTTATTTTTCCAAGCCGACAACTGCAACTGATTTACTTGCAGCTATCTCAATTGTGGTCGATGGGGGTGACGTATTGCAGCAAGCCAAGCCGCTAATTACCCATGAGTATATTCAAACACTCGCAAGTTCGGAACCAAAAAAACAAGCGGCCAAACCATTTGAATCAAGTTATAGCTGGACACAAGGAACTCGGGTTTTACTTGTAGAAGATAACCCCATCAATCAAGCGGTTGCAGAAGCAATGTTGGGGAAACTGCATCTCACTATTGATGTTGCTGATAATGGTGTTCAGGCGTTAAAGATGCTCAATGCAGCAAACCAGACTTGCCCTTACACCTGCATATTAATGGATTGCCAAATGCCAGAAATGGATGGATATGAAACCACACGACGTATTCGAAATGGCGATGCGGGTGAGGCGTATAAAAGGGTAACAATTATTGCGATGACTGCAAATGCAATGGAAGGCGATAGAGAGAAATGTATTTCAGCAGGCATGGATGATTATATTGCTAAACCAATAGACCCCTTGGTACTTGAGAATAAGCTACTTAAATGGTTGAGTTAATTTGCTCAAGGTTAAGTGATGAGTATACTAGTGGCATTGTTGGCATGAATAAGAATTCACGAAAATGGATAAGTACGCAGTTTTTGGCAATCCGATTGTACAGAGTAAATCGCCTTTAATTCATAGAGAGTTTGCCCGTCAATGCAAGCAAGATATGCAATATGAGGCAATATGGGCACCAGATGATGGTTTTAATCAGGCATTGGATACTTTTTTAGCCTCAGGTGGTCAAGGTTGCAACATCACTGCCCCTTTTAAACAAGATGCTTTTGCGCGTGCTGATGTTTTGACAGAAGGCGCTCAGCTTGCAGAGGCAGTTAATACGTTAAAATTACTACCGGATGGCAAGTTACTTGGTGATACAACTGATGGTCCTGGTTTTGTTGGTGATTTATTGGATAACCAAGTTCAACTAAAAGGTGCGCGTATTTTACTGATTGGTGCTGGAGGAGCGGCTAGTGGAGTACTTAAATCTTTGCTGGAGCAGCAGCCAGATGAACTTATAATCTGCAATAGAACCTATAGCAAAGCAGCTGCATTGGCCAACAAGTTTTCACCATACGGGAACATCAATGCTGTTGAAATTACTAGCCTAGCTGGCGACTTTGATTTAATTATCAATTCTACTTCAGCTGGCCTTTCGAAAACCTTACCACCAGTTCCAGCGACTATATTCTCAAGCCACTCAGTTGTGTATGACATGGTTTATTCTGATCAGATAACGCGATTTAATCAATGGGCGAGTGAGCAGGGGGTTACAAAAACAATTGATGGTATTGGCATGCTGGTAGGGCAAGCCGCGGTTAGTTTTGAAATATGGCGAGGAGTTAAACCCGCAACACAACCCGTCATTGCTATGCTGAAAAAATAATCTAATTGTTAGCCTGTAAACCAAGTGTGGAATACAGGCTCACTAAACTAAAGCTCTTTTGGCAGCTGTTGTGCTAAATATTGATCTTTGAGCTCAACATAATTGATTGCCGATTGTTTTAAAAAGGCAATTTCGTTATCGGTTAGTTTGCGTTTTTGTTGAACTGGGCTACCGACGTACAGATAACCTGAGACTAGTTTTTTACCCGGTGGCACCAAAGAGCCAGCACCAATCATAACGTCATCATCAATTATTGCACCATCTAATACAATTGCTCCCATACCAATCAAAACGCGGTTACCAATATAACAACCATGCAGCATAGCTTTGTGCCCAACAGTTACATCATCCCCTATAATAAGGGGAAAGCCCTTTGGGTTAGCCTGACTGAAACGAGTAACGTGTAAAACAGAACCGTCTTGCACATTTGTTCTTTGACCTATCTTTATATAGTTAACGTCACCGCGAGCAGCTACTAACGGCCATATACTAGAATTTTGGTCAAGGGTTATATCGCCAACCAGTACACTGCTGTCATCAATATATGCATTGTCAGCTACTGTAGGGGTGATCTTATTATAAGGGCGCACCTGATTCATATTATGTCCTTAATCGATATTAGTTGTTGCCTAGCTGCAATAATACTAGCGCACTTCTCAACCAAACGAATATATTTTGTTGTAGTACAACTATTGTTAGTAGCTAAATTGGCTGTAGTGATGCGATTGGCAAGTGGTTTAGTGGCAAAAATGCATTAAAAATAGCCGTTTCGTACGTTAAATGA
>NZ_ARZY01000009.1 GCF_000568405.1 Catenovulum agarivorans DS-2
GGCAGCCGCTTCTAATGCTGCATTTGCAGAATTGGTGTTAACTACGTTTACTGCGGGGTAGGCAAAACCATTGTTTCTGGCGGTATCTAATAGATATTTTACCGTTTCACCAGTAGCTACGCCTGCTGGTACATTTTTGATTTCATTGCTCATATCGTCCTTCCCATGTTTTAGCGAGTGATTTAATTTTCCGGTGTAACTTGATTAGCTAACGCACAAATTTCTGAAAAATGTTCAGGGTCTAAACTGGCGCCGCCAACAAGCAGGCCATCGACATTTGGCATGGCTAATAGTTGAGCTGCGTTGTTTTTGTTTACGCTGCCGCCATACAAAATACGAATGTTTTTGGCACTCTCCTCATCAAATATAGTGCACAATTCGTTAAAAATATATTCGTGGACTTCTTGTACCGATTCAGGGGTTGCGGCCTTGCCACTGCCAATTGCCCATATGGGCTCGTAAGCGATCGCAATTTGTTGGCCTTTGATATTTTGCCCTAACAAGGATTCGTGCAGTTGGCGGTATAAAATATGTTTAGTTAAACCAAGCTCGTGCTGCTGAGCGTTTTCACCAATACAAATTATCGGCATTAAGCCAGCTGAAAGTGTGCTCGAAATTTTTGTATGGCACGAGGCGTTGTTTTCTAAAAACACTTGTCGGCGTTCAGAATGGCCGATTAAACAAAATTCGCAGCCAACCTCTTTGAGCATTTGCGCCGATGTCTCACCGGTAAAAGCACCAGATTCAAATTTACTTACATTTTGACTGCCAATCATTATTTGTGAGTTTCGCAAAAAATTAGCCATATTTCCTATGTACACGTAAGGTGGCGCAATACCTATTTGTACACGAAAATTTTGACGTAAAAATGAAGCAACTGAAGCACAAATTAAATCTGTACCGCCATTGAGTTTCCAGTTTGCGACAACGAGAGGTGGGCGTTCTTTCATCCTAATCTCCTGATAGGCTTGATGATATAAATGTACCATTCCGCTTGGGTTGTTACTTTTGTTTTATCGTTGGATTTATTTACTAAAGGTTAATATCTCATGCTAGCTCTGAGATATGGCAGGATAAAGAGCAAAAAGTTTTATTTGTTGAATGGTCAGTATTGTGCTGAAGAATACTATTTTGGTGCGTTATATGCCGCTTTAACAGCATATTTTTAATTTGTTAACCTTTTATACAAGAGGTGGCATGCCACCTCTTGCTCGAATAGCTTTAATAAAAGATTAATCGATGTTTTTGGCCGATAGTTCTAGTTTAGCGAAAAACTTGAAGGTCGTTTGCACATGTTGGTGCCAATATTCCCAACTATGTTCCCCCTCAAAGCTGTCAAAAGTATAGTTTACAGCTAGTGTTTTTAGCTTGTTTTCTAGGTTTAAATTGCTCTGATACAAAACATCGTCCACACCGCAGTCGAACCTTAGTGGCGGGATGTCGCTTTTGTTTTGTTCAAGCCAATAGCAAATATCCGTTTCTCGTTGATTGTCACACTGGTATTCGCTTAGCTCAGTTGGTACAAAATGCGCCATATCGTCTATTTTAGTAATAGATGAGTGCGCTGAAATGCCACTGAATAAGTTTGGATATTTTGCACCTAAGCGCAGTGCCCCATAGCCACCCATAGACAAACCGGATATATAAAAACGGCTGCTATCCGATACAGTGTCCTGTACTTGTTTGACTGCAGCGATAACATCTTCAGTAATCCATTTATCATAATCAGCATGTTTCTTGAGCGGTAAATAAGCACTGCCGTCATACAAGCCGCCGTCAGATGGCATGGCCAAAATAAACTCAATGCCGCCTAATTCAGCTTGAACTTTTTCGTACGCTAGATGAATGCCACCCAGATACATCCAAACCCAAGCATTGCCATATACGCCGTGCATTAACACAACAACTGGCAAATTTTCGCCTTGAGCATTACTGTTATATAACACAATGTCGTGACGTCTTTGCAGGTTGGAAGAATGTACAGTGACAAACTTAGTGTTGTCCGGCGTATATGCCGGATTAGAAATTTCTAAACGATTAATCGCCATGTTATTTGCCCAACTTAGCTAATTTTAATGACACCTTTGGCAATGCGGCCGTTAAGCATATCGTCAAAACCTTCAGCAACGGTTTCAAGTGTATAGGTTTTGGTTACAAGCTCGTCTAACAATAATTTACCGCTTTGATATAAAGACAAAATGCGCGGGAAATCGCGATCTGGATTGCATTGGCCATATAGTGGGTTGATGTAAATTTTGTCCCATTCAAATAATTCACAGTCAAAATCAATACGCTGTTCTATTCCGCTGACTTGTACTGCTGTGCCTGCGCTGCGAATCAGTTTTAGTGGGGCAGAGCCGAGAGCTGGAATTGCTGTACATTCAAATGCGTAGTCCGCACCGCGGCCACCATTTAGTGCTTTAACATCGGCTGCGACTTGGTTGAAGTCTATATCGTCTCGTTTGGCGATAACACCATGGGTTGCACCAAATTTTTTCGCCTGTTCGATGCGTTCTTCATTAATGTCGATTGCAATTATTTTCGCAGCGCCTGATAATTTAGCGCCTTGAATTACATTTAAACCTACACCACCACAACCAATAATACAGGCGGTTGAACCTGCTTTTAAATTGGCTGCATTTACAACTGAGCCCCAGCCAGTCATAACGCCACAACCAACAATGGAGGCTGATTCAAATGGAATGTCTACATCGGTTTTAACCACTGCAGATTCTTTAACCACAGTGTATTCGCACATAGTGCCTAAGTGGAATGAACGCTCCATTGGTTTTTCATCTTTAGTGCAAGCGTGTGCATGCGCATGACCTTTAAGTTCACAACCACAAACAGGTGAGTTGGTTTCGCAAATATGTGGATTGCCTTCTAAGCATTGAAAACACTCGCCACATGGAATAGCCCAGTTTAAAATGACTTTGTCGCCAACTTTAACTTTGGTCACACCTTCACCAATAGCAGTAACAATACCTGCACCTTCGTGGCCGACGATAAATTCTTTGTTCCAGTTTTGAATTGAATCCCAGTCGGTATGACAAATACCAGACGCTTTTATGTTAACTTGTACTTCATGTGCACCAGGCTCACCAACTTCTACTTCTGTGAGTTTAATATTGCCTTTACCGTCTGAAATAATTGCGCGTGATTTGATCATGAAAAACCTCTATTCAAATTTTGATTGAATAAATTTAAACATGCTTTTAACAACAAAACTGTTATATCAAAATCAATAAATGTCAAAATATTGCTATTTTTCAATTTTTAGTTGTAGACTAATTAGCACTATTTGACTGAGATAAAGAGTATTCGGTGGCTAAACAAAAAGTATATTGTGAGCCGTTTTGCATTCAAAAGGGCTACAATTTCGAAGTGCATCACGTAAGCTATGAGAGTAATTTAGGCTATTCGTGTTTTATGCACTTTCATGAAGTACATGAAATTATTATTTTTGAGCAAATAGACGGTATTTATTTTTATAGCCAAGGGCAGTCGCAACTACAAGATCATGACATTGTGTTTACCCCGAGCATGGAAACGCATGATTTTGAGTTGGAAGATAAAGCAAAATCTTGGTTTATCATTCAGTTTTTACCTGCTTTTTTAACCAACGAAAAGCTACATAATGTTGAAGCCTTTTTTCAGCAGGGCATGCATTTGCGTATGTCGGCTGAGCACTTTAAAGCATTAAGCACGCAAGTCAAATGGCTACATGAGGCTTACCAACAAGATCCACAAGGTGATAAAAGTAACACGTTACTTAAGCTAATTTTATTATGGATAAGCGAGCACGCAAAGCCTGTTCAGTCAGTAAAAAGCCAAGGCATTAATCAAACACAAGGGTATGAGCGCTTATTACCCGTAGTTGAGTTGTTTAAAAAACAGTCTACGGTTGAATTGCAATTAGAGCAAGCAGCAGACTTGTGCCATTTATCGCCATCTTATTTCTCAAGATTATTTAAGAGTGTCTTTAGGTGTAATTATTCAGAATATGCTAACAGACATAAACTTTACAACGCGGCGCGTATGTTGTCGCAAAGCAAAATGTCGATTACCGATATTGCATTTGAATTGAATTTTTCGACGCCATCTCATTTTATTGCTTTGTTTAAAAAACAATTTGGTGTGACGCCGAAAAAGTACAAAATGCAGTTAGAACAGAGGCTGAATAAAGACTAAATGTTGTTTACTTAACCAAAAATAGTGCATCGTTAAAGCTATTAAATACATATGCAGCTTGTTTGAGTAATTCAGGCTTAACTGGTAAATAGTCAGGAATAGCAACCGTTTGACAGCCAGCCGAAACCGCTGCAGCCACGCCTGCATTGGAATCTTCAAACACTAATACTTCGCTCGGCTTTAACTTTAACTGTTCGCAGGCCATTTGATAGCAGCTTGGATCAGGTTTAGGGTGTTCAACCATATCGCCTGTAACGATTACTGAAAAACTTTGTAAAAAGTCAGTGCCTTGAAAAGTTGATATGGCCGCGTCGTGTACCGCACTTGTGACTAAACCAAGCGGAATGTTTAGCTTTTTAGCTTGACTAAAAAACGCTTCAAAGCCGGGTTTAATCGGCATGCCTGCCTTCTTCACTTGTTCATTGTATAAGCGCGTGCGTTGAATAAACTCATCAATAGGAAAATCTGGGCCAAATAATTTTTCTGCACCTTGATAGCTTTCAATGGCTCTTACACCAACAAAAGGGTCGTACATTTCAGCTGTGAAGTGAAAACCTAGCTCGTTAGCCGCTTTCACCCAAGACTCGCGGTAAACAGCTTCGCTATCAAAAATGGTTCCGTCTTTATCAAAAAGTATCGCTTTAAATTCGGACATGTGTTTCTCTTGTGTTTGAGTTTTAACAAAAAAGGCTTTTGTGTTGCCACAAAAGCCTTTTCAATTTACCGATTATTTATTGCAATTAATAGGGATCGTTCGGTTTTAGTTTAATGATTTCAGCGTAATCGGTTATTTTGTTTTCAACTTTCCATTGTTCACTCATTTTGGTCAACTTAGCGACTAACTCTGGCATTTGTTTAGCTAAGTTAGTGGTTTCACCCGGATCTCGGTTTAAGTCATATAGTTCAACATTAATCCCTGGTTTAGCAAGCGTTTGCAAGTACCAACCTGGCTCAATTAACAACTTCCAACGACCCTGATAAATAACACTTTGTTGGCCTTTGTCGTTGTTGTAAATGGTTTCTGGTGGGGCAATTTCTTTACCTTTAAGTGATGCTAGTACACTGCGACCGTCCATAGGGTGAATTTTTTTGCCTCTGTAGGTTTTTGGAAATTCAGTTTTTGCCATCTCTAAGAAGGTAGGCATAAGATCACCAACCCAAATTACATCATCGTTAATTGTGTTTGGCTTAATAACACCCGGCCAAGTAGCAATGGCGTGTGCTCGTGCACCACCTTCCCACAACAAGGCTTTTACCCCGTTGTATGGCGCATTCATTAGGTCACCAATGTGTGATGCTGAACCATTGTCCGACATATATACAATTAAAGTATTGTCGTATTCGCCACTGTCTTTTAAGCTTTGAACCAACTTGCCGATGTTTTCATCCATTTTTTCCATCATTGCAGCATGTACCGCTGACATCAGCCTAAATTCTTCAATTTTGGCTTTTTCTCGTTTGGTCCACATGTAATTGTTATTGCGGACTTTTGCATCTTCAGGAAACAACCCTTGTTTCACTAAACCCGCGTGTCTGTCATCAGCAATTTTTTGTAAATCGCTGTAACGAGCTAAATATTTCTGTACTAACTCTTCAGGTGCTTGTAGTGGTTTGTGCGGTGCGCGATAAGCAACGTACATAAAAAACGGATCTTGTTTTTTCGAAGCATCTTCAATCATTTCTACTGCTCGGTCTGTCATGCCGTCAGTTGCATAAAAAGCTTGGCCTTTTTTACCATGACAATCGCTATACATTTTTTTCGCAAATGGCGTTTTTGCATAACAGTGCATCGTATAGTGATAATCGTATTTTAGTTTTGCAGGTTTGTTGCCCTCAAAATATTCATGTGGTTTGTTAGGTAAATAAAATAAATTACCTTGTGCACCATGAAATACAAAGCTTTGTTGGAAACCACGTTGTGGTGGTAACGCCAAATAATCTAGCTCCATTTCTTCTTCGGTTAATTTCATTTGCGGTGGGTGAGTGCGTTTCCAACCATCGGCCATTTTGGGATTAAATTTAATGTAGCTGCCACCTAAGTGCCATTTACCCACCATAAGAGTCTGGTAACCATTGTCACCTAATAGCTCGGATATTAAAGGCTGGTCGTATGATAAACGGCCGCGATGTGCTTCGAATGGTAGTTCACGTACCCAATCGCCAACGACTCCACCACCAAAACCAACTTTAGCTGAATCAACCCCTGTTAACAGTGATGCTCGGGTAGGGCTACAGCGTGCATTGCTATAAAATGAGCTGAAACGCATGCCTTGTTGTGCCAATGCATCTAAATGTGGTGTATCTATTTCACCGCCAAAACTGCCAAGGTCGGTATAACCCGCATCGTCAGATAAAATGACGACAATATTAGGGCGTTGTTGTTCTGCCAGTACACCAAAAGTACTAACTGTAATTAAAAAACACACTAAAACTTTTAAATATCTCACTTTGTTTACCACTGTTTATTGTTAACAATGGGTGTAAATGTATATCAATTTTTAGCTTTTGTCATATTTTGTTTTTATTTTTGAGTCTTTTTGATGTTGCTAATGATGCTCCAACCTGGTTTAACAACAGGGTTAATACTTGAGTAAAGTTAGCGGTTAAGATTAAAAAAATGTATAAAATGTAATAACATGTATAACACTAGAATTGCGTGGTTAGGGTGCATTGTTCGAATGAAGTATAGGTTAAATCCATCAATTGTGTATTCTATTTTTGTTGCATTTGGTGGATTCATATTTGGTGTAGATACCGCGTTAATTTCCGGCACGTTAGACTTTATTGTCGATGATTTCTCTCTTGATGAATTGGCGTTGGGAAACCTGGTAAGTGCGCCCGCTTTGGGTGTGTTGTTGGCGTTGGTATTGACTGGCTGGTTTTGTGATAAATACGGGCGCAAAACAACATTGTTAGTAATTGCTTTAATGTATTTTATTTCAGCTGTCTGTTCCGCGTTTGCCCAATCTTACACACAATTGTTTTTTGCCAGAATGTTAGGCGGCATGGCATTCACCTCTTTATCATTGGCATCTATGTATATTGGTGAGATCGCACCAGCTAAACAAAGAGGTCGGTTAGTTTCACTAAATCAAATCTTGATAGTGACGGGGGTAGTGTTTGCTCAATTATTCAACTACTTAGTTTTAACTTCTGGTAGTGCTATAAGCTGGCTGCCCGATAGCTTTGTTGTCAAGTCAAACGAATGGCGGTGGATGTTAGGATTTGAAATTGTTCCCGCGTTTATTTGGCTCGTGCTAATCAGTTTTATTCCAGAAAGCCCTAGATGGCTTATCGCCAAAGATAAGCTGGCCGAGGCAAAGCGAGTGTTAGCGAAAATTCACCCAGATGAAGACGTAGACGCAGAACTTAATAAACTTAAGTTATCTATTCAAACCGAAATTCGCCAACCCAGTTTGTGGACTCGATTACTAACATTAACTGCAAAAAAATATCGGCTGATTATGCTGATTGGTATTACATTCGCGTGTGTGCAACCGCTAACTGGGATAAATCCGATTTTGTATTTTGCACCAATGATTTTCGCGCAAACTGGAGTCTCAGCTGAGGCTGCCTATGCACATACGGTTTTAATTGGGCTGGTTGGTTTTTTCACCACTCTGTGGACGGTATTGTATATTGAGCGTTACGGTCGCAGGTTTTTGGTAAACTTGGGCTTGCTAATGTCGGTGGCAGGTTTATTAGTATGTAGTTGGGCTTTCTCGCAAGCGACTTATTTAATGACCACTGAATCTTTAGTGGAGCTACAACAGTCTTTTGCTGTTCTTCAAGACATTGATGTATCCACTATGGTAGGTGTGGTTTACACCAGCGAAGCGCATTTTGTTGGAGAATTTGAACGGCTAACAGGGCAGACCTTATCTAAGCCTGTGTTAAAAGCCATAATAGGTGCAGCAATTACAGTTGATCTGTGGTTGGTTTTATTTGGGATATTGACTGTAGTTGGCGCTTTCCATATATCGATTGGCCCAGTAATGTGGGTGGTGTTTTCCGACATTGTTCCTACGCAATACCGCGCAATTATGATCCCGCTATTTGCCTTTGTTACTTCGATTGTCAGTTATTTAATGCAGACTTTTTTCCCATGGATGTTGGCAAGCTGGGGAGCCGACGGGGTGTTCGCAAGTTATGCAGCTGCATCTGCCGTCGGCTTTGTATTGCTATATAAGCTTTTGCCCGAAACTACCGGCAAAGCAATTGAAGATATAGAGCTTATGTTAACTCGACGCAATCATTAAATATTTTCGGCCAAGTAAATTTCAACCTGAGGCTCAGTAGTGCCGCTGGATAACGGACGGCCCTCCTTATGGCTTATAAGCACTTCAATGGCGTTAAATGCTTCGTGTTTAACGTCTTGATTAAGAATAACGTCAATTGTGCCATCTAATAAATGGGCTTTGGTATTGTCGAATAATTCATGTGCAATAAAGATAAGCTTGTCGGCTAAATCTAAGTTTTTTAAGGTTTGCGCAATACCTTCGGTACCACCACCAACATTGTATATACCAACTAGGTTACTTTCTTCTTGCAGTGCACTAGCAGTTAGGTCCTGAGCGCGGTCATCGTTATCTAATAGTTCGGGCATTTCAACTATGCGTAAATTAGGAAATTGTTCTCGAATAAGCCCTCTAAATCCTGCTTCGCGCTCCTCATGGCCTAAATAGGCATGGCTTCCTAAAAATAGTCCAATTTTGCCGTTGGTTTGTTTACCTAAAAAACGTCCCATCAGTAAACCTGCGGTTCGGCCAGCAGCTCGGTTATTTATACCGACATACGAAATACGACTGGTTGAAGAAATATCCGAAACCAGCGTAGCGACACCTACACCTTTTGCAACCAATTCGTCTACTGCTTTGCGTACTGTTGGGTGTTCGTAGGCGGCAAAGGCAATACCATCGGTATTCGTGCCTATCTGTTGTAGTTTTTGTGCAAGTGCATTTGGATTAAATGCTTCCACTCGATGGAACCGAGCGTTTACTTGTTGACCATTGTAGCTTTGCTTAATTGCTTCAATTAAACGAGAGTAAAAATCTAAATAACGAGTATGTGGCGTTGGGAATATAAAATCGAAATCGTATATTTTTTTGGGAGTATCATCTTCATCGCTCAGCCAATAATTGGTGGTATACAGCGCCCTGTGTACTCTTTCAACAGTAATCGGGCTTACATTACCGCGCTCATTCAATACGCGGTCGACGGTTGCTCGACTAACGCCAGCTTCCTTAGCTACGTCATCTAGGGTAATTTTCATGGGGTTCTCTTCGCTAATTTTTTATTAAAATTTACTATTATTATTTTTCTACATTATGTCACATTTAACATCATTGTCATATATTGACAATAGACACAGGCGGTTTGCTATTAGTAATCCGTTCTTTTTAACAATATGTGAATCCACTCTTGCTGTTTTATTCGGTTTTAATCTGTATTTACCATATGATGTTAAATGATGTTGTTGTTGGTTGTTTGTGATTTGTGTTTTGTTTCTTTTTGATGTAACTTGTGTTAACAATTTGCAATTTGTTTGTGTGGTTTTTAATTGCAAATTAACACCAACGGTAGGGCGATTTCTAAATGCTGATATTTTTATTCAGGCACCTGCTAATAGCCAAAGCTCTAATAGCTATAGTTATGTATTGCAATGGTCAACTTTTCCTGTAGAAATTCTAAGCAACATTTTTCTTTTTAATATACGTTTGGTATGGCGCTACATAACCAAGTGTAAAGCTCAACTTTTGATGGTTTAAATCGGTTAAAGAGTTCAAGAAATTCGACTTGGGCTGGCACACTTCAATTTGAGAATACCCACTTAGCAAAATGCTGTTAAAATTTACGGGATGATGCTGGTTCTATTAAAGCTAGTGGACCAGATGTTAATCAATAACTTTTTAATTTTATCTGAATATCGCCTGATGCAAGGAAGTTTCGCCATTTTCCTTTGGCTGAGCCATCTTGATTAAAGTCTAAGGTTACGGTGCCACTGTCGGCATCTGTTTTGTATTCACCTTGCAATACCATCAGGCCTTGATCTAAGTCAGATAAGGTTATTACACCGTTTTTAAAAGCGTAATGAATAACAAATTTATTTGAGTTGGCAAAGTAGGCTTTGGTTATTTTGTGCGTACCCAACAAAGCGCCCAACTCAAATTCGTATTTCTGATGATTTTGTTCTAATTGTTTGAGTGCTGAATTAATTGGGCTTTGTTGGTCGGGCTGAGCGACTTGGCCTGTTAATACAACTAAATACGAGCCATCTATTTGATAACCTATGTCTAAAATTGTGTAGCCAGGTAACAAAACTGCTTCAGCAGTTGACTCAATATAATCAGACTGTAAGACAAAGTCTTTCACCGTAGTGAGCGACTTAACTTTAACGCCGCTGCGTTCTATTGCTTCTCGTTTGGCAAATAAAACTGCTTCTTTGTAGTCTGTTTGCATAGTGGTTTTAACACCGTCATCAAACCCCTTAATTTGAACATCTATAGGTGTTTGGGCGAATGCAAAACCACTGGTTATTGCAAATATCAGCGCTGCGTATTTCATCAATCAGTCCAAATTGATTTTATTTGTACCCAGCATACCGCCAATTTGCTTAAAAAGCGACCATAGGGTTATTTACAAAGGTCTTACCCAAATGTTTCTAAAGCTGATTTCGCCGCCATGGTCCTGCAACATAATGGGTCTACAACCATGCGCATTAAAGTATTTAGCTGGGCCTTTGTACATGGTTGTGCCTTGTATTTCAAAATTGTCTTGTACCAATACGCCGTTGTGCAATACGGTAATTGTGGCTTTTTTGGTAACTTCACCCGCTTGATTAAACTTTGGCGCTTTAAAAATAATGTCATAGCTGTTCCACTCGCCACTGGGGGAGAGGGCGTCAACTAAAGGTGCTGCTTGTTTATAGATAGACGCTGCTTGGCCATTTACGTAAATTTTTTGTCCGTAAGTATCCAGTATTTGTACTTCGTATCTTTCTTGAATTTTAATACCGCTGTTGGCGTGGCCAGGTGCGCCTTTTCGGCGCTCTGAGGGGGTAGGTGCGCGCCATTCTAAATGCATTTGCATGTCACAAAAAGACTGTTTGCTAAATATTGAGCCAGATTTAGGCTTAACCGTTAAGCTGCCTTTTTTGTACACCCATTGTACAGGTTTGCCATCACGGTGTTGCCAGTGTTTATTTACGTCACCAGCGTTTTGCAACAAAGCAATTGCATCAGATGGTATGGTGTTTGTCGTTACTTTTTTCGGTATTGGCGCCCATACTTCGGTTAGTTTGGGGTCGATATCATTTGCAGTTGCGCAGCTTATTGATAATAAGCTGGTTGCGATTATGGCTATTTTATTTAGGTTAGTCATGGTTTTATTTTTCGTCTTAATAATTGTTGTGGTCATTAGAATTTTCTTCTTTTGAATCGAGGTTTATCGGCCAAGCCGTTCAAGTTGTAGCGCAATACATTACCCATAAGTGGGCGGCCTTGCACATCAGTTAAGTCGCCTAAAGTAATGGTGTATAGTTGGCCAGCGACTAATTTATCAATGGATACTTTAACGCTTTTGCCATTTGCATTGAGTTTGGTTTTACTTGGCGTTACTTTTTGCAAATCAACTTTAGGTGAGCCATAAGCTGCATGGTAATGGTAGCTGTGGCGCGTAACTTCTATGCTTGTTGGTGCTGACTTGAGTTTTTGATTGAACTGAATTTCAAAGCCGTCGTGTAATAGTTTGACTTTTTTAACAATAAACATGGGTTGTTTGTTTTTAGTTATTTTTACTAAACCTTCGTCACCCGCCCAACCTAAGTGTATTTTGCCAACCCATAAGCTGTTGTCTGGGGCAAAATCTAACCTAAAGTTACCAATACCTAATTCATCTCCACTAACAAACGGGATTAGTGTGCCTTGCATCTCACCTTTTTGAGCATCTGGCAAAAAGCGAATTAGGTTATTCATATTCATATCACCAATTAAAAGTTCACCTTCAGGTAAACCAAAAGCTGCTTGATTGGTTGTAGAAAGCGGCTGGGTAGGGGAATTCGCCAGTTCGCCTTGCGGAAATAACGCGGCTGCGGGAGTTCGAATTTTGTTTAAATCATCTGCTGTGACATCTTGGTGTTTTATAGACCAGTCTTTTTGCCAATGTAGTGAGGCTGGATGGCCATAAAATTCGCCTTGGTTTACTTGATGAAGTGGGCTGGTTGCAATCCAATCTCCTTGATTATCGCTTACCCAAAGTTTGTTATTATTGTCCATGTAAATACCTGCAGGAGAACGAAAGCCTGATGCAAAAGGTTCAGCTTTGCCATCAGGTGTTACTTTCATCACCCAGCCGCGATAAGGCACGCAGCTAAACATGCGGGTAACTTCTTTTCGAATGCCAGCCATCCATTTTTCAAAATCATGCCATTGACGCATTTTGTTTTCGTCAAGGCATTTATCACTATATTCGCCTCTAATATATTGGTTGATACCGTTAAAATTCGACGCAACATTCAGTGAGATATAGTAGTTTCCTTTGTTATCTACAGCTGGGCCAAATGCAAACTCGTGGTAGTTCCCTGTCATGCCAAAACCATCGTAAATCGTTTGGTAAATGTCTGCTTTTCCGTCGTTGTCTTGGTCAATCAAACGGGTTAGTTCAGGCTTTTGCATCACCACAAATGAGTTTTCACTTTCTTGCACTATGCCAAGGGGTAGGTGTAAGCCGCTTGCAAAGGTGTGCCATTTGTTGGTTGATGGGGTGTATAAAACCACATCACCATAATGAGTGGTAATGGCGATACGTCCGTCTTTTAACGCTGACAATCCACCAATTTGTGGGTCGATATGTTTTGGTATTTCTATACGTTTAATGTCGTAATAATCTAACCATTTATTGTGGGTGTTTTGCGCTGCATGTAATGTGCTGGCGGCAAAAAAGCCTAGTGCGCAGGTTAAGGCTAATACGGGTTTGATTATTTTCATGGTAATACAACCTCAACAGAAAAGTTTTTGGCTTGTTGCTCGGTTAAATGCAATACCTTGTTGGTTAAACGGCCGTTACTGGCAATAATTTGGCTAGTTTTGCCGCTTTCACCGCCTTTATTGGTATGTGATAGGTCTAAGGTTATTGGTTGGGTTGGTATGTGATCACGGTTTAAACGCGTTACTTGGTATTCGCGAATAAAACTAGTTTTTGTGGCGCCTAAACGGATTTGTTCTTTAACTTGATATCCATTAATTTGGTAGCTGAATTCAGGGCTATCATTTATAAATTTATAGCCTAAAAAGTTTACAGCTTGGCCTTTGGCAAAATTAAAACCGACTTCGCTTGTTTCTGAGTAAATAATTTGTTGCTTATTTTGTTGGCGTTTTTTCTCGCCGTAAAATGGCGCAAATGTTGGAAATGCATACCGCAATTGACCCAAATTAGTATCCCATGCTAGGGATAATTTCGGCGTTAAATGGACAACAATTGAAGCAGGGTTAGTAAATGGTAAATAACCTCTTGTTACACTTGGATAGGTTTTTGCTGGTGGTTTATACGGAGCAAATTTAGGTTTACTTTTTTGTTCAACTACATGTTGGCTAATAAGTAAAATGTATTGATGGATCTGCTTTATGGTCAGTTCACTTAAATGTCCCATAGGGGGCATTTGAATTGTGTCTGGATTTTTTTTGCCGGGTGCTTTTACCCACTCAAGGAATTCTGCTTGTTTGTTTGCTGGGTATTGGTCACGTATATAAACCAGTGACGGCCCGGTGCTAAATTTGGCAAGTGAATGGCAAGCTTTGCAATTCGCTTCAAAGGCCAACTTTCCTTGGTCAATCGCATAACTTGGCTGGCTGATTGCTCCTGAAAATAACAACAGGACGGCTCGCTTTATCGTCTTTTTGTTTTTTAATTTCATAAATTACCCTTAAAGCTATCCAAATCAAACAAATTTAAATAAACTTAGGTTTTTTGTTTTTACTTGTTGAAAGTGAGTTTTGGTAGTTTACAAATGCAGTTGCTTAAAATAAGTAAAATATACGATTTAACAGTAGTTTGGAGAGTTAATTTAACTGTTATATAACATGAATAAACCTGTAGAATTAACTCGTGAGCCGAGTACGCAAGTCATTCAAGCACAATTAGTGCGTATTACCCAAAGCAAGGGCTTTGAACGCTCAAAAATCAATTGTAAATTGCTCAGTTTTTTAGTGAATTACCACCTTGAATCACGCGACAGCGGCCAAGGCGCAAAAGCACCAAAAGAAATTGAAATTGCCATTGGAGCTTTGGGTAAAGCGGAAGACTTTAATCCATCAGAAGACTCTTCAATTCGTGTTTATATTTCTAACCTTCGAAAAAAATTAGAAACTTATTATCAAACTGAGGGTGCTGAGGAACTATTCCAAATTAATATTCCAACTGGTGGTTATGGATTGGAATTTTATAGTGTAGAGCCGAATACAGTTGAGGATGCACCTGAGCAAGTGCCAGCAGAAAAATCAAACAAACCTTTAAAATATAAACCTTGGTTATGGCCGGCGTTAGTCGTTTCGGTATTGATAAATGTACTTTTGTTGGTGACTAATTTTACTGGTACAAATAGTGAGGTTAAGCAACTTGATAGCAAGGCACAAATAAAACAACACAGCATTTGGCAACCTTTATTAACCAGCGATAAACCAATACTGATTGTGATTGGTGATTTATATATGCTGACAGAGGTAGATCCTGATACCCGTATTCTTCGAGCTGTACGCGAATTTAGCATAAATTCAGATGCACAGTTTGAAGCTTTTTTGCAACGCTTTCCCAACAAACGAACTAAATTAAATAAAGCTTCTAGCGCGTTTTTACTTAAAAACAGTGTGTTTGCGCTTCAACATTTATTGCCTTTGTTTGAACAACCTTCCACTACAATTCGTTTAGCATCTGATTTAACCGCAAGTGATTTACGTGATTTTAATGTGGTGTATTTGGGGTTGTATAAATCTCTTGGTTTATTAGATGCTTATTTACAAGGAACAAACTTTAAATTGTCGGAAGAATATTCGGCACTCAAGCATACAAGGTCTGGTAAGTCATATGCTGTAACAGGCGATTTAGAGCAAGAGTACACTGACTACGGTAGCTTTGCCAAATTTTCAGGGCCTAGCGGCAATTTGTTTTATATTATTGCGGGCTTTTCAGACTCATCGGTTATCCAAATTGCCAAGTATCTCTCAAGTTCAAATAAGTTATTTTCAAAAGAAATGGCGCAGCATTCACATGTTTATCAGGATACTAGCGCCAACTACGAATTGATATTTTCTGCCTCTAGCTTTGATAGAACAGATTTAGATTCAAAGCTTGTGGACAGTGATTTACTCAATATTAAAACAATTTGGGCAATGCCAGATTAGCTAGGACTTGTTGGCCTTTAGATGCGTTAGCGCTCGTGGTTTTTGGTTAAATTGCTTTTAACTCGTCAGATAAGCCATTTAAGCTTTCCGATATGCCTTCAATTTGTTTGATGCTGACAGAAAATGCTTTGTTAGTATCGTGCATAGTGCCTGTACCACTTTTGATAACGATAGAGCTTGCATCGATTGCTGCTTGAATTTCGGTAACTGCTTGTTCACTGCGCTCAGCCAACTCCCTAACTTCATGAGCGACCACTCCAAAACCTCGACCACTGTCGCCTGCTTTGGCCGCTTCAATTGCTGCATTGATCGATAGTAGTTTTGACTGGCTAGCCAAACCTTTAATGAGTACAACGGTTGATTCTATTTTTTCGTTACCGTCGTTAATTTGTTTAATTATTTCTGTCATTTTATCAACAACGCCAGAGCAATCATTTGCGCCTTGTTTTACCTTGGCGGTGTCCTCTTGAATTTCATAAACACGGGCAATTTTCTTTTGAATAAGCTGGGCATTTTCTTCAACTCGTAAACGGTTGTTGACTGCTTCGGTTACATTGCGGGTTACGCCAATAATGCCTTTTGTTTGTTTAGACTCTGCATCATTCCATTGAACTTTCGTGGTGGAATACCAGGTATCACCAGCTTGCTCTTCGACGTCTTTGATTGGTTGTCCTGTTTTAATTACGTGTTGTTCGTCTCGCCATATTTTTTCGCAAAAATCTGCCGGCATTATTTTGTCGTCACTCGCGCCAATTTCAAGTTTGGGTAGTGCGTGCATAAACGAGCGATTAGCAAATAAGTAGTTGTGTTGAGTGTCTTTTACGTATATCCAGTCAGGTATTAAATCGAGTACTGAGCGATATAGTTGCTCGTTTTGGCTAGCTTGGCTAAGTTGGTGTTTGTAGTTGGATATTTCCTGCTCTAAATAATTTATATTTGCAATTAGTTGTTCATTTTGTTCGTTGTTTGAACTAGTAGTATTTTGTTCGTTTGAGGTTAAATGAGGTATTGACAGTACTGTTATTACACAAGTTAGTGGGGCTAATAATGTCCACCAAGTTTGAAAGTAAAATGTAACGCCTGACGATATCGCAATCAAAGCTGCAGTTAACCAAGTATATTTCGCCATAACCTTTTCTGCCTTTTAATTAAATGACCAAACATTATTTGCTGTCAGGATAAAATTAAATTAACATCATTACAACTCATTGTTTACTGTTGTATGAAAAATGTTTTTAATTGTGGATTGCATATAGTTATGAAGAGATTTATTGGTAAAGAAATTGGTCGTGTTTTTTTGATGTTGCCTTTGTTGGCAATACATTGTGTAAGTGCTAAAGATTATTATGTGTCACCTAACGGAAACGACAATAATGACGGTAGTGCTGCGCAGCCTTTTAAAACACTTGCTAAAGGTGTTGGTCAGCTATCAGCTGGTGATCAGCTGATCTTGAATGAAGGTACATACAGAGAAACGCTGACTATAACTAAAAGTGGTACCGAGTCGCAGCCCATTACCATAAAATCAGCAGATAATGCACAAGTGGTGATTTCTGGTACTGAGCCTTTAAGCGGTTGGTCGTCTTATCAAAATAATATTTCTCGGGTGAGCTTAGCAGGGTTGAATAAAATAGCAGACCAAATGTATTTGCAACTCTATCACAATGGCGAATTGATGGATGTAGCGCGTTACCCAAATGATCAAGATTTAAATCGTTTTACGATAGATACCATTGAGCTTTCACAAAAAGGCACTGAGTCCAGCATAACCCATGCTGACATTCCCGATGTGGATTTAACGGGTGGTTATATTTGGTATTTGGGCGCTCATTCAGGCACAAGTTGGACACGTAAAATTACTTCATCAACTGATAACTCGTTAAATTTTGTTGCAGTAAATACCGAAAAATGGCCATTTAGCCCACATGCGCCAGTACATTTACGTGAGGGAAATTACGGCCGCTTTTTTGTATTTGGCAAATTAGAGTTGCTTGATTATAAAAATGAATGGTTTTATGAGCAAAGTAGCGACGAACTTTATTTACAAACCAGTGATGGGCAATTACCACAAGATAATGAGGTTGAAATAACCGCGCGTAAACACGCGATTGAATTAGCCGGTGATTATATTCGTGTTGATGGCATTGAAGTTTTTGGTGCCAATGTATTAATGGCAGGGAATAACAATCATTTTGTTAATGGCAAGATAATTCACGGCTTGCAACGTATGGGCGAGTTAGACAATACTGACGCGCAAGTCTCAGAAGGTTCAATAACTGTTTCTGGACAAAATAACCTAATTGAAAACAACCATATTGAATTTGGTTCACTAAACGGTATTTATATTCAAGGCTGGGGTGGGCGTGGCAAAAACACCACAATTAAAAAGAATATAATTAAAAACTTTAACACTTTAGGGATTCACGCAAGCTTGATTAGAGCTACAGGTGAAGCGGCCACAATTACCCAAAATGAAATGTCCTACACAGGACGCGATGGTGTGTATTTAACTGGGGTAAATTCTGAGTTTAGTTACAACGAAATATCCCAAACCGCGCAAATAAATAACGACACAGGTATTTTTTATGTAACAGGCAACAAAGATGACAAAAATGTAGTGGTACATCATAACTGGTTTCACTCGCCAGCTCGCCGCACATATCACGACCAAAGAGTTGCAGGTATCTACTTAGATAACAACAGTAAAGGTTATATAGTTCACCACAATGTTGTATGGAACTTGCCTTGGTCAGGTATCCAGTTAAATTGGGAAAACTTTAACGACTTTATTTACCACAACACTATTTTAGATGTCGAAAAAGCTATGGGTGAATGGGTTAATGGCCATGTGCAACAAAACAATCGTGTGTGGAATAACTATTCCAATACGCCAGCTTGGTTAACTAACCCAGCATATGATATCGACAGCAGCTTAATTTCAACCAACCAAGTGAAATACGAAGCGGATAAAACGTTAAACTTTATGCCAAACGATGATTCTGAGTTGGTGGATAAAGGCCGGCTAATTGATGGTTTAGAGCACAAATACACAGGCCCATCACCAGATATCGGTGCATATGAATTACAAGGTGTCAATTGGCGACCTGGGGTAAATGCAATATTAGATGATTGCACAACGTGTTTAAGTGACCCAAATGCGGAACCTGTGATTAAACCAACACCAGAACCAACGCCTGAGCCAAGCCCAGAGCCCACACCTGAAACAGAGCAGCCAGGTAGCTCTGAAGCTTCGTCGGGCGGCTCTTTAGGTGCAACATGGTTGTTGATGTTAGTTGCACTATGCAGCCGGCGTTTAGTTAAATAGTTGGGCTTGACGACATAAAAAAATCCCTCGATTTCAGTCGAGGGATTTTTAAGCAATTGAGATTTTAAAAGCAGTTTAATTTAACAATTGCGACGTTTTAACCTAAACAGCATTAACCCGACAAAACCCAACACAGCCAAACCTGAAGGCTCAGGCACTTCTGCCGCTACTACATTAACCGAATAACTTGCTGGTGCCGTGTCATCAAAATAACCCCAAAAGTCGTATAAGCCGAAGTCAATCAGGTTAAAATTAAATACACCTGCTTGCGTTGTTTGGAAATTTAACGTACCTAAGCTAAAGGTGTCTGTTGCATCGAACGGGCCTTCAGTGCCAAAGGTTGATAAAAAATATTCAGCTTCATCCACCGCGTATTCGCTGACAAAAGCAAATGGATCTGCGTTGTTATAGGTTGATGGTAAGTTTGAGTCGACAAAACTAGCAACATCATTTGAGTAATCGAACCAAAGGTTTGAGTCAAACCAAATATCCAAAACGTTTGCGGCTGGGCTGCCGTCGTTAGTTTGATAAAAAAGATCAATCGATAGAGTATCACCAACTGAATATTCAGATTGACCAGAGCTGATTAACAAACCAGCGTAGCTGTTAAAACTTAAAGTTAAACCTGCTAGTGCCGCGATTAGTAATGTTTTTAACTTCTTCATAATAGTACCCTAATGTAATGAATCAAAAATAGCCGATAGATTATTCAGCGCAGCGTGGGCGTGTGCACAAATTGCGTAACCTGCTGACATCACTTTGATGCACTTTGCCGTCGCCATTAAAGTCAAACTCAGGTCGAATCAAGCTTGGGTTACGTAGTGCGCGAACAAAGAAAGAGATATCTTTGCGGTCAATATCTTGGTCACCATCAAAATCGCCCAATACGCCATAAACTGCGTCAAACGGGAAGGTATCTGTCGCGTCTGGTGTGCCGTCATTGTCGTCATCGGTATCGAGCAAATCGCCAATACCGTCGTTGTCAAAGTCGCTATCAATATTTAACCTTGCAATACCGTTGTTATAGGTTTGCCCATTAGACGAGGCAAATTGAACGTATAGGAAATAAAAGTTTCCTGCTGGTAACTGGTGGGTTGGAGTTAATCCTCCTAGTGGGATTGATACAGTTGAGCTAACTGTTTGTTCGCCAATTACTGAGCTGTCGTACACGATTACGTCTTTAACCACAGTCCAGTTAGGGCGCAATTCTCGTAAAAATACTTTAACGCCGCCCAGTTTTTCGCTAATAACATTGCCCGAGCCTGCTTCTATATTGGTGGTTAAATCCATTGAACCAGAGGTTAGATATGTGGTACTGCTATATTTTGTAGGGTCATCAAAGGTTACTGATGGCGCTATAGATGGCTCAATAATTTCGATAGGTGATACTCCACCAATTGAATAGTTGTTACCATCTGAACTATTAAATCTAGCCCATAAAAAGTAGAACTGAGAAGTTGGTAAATCGGCGGTCGGAGTTAATCCTGCTAGCGATAAGTTTGCGGTAGCTTGACCATTCTGCTGACCAATTGCATCAGCAGAGCTAATGGTCACATCTTGCAATACTTGCCAACTACCAGTGGATGTATCAATTAAGCGCAAAAAGAACTGAACGCCACCAAATTGGTTGGTTACGGTTTCACCGGTACCAGCCTCAAAATTCACGGTTACAGGAAGGGTTGAATTAGCAACATACGAACTTGTTTGATAAATGCTTGGGTCATCTAAACTAAGCATCGCAGGCACAACATTTGGATCAGGTTTGATGTTCAGCCGAGCTAGTTGCACTGTTTTAGTAACGCCTTCGGTGTTGGCAAAACGGATGAATAAAAAGTAAAAGTTGCCTTCTGGTAAGTTTTCAGTCGCTGTTACGCCATGCAGTGGAATATTAACACTTGAAGTACCGCGTTGTTGGCCAACCGCCGAGTAGTCAGTCACGGCAATATCTTTAACAACCTGCCAGCTTGATGTGAGCTCTCGTAACAAATATTGAACACCACCAAATTTATCTGAAACGGTTGAACCAGTGCCTGCTTCAAAATGTGTTGTAACATCTAACGTTTCACCTGCTGTGTACTCGGCTGTTCTATATTTATTGATGTCGTCAAAACTAAACGAAGCTTCTGCGGGTTGTTCAACTGTAATAGTGCTTTGAGCTGTTAATCCGCCCTCAACTGAAGTTGCAGTGACAATGACTTGCCCTGGGTTTAGTGCTGTCAACAGCCCGTCGCTTGAAATGCTAGCAACCGCTGGGTTATCAACGCTAAAAGTGACTTGGGTGTTGTTTGCAAAAAATGGTAGTGCTGTGCCTTCAATTTGCACGGTTTCGCCAGTGGCTAAGAAGTGACCATGGTGCGAAATTGCAACGCCTGTTACTGCTGATGTTTTCGCGCGAATGTCAGCACTAAAGTTCATTACTTGCAATACCGCGCTACTTACACGGCCGCCATCATCGTTAAATTTTACCTCAAGCGTATTTTCTTCAGTTAATAAATTGTAAGGTACCGGAATTTCTAACAAGCTAAAAAAAGCAGGGCGGTTTTGTTGATCGTCACCACTAAAGTTAGTTGGCACATCAATTTGCACACCGTTTACTTTCACAATCGGTTGGCGGCTTTTGTCTAAGTCTCTACCAATACCCAGCCTTAAAGTTGCATCACCATATTGGCTAGTTACAACGTCATTAATGTTAAATTGAATGCTTTGGTTAGCAATAATTTGTTGGTTGTAGCTTTGTGCATAGTATTTGTTCTCCTCGGCTGTTTGGTTAATAGCCAAGGCACTATCAAAGGTATATTCAATAATTGCCGTTGCTTCAGTGTCGAGCGTGAAGGATTCAAGTGAGGTGCTTTGAGTCGTTTCGTCTAATACAACCTTGCCACCGCTTAAATGTAAGTGCTTGACCTTAATTTGGCTAATGTTGTTATCATTTTCACCAAATAGATTTAAATAAACAGTTTCTGGCGAATAGTTTAAGTTACTTAAAATAACGTAAGCTTTGTTGTCATTTACATATGTGTCAATTAAAACATCAGGGTTGGTGGTACGAGATTCTACACGTGTGCCCTCCACATCAGACCATAGCTCGTAGAATTTAACTACATCTGAGAATACCCAATCGCCCGACAAACCATCAGCGTTTTCGTTTTCTTGGCGCAATAAACGCCAATTGTATGGTATGCCATCGGCAGTACCCCAAATCGCTTTTACATTAATAAATGGAATTGATTTTAAAATTAAGTTAGGTCGGTCCATCTGTGACAATAACAAAGGGCTAATGGCTTTTATTGATTGCCAATCTCGGTACGAGCTCCAATAATTTTTCTCTAATTTATGATCACGCCCAGCATATTCAGAAATGACCAAAGGCTTCACTTCACCTAAACGCAGTGCACTGTAATGCTCCATCATGTCAAAAGTGGCTTCTAAACGGCCGCCTTTAAAGTTCACTTTGCCATCGTTGCCTAAGTTATTGAAGTCGTAAATATGGATGGAAAAGAAATCCATATATTCGCCGCTGGTGTCCATAAACAGCTTCATGCGTTCATCCCAGCGGGCAAAATCTCGCTCTTCAAAAATAGGGAAGGCAGTTGTATAACCACCAATCAGAGTTGAATCGTTAAATTTTCGAACCGCCGTAGCGACATCATTGTGGTACTCAAACACCTCAAGTGGTGTTACATGTGAGTCAGCTTCGCCATCTATTAATTCATATAAAGGCTCATTTAATACTTCAAATAGTTTTGGCCGTGCTTGGCCCATGCTCGGGTCTTCACCGTCATTACGATAAAACTCATTTAAAAAGTGACCAACATATTCGCCAATAGCGTCAGCTCCAGCAATTTCCCAGCCTTCTTTGCCACAACAGGGTTTTGTCGAGCGGCCCAACCAGAAGCTGCTGGTTTGTCCACCCACCATAACATCGTTGTGATCGTCAAATTGATGTCGGTCTGCTAACTGCTTACCGTAAGCATTTATTCTAGCTTGCTTACCTTTAGTAGCCATGTATGTGGGGTCAACATAGCCAGGACGTTCAGGATCTTCTGTTGCTTGGTTTAAATTCCACATAATAGAGCCATTGTCACGGCCAAAATAAACGTTTAGCTCGTCCATCATGTATTGAAGTTTTTCTTCTTCGCCTGTCCAACCGCTTTCAGAAAGGGTTGCGTGTAGTGTTATAAACTTTTTACGGTCAAACTCTGCAACCCCGCCTACAGAGTGCTGCACGTTTAAATTGATATCGGTTTGTGTTTGCGCAAATGTTTCAGCCGACATGGATAACAGCAAGCCAGTTGTTATTGCCAGCGCTTTAGTGCGGTAATAAGTCATATTTTTAACCTGTTATTTTACGTATGGTTTATTGTTAACATTTATCAGTGATGCATTTTACATCATTGTTGAGGTGGGTCAATTTTTGTTTTCACATAAATTTTACATTGAATGTGCGCTTGCTTAGCTTTGAATGAGGTGGTTAGCCCAGTGGTAATAGGGTTTTTGTATGGTTTATATTGTTGATTTATAAAAATATGCTTTGGGTGTTAAAAAAGTTTTATAAAAACTTGTGTTTCTATTTTAGTCTTTGTTTGAAACTTTTTGATGTTTTTGTTGGTGTGAATTGTTGACAAAAGACATTTCTCTGTGCAACTATTAACTTCGTGATAACAAAGTGACTTGTAATCACCCAATGGGAAAACGATAAACACATTTACTACATTAAATTTTTGGAGGTTGCTTTATGGCGACTCAATTTAAGTTTAAACCTATAGTGCTGATGATGGCCTCGGCACTAACTGCTAGCCAAATGGCTTATGCAGCTGAAGCAGAAGATGAAAAGAAAAAGAAGAAAGATGACGCTGAACCAGAGGTAATTGAGGTAACTGGTTACCGCGGCAGTGTTTTAAAATCAATGTTTGAAAAAAGAAATACTTCGAATGTTTCAGATTCAATTTTTGCTGAGGATATTGGGAAATCAACAGACCAAAATATTGCTGATGCACTATCGCGTGTAACAGGTATTTCTATTCAAACAGAAGGTGGTGAGGGTACTAAGGTTTCAGTGCGCGGTACTAGTCCAGATCAAAACGTAATTACTTTAAATGGTGTGCAGTTAACCAGTGCAAGTGATAACCAAGGTGTTGACCTTTCAGCTTTTTCATCTGATATTCTTTCAAAAATTACCGTTGTTAAAACAGCCAGTGCTGATCATGACGAGGGGTCACTAGGCGCAACAATTAACCTTGAAACTGGTAAGCCGCTTAACCGTAAAAATAACGTACGTAGTATAACTCTTCAAGGAAGATACAACGAATTATCGGAAGAGTCGGACTATAAATTGTCAGGTTCAATTTCAGATAAGTTCTTTGATGATACATTCGGGGTTGCAGCAACTCTATTTAAAGAAACGCAAGCATTTCGTTCTGATCGATTTATCGTTGGAGACAATCAATATCAAGCTGTTCAGTTTCCTTTAGCTTCTGATCAAGATGGCAATGTACTAACCGATACTTACGCTATAGTTCGTGGCCAGGCACAGTATTCAATGTTGCAAAATACACGCGACCGCCAAGGTGGTAACTTTGTTTTTCAATGGTTGCCTACAGATTCAACTAATGTATTGGTTGACTTCAACTATAGTAAACAAACCCTAGTAAATGATGATTTAGCCATTGCGACTCGCACGCGCGCAGATACTCCTTTACTTGAGGCGGGAATTAATCATGACGCCATTCAATCGCTTGATAAAGCAGCTAAATTTAGCGATCCAGCATTAGATTGGATTCAAATTAATACTGATACTAACACTGTAGATAAATTTGTTAATCGATTCGGTGATGGTGGTTATAATCGTTCGGAAGGTGTTAAAGATATTGTCAATAAGTCTGGTGGTATTCAAATTGAGCAGTTAATTACAGACGATTTAAAAATGGATTTTAAAGTTAATTATTCTGAAACTGTTGAACACCCAGGTCCTTCAAGTTTTATTACTATGCAAGGTTTCCAAATTCCACAGTCAAGGCTGGCACTCGCTGGTGAATATGGCACAGTCGGCGGTATTCAACCAGTAGGTTACGACTGTAGAGGCAAATCTAATGGTGTTTGTGAGCTTGAATTTGGTAACGGTTTAATTGTACATAACGACCCTGATACTAACTTTGATAATGACGTAATAACTGGTTTTAACCCTGATGATCGCGCAGCAACCAACATTGGTTTTATGGGCCGTACGGTTCGAAAAATAGAAGATACTTACAAAGGTGCATCGCTAGATTTTGATTGGGATGTTGATTTTGGTCCATTAGTTAAAGTTGAATTTGGCGCAAAGGCTAACAAACGTACAAAATTTGTTGATAATCAACAAGGAAAATTTGACAACGTAACCCAAGCAAACACAGTTCCTGTATTTGACAACGACGGTAATTATGTCACTGATAAAATTATCAAAGCTGGTGGATCTGTTACTGAAATTTTAGGTTCTGAAATTGCGAGTACAGATAGCTTCCCTTACAACGACTTTATGGACGGTTTAGGAGTCAGTCGAAATGCAGCTACTGATGGCTGGCCTATGATTGATTCAACTTTAGCATTTGAGCGCGCTCTAGGTTCAGCAAATGCAGCATTAACTATTAACAATTCGCAAACGCGTGAAATGGATATTGAAACTCAAGCTGCTTATCTTAAACTCAATTTTTCAGCTATAGATGATAGATTAACTGCAGACCTTGGTGTTAGATACGTAAAAGACGTTGTTAATACTTGGGGATATTCAGGTGCAACCTATCAAACTGATCCTCAATTGTTACATCGTATATTCGACCCTTTTTATGCATTGCAGTTACGTAACAGCGCAAACCCATTATGTCATGGTCAACCAACTGCAAATACAGGCCCATATGAGTTAGCCGACGGTTATACGACTGCAGATGGACAAACTTCAATTGAATATCCATCAACTACCCCAGGTAGAGAATACTCGTATGCGCGTGTAGATGGACATGGTTGGTATAACAATGGTACCCCAGATGATCGTAGTGATGATTTGCCACTGAAAAAATTAACTGAAACCAATGGTTTGTGTTACGACCCTTATACGGATATGTATCAAGGTTTTGCTGTTAATGCGCAAGGTCAGCCAAATGTTGGTTGGGTAACTTTTGCTCGACATTCAGATATTAGTACTTCAACTAACTATCATATGTTCACCGAAGAGCACTTAAATGCTAATAACCCAGATGTAGTGCGTGAACGTCGCGATATCCAAAACTTTAGAACTACTGGTGAAAACGATTATGACATGGTATTACCTAGTTTAAATCTAAACTTCGCAGTGACTGAAGACTTGATCGCTCGTTTTGCAGTATCTAAAACTATGTCTCGTCCAAAAATCGACAGTTTAAAACCGGGCTTTACCGTTAATGAATCTGTGTGGGGAACTCGTACGGGTAACAAGATATCTTTAAGCAATCCAAAACTATTACCTTTGGAATCTAAAAATTTAGATTTATCGATAGAGTGGTACTTCAATAAGACAGGTATGTTAGGCGCTGCATTCTTCTATAAAGATATGTCGAACTTTGAAGCTCCGATTGATTATAAATCACTTATGGATGATTTACGCATCGCTAACCTTGATGGATATAACTTAGACAATCTGATCAAAACTGAAGAACAGGTTGTAAACGAGTTTGCAACTGATGCAGATAAAATGGGTGTTTGTTTCCCTGCACGCGCAATTGCCGACCAAGTTCGTCAAGATTACTTTATATCAGGTGATTTTGATAATGAAGGTGGGGTTACTACCGACGAATTACTTGAGAAATGTGCTGTATTTAACGTAACAGAAATACGTAATGGTAAAGGTGCGGAAATTGCTGGGGTTGAGTTGCAATACCAACAAACTTACGACTTTTTACCTGGCATTTGGTCTGGCTTAGGTGTTAATGCCAACTATACCTATCAGGAGTCTCAAAAGGAATTGGAGGCATCAGATATTATTGGTGGATTAAAACCGTTACCGTCTGATAGAACACCAACCCATAGTTATAACGCGACTGTATATTGGGAAAAATTTGGCCACCAGTTAAGACTAAGTTACCGCGGTAAGTCAGATGAACTGGTCAATGGTAGTTGGGGTGAAGGTGCATTGTGGCAAGAAGGGGATAGTGGCCTTGATTTTAACGCGAGTTATAAAATCAATAACAAAATGACCGTTTCTTTCCAAGCATTAAATATTACTGATACAGCAACACGTCATTATTACACGAGCAGGAATATGTGGCTTGGAGATTACGAATTGGATGATAGTGGCAATCAAATCCTTGATACCAACGGTTCTCCAATAGAAGCTAAGCTTGATGAGGGTAATGCTTTGGTGGATAGCGTCTATAAAGGTAGAACTCAACTTATGTATAAGACTGGTACAAATTACCGTATTAACTTACGTGTTAACTTTTAATAGCGTGGTAACAAGATTATGAAATTTTTTGCAAAAACGATGCTAGCGTCTGTTATCTCTGTAGCGCTAGTTGGTTGTGTAGCTGATGATCCAAATAATAAAACTTCAGAGAATAGAGCACCCGTAGTTGAACCAGCTCTGATCGAAGTCAATTTTATGGAATCTGATGGTTTAAACCCTGCTGATGGGAAGTTTACTTACCCAGACCCTAACGGCGGTGAAAAAGTAAACTTTACATTTGTTGATTTAAAGCAAGGTGTATCAGACCCTGACATGGGGGATCGTGTCGCAATTAAATCTATTCGCCCAATTTGGACGGACTGGTGTTTAGATACAGAAGAACCAGTTGTTGACGAATGTATTGACGGCAGACCAAAGATTACTGAAGCCGAATTTGGCTTTGAAATTTTAGATGACAAAGTAAAAGTAACCCCGACTGCATTTGCACCTATGTTAACGGATGAACATAAAGCATTTTTGCATCTCGAAGTTATCTTTACCGATGGTGAAGCTGAAGTAGCACGCGAAGTTAAAATTACGGTTCAAGGTGAAGATTATGCGCCTGTTATTGACCAAGTTGAAGTAGATGCAGACAAAGTAGTTGTTGCTGAACGCGACCCTGAGGTTGTGGTGAATCTACTTGATCATGCATCAGACCGAGACATCACAGATATGGCGCAATATATCGTAGATAATGGCCAGAGTGGTTTTGACGAATTACAATTTCCAATTGTGCAAAATTTGTGGTTGAAAGACTGTGTTCAGTATATCTTTCCACCGTTAACCGATGCACAAAAAGCGGGTAAATCGGATGCTGAAATCGCTGAGATGGAAGCGCAGCTGGCTTATGATAATCAGCCTTTGCATGATGGTACTGCGAAATGCAACGGTGCTGATGTCACTTTAACTGTTGACCCATCATTATATGCAGATGAACTCTTTATCCAAGAGAAAAAGAATGTAGGTATTTTGTATACTTTAACCGACGGCATAAAAGAAGTGACTGGTGTTAAAGTCGTAACTATCAGTGGTTTACCACCTGTTGGTTTCCCTGCATTTAAAACTGCAGAACATACTATCAATATTCAAGAGTCTGGCGATACTGATGGAGTCGTTTCAGTTGATTTATTGGAGCTAACCGAAGGTGATAACTTAGAAGTTATCAACTTTGTACAAAAAGATAAAGCGGCACTTGAGTTTGGTTTATCTTATGCTGGTGGCAATACTTTAGATATTGACACTCATGCATTTTTTGCTGAAACACAACCAGGTCAACCCCATGAATTAATGTTTGAGTATAAACTCAGAAACGCCGATTCTGGAGATGAAAGTGCGCAAACGCGTACATTGACAGTTGCAATTGCTGAGCGCGACTTTAACTTGTTCCGTGATGATTTGGATGCTGGGTTAGATACAGCAGAATCTACATTATTCTTAGATCCAAATGGCTTTGTGCATGTAACTGATTTGGTGCAAGCGGGTGAAGGTGCTAAGCAATCTATTGCTAAGAAAACCAATGATATTCCTGCTGGTAAGTTCCCTGACTTAATTGATAACAGAAAGTACTACATTTCTTGGTGGTTTAAGAATGATGAGATTTCTGATCTTGAAGTAATGCCTATGGTTACGTTTGCCAATGGCCGAGCGCCAGAAAGAAACCAGTTATGGGATGCAGGCTGGTGGGGCGGTTATCGCTTACCGTACAAAGCAGCTGACGCTGGCCAATGGCGTGAGTGGTGGTATACCCACAACACGCATACATCACCTGTAGCAGACCCAGCAGCACTTGGTATGTACATATTCAATAATAGTGGTGCGCATGACAAACCAAACTCAGTTTGGGATTCATTTAAAGTGGTTAACTTTAACTTTATTGATACAGCAAAAGCGGACATTATTGAAAGTGATGCGGGTCAATTCCTTGATGCGGCATTAGTTAGCAACAATGGCCAAGGTACAGTAACAGTTGATACTGCTGCACAAGAGCTTAAAGTTAATACAACGGGTAAAACTGAGCCTGTAGTTGTTAGCTTTCCGGTTAAAGCCGGCGCTGTTAAAACGGGTGGCCGTTATATGGTTGAGTTTGAACTTCCTGTTGGATTGAAAAACTTTGCAATTCGTTTATCGAATGCAGGTGGCTCAGCAATGATTCAGCGCGACATGACCAATAGAAATGTTGATGCAAACAGCAATGTTGCATTGGTTATGCTAACTGAGTTTGAAAAACCATCAGGTGTGAACTGGAAAGATGAAGACGTTACTTTAGATTTCGTATTCTGGCAAAACGATCAATCTTTCACTATTAAAGATGTTCGCCTCTACCAGGTTCCATAACACTAATTGACATCCGGTGTTTATCTTTAGCCCTCCTTGTGAGGGCTTTTTTTTAAATTCAATAAATCCACTTTAGCCAAAGTCTCATTGGAAGTACTCATGAAAAAAAAGATTTTTTGTTTAGCTATCGCAAGCCTAATAGTGCTTGCAGGCTGCATTAACATTCAAACTCAGAACTCATCTGAAATAACGGCCGAAAAACAACCAAAACCCCACACTAACATTGTCCTCATTCTTATTGATGATTTAAGCCATTATGGTTTTACCACCTATGGAGCTGACATCATTCGTTCAAAACATGGCAAGTTTGCAGATATTCAATTTTCAACACCCAATATAGATAAGCTTGCACAGCAGGGCGTTAGAGTTGAACGTGCATTTACTCACCCACTATGCGAAAACACCCGCATTGCATTGATGAGTGGTAAACAAAATAACCGTAATTATCTAAAACCTAAATCACAGCATGAATCGGATATTACTTTTGGTGATGTGTTTAAACGAGCAGGCTACACAACAGGCATGTTCGGTAAATGGAAACAAACGCGTGGTACCAAACAGATACCAGGTAAACACTACATTAGTGAATTTGGCTGGGATGACTATGTCGCTTTTGATGTGGTAGAAGAAGGGCAACGTTTTATCAATCCAAATTTGGTGATAAATGGTGAGTTGGTTGACTATAGAAAACGCACCGACTTAGATCCTGCAACAGGTCGTCGTTGGTATGGTCCTGATATTTATAATCGACATGCGCTCAAGTTTATCGAAAAAAACCAAGACAAACCTTTCTTCTTATACTACCCAATGGCGCTTGTGCATGACGATCACAAACCAACGCCAGATACAAAGCCCAACTCAATATTTGATAATTTTGATGAATGGCCAAACAACAAAAATGGTCACAAGGGGGACGATCCTAAATACATAGCTGACATGATTGAATATACCGACAAACTAATCGGTAAGGTGGTTAATAAATTAGATGAACTCAATTTGCGTGAAGAGACGCTGATTGTTGTTATGGGCGACAATGGCACTAAAGAAATTTTTACCCATGTGAAAAAAGATGGCAGTGAATATCCTGCACGTAAAGGCGGTAATGCTGACAACGGTATTCATGTTGGCATGGTGCTTAGTCAACCAGGTACAATTCAAGCTGGTGAAAACAGCGTACATAGTTATGACGGGTTAACCTATGTTACTGATGTTTTTCCTACAATAGCTGAAGCTGCAAGTGTGCCCATTCCTCAAGAAACTCGTTTAGATGGCATTAGCTTTTGGCCACAAATGTTAGATAAAACTCAAGAGCATAGAAAACACATTTACAGTTGGTACATTGCCAATGGTCGCTATGACGGTATTGAAAACAACGAACGTTTTACCCACTTTGCTTTTAATAAATCGTACAAATATTACGGTCCAACTAAAGCCTATCCCAATGGGCGATTTTTTGATTTAACCCAAGATTTATTTGAGCGCCAAGGTGACAAATATATCACTGTGGGCTGGGGGGTGCGCCGTTACAATGGCTTGGATATAAACAAGCTAACCCCAAAGCAAAAACGTGCTTACCTCGAACTCAAACAAGTGGTTGAAAGCAACAAAAATGTTGATGCGCAGCAACTTATTATTCATTCAACTAAAAATAAGTTAATTGTTGGTGAAAAGTTGGATTTAAATGTGTCAACTTTGCCATTTAACACGAATAGAGATGGTGTCGTTTGGGTTTCGTCTGATCTTGCTATCGCTTCAATTAATAAATTTGGCGAAGTGGTCGCGCATAAAGCAGGCAAAGTGACTATTCATGTTTATTCGTGGAGTGACGCTAAACCGCTTGCCGATGGAAAATCGCCAAGCTTTTTAACAAGCGGTATATCAGACCAAGTTCAACTTACAGTGTTAGATTAAATAGGTATTGGTTAGATGCGAAAAAAAACAAGATTGCTAACTAGCTGTATATTTATGATTAGCCTGGTGATTTTCTATTGCATCACTAGCGTAAAAGCATATGCAAATAAACTCGATGGTGAGCAGCCTAACATTCTATTTATTATGGTTGATGATTTAGGTTGGCAAGATATCGGTGCTTATGGCAAGCGAGATATCGACACGCCCAACTTAGATAAACTAGCTAACTCTGGAATGTTGTTTACCCATGCTTATGCTAGTGCACCTGTTTGTTCACCATCTAGGGCTGGCGCAATTACTGGGCAACATCCAGCCAGAATTGGATTAACAAATCATATTTCACATGAGGTATTTACTCCTGATAGTGCTACTTTGCTAGATGCTCCAACCTTAACTGCGTTACCAGAGTCGGCAATTACTTTCGCTGAAGTATTGCGTGACCATGGTTATCGCACTGGATTCTTTGGTAAGTGGCATTTGTCATTAATGGGTAAAAAGAATTTTGAAGTGGACGACCCGTCCACTTTACCTGACAACCAAGGATTTGAAATTAATGTGGGGGGAGGCGCTTTTGGAGGACCTCCTTCTTGGTTTTCGCCGTACAAAAATCCATATATGTCGGATGGTGAAAATGGAGAGTATTTACCGACTCGTCTTGCCAATGAAGTAATCAATTTTATGGCAGATGACAGCCAAAAACCTTTTTTAGCTGTGATGTGGAACTACCTTGTACATTCGCCACTTAAAACAACTGAGGCGTTAACCAAAAAATATCAGCAGCGTGCCAAAGAAGGTAAAAATGTCGGTTTACCCGTGTTCGCTGGCATGATTGAAGCTATGGATACTTCGGTAGGTAAAGTATTACAAGCGGTTGATGATTTGGGGTTGGCGAATGACACCTTGATTATTTTTACTTCTGATAACGGTGGTGTTTGGAAACTCTCAGACAATGGAGAGCTTCAGTATGGCAAAGGTTTTCCATACGAAGGCGGTGTAAGAGTGCCATTTATTGCTAAATGGCCTGGAAAAATTAAAGAAAATGTCGTTAATCAAAATCGAATTATTAATACAGATCTCTTTCCAACATTTTTGTCTGCTGCTGGGATCAACCCAAATTCATTTTCTAATATCGACGGTGAAAGTTTATTGCCAGTATTAACTGAAACGAAAAATCTAAATCGGCAAGCCATCTACTTCCATTACCCAAATTATGCATGGCACAAAAATAATCGGTTAGGGGGCGCAATTATTCAAGGGGCGTACAAGTTAATAAATTGGTATGACGACGACTCAGTCGAGTTATACAACTTGTACGTTGACCCAAGTGAAAGTGAAGACCTATCCAAGATTCACCCGGATATTACACAATCTTTAAAAACAAAATTTAAAAAATGGCTAAAAGAGACCAATGCTCAAATGCCTATTCGCATAATATCGTCATGAGGTAATAAATGATTAGCTTTAAAACTAAATTGGTTGTTGCAAGTTGCATGATAGCGCTGAGCGCCTGCAACAGTACGCTCAAACAAGAAAAAAACAATGAGGTTGTCAGTAAAGCGCCAGAAGCCAAGGTTAAAACTGAGCTGCCAAAAGTTTCTCAGCAGCCAAATATTTTATGGATAGTAACCGATGACCAAAGGGCAGACTCAATTGCAGCTTACAATATGAGTCAAACAGGTAAAGCTGAGAGCCCACTGGGTTATGTGTCATCTCCCAGCATTGATAAATTGGCCAGTGAAGGCACCATGTTTACCCATGCTTACACCAATTCGCCTGCGTGCGCACCGTCTCGGTCCTCTATGCAGTTTGGTTTATATCCGCATCACTCGGGTCGATTTGGTTTTGAATACTTTCATAATCAGCATGACTTAGCAATGCCAACAACATCACAAACCTTGTCTGAGCAAGGGTATCAAACTGTGTTATTTGGTAAACGGGGTGTGCGTTATAAAAAGTGGCAAGATGGTGGCTTAAAACAAGAAGTCGCCATTTATGATGAGAAAATAGACTACAGCCGTGATTTAGGCCATCAAGGTCATAACAATGGTAAAGAACCTAAGCTCTTTACCGATTATTCTCGCCAAGACACTTTTGACAAAAGTGGCCCTAAATGGGTTAAATTAAAATCCGACGAAGTTTATGTTTTCCCTGATGGCCGAATTGAGAAAATTGATCAAAACGATATAGATGTAAACAATCCAACTGCCGTTGAAAAAGAGCTGGACATTTTACGTTCATATACACGTTCGCAAAAAAATCTGATTATTGGTGGGGTCAGTCCAAAACCCGCTGGTGAAACACTTGATGGTTATATTTTAAAAGCCTTTGTTGAGCATTTACGCCAACCGAACACCCGCTACGATGGCTTTTTTGGCCGCAAAATCCAAGGACCTGATTTAAACAAACCACAAATGTTTAACCTTGGTTTTCACTTTCCGCATACGCCGGTATTGCCGCCAAAATCGTTTCGCGACCAGTTTAAAGGCAAAACATATAAGGTGCCTGAATTTAGCCAAGCTGAGGTGGAAAAATTGCCTAAGCAAATGAAGGCCTTATATAAAAACCTAAAAATTGACGGTTTAACACCTGAACAAAAACAACAGGCGATTGCTGACTATTACGCGTTTTGCGCATATGGTGACTGGTTAATTGGTCAAGCGATTGATGAATTTAAGAAATTTAGCCAACAGCAAGGTCGCGACTATGTAATTATGGTGACAGTGGGCGATCACGGCTGGCAGCTTGGTGAACAAGGCATAGAGGCTAAATTCTCACCTTGGAACACATCAAACCAAGGCATTATTGTTGTAGCGGATTCGCGTGCTGAACGCTTCCCTAAAGGTGTTGTTTATTCGGACTTTGTTGAATACGTTGATATTGCACCCACCTTGTTAGCCGCTTCAGGTTTAGATGTTAAAGCCAGCAAACCTCAATTAGATGGCGTTGATTTAGCCGAAGTTATTCGCAAACCAGAGCTAACCCGAGATTATGTTATTGGTGAACTAAATGCAGTGGTTGGCCCACGTGCTTATTTACGTTCAAAAAACTTTGCATTTTCGATGCGGGTGCGCAAAGAAAACGGATTCCCAGGTAAGGGCTACGCACCGGGTGAAAATGTTTATTGGGCTTACAATGCGTCAAACCAAGATTTAGAAATGGGTTTGTACGATTTGCGCTGTGATGCTAACGAACAAAACAATATTGCCTATCAAGCAAACTATAAACAAGTAACTGAGTATTTTAGGAAAAAATTGACCGATATTGTAATTGGTGATGGCCGAGTAGAAATTGATTGGCGCAAACCGAATAGCTACTTTGTCAGTGACGCTGCATTAGGTGCGCACGACAAAAAATTAGCAGGGTTAGCCAATATCGAATTACCAAGCTGCATGTAATTTAGCTTAGTTATTGAGTTTAAAGGTATAAAAATGAAAATTAAATCAGTTATCAAATTAGGTTTTACCGCTGCCATATCGGCAAGCTTAATTGCGTGTAATTCAGGCACTGAGCAAAGCCAAGATAAACAAACCAGTGCAGTGGCTGAAGCACAACCCAAGGCACAAACTAAACCAAATATATTATGGATTATAACGGATGACCAAAGGCCTGATTCCGTTAGCTATTACAATCAACAAGTATTTGGTAGTAAAAATAGCCCACTGGGTCATGTAGAGTCGCCAAACATTGATAAGCTAGCAAGTGAAGGGGTTTTGTTTACCAAAGCATTTACCAATTCTCCCGTGTGTGGTCCGTCACGCGGGTCTATGGCGACTGGGCGTTATCCATTTAGAAACGGCCATTACGCATTTGAATTAACCCATCAAGCGCCAGATTTTGTAACCCCTACAGTGTCGCAGACATTGCGTGAGCATGGTTATGGTACTTCTGTGTTTGGTAAAGAAGACGCGTACATTTTTAAATGGGGGCCGGGTCAAGGTTTTCACGATGCCAATTTATTTGATTATAAAGTGCACTTTAAACATGATTTGCAAAAAAATGGCTTAGGTGATTTGTTTGTAAAAGCCTCATACGATCACTCGTCTGGTACACCTGTTATGGCAGGTTTAACCGAAAATGTAATCTACCCAGATGGGACAAAACGCAGTTACTTTTTAAAGCGCCAGAACGAGGAGCTAACTGCACAAGATATTGCCGAAAAGAACAAAACAGCCAAAGAGTTTGATTTGTTGCGGGCTTATACGCGCTATCAAAAGGACTTAATTTTAGCGGGTGAAAACCCACAACCGGCGGATAAAGCCGTAGATGCATACATAGTTAAAGAAATGCAAAACTACTTGAATAATGCTGACAATGCCTTTACCACTAGTTGGGGCAAAGCGGCAACAGGCGCTGACAGTGCAAAACCACAGTTTGTGCAGTTAGGCTTCCATTTACCGCATAGCCCAGTACTACCGCCAAAAGAATTTAGAGATAGGTTTAAAGACAAGGTTTACGATATCCCTAAATTTGAAAAATCAGAACTTGAGTATTTACCTAAACAATTGCGTACCATTTATAATGCGATGAAAGTCGATGAAATGACTTATGCAGAAAAGCAAAAAGCCATTCAAGATTATTATGCGTTTTGTGCATATGGCGACTATTTAATTGGCAAAGCAGTCGAAACTTTTAAGGCTTATAGCGAAGCACGTAACCAAGAATATTTAATTATATATACTGTGGGCGATCATGGTTGGCACCTAGGCGAGCAGGGCATAGAAGCCAAATTTGGCCCTTGGGTACAGTCGGTAGAAAATGCCGCAATAATTGTCAGCTCTGATAAATCACTGGTGCCAGCAGGCAAAGTTGTGACTGATTTAGTTGAGTTTGTGGATTTTGCACCAACTGTGCTTGCTGCTGCGGGTGTAGATATCCAACAAGACAAGTTTAATTATTTAGACGGCTACAACTTAATTGACGTTATGAATGACAATGCACCAAAACGCGACTACGTGTTAGGTGAACTTAATCTAGTTGGAGGACCGCGAGCCTATTTACATACAGAACGCTTTAGGTTTTCAATGCGTACCCGACCATTTAATGGTTTAGTCAATGCCGAAAGACTGGGTAAAGACGTTAAGTGGGCATTAGAGACAACAGCCGAAGAAGCAGAAATGTCACTATACGATTTAAAAATCGACCCATTGGAACGACGCAACTTGGCCTACGATCCTGCTTACAAAGGTTTAGCTAATTGGTTTAGAAATAAACTTGGCAACATTGTATTAGGTGATGGCCGCATAGAAGTTGATTGGTCAAAAGAAAACTCATACCACATCAGCACTTTTGCTAAAGGAGCGGATGATAAAGTGGCCAACATCCCACCACATTTAATTCCTTAAGTCCGACTAGAACGCCCAAGGTTTTGAGCACTTTGGGCGTTTTTTAAATATCAAACCAAACCTTTGTCATTGATTTAACCGACTATCGTAAAACTTATCTAACTATACAATTGGTAACTACATATGGTTAACAAAATATAAAGTGTGGTTACATGACAATGACAAAATTAATCAAATATCTATTAGCGTTTACGCTATTCAATTCCGCTTTTGCACACAGTGCAGATGTACATAGCCCAGATTCAATTAAAGGTACGGTACTTATAACTGGGGCAAACCGAGGTTTAGGTTTTGCTCTGTCGCAGCATTTTATTGCCGATGGGTATAAAGTAATAGGTACAGCGCGCAAACCTGAAAAGGCACACGAGCTCAAGGCTTTGGGGGCTAAGGTTGTTCAGCTGGATGTAACCGACGATGTTTCAATCGAACAAATGGCGCTGACGTTAAAAGACACACCTATCGATATTGTGGTTAACAATGCTGGCTACATTGCAAATTTAGATCGTGGTTTTGAGTCATTTAAAAACACCAGTCGGCGCGATTTTTTACTGACCTATAATGTCAACGCTGTTGGCCCTTTTATGGTGACGCGAGCGTTATTGCCCAACCTGATGTTGTCTACCAGCAAGGTGAAAAAGGTGGTCAATATTTCATCACACGGTGGCATAGTTAATCGTCCAAAAGTGAATGGTATATATTCGTACGACCCAACCAAAACCGCGCTCAATAAAATAACCATTGATATGTCAAAAGACCTCCAGCAATTCAATATAGCAGTTGTGGCGCTTGCACCAGGGCATAACAAAACCGATATGGGTGGGGAAAACGCTAAATTAGAACCAGAGTTTTCAATGGGTAAAGCCAAAGAGGTGATTAAAGGTTTATCCATGCAAGACACGGGAACCTTTGTGGGTTATTCAGGCTTTTCAATTAAGTGGTAATTAATATGAATTTATTTAATCGATTAACCCAAATTGAACCTGAAGAAACAAAAGGGGCTTTATTGTCTTTTCTGTTTATATTTTTGTTGATGACATCTTACATGATTCTAAAACCAGTACGCGATGCACTGCCGAGCGACTGGGGAGATGTAAGCCGCGCAACTCAATGGACCTATACGTTTGTCTTCGCGACCATAGCCGTTATGCTATACAACTTTTGTGCAGCCAGAATGACCATTCGAAAGTTGGTGCCTTGTGTATTTATTGCTTTCGCTGGCAGTTTTATGGCTATTTTCTCTGCTTATAAATTAGGGATTGATGTTAATTTTTTAGGCAAAGTTTTTTATGTATGGAGCAGTGTGTTTAGCTTGTTTCATATCTCGGTATTTTGGAGTTTTGTCTCACAACATTATTCTAAATCGCAAAGTAAACGCACCTTTGCTTTTATCAATACTGGCGCCAGCGCAGGGGCAATATTAGGGCCATTAACGGTTATTTTATTGTCTGAAACTATGAGCATTGAAAATGTGCTAGTGGTAACAAGTGTCGTACTGTTATTAAGCTTGCCGATTATTGCGATATTAAACCGCCATTTCGACTCAATTGGGGCGAACAATAGCGCTTCAGAGCAACTGCAAACTAACCCATTTTCTGGTTTAAAAGAGCTAATCGAAAGCAAAAAACTACTTGGGCTCGCGAGTTTTATCTTTTTAATGACTGGGGTGAGTGCGTTTTTTTACACAACACAAAGTGACGTATTGGCTGCATTTGATCGTGCAGAAAGACAACAAATGTTGGGCAGCATTGAGCTTGTGACCAATACATTAACTATTTTGTTGGGCTTGTTTGTATCGAACCGAATTTTCCAAAAATTTGGCATATCTGCCAGTTTATCTTTTGTCCCTTTTGCAATTGCTGGATTAATGCTGTTGTTAAGTGCCAACCCTGTGGTGTTATTTGTGTTGGTATTAGTGGTTGTTCGCCGAGCGGGTAACTATGCCATTGTCCGACCAGCCCGAGAGGTCTTGTTTACTGCAGTAGATAAAGAGGCGCGCTTCAAATCTAAACCTATTATCGATATTGCAATTTACCGCGGCGGCGACGTGTTTTGGATTTGGACCATAGCTTTTATTGGCGATGGCTATTTAGGTTTTACCACAGCTGAAAAGATTATTTTTGGGGCTGTTGTGGCGCTCTCTTGGGGATTAGTGGGGGCATACATAGGTAAAAAACATGACCAAGTAGAAAAACAAGAATTGAACTATAACAGTGCGACTGACGCTGCTTAGTTTGGCCGGAGGAAATATATGCAAAGCATAAATATAAAAAATAAATTGGGAATGTGGGCTGCTTTATTGATAACGCTCGCGTCTAACACAGTCAAAGCCAATAACACTGACACCTATAATTTAACTGCGGCTATGCAGCCAGTGTCAGAAGAAAATATATTTCATGATAAAGACTACTACAACTGGGGTTCAACCATAGTCAAAGGCGACGATGGCAAATACCATTTGTTTTACGACCAAATGCCGAAAAAACATGGGTTCTACTCGTGGTTAACTGATGGCATTGTCTCACGTGCTGTGTCTGATAGCCCAACGGGACCGTGGAAAAAAGTTCAAGAAGTTTTGGCAGGGCGCGGCGATGGTTATTGGGACCAATATACAGTTCACTGTACAAAAGTGTATAAGTTTGATGGTAAATATTATCTTTATTACATGTCGACCAACTCTGGCATTATGGATTTAACCGAAGCTCAACTGGATGAAGTTCGCCATGGCAAATGGAAACCAGACAATCTAAGGGGTATGTTACGCTTAAATCAACGCATAGGCGTTGCGGTCGCAGATAACATTGAAGGGCCGTGGAAACGTTTTAGTCGACCTTTGTTTGAACCGCAACTTCCAATAGCCAATCAATCGAATAACGTCACAGTGACTAAACGCCCTGATGGTGGATATTTAATGATTATTCGTGGTGATCAGCCAGATCAAAAACCAAACGAGATAGTCCGTATGCAAGCCGTTTTGTTGGCTGATAATCCATTGGGCCCTTGGAAAATGCAGTCAAAACCTGTGGTGGTAAATTATAACTCGGAAGATCCTGAAGTTTGGTACGACGAAGAGCGCAAGCGCTATTATAATTTGTATCATGCGTTCGGTTATATGGGCATGCTCACTTCCACTGATGGTTTAAACTGGCACAGAGCCCAACATTACAAAGTGGCCGACAAGGAATACACCACAACGGATGGAAAAACGGTTAAAGTGCATCGCTATGAGCGTATGGGGATCTATTTAGAGGATGGCAAACCTGCAGTGATGACAGCTGGAATATTCTTAAAAAATGGCGATACACATTCTTTGTTTATTCCACTAAAAGCTGATTAATCTCGTTTAGCTTTAGTTTATACGGATATACTTAAGGTGCAGCAATGTTGGCGCATTGCTGCTAATTTCCCATTTGGCAATAGCCTAAGGTTTTATTTTGTTTGTATGGTTTATTGATTTTGAGCGTTAGATGATTTTGATTCGTTGGTTAACAAAAATGCTGATTTTAATTGCAACTAATGTGTTGTTGTATGTGGGTTGCACAAACATTGCCCTTGCGAATTCAACAACTGCTAGAGCTCAAGATATAGTTGATCCAATCAATCCACAAGTTTGGTTGCAACTACAGCACAACCATCAGCAAAATTTGTCTAGCTGGCCAGTCACTCGCATTGAGCAACTGAAAAAACTTGAGCAGGCACTTACCTGGAAAATTGCCCAACTACCGCGGCATTGCCCAATAATTCCGGACAAACGTTTAGGTTATCATTCAACACTAGAGCTAGCTGGCAGCGGCCAAGGTGATCACCATATTATCGAATTTATTTTTGATAAATCTTACATGCTAGAAGCGCTAACACTGGTTCCAGCACTCAATCCACTTAAACCTTACGGCGGTTCTTATGCGTTTCCTGCAAGGTTTAAAATTGAAGTTGCAAAAGATCACGAAAAATCCTTCACTCGTATTGTTGATTGGTTTGAATCCGACTTTCCAAATCCTGACACTTACCCTGTATATTTTAACAATATCAACCAGCAAGCGAATAAGTTACGCATTACTGTTCCAGCTAAAACGGCAGAACAAAGCAACGTGCATTTTGCCCTCGGTGAAGTTTTTATCTGGGCGAAAGACCCTCAAACAGGTGACACAATTAACCTACTGCAAAACCCGGATGTACAAATAAAAACCTTGGCGAGTTTTGAACAAACAACCAAATGGAACCCAGAATATTTGACCGATCAGCATACAAGTTTGGGTTTTGCGATCAGTGAACAGCAATCGGACACAGCTGATTTTTTGTTTACTGCAGAGAATGAATTGGGTGTTGATCACCAAGTCGAATTGATGCTTGAGTTGCCACAAGCTATCAGCATTAAAAAGATACAGGTATGGCCTGCAAAGCCGAGTGGTAATTTGTTGTTACCTGATTTTGCCTTTCCAGCGAGTATTCAGATATCGGCTGCTGAATCAGCAGATTTTAATTCAGCACAAATACTCGAACCCACAACCACAGGTGAGCAATTTGGCACTTTGTATTCGGTAAATACGGCCAATAAAAAAGTTAAATATATCCGTATTCAATTAGCGGATTTGCAGCAATTGAATAATCAATGGGTGTTAGGTTTAGGTGAAATTGCGATAGTGGCCAACAATGGTCAGTTGGTTAACAACGCAACAATCAAATCTAAAGGTTTACCGCTGGATGCGAATGCACAATTGAATCGATTATTAGATGGCTACGTGTGGGGACGTACAATTTTAACCGAGCAACAATGGTTAAAAGGTTTAGCGAAACGTCGGCCGCTCGACCAACAACTTAAACAGGTTAAAAATGAATTAGCTGCAGCGCATTCTTATTGGCAATGGTTGTTGTCGCAATTGACTATAGTTGGTCTAGTGTTGTTGTTTTTATTGCTGTTGCTAGCGGTACTTTTTTATCAAAAATCACAGCGCAATCGTGCGTTGATTAAACATTCTGAGCGGATAAATCGAGATTTACATGACGAAGTGGGCAGCAGTTTAGGCGGTATTACCTTATTGGCTGATTCATTGGCTCAAGGCCATAGTCAGTCGGGTGAGCTATTAAAAAATGAATTGGATGAATTGTCACTTATGGCGCGAGAGGCAAATGCGTCATTGCGAGAAATAGTTTGGCATAGTAAAGGTGATTCATGTTTATTACCCGACTTATTGCAATCATTATTTGAACGGGCACAGCGAGTTTTACGCAATGTAGTGGTTGAACAAAAACTAGCAGAACATTGCCCGAAAATTAAAGTCTCGACCGCCGTGAAGAAGCATCTATCGCTGTTTTTTAAAGAAGTGATTAACAATTGTGCACGGCACTCCGGCGCGACTCATTTAAGCTTAATTGCACGCTGCGAGCATGGCTTTTTAATCCTTGTAGTAGAGGACAATGGATGTGGCTTTAACCCTGATGATATTCACGATGGATGGGGGTTAAAAAACCTTCAAGCGCGGGCTGAAGAATTGTCAGCCGATTTAAAAATATCGGCTGTGCTAAACCAAGGTGTGCGTATTGAACTCAAAATTGATTTAAACACCTTGAGCCTGCAGCTAGGTGATAGTTATCAAACGTCAAATTAGAGGTAAATAATGGCTATTAATGTTTGGGTGGTAGAAGATGACGCGAGCTATCGTCGTACCTTGGTTAAAGTTTTAACGAATGATCCAACTATTGCTCAGTGTCGTGCATTTCCGTCGTGTATTGAATTATTTGATACACTAGCCAATACCGTACAACCCGATGTCATATTGATGGACTTAGGTTTGCCACGATTGGGCGGTGTTGAAGGTATTATTCAATTGCGCCAAACACACCCTGATTTGGTGATTGTGGTGCTAACGGTTTTCAGTGAAAAAGAAAAAGTTTTAGAAGCGATTGATGCGGGGGCTGCTGGCTATTTGCTAAAGTCAGCAAGCAGTGAACAAATCGTCAAAAACCTCCACGATGTCATCAAAGGGGGCTCAGTGTTGAGCCCTGAAATTGCCAAAATCGTGTTGCAAAACATTCGCAAAACCGCGCCTGAACCTGAGTTCAATTTAGCTGCCCGCGAAATTGAAGTACTTGAACAGTTGTCGCAAGGCTGCAGCGTAAAAGAAATTGCTCGTAACCTTGATATCTCCCACAGCACAGTCTCAACTTATCTTGCTAGAATTTATTCTAAGCTGCAAGTGCAGTCGCAGTCAGGTGCGGTTGCCAAAGCGCTGCGAAGTGGGATTATCAGTTAATTCAATTGATGTTTAATCGCTTATAGGATCATGTTCACTATGGTAAACATCAAACCTTGGCAATATGTCATTTAATAAATCGCGCTCTTGCTTGTGTTTATCAGACACCTGACTCCAATCATTTATAGAGGTAAAGCTGGTTAGGTCTTTAGGTGTTGAACTGACATCCCACCAGTCGTTGTTGCCGTCTTTCATTAGGTTAAAGCCGCGAATAAGTGTCATATCTTGTTTATAGGCGTATATCCAATCTCTGTGTTTATTGCTGTCTGTGGTTAAATACGGCCATAAACTTTTGCCATGAATTTCATAATCTTCAGGTATTGGTTGCCCCATAATATCCGCTAAGGTCGGCAGTACATCCGCAATGGACAATAGAATAGATTGTTTGCCTTGCTTAGTGAGTTGTTGACCTGGTGCATAGACAATAAACGGAACATGAGTACCTTGCTGTTTTACATGTATATGTTTGCCATAACCACTGGTACCGTTATCGGCGGTAATTATAAAAATGGTGTCGTTTTCTATCCCCATTTTTTGCAGTTTTTGCTGATACAACCACACTTGGTAGTCTAAATATTCTATATGGGTGTGAATACCAGGCTCGGTAACTGTGCCATTGAGTTGATACTGGCCTTTTTCGCCGGTGATATTGGGTTGTACGCGGGTATATTTTTCTCCATCCCAATTTACTATTGGTGTGCCTGGCCATTTGTCTTTTGATTCTGGCTGTAAAAAGTCAAAGGCGTCGTGACCTAGGTGCGTAGTATGGTAGACAAAAAATGGTTTGTCTTGTGCATGTTGGCGGTCGATAAAGTCAAAAATAAAGTCTAACTCAACATCTGGACCATAAGTATTAACCCCATAGTTTGCGATAGATTCTGGGGTATTTGGCCAATACTCCAAACTAGATTTAGCGCTAGGATGATTCATTAGTTGTACGTTTGGTTTCCAATACCAGCCTTGTTGCACGTAACTGCGGCCTTGAATTTTTTTACCTGAATCAACATTAAATAATTCACGTTGGCCATTTACTTTTCTGGCATGTACGCCAAAAGTTGTATGCTCACTTAATTCGGGATAGTTGGTACCTGGGGTAAATACGCCTTCGTCAAATCCATATACACTGTGATCAGTTGAATGACCCATTTGAGTTTTACCTGCCCAAATGGTTTTATAGCCTGCTTGTTGTGCAATGTGGCCGATTTGTAATGGGCTGGTTTCGTATAATCGGGTAGGTCGTTTTTTTCCGTTTTCATCTGTTACTTGGCCATAATCTTTGTTGTGCCACCACTTATGCAATGAGGCATAGCGGCCAGTCATCATCATAGCTCGACTAGGTGAACAAACTGTAGCCGCCCAAGCAGTTTCTACAAAAACGCCTTGCTCTGCCATTTGGCTCATTACTGGAATGTCGGCAAGTTTCGCTTTGTCGTCAGTCGTTTTGCCTCGGAAACCAGACCATTTAGACGATTGATACATGGCAAATTCACGCGCACTAATATCATCTGCATAAATGAGTATGATATTGGGCTTTTTGTCCTGTTGGTTGTTTTTGTTGGCCATTTGAGTGTCAGCTTGATGACTGCATGCGCTTAAAAGTAAGCTGCATGCTAGAGCCGTAATTGTGTGTTTTAGCATGATGTTCTACTTCGTTGGTGGTTGTTGTTAGGATTGTTGGTAAAAAGAGCCGCTCGTTCCTTGAGCGACTTCAACGACAAGATGTTTTATCTGACGTCTATTTGGTTTTATACAGCTTGTTAGCGTTTAAATTGGTTAACGTTTGGGTTTCACCATTACGCCAACGAATGGTTGCTGATTTAATTTTGTCTTCTTTTCCTAAACCAAAGTGGACAATATCTAACAAACTTTGTGCATGAACTTCACCAGCTGAACCAATTCTTTGTTGGTACTTTTTACCAGAGGCAGTTTCAATACTAACCAAGGCCGATTGTGGGTCTATATTGTGTTTAGGGCTGTAGTTGACATCGATTAGCAAGTAATTGTTGTCATTGTTTGTTTGGTTGCCAAACAGGTACCAACGACCTTCTTCTTCACTACCACTTAACAAATCTAGCTGGCCGTCTAAATCGAAATCGAATAACTGGCCCATGTCTCCATGGCCAACATCTGTTGGTTCATATGCGCCATGGCTGGTGATAATATCGAATTTGCCTTTGCCAGTATTCAGCAGCAATAAATCTGCAATACGCTCACTTAAATGACCATATCGATAGACAAATAGGTCTTGCCAACCATCGTTGTTAATATCCCCGCGCGTTACCCCCCAGTTGTTGCCACCTTTAGGTATATTCCATGCTTTGGTTGCGTTAACAAACTTATCGCCTTGGTTAACTAATAAAATATCTTGCACGTTGCGATTATTGGCTTTCCAATCGTAACTGACATCCGACAAGCCGGTTAGTGAGAAGGTTACCGTCCAATAAATATTGCGATCACGAACCCATTCTGCTTGCCATTTGCCATTGTCTAAATGGCCAATATATAAACCGTTGACGTTGCGCTCTTGTGGCCAACCCTGAGCATCAGCGGCCCTAAAGGTCATTTCTGACGGCGCTGTTTTCATTTCTTCCGGCAATTGGCTTGGTTGGAAACCTTTTGCTTTAACAATTTTACGAGTTTTGTTTTTACCTAAAAAGATTGCGAAACCATCGTTATACTGACGATAGGTTAAATCCATGTCGGATAGTTTTACCTGACCTTCAGCATTAAAGTTAATTAAGGTTGTGCCTTTTTCACCATCGTCGCGAATATCCAATCGTTTGGTTTGTGGATTGAAGTCGATTGATTTGCGTGAAAGCTGGTAGTGAGTGCGGCTACCTGCAAAATATAAATCCACCAAACCGTCGTTGTTTACATCTATATCTGTTGCAGCATTGTAGCCAACTTTTCCTTGGAGGTTTTTCGGCAGTAGCGTGCCAGTCACATTAGTAAAAGTGAAATCGCCATTTCCTTGCCATAAGGTGATTGGCGAGAAAATAACAACGTCGTCTATGTTATCGTTGTTAAAATCAGTAATAACAACTCGTTCGCCTTGGGCGTGTTCTAATCCTGTGATTCTCTGCTGGGTAAAGGTTCTGTCACCATTGTTTTTGTAGAATAGTTGGCGTGGGCCATCGTAATTGGGGGTTTTGGCGTTAAATAATGCAACGTCTAAATCACCATCTAAATCTAAGTCAATCCAGCGTGGTGAGCGACCTCGAGCTGGTGTTAAAATACCTGCTTCAGGCGAGGCATTGGTAAATTTCTGGTTGTCGTTTTTCAGCAATATATAAGAGGTCGGATTGGTACCATTCGCGCCACCTTGCGCAACCATAATGTCTAAGTCACCATCGTTGTCGTAATCACCAACGGCAGAGCCATGAAAATCTAACGAGTGCTTAAACAAACGCTCAATACTAACTGTTCCATCACCATTATTGGTAACAAGTTGGGTTGGTACATGGTTGTGGTTGTTTAAAACAAAGTCGTAATCGCCATCGCCGTCTATATCGCCAATAGATGGGCCACCGTACTTATAGGTAATTTCGGTATCAAAATTCGCTTGTTTGGAGATGTTAGCGAATTTGGGTAAATTTACGTCAGTGACATCTTCAAATCGTACTGAATGTATTTTGATATCAGCACTTCGGCGAATAAAAGTAAGTTCTTTTACCCCAGTGGTTTCAAAGTCGACTAAAAAATTAAGTTTGTGTTTACCTTTGTGCGGAATGTTGGCGTTATCGACAATTACTTTGCCATTAGCTAAAACACTTAAGTTTGCATATGGTTTGTCTATTGACACTTCTGCGACTAATCGTTTTGTGGTTGTGCCTGTTACTTGATACGGCGTTGTGAAGTTATTGCTATTAGTTAGCGTTTGTACTTGCTTGATGACCGGACTATTTTTTGCTGCTACATTTGCAACAGAATCAGTTGTACCAACACAGCCAGTGGCTAAACTGGCACTGGTGACAGCTAAGGCGATTACTGCCAATTTTTGATTGAATTTCATTGTATTAACCTATTTTATTTATGCCGATATTCTCGTCTTGCGCTATTGTTACAGGCCAACCTGGGAATTGGTTGTCCGCGTTGTTATTGCTTACATCAACTAAAAACTTGTATGCGGATGTGGTGTAAGTTTTATTTTGAGTATCGAATTCAATAAAGCCGAAACCACTACCTTTTTCATGCGCTTGAATGTACCTATTTCCCGATTTACCTACTTGTGGATTAGCAACTGCATACACGTATATTTTGTTGCCGAAGCTATCTAAATATTCACCGGTTTGTTCTAAACCGTGCGATGGACGATTCTTCATTGGTAAACCCATAGCATCAGGACGCCACCATCTTGGCCAACCAGCTGATATTGCAGGTGTACAAAATGCCCAATTGCTGTCGCGTTGTTCGTTTACACCATATTGCGATAGTGTGCCTAGGTGAGTATCACCACATATATGTAAAGCTTTAGATTTGCGCATAATTTCAATTGCACGGTTTCGTGCTGATGCTGGCCAGCCACTGCTGTCGAAATCATATTTTAGGTAGCGGTCAGGTAGCGGCTGGTGGGTTGAAATACCCGCAAATACAGTTTGGCTTAACATGGCTTTAAGACTATGACCACGCCAATCGTCAGCCCATTTTTCTAAAAAAGCTTCTTGGCGCTTACCTAATAAGTCTAAACCTTCGCCGTCAAAGTCAGGGTTAAAGTAATTTGGTGCTTCGTCGTTGCCTGTCACACCAACATCAATATTCAATGTCTCAGGGCCACTTTTCCATTGTCTATCGGCAATAATGGCGAAACTGACGTTGCCATAAACCAGCTCGGTGTAATAAACACTAATGTTGCGTGCAGAAGGGGTAGGGTCAACTGGATCTGGGTGGTGGCCAGTGTGGGTTTTATGAACTACATTCACCAGTTTTACTGGGCTAATGTAACCCCCTGCATTGTCAGTTCGGCCACTTGCAACTGCTTCGTCACTCATTGCATTGCCGCCTTCACCCCATAAATTACCTTGGAGAATATCGTGGTCATCTGGCAAAACAACGGTAGGGGCGTTGCGCATTGCTTCTCTAAATGCCCAACCAAACTGATAATATTTTCGTAAGTAATTGAGAATTGCTAAATCAGCTGGCGCATAAATAACACCGAAACCACCGTGGTTTTCGTAAATTTGGTCGCCAGAAAAGTAGACCAAGTCAGGATTCATTTTTACCACATTTTCGGCAACCGGCGCATATGGGAAACCATAATCATTTTGGCAGGTCAATGCGGCCATGCGTAAATTACGCTCGGTTGGATTTGCTTTAATAATGCCACTAAAAGTATCGGTGTTTTGACTATTGTCAGTTAGCGACTCTTGATAAATAACACGATAATTGAAGTCAGAGTTGGCTTGCCAATTTTCCACTACAAACGTTGCAACCCAAGCGTCTTTGTCTAGCTCTGCTTGCGCAACTTGTTGCCATTGTCCATTTTTTTCAACCTCTAGTTGTAAAGAGTGATTATCTTGTTTACCGAGTGGGCCTGTTAAAGCACTCAGTTTCAGAATGTAACCTTTGTCTGATCTCGAGTCATTAAGGGTATACATGCTCCATAGAATTGGACCGAATTTTTGGTCAGGAATATCGCAAATTGCATTACCTTCAAACTGCCAATCGCTGAATCTAAACTTGCTGCCATTGTCAGGGCCTGTTTGCTCAGACGCTAGAGTAAAATTGCTGACAACCGCAATGTTACCGCTCACCTCGCTCGCAGGGTAGTAGTCGGTAAGTTCAGCAAGCAATTGATTATTGCTGTCAAATGCTTGAGCTGTCAGTGCATATATCCCATTGGTCGGTACACCCGACAATACGATTTTTGCGCTATTTAATTTTAATGGAGTATTGAGGTGAACTCGTTTTTTGCCAAGCACCAATTGGCCATCAATGATACCTGCATCAATACCTTGTTGAACAAAACAGTTACTTTTGTATTCGTTAATATCGCTTTTGGCGCCAATTCGTAAACCTGCACCACCGTCTAGCTCACCTTGGTGGTATTTTTCAACTATTACTGACGTTTTAAAGCTGGCGGTAACATCTGTTATTTGGTGAACCAGAGAGTGAATGCTACGGTTGCCACCGGTTGAAACACACTCTGCGGCACCATTTTTAATACACCAGTTTTCCATTGGGTTTGCCCAATATTCACCGCCGATAAATATTCGGTCATGGTTTTTGTGCCATTGTGAACTTTTAGCTTTAGTGAGTTTAGTTGGGTTAGAGGGCCCGGTAGCTAACAACTTGTCGGACTCTTGATTTGTACAGCCAATGGCTGATGTTGCAACACCGGCCATTGCAATTTTTAAAGCGTCGCGACGAGTTAATTGATATTTCATGACTTTACCTCGATACACATCGTAAGTGCTGATTGTTATTAATTATTGGTTCGCATGTGTGTTTATTTGCTGAAGTTTGCTTAATTGTTGTTGATATAGCTCGAGCTTATCTGCTAGTGACTTCTCAGTGATTTGATTTTGATCAACTCTAATTGCCATTAGATACCAAAGGTTTGATAAATCTTTGCCTGCTGCTAGCTCTATATAAAGCTGTTGGAATTCGAGCTCCGCTGCTCTAAATTCGTTTAATTCACCATGTTTTAAATGCACTTCCATCTGAGTTGTCAGCGAAGACAAATTGTTGAACTGGTGTGTTGTAACGCATACAGCTTCGGCTGAGCTGAATTGTTCTATGCTGCTTTTAAAGCTCAGCATAAGTTCGTTAACTGGTTCGCTTAACGGTTGGCACACGAAGTTGCCGCAGTTGCGTTTGCTTTCGATCAAACCTTCTTTATGTAAAATTAATAAAACTTCTCGTATTGGTCCCCTTGAGACATCAAAGCGTGCGGCTAAATCTTGTTCATTTAACTTTTCGCCTGGGAGGTAGTCGCCAAATATCAGTTCTGTTCGCAGGATATCGGCAATTTGCGACTGAATCGTACTGACTTTTCTATTTGTTAACATGGTTAATCTCCGAGAAACTGTACAGTTTGGTTTTAAAAAGCAATACTGTTGTTTTATGTGTTAAGTATAATGTTAACAAAAGTTGTTGCGTTGTAAAGTTTAATGTTTAAAATAAATTCAATATATGAGTCAAAATGATGTATTGTTGAGGTCTTATGGTTTTATTAGGTGGTTGTTAGCTAGTAAATGATCTATGTTTTATTAAGCTGGTTTCTGATTTTTATTTGTATATAATTATTTGTAATTATATTTAAATTTGGTTGTTAAATAATGAAAAGAATATCTTTAGCAGTAATGGCTGTTTTAGCAAACACGGCTATTACAAGCGCTCAAGCAGAAGAGCAGATAACGGCACTGTCGCCAACAGAGTCACTTGCGACAATGCAAATTCAAGATGGCTATAAAATGGAGTTAGTTGCTCACGAGCCTATGGTTGAAGAACCAGTGCTACTGAGCTTTGATGGAAAGGGGCGTATGTACGTCGCCGAGATGTTGACCTATATGCAAGATATAGATGGCACTGGGCAAATGAAACCAGTTAGCAGAATTAAACGCTTAGAAGATACAGATAATGATGGCGTTATGGACAAAGCTACAGTGTTTGCAGACAAGCTATTACTCCCTAGGATGATTTTGCCTCTGCAGGACGGCAAGATTTTAGCCCGTGAAACCAATACATTTGATTTGTTGTTATTGGAAGATACCGATGGTGATGGCGTCGCTGATAAACGTACAACAGTTTATAAAGGGGGTAAAAGAGGCGGAAACTTAGAGCATCAACCAAGCGGGTTAATTTGGGGAATTGACAACTGGTTGTATGTTACTTATACCAATAGGCGTTATAGAGTTGAAGGTGATAAAGTTATATCTGAAAACATCCGTTACGGCGGTGGCCAATGGGGGTTAGCGCAAGATGCAGTTGGGCGATTATACTATTCAACGGCAGGTGCCGAAAAACCAGTATTTAATTTTCAGTATCCAAGTGTTTATGGCGCGATTCCGATTAATGGTGAAACAGCTCCGGGTTTCAACGAAGTTTTTCCAATAGAAACCATCCCTGACGTTCAAGGCGGGAAACCTAGATTACGTGATGATAACACCCTAAATCATTTTACTGGGGTTGCTGGGCAAAGTATTTACCTTGGCGATAAGCTACCAGATTTAATCGGAGATTATATTTTACCTGAACCCGTGGGGAATTTAATTCGTCGCGCCAAAGTCACTCGTGACAATGGTTACTCTGTTATTTCTCACCCATATCAAGCTGAAAAAAGCGAATTTATTGCATCGACAGATTCGTCATTTAGGCCTGTTTGGAGTGAAACAGGCCCAGACGGCACTTTATATATTGTCGATATGTATCGTGGGATTATCCAAGAAGGTAATTGGACGCGTGAAGGCTCTTATTTAAGAGAAGTAATTAAAAAACATGGCTTAGATAAAATTATTGGCGGTGGGCGCATATATCGCGTGTCGAAACCTGGTGTAGAATTAGGTGAAAAGCCAAATTTATACGCTCAATCAGCCGAGCAGTTGGTCGAGTATTTGGCGCATGATAACCAATGGTGGCGTATCAACGCACAAAAGTTATTGGTGCTTAATCAAGATAAATCAGTTGTGCCAGCACTAAAAAGCGTTTTATTTAACCACAAAAATCCATTGGCTCGATTACATGCATTGTGGACATTGGAAGGACTAAACAGTGTTGATTTGGCCTTGTTAGCGAAAGCTTTTGCTGATGACGATCACAATGTTCAAGTTGCGGCAGTGCGAATTTCCGAACGGCTATTTACTGATAAAGACCAAAGCATTGTTAAGATTTGGCGCGACCTGCTAAATCAAGCAGACATAGAACTTACCCAGCAACTATTATTATCGATTTATTACGTGAATGCCTCTGATAGCACGCGCGCGCAGTTTGTTGAAGTCGCTAACAAAAAATACCCAGGGCACATAGGGGTCAATGCCATTGTGAAGTCAATGGAATATCAAATTAAAGAACAGAGAGCGCAAGCTAAGTTGGCCAAAGGCAATAAAGCATTGGCAGAATCAATGCAGCGTGGTAAACGTCATTTTGAATCTTTATGTGCTGATTGCCATGGTCAAGACGGTAAAGGTACTCCTGCTGGCACTGGCTTGTTAGCTCCTTCATTTGCTGACAATGCACGGGTAAACGGTGATCTTTCTATCCTTGGTCGTATTGCCATGCAGGGACTTGTTGGTGAAATTGAAGGTAAAAACTATTTAGGTGTGTCTATGATGTCACTCGCATCACATGATGACCAATATATAGCGGATGTTTTAACCTATATTCGAAATAGTTTTGGCAATAAAGCAGAAGCTGTGAGACCTGAACAAATTGCACAGATTCGTCAATTAGAAACACGCAAAACTGCTTGGACGTTAGACGAATTAAATGCTCAATTTGCTCAAAAGCTCACTAACAAAAAACAATGGAAATTTAGCGCAAGTCACAATCCGAAAAACTTTGCTGCATTAATTGATGGCAAAAAAGATTGGCGACGTTGGACCAGTGGGGTGAATCAAGATATTGGCATGTGGCTGCAAGTTGAATTGCCGCAGGTTTATCAAATCAGTCGAATTGATATGGATTGCCGCAAATTTAACTGGCAGTGCGCCAAAGCCTTTGATTTGGAGTTTTCAATCGATGGTAATAACTGGACTAAAGTCGATAGTAAAATTAAATTCGCCAAATCCTATCAAATGCAAACGTTGGGACAACAAGCTAAATACGTACGCTTTGTACTAACAAATGGTAGTTCGCAACAACCATGGTCGATGACCGAATTAGATATTATCGGTACACCTGTTAATTAGTGGTGGTTTGTTTAGTAGGACAATAAAGGCAACTTCGGCTGCCTTTATTGTTAGTAGAAGTGTTTAATAATAGGAGTCAGCTACTTGGTTTGTAAAATAGTTTGGTTTTGCGATTTTCGCAGTTTTACCACAATCGACTTCGACGTTGGGGTAAACGAGCCATCGCCGATACTATCGATTGGCACTAGCGGATTGGTTTCTGGATAATAGGCCGCTAGGTTTCCTTGGGGGATATCGTATATCACAGCCTTAAAACCAGTAATTTTTCTAACTTTACCATCTTGCCAAGTTGATTCTATATCCAACAAATCTCCTTGGTTTATGTGTTGTGCGTCGGCATCAGCTTGACTGATAAACACAATATCTCTTGCACCTTGAATGCCTCTATACCTATCGTCGTAACCATATACGGTTGTATTATATTGATCGTGCGAGCGTAATGTTTGTAGGACAAAACTATCGTTAGACTGAAGGTAGTCGTTATGGATAATTTGCAATGGCAATTTACTGGCACTGAACTGAGCTTTTTGGCTTGGGGTATTCCATTGCAACTGAGCTGCAGAGTTTTTTAGGTGAAAACCACAGGGTTGTTCTATTTGCTGGTTAAAATTATCAAACCCTTTGATACTCGCGGCAATATGGTCACGAATGATAGCGTAATTGTCACGCATTGCTAACCAGTCAATCTGGCTATTGATTATGGTCGCATCGGCAATTTCAGCCACAATCGCAACTTCAGACATACATTGCTGTGCAATTGGTTGATTTTTTCCTGCGGAAGCGTGCACCATACTAAAAGTATCTTCTACGGTAATTTTCTGCTCACCGCTTCTTTGCCGATCAATTTCAGTTCGACCTAAACAAGGTAACAATAGCGTGTCGCAACCAGAGCGTGGGTTAACCATCAAATGGCTGCGGTTGAGTTTTGTGGCGATTTGCACATTTAGTTGTGCATTGCTAATTGCTTGTTCGGTAAATTCGCTATCAGGTGCGGCAGCGGCTAAATTACCACCTAAACAAATTAATGCTTTGCTTGTACCTGTATGCAAGGCTTTTAAAGCTTGATAAACGTTATGACCTTTATCGTACGAAAAGTGCTGTTGAAAATGCTGATTTAATCCATCAATAAAGGCTTTGGTTGGTTTTTCATTTATACCTACAGTTCGGTTGCCTTGCACGTTGCTGTGGCCGCGCACTGGGCATAACCCAGCGCCTTTGTGGCCAATTAAACCCAACATTAAATGCAGATTTACAATTTCTTTAATGGTATCAACTGAATGTTTGTGCTGAGTTATACCCATAGCCCAGCAGCTGATTACCTTGCTGCTAGATGTATATAATTCGGCAGCTTGTTTAAGCTCACTTTTGCTTAAACCAGATTGCAGTTCAATTTGTTGCCAATCGGTTTGCGCAACTTCAGCTCGGTATTGTGTAAAACTCTGTGTGTGTGTTTGAATAAACTCACTATTTAATTTGTCGCTAAAGCGTTCAAAAATGATTTTACTGATGCCGCGGATAGCCGCAAAATCTCCACCTAGCTTGGGCGAAAAGTAGACATGGCTTATCTTCGTAGCCTTGTTGGTCAGAACTTCAGTTGGATCTTGTGGGCTTGCAAATTTTTCTAGCGCTACTTCTTTTAAATTATTAAAGGTGGCAATTTTACAACCTGATTTTGCAGCCGAGCGCAGCGCATTCATCATTCTCGGATGGTTTGTCCCTGGATTTTGGCCATAAACAAAGATTACTTCGGCTTGATCAAAGTCATCTAACACAACTGTGCCTTTACCAATGCCGATAGTTTGATTGAGGGCAACGCCACTGGCTTCATGGCACATATTCGAGCAGTCAGGGAAATTATTGGTGCCAAAACTACGACCAAATAACTGATAAATAAAAGCAGCTTCGTTGCTGGCACGGCCTGAAGTATACAACTCTAGTTGGTTTGGATGGTCTAGGTTGCGCAAGTGTTGGGCGATAAGTTTGAAGGCGGTTGACCAATTGATAGCTTCAAATTTATCCGTTTGCGAATTGTACCGGACTGGCTGAGTTAGGCGACCTTGGTATTCTAACCAGTAGTGACTCTGTTCTTTCAAATAGCTTACTGGGTATTGGTTGAAAAATGCGCTATCAACTTTTTTATTGGTCGCTTCCCAAGCAATAGCTTTGGCACCATTTTCGCAAAATTGAAACAACCCCTCTTTTTTGTCACCCCATGCACAACCTGGGCAATCAAACCCCTTGTCTTGGTTTGCGCGCAAAAGGTTTTTAAAATTATCACTAGCACGTTGGCTTTTTACTATATGTTTAACCGTTGATTTTATTGACGGAAACCCGCCTGCTTTGTTCGGTTTCTGAGTTGTTTTATGTTGCATACTTGGCTCTGTATTCTAGTTGCTACCGAGAGAATAAATTAATTATCCCAGTAAGTTAATTGACCATTTTTGTTTACATGCACCAACACCAAACCATGTTTGACTGCATAATTAACTGCAAACTGGCTAGGGGAAGCAAAACTGATCAATGTTGCAATACCATAATTAATTGCTTTTAGCACGAGTTCGCTACCGCAGCGGCTGGTAATCACCATTGCACAATTGTCCAAGCCTTTGGGATTTTTTAACGCGGCACCGAATAATTTATCTACTGCATTGTGGCGACCGATATCTTCTTTTATCAGTGCAATTTCACCCTGGTCGGTTAACAAAGCCGCAGCATGCAGGGCACCAGATAATTGGTTTTTACGCTGTAATTGATTTATTCGGCTGCGGATATCTGTTAGTGGAAAAGCACTGGCAGGAAACTTTTGGATAATTTGCTTTTGTGGTTTTAGCACTTGCTCTAGTGCTTTTACACCACAAATACCACAACCGCTGCTGCCAACAAGTTGCCGCTGCTTATTTTTCAATTGTGCAAACGCTCTATTCGCTAAAGTGATTTTAAGCTCGTAAGCTGGGCTGCCGTGCATACAAACTGGCTGGCAATCGATATCGTGGATATCCACCACTGTGGTAATAATATTTTCGCCAAACAAAAAGCCATAGGCGAAATCGTCTAAATCATCCGGTGTTGCCATCATAACCGCGTAGTTTAACCCGTTTAGAGTGATGGCGATTGGCGCTTCATCTGGCAGTACTCTGGGTTGGTTAGCTTTTGAGGTGATTAACTGATTCAAAGTGCTCGGTACGTTATGATTTAATACAATCGTTTGAGTTTACGCAATCTTGCGAATATTTCCCAATTAATCAATTTTATTGTTTAATAGGTAAAATTTATTAAAAAATTGCATTTTAATTGATGAATATTCAACACTTACACTATTTTGTTGTGCTTGCCGAGCATAAGCACTTTGCACGAGCGGCTCAAGCCTGTCATGTAACTCAGCCTACTTTATCAGCGGGTATCGCTAAACTAGAGCAAGAACTGCAAGTGCAATTGGTGTTACGCGATAAACAATTTATCGGACTGACTGATTTTGGCACTCAGCTTCTTAACAGTGCAGATAAAATTTTAGCCGAGCAGCGCAACTTGAAGCAGCAAATTCAATTGGCTACCACTGGGCTTTCAGGTCAATTAAAGCTTGCCGTTGTGCCACAATGCAGTGTTGAAATTATGCCGAAAATAAAGTTGTTTCAGCAGCTATACCCTCAAGTCAGAGTGCAATTGCATGTGATGACAAACAAGCAAATTTGCACCGCACTAAAAGAAAATGCAATCGAATTAGGTGTTGGCTTTACTGATGAATTATTTCATTTTCCTCAGCTGCAGAGTTTTAAGTTTTCTAACTGTCAGCGACAATTAGCGATTGTTTATCATCAATCTTTTACTAAGGAAGGGCCAAAACAGGCGGTTTTAACACAATCAAAATCATTGACTTTGACGGATATAAAGAACATGCCTATGTGCTTACTGAGTCAGACCATGCAGTTTCGTCAAACCATTGACCGTGAGCTAGAACACTTGGGAATAGATTTGAACTGTGTATTTGAAACGGAGTCACTGCATCATTTAATTAATGCAGTTGTTCATTGCATCGGTGTTGCTATTGTAAGTTTAAACTCAGCAAAAACTATCTGTGATGCAAATTCGCTCAATTACTGCGTTTTGCAGGATATAACAATTAATGAAACGGGATTAATTACTCGCAGAAAACACCAAACTGTTATTGCTGAAAAATTTATTGAAATGTTGCAGATAAGAAAAGAGATAGGCTCTGAACCAGCTAAGTAGGGCGGTTAGAGCCTGAATGGCTTATTTGATGTTTTTCTTCAAAGCGGCTGTAGCTGCTTTAACATCTTTGTTGCGAATGCCTTCTAAGATATGTTTATGCTCATCAACTAAAGCTTGAGATGTTTTGATACGTTGATAGTTCATACGCATGCGTATAACGATTGGGTACCAAATATTCACCAAACACTCACCGCCCGCTAGGTTAACGATGTACTGATGAAAGCTAATATCTGATTTGGTTAAGTCAGTATACTCTTCTTTATCGAAGCTTTCTTGCATGTCGGCGATGATCTCTTCAAGTGCTTCAATGTCTTTATCTGTCACCAATGGCATGCAGGTTTTTACCGCAAATTCTTCGATTTTTCGTCGAAGCTCTATACTTAATTTCTGCATTTCAGGAGAAAGTGGGCTGTTAACACTTGAGCCGACATTATTTTTACTTACCAACAAACCTTCTTTGGTCAGTTTGAGTAACACGTCACGAATGGGTCCACGAGAAACGCCAAAACGTTCAGCTAATTGTTGCTCATTTAATTTTGTGTTTGCTTCTAATTCACCTGAAATTATATCAGAGCGCAACGCATCAGCGATTTGCTCGCGTACAGGAATAATTTTTGGGGTTTTTGTAGCCATATAATACCCTAAATTTTGTTGATTTTGTTATGTTTTGATTGTTTACATTGTAAACGAAAAGACCTGAATTACGAAGCAATTTGATGCAATTTTAGCTATATATTTAACCTGTCGGTTGTATTGTTGACTATTTGTGCGTAAATCCGCTAGTGTAGCAAGCTACATTTGCAATAAATCTGCTTTATTTTGTAAAAAAAATTAGCAGAATCTTAAAAAAAGGGTTATATTACTATTTATGTTTCATTGTTAACAATGTACAATGATTTGTGTTTTATGAAATGCTGGGAATGTAATTGTGACGACCGTTGTAAATAAAGAAGCACAAGTATTAGATCTTGCCACCGCGAAATCCAATATTAAAGCGATTAAAACTGAGTATTACCAAATACCTCTAGCTGAGGTTTTGAGTGATGCAAAACATGGTGACCATACTCACTTTGAGCTAGTTGTATGTCGTGTGTTCACTCAAGATGGTTTCGAAGGGGTTGGTTATACCTACACCGGCGGTACTGGCGGGCGCGCAATATATTCACTCATTGAAGACGATTTGAAATCATCATTAGTCGGCCAAGACGCTTCTCGAATCGGTAAAATTTGGGAAGATATGCTGTACAAACTACATTATGTTGGTCGTGGTGGTTTGTTAAGTTTTGCTATGTCTGCAGTTGATATCGCGCTTTGGGATATTCGCTGTAAGCGTTTAAATCAACCACTATGGCAAGTGGCTGGTGGCGCAAATAGTTCAACACGCTGTTATGCAGGTGGAATCGATCTTAATTTCTCTGAAGAAAAGCTATTAAACAATATTCAGGGATATTTAGACCGTGGCTTTAAAGGTGTCAAAATCAAAGTTGGTAAGCCTGATTACCGCGAAGACGTGGCGCGAGTTGCTGCAGTGCGCAAGTTAATCGGTAAAGACATTATATTTATGGTGGATGCAAATTATTCACTAACGGTTGAAACAGCTATTCGTTTTGCCAAAGCCATTGAGCAATATGACATCACTTGGTTTGAAGAGCCAACTATCCCAGATGATTACCAAGGTTATGCTCGCATTGCTGAAAATACCAGTATCCCGTTAGCTATGGGTGAAAACCTCCACACTGTGTATGAATTTAACTATGCTATTCAGCAAGCTAAATTGGGCTTTTTACAGCCAGATGCTTCAAATATTGGTGGTATTACCGGTTGGTTAAAAGTTGCAGACCTTGCTTATATCAATAATCTGCCAATTTGTACTCATGGTATGCATGAACTGCACGTGTCGTTAATGTCTTCACAGCCGAATGCTGGGCATATGGAAGTACATTCATTCCCAATAGAACAATACACAACACAGCCATTTATCGTTGATGAGAACGGTAGAGCTGTCGCGCCAAACGTTGCCGGTACGGGTGTTGAATTCGACCCAGCGTTAGTTGGCCCACATTTAATCAAACAATCTTAGAGGTGTAACATAATGATAGCTGCTCAATACATGGGTGATAAAAGTTTTTCAATTGTTGAAGGTGTTAACAGTTCACCAAAAGCAGATGAAGTTAAACTCGCCGTAGGTTATGTAGGTATTTGTGGTACCGATATGCACATTTATCACGGTGTAATGGATGGTCGTGTTAATCCACCTCAAACAATTGGTCACGAAATGTCAGGTACAATTGTTGAAGTTGGCGCTGACGTTGAAGGCTTTACTGTAGGCGAGCGCGTGGTTGTGCGTCCATTAGATTGGTGTGGTGAATGTCCGACTTGTAAAGCGGGCCATACGCATATTTGTCAGAACTTAAAATTTATGGGGATTGATTCTCCTGGTGCGTTCCAGTCAAACTGGACTGTTAAAGCACGTACATTACACAAATTGCCAGCAGGCGTTAACTTAAAACAAGGCGCTTTAATCGAGCCATTGTCAGTTGCTTGTCATGATATTCGTCGTTCTCGATTACAAGCTGGTGAAAAAGCGGTTGTGTTGGGTGGTGGTCCAATTGGTCAATTAGTTGCAGCAGTTGCTAAAAGTGTTGGTGCCGATGTTCTTGTTTCTGAGCCTAATGAATCTCGCCGTGCATTTGCTGAAAAGTTAGGGGTGGAATCCGTTAATCCATTAGAAACAGATTTAGAGAAGTTTGTTGACGAGTGGACAGGTACCAAAGGTGCAGACGTTGTATTTGAAGTTTCAGGTGTTAAACCTGCAATCGATGCAATGACGCAAATTGCTGGCCGCCGTGGTCGTATTGTAATGGTTGCAATTCATTCTCAAAAACCTGAAATTGATTTGTTCCAATTCTTCTGGAAAGAGCTTGAGTTGTTAGGTGCGCGTGTATACGAAGCTGAAGACTTTGACTGGGCAATTGATTTGATTGCATCAGGTAAAGTTGATGTTGAACCCTTTATTAGTTCAGTAAATCCATTGACTGACATTGGTAGTGCGTTTGCAAGTATGGATAACAACCCACAAGGCATGAAAGCCTTGGTTGAATGTAACGCTGAATAATCCTATTAAAACCAATTAAGTAAGAGATTTTATTATGTTAGAAAAATTTAGTTTAGAAGGTAAAGTTGCTTTAGTTACCGGTTGTAAACGCGGCATTGGTAAAGGTATTGCGTTGGGTTTAGCAGAAGCAGGCGCTGATATTATAGGTGTATCTGCAAACCTAGAGCTTGAAGGCTCGGAAGTTGAAAAAGAAGTAAAAGCATTAGGTCGAAACTTTAAAGCGTATCAATGTGACTTTTCAGATCGCCAAGCTCTATATGCTTTTATCGAGCAAGTTAAAGCTGATTTTCCAAAAATTGATATTTTAATTAATAACGCAGGTACTATCTTACGTGCGCCAGCTGCTGAGCATGGTGACGACTTATGGGATAAAGTAATTGACGTTAACTTAAACTCTCAATTCGTATTAAGCCGCGAAATTGGTAAAGAGATGGTCGCGCGTGGCGAAGGTAAAATTATCTTCACTGCTTCATTATTAACTTTCCAAGGTGGTATTACTGTACCTGGTTACGCGGCAAGTAAAGGCGCAATTGGTCAATTAGTCATGGCATTGTCGAATGAATGGGCTGGTAAAGGTGTTAACGTAAACGCAATTGCACCAGGATATATTGATACTGACAATACTGAGGCATTGCGTAACGACCCAGAGCGTAGTGCCGCTATTTTAGGGCGAATTCCACAGGGTCGTTGGGGTAAACCTGAAGACTTTAAAGGCCCAGCTGTATTTTTATCATCTGAAGCAGCAAACTATGTAAATGGCGCTATTCTACTAGTAGATGGCGGCTGGATGGGGAGATAAGCCAAATGAACTTTCATAACAACCTTAATTTCATAAATGGTGAATACGTTAAGTCATACGCTGAGGGCACTATTAACGTATTGAGCCCATCGACGGGCGAGAAAATTGGTGAGATTCCAAAAGGCTGTGCTGAAGATGCGCAATTTGCATTAGAAAATGCGAATAAAGCTCAAAAAGAGTGGGCTAAATTAACCGCTCGTACGCGTCAAAAAATCTTACGTAACTTTGCACAAAAAATTCGTGAAGCCAAAGACGTTCTTGCACCTATGTTGGTAGCTGAGCAAGGCAAACTGATTTCTGTAGCAGAAATGGAAGTTGAAGTAACTGCGACTTTTATTGAGTACGCTTGTGACAACGCGTTAACCATCGAAGGCGATATTTTACCTTCAGACAATCAAGACGAAAAAATTTATATTCATAAAGTCCCACGTGGGGTAGTTGTTGGTATTACGGCTTGGAATTTCCCACTTGCTTTGGCTGGTCGTAAAATTGGTCCTGCTTTGATTACTGGTAACACTATTGTGTTAAAGCCGACTCAAGAAACACCATTGGCAACTACTGAGTTGGGTCGCATTGCTAACGAAGCAGGAGTTCCTGCAGGCGTGTTGAACATTATTAACGGTTCGGGTTCTGTTGTGGGCCAAGCTTTATGCGAAAGTCCAATTACTAAGATGATCACCATGACAGGGTCAACTTACGCGGGTAAACAAATTTACAAAACCAGCGCTGAATACATGACACCTGTTATGTTAGAGCTTGGTGGTAAAGCGCCAATGGTTGTAATGGACGATGCCGACATTGACCAAGCTGTTGAAGGTGCGCTATGGGGCCGCTTTGCTAACTGTGGCCAGGTATGTACTTGTGTTGAACGTTTGTACGTTCATGAAAAAGTGTACGATGAATTTATGGCTAAATTCTTACCACAAGTGAAAGGTTTGAAAGTAGGTGATCCAATGGATCGCGACAGCCAAATGGGACCAAAGTGCAATCAGCGTGAAATTGAAAACATTGATCACATTGTTAAAGAGTCTGTTAAACAAGGTGCGACATTAGCAACCGGTGGCCAAGTTGCAAAAGTAGAAGGTTTTGAAGGTGGTTGTTGGTACGAGCCAACTGTATTGGTTGATGTTGACCAAGCTAATATTGCAGTTCATGAAGAAACGTTTGGACCAGTATTACCTGTTGTTAAATTTAAAGACGCAGACCAAGCAATTGAGTTTTGTAACGATAGCATATACGGCTTAAGCGCTTACGTTTACACCAAAAATTACTTCGACATCAACAAATTTATCAACGATTTAGACGTTGGTGAAGTTTATGTTAACCGAGGAATGGGTGAGCAACATCAAGGTTTCCATAATGGTTGGAAACAAAGTGGCTTTGGTGGTGAAGATGGTAAATTTGGTTTAGAACAGTATCTAGAGAAGAAAACTGTATATTTAAAAGAAACTAAATAAAGCGCCTAAATTAGATAAGATTGTTAGTTTGGAGCGAGCCAAATTAACTAGCCTCCCCATAATCCCTGCTGCCAAATTAGGTAGTGGGGATTATTTTTTTACCGAACATTAACTAACCTGAACTCTGGATAACAACTTGCTTTCTAGAATGGCTAAAAATAAACTTAACTACTAATAACAATGAGGTAGCTAACTTGTTATCCAGAGTTCAGGTTAACTATTTTAAAACTTTTTTAGATCTCTCTATTTACAGTAAATTGTTTACAATGTACAATGTTTTTAAAGTGTTGTGAGAGGTGAGCTAAAGATGAAAAAGTTAATTGCGGTGTTAGCATTAACGCTTAGTTGTCATTCACAAGGGATTGCTAAAACTGTTGTGACATTTGCAACTGGTATACAAGGTGACGTTAAACAACAATACGAATATAACTTAGTAAAATTAGCGCTCGACAACACAGTTGAAGATTACGGTTCATACCAAATCAACCTTCGACCTGGCGACACGCCTAGCTATACCAGAATGCGTGTGGAGGCTGAAGAAAAACAGTTTAACAATTATTTATACAAAGACTCAGTATCGAACGAATTATTAGAAAAGTTACAAGCCGTGCACTTTCCGGTTGAGCTTGGCGTAGCGGGCTACCGAGTTGGCTTAATTTCGCCTGAAGCGCAAAGCAAGTTGCGAACTGTGCAAACAAAAGAAGATGCGTCGTCTTTAAAGATTATTCAAGGGCGCGGCTGGTTAGATGGAGATATTTTGCGCTCGCAAGGGTTTAGGGTTGTTGAAGGTAGCCATATCGAAGGTTTGTTTTATATGGCTGCAAACAATCGCGGCGATATGTTTCCTTTGGGTGCACACGAATTAAAGCGTGAGTGGGATAAATTCAAGCATATTGACGGCTTGCGGTATGACACCGAGATTTGCATTTATTATCCGTTGCCAAAATTTTTCTTTACTCATCCCGACAATAAATTGTTAGCGGAGCGAGTTCAAATTGGTTTGGAAAGGGCATATCAAAGTGGTGAACTAAGTGCGCTTTGGAAAGAATATTTTTACGAAAGATTTCAGTTTAGCAATTTAAAGCAACGCAGAATATTTAAGTTTGCTAACCCTATGATTAGCAAAGTTGATCGTCGCTACGAACAGTATATTTTAGACCCAAATACCTTGTAACAGTTTTTTGTGTGTGTGTGCCATGTGTGCTCATTGCCCCAAGTTCGTCTTGGGGCTTTTTTATTTTAGGTTAGCTATAACGGATAATGTAGAAAAATTAACCGTTTAATCAAAAGATTAACAAAAAATAGTGACAAGTAAAAAAGCTTCTTTTATACTGCGCACCACTTTCGACGCATAGCAAAGAAAGTTGTAAAATCAATTCTAAATGGCCCTATAGCTCAGTTGGTTAGAGCGCACGACTCATAATCGTTAGGTCCCTGGTTCGAGTCCAGGTGGGGCCACCATTTTTTCCTTAAAAATCAATAGATTGCAGTATTTTATAAAAGTTTTTTACACCCCATACGTTATCACTACACCTTATTTTTGTCTTTCAACTGGCTTAGCGCGACTAAATTAAAATTGCCATAAGCTTGACCAATTTCACTTGGTATCACCATTTAACCGCAGGACGCTTCTTGGTTAAACCTTCTACCTACAAACTATCGGTCAAACCGAAACTCAATACCAATATCGCTGCCGTCCGGAGTATCAATTTAGTTTATTGGACTTTGAGCTAAAATACTTCAAGCTACAAACGCAAGACCAACAAGTGGTCGAAATCAATAGCGATAAAGGCTTTATGATATCGAGCGATGATGTCGCGTTAGATATCTTATTTAGCATCAGTGATTATCAAAACGAAAATATAGAGCCTTCGCAGATTGTCCCGTTCGCATCGTTCGGACAACTATTAGCTCAAAAAGTAGGCTGATTTAAAAAATAAATCAGCCTAATTTACTCCTAAACGGCAGTAATTCGTTTTTGGGTAAACGCTAATGTGGTAGCTGTGTTCATTATTACACCTTTTTTTAGTTCCCTTTATCTACTAGTTGATTCAAAAATTATTTACTAACGTTAATGCGAACAGGTTCCCCTAACAAGCTAATGGTTTCGCCGTTGGAAGATTTAAAACTTGCTTGCAATGCATAGTAATGTCCGTTGGCTAACCTACTTAGCGGTTTTGCGGCCTGTAAATTAAGTTTAACTTCAAGTTCACCGCCGTAGCGTTTATCTTCGCTGGTTACACTTGGCTCTTGCTGTGTTTGGATTGTTTGTATAATTTTGTCGTCAGTTCTTTCAACTAAACTGACGGTTATTGGGCTTGCTACATGGTAATTACTGCCACCGTGATAATGTAATTTAACTGACAAAGTATCAGAGGTGGTGTATTTAATACTCTTGAGTTGTTTGCTTGAGTGATCTAACCAAATTGATGGAAGGACTTCCCACCCACGCACATAATCGACCCGCATTCGTGCATCTTCTGGATAACCTTCTTTGACAACATAATCAGGGTTTGGATCTGCGCGTTGGCATGCTGGGTTATATTTTATAAACTTACGGCGTAAACCCATTGAGAAAATGACATGCATAGGGCGGTGCCACCAGGTATTGGGTTTCTCAGCTACTTTTACCCCATCAACATACCATGTGATTTTATCTTTGCGATTTTCAACTGCATAAGTATGAAAGCCCTTTGATGGATCAAATGGCGCGCGGTAGTGGTTAAACTGTGTTGCCTTGTTGGGTTTAGGCCGCTTCCACACAATACGGCCATTTTCTTCAACACGAGCATGCAGGTTAAGGTCCATGTCGTACACATCATCTTCATCGCCTGGTGCGCGCCAATCGGCTTGTTGCAATTCAACAATGTCTATTTCACTGTAATCGACATATTGTTTTGATTTGTCGTTGCGATCAGGGAAAGGGTGGCCATCGCTGTACATCCAAAATGACGGACACAACCCCGGAAATATTTTTACGCCTTGCATTTTCGCTTCATAATAACCGTACACGGTTTCTTTAGCAGAGCGCACTGCACCCGATTTATAGTATAAGGTGCGTTCAACTGTTTTAGCTGAGCCGCCAGCTTTGCCGTCCCAACAGCTATCTTTAAATGGTCTGGTGTGGGTTTCTTGAGTGGCTTCGATTACTAATTGACCGTCGTTGACATAAGCATTCGGCTGAGCAAATGTCCATGCTCCAACATTTAAAGACTTGGGGGCGTTCTCCCATTTTGATTCATCTAAAGTCGCTTGTTCAAAATCATCAGAAAATTCCTCCAATAGTTTTAAACGTTTTTCTTTTGTGACTAAACCGTTTGGCGTATGAATGGGTGGGATATAGTTATTTTTTTCAATTGGCGCTTGTTCCGTGCCTGTACTTTGGCAACCAGCCAAGGCTACCAACATAAATGATGAGATAATAGGACGCTTGTTCATAATTTAAACCTAATGTGTTTTAGGGTTATGCAATTATTACAATATAGTTTTATTGGTGTGAAAATGTCAAACATAATACGAATGGGTGTGGTGGAATCTTAACCTTAACTTAACCAGTAGTGCGCTATATTTAGCTCAATCAATAAAAACTAAAGGATATCGAGTGAAATTGTTTAAATCTAAGCTAGTGCTAAGTTTAGTCGTAGCCGGTATAAGTTCAGCTTTATTTACGGCTTGTGTGTCAACCCAAAATGAAACGAGTAGTCGGCAAAACACCTCTGTAATTGCGCCATCAGAACAGGTAAAACCAGAGCATAAATATGTTGTCTATCAAGTTTTTACCCGTTTGTTTGGCAATACCAATACGACCAATAAACCTTGGGGAACAATTGAAGAAAATGGCGTAGGTAAGTTTGCAGATTTTACCCCAACAGCACTAAATGCAATTAAAGATTTAGGCGTTACTCATATATGGTATACGGGCGTACCGCACCATGCTGTAATCAACGACTATAGCGCTTACGGAATTAGTAATGATGACCCTGATGTAGTCAAAGGTCGCGCGGGTTCTCCGTACGCGGTGAAAGATTACTACTCAGTCAATCCTGATTTAGCGCTGGACCCTGTCAACCGAGTTGCCGAGTTTGAAGCTTTAATTGAGCGCACGCACAATGCGGGTTTACAAGTGTTAATTGATATTGTGCCAAATCATATTGCACGAAATTATCAGTCTTTAGATAAACCTGCTGGGGTTGAAGATTTTGGCGTAAGTGATGATACTTCGGTTGAATATGCACGAGACAATAATTTTTACTACGTACCAGGACAAGACTTCAAAGTGCCTGCTGCACTGAATGGCTATGAACCTTTAGGCGGTGAAGCTCATCCATTGGCGGATAATTATTTTGCAGAATCTCCAGCTAAGTGGACAGGCAATGGATCGCGTCGTGCACAGCCGCATTTTAATGACTGGTATGAAACCGTTAAAATTAACTATGGTGTCAAACCTGATGGTAGTTTAGATTTTCCGACTTTGCCTGAGGGTTTTGCGCAAAAAGATTATCAAGCACATTTTCAGTTTTGGGCGCAGCAAGACGTGCCTGACTCATGGGTTAAATTCCGTGATATCGCTTTATACTGGATTGATAAAGGTGTAGATGGTTTCCGCTTTGATATGGCTGAAATGGTGCCAGTGGAGTTCTGGAGTTATATGAATTCGTCGATCAAAATGGCTAATCCAGATGCATTTTTATTGGCGGAAATTTATAACCCTAAACGTTACCGCGATTATATCCATTTAGGCAAAATGGACTATCTATACGATAAAGTAGATTTTTACGATAGTCTAAAACCCGTTATGCAAGGTAAAGGTTCAACCGATCATTTAGTCTCTATCCAAAATCGTTTTGCCGATATTGAGCACAATTTATTGCACTTTTTAGATAATCACGATGAACAAAGAATCGCGAGCCCTGAGTTTGCCGGTGATGCGAACAAAGGTAAACCGGCTATGGTCGTGTCGGCAACAATTAGTACGTCACCAATGATGGTATATTTTGGCCAAGAAGTGGGTGAAGATGGTAGTGAAGAAATGGGCTTTGGTGATCCAAGCCGCACAACAATATTTGATTATGCTGGCGTTCCAGCACATCAAAGGTGGATGAATGATGGGAAATTTGATGGCGGAAAATTAACAAACGAAGAGCGTCAACTGCGTGACTTTTATCAAAGGTTATTAAACTTCACTATATCCAGTGATGCGTTAATGGGTGATTATGCCGATTTACACCAAGTTAACCGCAGCGCGAATTACCAAACGTATACTGATCAGCAGTTTGCTTATGCGCGTTATAGCGATAGTGAAAAACTCTTTATCGTTACAAACTTTGCTGAAGTTAAAACACCTAAGATTAGTTTAGTTGTTCCGGCGAATGTCATTGCTGATATGGGCTTGGTTGATGGCCAATATAGGTTGACTGAAAAGTTATACGGCGAATATCAAAGTAATTTAACTGTTATTAATGGACAAGGATTACTGGACGTTGAATTGGCAGCGCTTGAAAGTTTGATTTTAGCGGTTGAATAACACTACTGTCATACTGATTTAAGCTGTTGTATAACGCGCACACATTTAAGTGTGCGCTTTTTTACTGTTTAATTGGTTATTGTTGTGCCGCTAAAAACTCTTCGTAATTACCTGCAAAATCAGTATAGCCATTGTCATTTAGTTCAATCACTCGCGTGGCTAAACTAGATACAAATTCACGGTCGTGACTGACGAAAATCAATGTCCCTTCATATTTTTCTAGCGCAATATTAAGCGATTCAATCGACTCCATATCTAAGTGATTGGTCGGTTCGTCCATTATTAAAATGTTTGGCTTTTGCATCATAATTTTGCCGAACAATAAGCGCCCCTGTTCGCCACCTGAGCAGACTTTTACCGATTTTTTAATGTCATCTTGAGAAAACAATAACCGGCCTAGATAACCACGTACAACTTGGTCGTCATCACCTTCTTGACGCCACTGGCTCATCCATTCAAATAGCGACATCTCTTGCTCAAACTCGTGAGCATGGTCTTGTGCGTAATAGCCGATATTGACATTCTCCGACCATTTTATCATGCCTGAATCTGCTTCAATCTCGTGCATCAAGGTACGCAGAAATGTGGTTTTACCAATACCATTGGCCCCAATTACTGCGATCTTTTCGCCAACTTCAGCCAACAATGAGATGTTTTTAAGTATTTTTTTGTCGTCGAAGCTTTTATTTAGATTTTCAATTTCTAGTGCGTTTCTAAAAAGTTGTTTTTCTTGTTCAAAGCGAATAAATGGATTAACACGGCTCGAAGCTTTAAATTCTGACAATTGAATTTTATCTATTTGTTTTGCACGTGAAGTGGCTTGTTTTGCTTTGGACGCGTTGGCTGAGAATCTAGCTACAAACTCTTTTAATTCTGATATTTGCGCTGCTTTTTTCGCATTATCTGCTAATAGCTGCGCACGGGCTTGAGTTGCTGCCAACATATACTCGTCGTAGTTGCCTGGATAAATGCGCAACTCACCATAGTCTAAATCCGCCATGTGTGTGCAAACTGTATTTAAAAAGTGACGGTCATGCGAAATGATGATCATGGTTGATTCGCGTTGGTTAAGAGTTTGTTCTAACCAGCGGATGGTGTCGATATCCAAGTTATTGGTAGGCTCGTCGAGTAATAAAATATCTGGGTCTGAAAACAAAGCTTGTGCAAGTAACACACGTAATTTGTAGCCGGGTGCTACTTCACTCATGGGGCCATAATGTAGTGCTACGTCGATGCCAACTCCAATCAGTAGTTCACCTGCACGACTTTCTGCACTGTAACCATCCATTTCAGCGTATTGAGTTTCTAAATCCGCGACACGCATGCCATCTTCTTCAGTCATTTCTGCTTTGGCGTAAATGCCATCACGTTCTTCTTTTACTTTCCACAGTTCGTTATGGCCCATTACAACTGTGTCGATTACGCTGTATTTTTCAAATGCAAATTGGTCTTGGCGTAATTTACCAATTCGTTCTCCAGTGTCTAGGCTGATGTTGCCACTGGTTGGTTCTAAATCACCACCTAATATTTTCATAAAAGTGGACTTACCACAGCCATTGGCACCAATTAAGCCGTAGCGATTGCCGCCACCAAATTTGTGCGAAATGTTTTCAAAAAGTGGTTTGGCACCGAATTGTTGGGTGATGTTATTTGCAATTAACACAATTATTTCTTACTCGTAAAACTAAATTGCGCGTAGTGTACGTGGATTTAATCGTGTCGTCAGCGTTTGGCGGTGTTTTTTATCTGAATGTTGGTAAATGATGGTAGAGAGGGGCTAGTTAACTAGCCCCTTTTGGAGGGTTATTGATAGTAATATGGCCCTTGCCAACGGTAAGTTTTGCCACCAATTGTTACTTTATGCTGCTTTGATTTGTCAGCATTTTGGTTGGACAAAATAAATACTTGTTGGTTGCCTTTAATATCGATAACTTCTACAGCAGTATACTGGTCTGTATCGTAAAGCAACGAGGCACTTTTAATGTTTGAGCTCGAATTTAGCGATAGTTCTGACACTGGACTATAGCTGCCGTGTGCTTCAACAATCGATACGAAGGTTGTATTGTCGCTGTTCGATCTGCGTAGCATGAAACCAGCATCTCGGCGTAAATTAAATTCAGGATCGTTTGCACCAATGCGAGTTAGCAATATTTGATCTGAAGGCTGAGTAATAGCAGTTAACGTAAAGTATTTGCCATTGCCTAACCACGAAAACTGGGTGTTATTTGCTGCTGCTTTGCCTTTACCTTCTAAATATAAATGTTGATAACCATTTTTGTCGCCTAGCGGCTGTAGATTAGTTGGTGTTTGGTACTCGAAGTTAGTGCTAATCACTTGGCCCATATAATAAAAGGGGAGGTCATACTCATTTTTACTGTTTGAGTCGACTTTCATGATGTCGAGCAAATAAGCTTGTTCAAAGTGCTCATCTTTTATCAATGCCATGGTTCGATGCATCTTACTGCCAGGGTATGCGTTACTTTCGGTAGCACTTACAACTTGTACATCTGCATTGCTGTCGTCATAAAAATACAGTTCTGAGTGGTGCTGGCTTGCTACAGCGTACTTGCCACCGAAATGCATTTGTTGGTTTTGCGATAGGGTATTATGTGCAATGGTGCTTTTAGCCCATGTCGCGTTTTCTTTAAGGTAATTGCCACCACCTTTTTGACCTATGTTTACAAATCGAACCAGTCCGTAGTCTTGTAGGACTTCATTGCCTTTTTGATAGTAAGAAAAAGACAGTTTGTCGTAATGACCGTGACTTAAACCTTGAGCTGCGTATTTAAATACTAAGGTGAGGTCTTCATTACCGTATCTAAGAATTCCCACTCCCCCTTGTTGGCCATTTATACCGTCTGATAAATTAATGGATTGTTTTACATACGGCTGCGCTTTGCCTTCGCGAATTGCGATAGCGACAGCTAAACCAGATTGGTCTAACAATACTTGATTTTGTTTTTGCGCAATACTGAGCAATTGTGGATTTTTTCCACCATAGTAATATGCAATATTGACCGCTGTTACTAATGACGCTGTGTAGTAAGACATACCTTTTTGCCCATCATTTAGTGGGAAAAAGTTACCATCTGCGTCGGTCAAATTAAGTAGCGCATTTACCCCTTTCAGTAATACATTGTTTTTATGTTGGAGTACTTTGAGTTCTGGGCGAGTATTTTCCATTGCCAGTGCAAAAATCAAAAACGGATACATAGCATATCGCTGGTAATAAGGACCTTCTGTGTAGTAACCATCTGGAGAGAAAGGGTCTTCTAGGTTTGCTAAAAAGCCTTTTTTCTGTCCTTTTACTTTTATGGTGCCACCGTCATTGTCTACACCACCAACGGGTAAACCATCATCTTCAATACCGTAGAGTGCTCGTTGGATCAGTTCTTCATCATTCATAACCAAACCAATCATACCAACTGCGGCGTTGCCCCAGGTGCTATGGTTATGTATGCGATTATAAAAAGCAGGATTTTCTAACGAAATGAAATTAGCAAACGGACGAAACAGGTTGTTTTCAAGTTTTTGCCTTTGTTCAGCTGTTAAGAAATTATAAATTGTATCGTATGCTTGGCTCATATAGACCAACCAATTACTGTCGTTCAGGCACTGCCAGAATAGCTTACCACGCGCATACGAGCGTTCTTGTGGATGAACGGGTAAGTTTTTATACATAGCTTCATATTGCAACAACATATCTCGCACATAAATTGCGTACTTGTCATCTTGCAATATTTGATACAACACGCCCGCTTTTTGTGCGATCACAAAGTTGAGTTTGTGGCGATAATGGGTGTAGCCACCAGAAAAGTCTTTTGGAATCGGGGTATCAATCCCTAATGCAATTTCAGCATCTACCTGTTGTTTTACTTTTTCTAAGCTTGCATCAAATAGTGGTGTTTTACCCAAATTTGCACGAATTTTTTCAACACCTGCTTTGGTTAAAATCAGGCTCGGATGTTCTTGAGCAAAAGAGTGTGGTGCGAATATTAACCCCAACACAGTTGTAAGTAACAAAAATGCTTTTTGTATCGACATATTTATGTTGCCTTTCTGTAAGTAAGTATTGTTATGAATTACACTTTTGTAAATTTAGTTGTTTTACAATGTTTTTTCAATATGTTTTACAATTAATGTTTGTTTTATTTTTTTTGTAAGATGATTTTGTCGTTATCTGCTGTGGTTATGCTGGCTATCTTGCTGATTTCACTATGCTCAAGCACTATTTTGAGTTTAATATATGCTGACAAAATTTAATCCACAGCATTTGGAGCTATAACTAGTGACTACTCAAATAGATACAAAACAAGCGGCTGAAACTTTGTTAAACCGTCGTCAACCCGAACAAAAATTTGATGCATTGCCAATTGATATTCGCCCAGACAATATCGATTCAGCTTTAGCTGTACATAAGCAAATGATTGAATTAAAACAACATAAAGTAGCTGGTTGGAAGTGTTTGTTGCCTCCTGCTGAAGGCAAAGTGGTGATCTCGCCAATTTTTTCCGATAGCTACCACACAGGTGCGCAAGCGTGTTTAATGCCCGAACATACTCGAGCACGCATCGAGCCCGAAATCGCTTTTGTGTTAGCACAAGACTTGCCTGCAAAAGCGGGTGGATACTCAGAGCAAGAAATTCAAAGTGTAATTGCCAGTGCACATATGGCATTGGAATTGATGCAAGCGCGTTATAAAGATGATTGTGATGCGCAATTTTATGAGCGTTTGGCTGATTGTTTAACCAATCAAGGTTTATTTGTTGGTCCAGAAATTGATAAACAAACCGCTTTTAACACAGCAACTATAGATATTGGAGTAACACAAAACGGTAAAACGACTGCATACGAGGGTAAACATCCGAATAAGCTTGCTGGCAACCCACTTAGCTGGTTTGTTAACTTTGCGCTGGAAAACGGCTTTGAATTAAAGAAAGGTCAAGCGATTATTACTGGATCATTTGCTGGGGTGCTTGAACTTGAGTTTGGCCAAACAGAAATCAGCTACAAAGGTTTAGGAGAGTATACGGTTGAGCTGGTGAGCAAATAGGTATTTGCTCACTTTTGTCGGTTCTGGCGTAATTTAACGGCTTTAACGTTTAAGTTTTTATTTAAGCTGGTTAGCCGTTAACTGCTTAAACGTACAACTAATTGCGATGGTAAAATGGTATTTTGGCTTAGCTCACCAGCCAATAATTTTTCCGCGGCAACTTTGCCTTTTTCTTTGTTGCGTTGGCAAACCGTTGTAAGTGGTGGCGATACACGCGCGGCTTCTGGTATGTCGTCAAAACCGACAATTTTTACAATATCTGGTACATCTAATTTTAACTCTCTAGCGACAGCCATAGCCGCAATTGCAATGATGTCGCTCATACAAATTAACGCATCAGGCATGGGTAGAGAGGTGAGCGCTTCGTGCGCTGCTTGGTATGCAAGTTGGTAATCGTTTTCTGGTATATGCCATATCCGATTACAAGAAATCTCTACGTTATTCGCCTTGGCTGCGGACAGATATCCGTTTAATCGCCTGCGGGAAATAGATTGAGATTCTTGCAATAGCTCAGCTTTGGTGATTCGACATACCCGGTCACTGTGTATGAGCTTTAAACCTAAAATGGCTGGTTGCATTGGTTCGCTGACAAAAACATGGTTGCCAATATCATACGCTGCTTGGAAGTTATCGATATTGATAGAGGCATAGTCGCTTGAGTCAAAGTCGACGGTAACCATAGATTTTCCTTGCTGAACGACTCGTTCGAACAAGCGGCTGTTTTCTTGATTACCATAAACAATAAAGCCATCAGGCAATGATTCAATGCCTGTTGATGTCTTTTCACCAGTCGCGCTAGATAACAACAAAAGTTGTTTGTTATTTTGCTCTAAAATTTCGCTAATTCCTTGTAAGAACTGATTGGCGACAGGGTCGGTAAAGTGGTAAGTTAACGCGTCAGAAAGCAAAACGCCAATAACACCAGATTCACCTTTTCTTAGCGTTCGGGCTGTTATGTTTGGACCATGGTAACCAATTCGCTTACACTCAGTTAAAATGCGCTCGCGCAAAGATGCCGAAAGCTGATCGGGTCGGTTAAATGCGTTAGAAATTGTCGCTGTAGAACAGCTTAAAATTTCAGCTACTTTTTTGAGTGTAAGTGGTTTGTTGTTCTTATTCACATAAATGCCCAATATGTTAATAAAGAGCTGCAATTCTAAAAGGTTTTAGTGTTTATTTAAAGCTTATTTTTGACAAATATTTAACCTTTTTCCATATATAAAACTTTTGCAACGTGTAGTTGCAATCGCTAAAATTCACAAAAAATTAATTTACATTGAGAAAACTATGCCAGTTAATCTACCTGAAATTGAATCTATGGCGCTATACCCTGTTGCCGGGGTAAAACTTGGTTGGGCTGAAGGTCATATAAAAAAAGCTAACCGAAAAGATGTGCTTGTTGTTGAAATATGTGAAGGCGCAAGTGTCGCTGGCGTATTTACCTTAAATCGTTTTTGTGCTGCACCTGTTACTTTATGCCGTAAACATTTGTCTAGCGGTGATGGTATTCGGGCACTGGTAGTGAATACTGGATGTGCAAATGCAGGTACCGGTGAGCAAGGAATGCAAGATGCACTAGCGACTTGCCAAGCCGTTGCTGAATTAATGGCGATTGAACCTTCGGCGGTATTGCCTTTTTCAACTGGTGTGATTTTAGAAAACTTGCCGATGGAACGATTGCTGTCTGCATTGCCTGCAGCGGTTAATAATTTAGCCGAAACTAATTGGAAAGAAGCTGCTTACGCTATTATGACAACAGATGTTGCACCTAAAGCGATTTCACAACAGTTAACCATTGAAAATTCAACAGTTACGGTAACGGGCATATCTAAAGGCGCAGGCATGATCCATCCTAATATGGCGACCATGTTAGGCTATTTGGCAACTGATGCTGGTATTGAGCAGTCACTTTTAAATGAAATCACCAAAGAAATTGCAGATCTATCATTTAACTGTATATCCGTTGATGGTGATACATCGACCAATGATTCATTTATTATTATTGCAAGTGGTCAAGCGGACGTTCACTTTACCAGTCGGCAGCAGCCTGGCTTTGCTGAGTTGTATCAAGCTCTCTTGGCCAATGCTCAAGTACTAGCGCAAGCGATTGTGCGTGATGGTGAAGGTGCAACTAAGTTTATGTCTGTAACTATTCAAGGCGCTAAAACTGTTGCTGAAGCCAAAGCCGTTGGTTTTGCTATAGGTAAGAGCCCGCTAGTTAAAACTGCATTTTTTGCATCAGATCCTAATTTGGGGCGCATTTTAGCGGCAATTGGTTATGCAGCTCGTGAATGTGAGTCGTTAAACGATCTAGACACTAACTTGATTGATTTATATTTAGGTGATGTACTGGTTGCCGATAAAGGTGGCCTAGCAAAGAGTTACACAGAGTCAGATGGACAAAGTGTGATGGACCACCAAGAAATCGATATGACAGTACAGTTAAATCGCGGAGATGCTGAAGTCACCATCTGGACATGTGACTTTAGTTACGACTACGTTCGAATCAACGCGGATTATCGTACCTAATAGCTCGACGGTCGATAGAAGTTTGGCAAGTGTAGATATTTACACCTGCCATAATCTCTTGGTTAATAAACAGAATTCGCCTGTGGGCATACAATGGAAAATACGCTAAATGCACCGATATTTGCCCAATCGATGGCACCGTCTAAATCTGCTTTTTTGTAACCCAATTGCTCGGAAAGTTGACTTGGGATCATTTGGTCTAATTCGAATTCTTCTGGAAAGACGCTGACCAAGCCTAAGCGAGTAGATAAAAACATCAACTGGCTCTCTACTGAGCTGCCAATGTTGTGCTGATTCAAAATTAGGTTCACCATGTGGTTGGGTAATCGCCAATGTTTAAACAGCATTGCACCTAATGTGGCATAGTCAAAACCTAACACTTCTTGCTGGATGTAGTGGGGTGGTTGATTGGCGTGCAATTCTTCACATTTACTGGCTGCAGTTGGATTAACTTGAGCAACGATAAGTTCACCGACGTTATGTAATAACCCAGTTACAAACAAGCTATCTGCTTTTTTTATCCGCTCTTTTTTGGCAAATCTTTTGTATATGAGCGCGCTGTTGATACTCGTACGCCAATGCCTATCAAGGTCAATTGATGATGTATCCAGTTTCGCAAGTGCAGTCGATGTGCCCGTAGCTAAGACTAAGTTGTAGACTGCGTCGGCCCCCAGCAAGGTTACTGCTTTAGAGACTGTTTCCACTTGGCTGCTAAAATTATACAAAGCACTGTTGGCTAACTTTAATACGTGCCCAGTAATAATAGGGTCAAACGACAACACTTCAGCAATGTCGTCCATGGTTGAGTTGTCATCTTCGATTAGCTCTTGAATTCTGTGGCAGGTATCAGGCAGGGCACAAATTCTACCAGCTTTGGCAATATACTCTTCTATTTTCATAACCGTCTTCTCTATATGTGAGCGACGTCCTATCGTTCAAAAAATGGATTGTGAGCTTGCCTTTCGACATTGGCTTACATAAATTATAGGAGAATTCTGAACTAAAATAAGCCTAATTTCTAGACTAATGTTATTTTTTTGTATCTATGTGACCAACTTGTCAGTCCTAGCGACTTTTGGATGGGTGAGTTGAAATCTAGCTCACCCATACTTTTGAGGGCTTAAATGCTATCAGTATCAGATTCACTAACGATAAAATTTCGTGATGTGCTATTCATGCGATTGCCGCTAGGGTCAAAAATATATGGTGATCGACTGATGTATAAATAGTATCGAATATCGGTTTGCAGTTGTGTATCAGGTTGAAAAGTTAGAGTTTGTTTGTCAGCTGCTAAACTCAAATTGCCTGAAACCTTGTTTCCGTTGTTGTCGGTTAAATAAACGGTTGCAGAATTCACCGAGGTAGGGTCGACAGTTTCAGAAAAGATAATTTGTGGAACAAAGTTAGAATCTGTTGTTTGCCCATTGGTAAAGTTATAACTAGCAACCGTTGGAATAGTAATATCCATAGTATTTTTAGTTGTGAAACTGACGTCGACTGGATTCAGTGTTTGGTTATTACTGATATCTGTAATACGTTGAACCACCAATCGATACGCACTGTTACTTTGTAGTAGGTTTTGCGGTTTAATAATTAGAAGTTTTCGCTGGTTGTTATATTCAATTGCATGATCAACCGCAGTGCCTGTTGAGTCTTCTAGCTTGATTTCATCTGGAGAAATAAATCCGATAGACTCGTTAAATTCGACTCTAAATATACTGTTAATTGCAATGTCCGTTTGGCCATTTGCGATAGATGTATTTGCAACGAACGGACCCGAATTATCATCACTAAAACCAGTCGTAAAACTATAGTTGATGTTAGCTGCACGGTTGCCACTGGTATCTTTTGCGCGGCCAACAATCAAGTTATACGCTGTACCAGCGTCAAGTGCTTGCGTAGGCGTAATGCTAATTCGGCTATTTTCATCTAAATAGCTAACGCTAATATCTGAATATTGCTGAGTGGCGGTGTTGTATAAATATTGACTTTCTACAGCCAATTGGGCTGGGTTAATCGCTTCAGAGTACACAAGCTCAATGACAGCATTGGTTGCAACATCTTCTTGACCACTCGTGACATTGGTACTCAGAAGCTGAGGTTGAGAAAGGTCGTGATTTGCTGCAGTCGCAAAAGTGGTTTGGTGAGCCGCAGCAAGGTTGCCAGCACTGTCTTGAATATTAGATAGGGTTTCTGTAACTGAAGTATTTGGTGTAAGAGGTTGGTGCTTTTGGTAAGTTATTAGCTTGTTGCTGTCATCAAACATTACTTTTTTATCAGCCCACGCAGTTGTTGCAAACAATAATGGATTAACGCTTTCATCCAATTTCACAGAAAACTCAGGGTTAAGGCCAATATTATTGGAGCCATCGGCGGGGCTGAATAATTCTATTGTTGGTGCAATGTTATCACTAAACGCTTGTTCGGCAGTGGTGTAATAGCTATCGTTTGCAGAGTTTAATTGTTGTACGCCGTTTTCAGATCGAATGCCGTTACTGACGGTTAAGCGATAGGTCGTATCTGCTGCAAGCTTAGTTTCCGGCGTTATGAATACCAAGTTGCCACTTGAATGAAGCGTTAGATCGGTCGCGACTATGCTGTCGGTGGAGGTATCAAGCAGTACAAAAAAATCATCCGACACGTCGTCTTCATCTATCGCTTGATTAAATTGAACACTCAATTGCACATTGTCAGCTAAATTAGTTGAACTAGCATGTGGGAAGTATCCAACCACTCTCAATTGGCTATCTTCTGGGTTGTTAATAGTTAATGTAGCATCGTAATTGTACAAGTAATTGCCAGCTAAATCTCTGATTTGGTTTGGGATACTATAATCAATACGGTCACCTAATTGCCAAGCTTCAGTTGGTGTTATGGTAATTATATTTTCAGCTGAGACGCTCACATTTGCTGTGTTGGTTTCACCGTTGCGCGCAATTTGAATTTGCGACGGCACAGTGGAAGCATCTATTGATTCAGTTAGATACAACTGAATGTTCTGCGGCACAAAGTTGATTTGGCTATTGGCTGCTGGGTATTGGTGAGCCACAGAAGGACGGGCAGACTCGACGGTATCAATGCCCGTGGTAAAACTAGCCACATAGGGGGTTATAGCATTATTGGCTAAGTCTGTGACACTATTGTTGACGACAACTGATATTGTACTGCCAGCACTGAAAGTGCCCGTGGTCAATTTTACTCGCTTTCCATCAGCACTTCGGCTGACCGATGTTGTTTTTCTTTGACCATTTTCAAATAAACTAATATGGCTAGTATTTAGTGTTGAGGCGTTCATTGGCTCAGAAAACTCTAACCAAATCTCAGAATTTACTGCAATATCACTGCTACCATGGTTTGGTGTGACACTAACAATGGATGGGGCTGTTGTATCTTGCCCTGATGTGCTTGTTTCAAATTGGCGTGTGCCAATATTTCGGGTATTGCCAGCGAAGTCTGGGATTTGTCGATATAGCTCGACAATATATCGAGTATTTGCTCTTAAGTTTTCTGCAAATGTAAAGGTTAGAGTTGAGCCGGAAACACTTTGTTCGCCTGCGACCTCGTATCCATCGGCTAGTATTGTTACTGAACTTAATTGCGAAATATTCTCATCAAAAGTTAATTGAATTTGTTCTGTGGTTACCTCAACTTCTGTGGCGTTGTGGTTTGGAGTGATAGACACTAAATTTGGAGCTTCAGTGTCTTCAATTGCAACAGAGCCAGTTGAAAACTCAATAATAGTGCCAGAGTAAGGATTGCCAGCGTAATCTAACATATTGTCGGCGATAAGCTGGTAGGTTTCTAATGGTGCTAATCCAGAGCCAAATGTAAGTGTCGCACCCATAAAGTCATTATGTATATCGCCCGACATCTCAACTGTATTACCCTGACTATCAACGAGTTTTAAACATTCATTTATACAGGCGCGACTGATTCTTTCATCAAAAGTAATACCAAGTTGAGCATTAACCGGAATATCACTGGTTTGATTGGCGAAACTGGTCGTGACTATGCTTGGAGATGTTTCGTCTACAAGCTCGCCAGTTGTAAAGCCATATGCCCTGTATGCGGCACGGTTTCCGCCTAAATCTTTAACGTAAGGCCACGTCGATATATACAAGCTATAACTGGTGTTTGCATCAAGTGGCTCTGTTGGTTTTAGCTTGATTGAATTTAAATTATCCCCATAACTAAAGTCTATGGGCACTCGGACAGCATGGCCATTGTTGTATAAGTATATGGTATCGGATGCTACTGTCGCTCTGTCGATGGTTTCGCCAAACTCTAAAATAATTTCAGGGTTTCGTGGCACGTTTGTTTGCCCTGACTGAGCTAAAGACCAAGTTTCAAATGATGGGGCAACTAAATCCGCTTGTGCGCCTGTGGTAAAGTTTCGAACGATTGTTTGGCTAAGTCCGTTACCTGCTGTATCTGTGATGCCTGATATCTCAATGCGATACTGGCTATTAGGCTCAAACAATTGTGTTGGCGTAACCGTTAATAAGGTTTGACCGAATGAAAGTGTTGTTTGAACATCTAGCATCACGCCATTTTGTTCAAGTTGCACGACCATATTTTCATTCAAGTTAATCGCTTCGTTAAACTGAAAGTTTGGTGAGTGGTTAATTGGGATGTCGCTAGCGTTATCAAGCATACTTGCGTTGACTAGCTCAGGTGCCGCGGTATCAGAGTCAAAACCTGTATTAAAGCTATGATTTCTGTAGCTCACGCTTCTACCCGTTAGGTCTCTAACCCCATATACAATATAAGTATATTTTCTGCCAGCTGCCAATTGACTCTCAGGCTGCATATTCAGCTGAGTACCGCTGTGCGACAGATATAAGCTGACTGGCACATGTTCACTGGTAACCGTATCAAATAAATATACTCGACTACTGTCAACACTGGTAAAGTCGATGGTTTCGTTAAATCGCCAATATAGTTTGAGATTTCTACTCATCGGCTCAACAATTTCTGTCTGGCTGATAATATGCGGAGAAGTGAAATCTAATTCAGAGCCAGTGGTAAAGTTGGTTGAAACATCCGTCACTAAATTTCCGGCAAAGTCACTTATTTGAGGCAAGGTTAAGCTGTGACTGGTATTTTCAGTGAGCGGGTGTGCTAATTTTAAGGTGATCACCTTGTTGTCCGTACTAATTTGCAAGCTATTAAAAGTAGTATCCGAATAATCGAATGATAGTAGATCTACAGCTTCATCAAATGCTACTGAAAATTGTGTTTGCAGCGGCACAGCCTGTGTTGACGGTAGTGGGCTGATATTAACCATTTGTGGCGCTCGATTGTCTAAGCTTGCGTCTTCAGTCACGGTAAAGTAAATGTAACGGTTGAAGGGCAATTGATCACCGTCTGTATCTTCAATCGACTTCTCTATGGTCAAGGTGTAGCTGTCGCCCGCATTTAATTGAATTTGCGGTTTAACCGATACAATCGTTTGATTGCTCGCTAAAGATACATCAACCGGCACTATGTTGTTTTCACTTGTATTGGTTAAAACAAAATTGTTTGAGTTGATAGAGCTTTGTGCCATGGCTTCTGAGAATTTAATTCTAAGCACAGGGTTTAGGATATCTATTTGACTAAAGCTATTGGGTGAATAGGCAACTGGGTATGGGCTGACAGCGTTTGTGTCAATTCCATCACCAATATATATGCTGGTATTGTACGCATATAAATAGTTGCCATTGTGATCTGTGACACCTGTGGTTAAACGTACTTCAACTAAACTGCCACTCGCAAAATCGTTGGAGTTTGTTAATTTAATGATTCGGTCGTTGGCTAACATTTCAATTTGAATCGGCAACAATACGCCATCTTGGGTAACAAATAAGTTATCTGTCAGCGATGATTCATTTATGCTTTCTGACATATATAAATACAAGGTATCGATATTTGTCAGAGAATAAGCCGTTGATGATGGATTCATATTAAGTACGGTTGGCCGTGTTGTTTCATTCGTATTGCTGCCTGTCGTGAAACTCATTACAAATGGGTCTAACGCGTTACCACCTAAGTCGGTTAACTCATTGGTCAATACCAGACTAATTAAAGAATGTTCAGGTAAAGCTGAAGAGATAAAGATAGATTTATTGTCAGCAGAGCGAGTGATTGTCGCTGATAGTTTTTCTCCTTGATGAAATAACCCAATATTGGACGCACTAATGCTATTACTGGTTAATGCTTCATTCAGTTTGACTTCAATAGCTTGCACTGGGTTTACTTCAGTTTGTCCGTTTATCGGAGAAGTTGCGACAATTTGTGGTTTACTGTCGTCTGTTTGACTAATGGTGTCAAAATAACGTGTTGCACTATAGGCATTGTTACCGAAGATATCCATGATGGTGTACGACGTTGATACCACGTAACGTGTATCGCCCCGCAATGGTTCGTCAGGAACAAATGTCACAGTATTGCCTGAAATTGTTGTTGCGCCATTCACCTCAATACCTGAATGTGTGACTTTTATTTTTGACAATGGCGACAAGATTTCATCGTATGTCAATACAATTTGTGTATCTAACTCAATTTCAGCGGCTCTATGTGCTGGCACCATAGCACTAAGGTTGGGGGCAGAGTTGTCGGTTACCGTGTTTGCTGCAGTTGTTAATGCAAGTTGTTGGTTGGGAAGTTGGTTGCCTGCCATATCGCACAAATCACTAATAGATAAGCTGTACTGGCTTTCACCAGTTAATGATGACGCAGGTGATATTGCTATGCTGGTTAAATCAGAGCTGATATTAATCGAATGTTCAACTAAATCGCCTTGGCTATCAAACAATTGGATTTGCGCGTTTTGACAATATGGATTAATTGCCTCGTTAAAGCCGATGATAATCGGCTTATCAACAACGATTGATTGTTCGGTAATGCCTGAATCGACCATTGAAGGAGCATTGGTGTCGCTAGAAAAGCCTGTGGTGAAACTACGAGTTCTTAACGCGACCGCATTGGTGTTGGTAATATCTTTTAAACGTTGGTTATAACTAACATATAATGTGTAGCGTCTGTTTTCTTTTAAAGCTTGTAACGGGATTAAACTCACGCGTGTGTGGTCGCTCGACCAGTTATTGTCTGTTGCGACTCTGCGGCCTGCAGAGTTGTCCCATAAGTAAATACTATCGTGGTTAATTGATGTTGGGTCTACAGCATGATTATGGGCCACTGTGAGTACTGGCATCTTTGGCATTTGGGTTTGTGATGATTTAAAGCTCCAAGCTGCCACATCAAGACTGTCAGTGAAAGTGGTATCGGTAGTGGTAAAGTTGAGTGTTTGTGTTTGTGCGATTACATTACCACTGGTATCTTTTATGCCCGATATATTAATTTGATAAATGTTATCGGCTTCTAACGCTTGTTCAGGTTGAATAAGCAACCTTGTGTTGTCATCGGCTAAAGTTAAACTAAAGTTAACTGCTTGACTGTTGGTTTGGTTGCTAAAATTTACCCCAGCCAAATTTAATGGGTCAATTGCTTCAGAAAACTTAGCTGCCACAACCGCATTAATAGGCACGGAACTGTCGTTTTCCCGAATGCTAAATGTAGTTAACTCAGGTGCAACGGTATCCGCCTGATAACCAGTAGTGAATCGAGCGGTGTGAGCAAACAGGGCATTGTCGAATAAATCGGTTAATCCTGTAGTCAAGGATAGATAATGTTGACGACCTGATTTTAACGGTTCATCCGGCACAAATACAATTGTATCGTTATTGCCCATCAGACTTAATGTTCCACTTATCACTTGATTGGTTTTTAAGTCAGTTAATCTGAAAGTGTCGCTATTAACGCTGCTTGCTTTTACGGGTTCGTCTATTTTGACAATGACCTGAGTATTAGTTGCTATATCTGTGCTGTTGTTATTCGGTAAAACACTGTCGACGCTCGGTCTAGCACTTTCAGCACAGGCACCAGTTGTAAATGAATAGCTAAATGCTGCGGTGAGGTTTCCTGCTAAATCCGAGATTGCAGGAACGAATACCTCGTAGGTAGAATTTGACTGCAAGTTGCTTGTGGGCGTCAGTTTAATGCCAGTATTTTGCAGCAAGAAACTGACGTTTGCTGCAACAACATTTTCGCCATTTGTTAGGTAGAAACTTGATGTGTTGACACTTTTAACACTGATAGTTTCGTTAAACTTGATAGTGACCGGCTCGTATTCACAGACATCCGTTGCATTGTTGGCAGGCGATTGTTCTTCAATACTAGCAATTGTTCTATCACTATTGATTGGACTTTCATTGTTGTCAAATTCAGCTTTATCGTTAAAACCATCTGAGTCAGAATCGGCTTGGTCTAAGTTGGTAAAAATAATTGCTTCAAATAAATCAGTTAAACCATCGCTGTCTGAATCAACTAAATCTTTATTTGAGTTATATCGTGAAATTTCTATTAAGTCACTCAAACCATCTTCATCAGAATCGGGCAAGGGGGATAATGTTTGAGTTACATCAAAGGCAACATCATCCACAAAAGTAAAGCGAACTTTTACCGCAAAGTTGTCAGACTTGGCTCGTGCTCTGTAGGTGTATGGCCAAGTTGTATCTGTGCCAATTAATACATCGTCAATGAAGAATGAAACTGACTGAACCAATTCATTTAGATTATCACTCATTTGATAATTAGCTTGGATTTCAAAATAAGTATCTTCGGTTACTTGTGGGTTTAAAAATGCAAAATAATCTAAGCTAAAGCGAGAGCTGGCATCGCTAGGTGCGCTTTCTAACGCACGGTATTTGCCAATATAAAAACGATTGTTTGAAACTGCATAAACATATTGGTTGTCAATTGCGATGGCATTGCTCTTTTCAAGAGAGGATTCACTCAAATCAATCAGTTGGCTGAAGTTTGGCGCTTGTTCGTCCGCTAAATTTACAATCGGTAGGGCATTTGTAAACAAGCTATCATTAAACAACGCAAAGCCTTGGCTAATTGCAATGTCAGTTGGGAAAAATCTATTATTGTCATGAACTAGGTTTATAGTGCTGGCCACGCCAACTGAGTCGGATGTCGAATCTTGCTCAATTTTAAAAACCTTATAGCCACAGAAGTTACATGCAACATGCAATAAATTTTGTGAACTCAAATGCATGTTGCGAATCCCTGCAATGCTGTATTGAGCTGCTTGAGATAAATCTGGGCTTTCAATATCGTCTGTATTCAATACGTATAAATTCTGCTCGGTAGCTAATGCAACGTAGTCACCATTGGTTGCGACCGCTGTGATTTTTTCATGGTGATGGAATTGCAGTGCTTTAGTCAGGGTTTGGCCTTGGTCGCTATAAACAAAATCAACACCATCTTGTTCATTCGCTACAATTAAATAAGGGCCGACAATGGCTATATCGTTGATCTTTCCACCTAAGTGAAGACTGGCTAAATTAGTCGGTGTGCTTGATGAAGAAACATCCCAAGTTTCTAAGTTGCCGCCATCCAGCACTAGGTATAAGGTGCCGGAATTAAACAGTATTTTGTAAGGTCGGCTTGATGTAGTAATTGTTTCTACTAAGTTAGCGGCATTCTTATCACTAATGTCATAAATTGCGATGCCACTTTCTTGGGCGATATAAGCGGTTGTTTGATTGACCGCAATATCATACATTTTTTCATCCGTTTGGATATGACTGACTAAATGCGGCGAAAATTCTTGTTGAGTGCTTGAAACCGTAAAGCTAATGGTAGCAGGCGCAGAATTCAGTTCTCCGTCGTTGGCAACAAACGCTAAACTGTCTGTGCCTTCAAATGTTGAATTTGGTGTATACAGTAAACTACTGCCTTCAATATTTGCTGAACCTTGTGTTGGAGAAGTTTGGATTGAAAAGGTTAATGTGTCATTTTCAGCATCTGTTGCGTAGTTGCTTAGGTCAATCAAGATGCTTGTACCACTATTTACATTTGCAGCGGCATTTTGGCTAATGGGAGCATCGTTTACTGCCTCAACTGTAATGGTAAATTCAGCTGAATCTGTTAATAAACCATCTGAAACTTGCAGCTGAACTTTATCTTGGCCAGAAAATTCTGGATTAGGCACAAAAATCAATGTGTTACCGGACAGGTTTGTTTGTCCATTTTCAGCCCCTGATAATAGTTCGAACGATAGGCTATCTCCGTCAGGATCATCGACAAGTGTTTCTAAATCTATTGTTAAGGTAATGTCTTCTTGAGTCGTTAATGTTTGGTTATTAAAAGTTGGAGGATCATTTTCAATGGCGACGGCAAATTGCAGCGTAACCTGATTGTTGCCACCTTGACCATCTGACATAGTAAGTGTGAGTGAATCTAGCCCTGAAAAGTCATCATTGGGTGTGTAGTTTAAGGTGCCTTCAGACAAACTTGCTTGACCAAATTGCGGTGCCGCTGTGATTTCAAAAGTTATGCTGTCTTGTTCTGCATCTTGAACGAAGTCGGCCAAAACTATGGTTTTGTTACTGTCTTCATCTAAGCTAAAGTTTGTTTGGCTAATGATAGGTGGATCATTTACAGCGGTGACAGACAGATCTATTTGGCCAGTTATTGGCGCATTAACCCCATCTGACACGGAAAATACGATAGTATCGCTGCCAAAATAATTGCTTGCAGGTTGGTAGTTTAAAATGCCGGATTGAATACTTGTTTGTCCATTTAGGGCGTCAGTTGCAATGTTATAAACAAGTGGATCGCCTTCTGGATCCCGCGTCAGATTGATTAGGCTTATGTTGATGCTTTGGTCTTCGGCAGTAACAAAACTTCCGTTACTTACTTCAGGTGGGAGGTTGATATCTTTAACCTCTAGGCTGACACTTTGTTGTTCGCTCGAGCCTGCGGTGTCCGTTGCCACGTACACGAATGATAAATTACCGACAAAAGCTTCATTGGCTTGGTAGCTAAAACTTCCATCTGAATTTAGCGTTAGCTCACCTTGTGCCGGGGGGGTTAACAAACTAGCGGTTAAGCTTTCGCCATCAGCGTCACTATCATTGCCCAACACACCTGGAGCTAAAATATTTAACAATTCGCCTTTATTGACTGAGTAGCTATCAGCTTGCAGTCTTGGGGTATCATTCACCGCAGTAATTGTTATGCTAACGGCAGCCTGCGCGGTCGTATCCGCCTGAGTGATTTGATAAGTGAAAGTATCGGTTCCATTAAAATCAGCAGATGGTTGATAACTAAATTGGCCAGCTTCGTCTAAAATAAGGCTACCGTGGTTAGGTTGACTGACTACCGCTAAACTAAAAGGTAAACTTGCATTGATTGAATCATTTGCTGTTAGATTATCATCAAGGCTTGTATCTTCATTGATTTCATAACTATCATTTATCGCCCGTAACGTTTGAGCGATATCGCCAACATTCACTGCGACACTAACGGGTTCGGATAATGCGGTGCCATCTGTTGCTTGATAACTAAAACGAACCTGCCCAATAAAGTCGAATGAAACGTTAAAGGTTAAGCCATCACTAGTAGGCTCTATCGTTGCATTTTCAATATTCGCTATGCTGCTACTTTCAACCGTTAGAGTATCACCGTCTATATCAAAATCATTGTCTAAAAGTTCAGAGTAGGGAATTTGAAAAGAAGTTTGTCCGCTGGTGACAGAAAAGCTATCAGTCGTTGCAGTGGGCGCGTCATTTACCGCAACTACTTCAAATTCTATTGTTGCTGTTGTTGTTGCATTAAACTCATCAGCCAGTTCAAATGAAAACGAGTCTAATCCAAAAAAGTTGTCGGCAGGGGTGTAACTAACATCCCCTTGTTGATTAAGTGTTATGCTCCCATTCTGAGCGGTTGAAAATGTACCCGTTAAAAAGCTTACTTGATGATCTTCATTATCAGCTATGTTATCTAAGATATTAAATTGACTTTGGCTGTCTTCACTTAAAGAGATTTTACTTGGGCTAAATGTCGGGGCTTGATTGCCTAACAATATGATTTCCGATTGCGCTGATTCACCGTGGCTATCGACGCCTTTCACTTGAATTTTGTAATTGCCACCTGTCGCAGGCAAACTAAAGTTGTTTTCACTAATTGCAAGTTGGTGCTCTTGAGGCTGGTCATCTTGTTGCCAATACACATTGTAGTGGCTGTAATCACCCCCAAGGTTTTGCCAGTTTAAGCTGATCGAGGCTTGTGAGCGCTCTATGGTCGTTAGGTCGATGTTGGCTGGTTGCCAAGTAAATGATTGGCTCGCGACTAAACGAATTGATTGGTTATCGATATCTTCAGCAGATTGCCCCCAAATTTCTACCACTTGACTGCCTTGCGACAAATCAAAATTTGCCGGGTTGATGCCGGTCAAAGTGATATCTAGCTCGTTACTATTGGCACTGACTAAGCTAGATTGATTGCAAGGTTGGCACAAAATAATGTTTTTGTCTGAGCCTGAGAAGGTAAAAAATAACCGACTTGGTAAATTAATGTTTTGCTCAGGAGAGAGTTTTAAACGAATAAAAAAGCCGCCTTGCACATTTGGCTCTAAGTTGAGTAATTGACTTTGCCACAATGAGGTATTTATTTCTGTAAAATCACCAGTTAGGTCAGCTAGATCAACTGTTGGTAAAGCCCTACGAGCAGTGTTGCCATCATTAATGTAATGTACTGGTTGGCCGCTGACAAATCGTTTTGGCAATTGGAAATCAGAGTACGATTGCTGACTCACAGTGATGTTATTTATTGGGGGTTCAACACTGCTATCATTAGATTGATTTGGCGCGCTATCACCGCCGCAAGCAGCAAGTACTAATGCAAATGAAATGGGTAAGCTTTTAACTAGATGATAAAAACAAGGCGTTTTCATTCTATCTCCTGGTGGACTTTTGTCCTTATTATTTATGCACGGCTTTTGATACATGATTATGACGGTAATGCATCTAGCTCAAACAAAAAACTATAACTGAGCTAAGTTTAGTGCTTTCTGTGAATTAACTAAAGTTATGCACTTGAAATATGTGAATTAATTAATACTTGCTTATGTCGAGTTGGTACTCAATACGCTGATTTTGATTATTAGTTAACATAATTGAGTTTGGATCAATCAACCCAGGTTTTATTTGTTCGACCCGCTTAATGTAGACAATTGCCTTTTCGATATCCCCACTCATTAGTGCTCGTTCTGCGACAGATTTTAAGTAATGAGGATTATCACCGTACTCGGTGTCTATAATGCTGTTTAAGTTTTCGGCCAGCTCGTATCTTTCAGTTTGATAATATAAGCTTCGCAAGTTCAACAAAGCATTATATTCTCGAGGATTTAAATTGAGCGCATATCGAAAGATTTGTTCGGCCCGCTCGTAATCTTTTAATCGAGTAAACAAAGTACCAAAATTACTCCACATATAGGCTGTGTCTGGGGTAAAGCTTAAAGCTTTTTGATAGTAATAATAGGCAGCAGCATTGTCGTGTTCCATCATAGCTTCCGCTGCTTTATTGTTGTAATAAAAGGCAAAACTTTCTTCATCGGAAATGATTCGGCCTTCGCGAGGTCGATAGGTGTATTTATCGTACAGGTCAATCACCACAGAAATAGCGCGATTACGATACATAAGAGTATTGATATGATGTAATTCGGTGAATATACCGTTTTCAGAATGCCAAATGGGGGCTGTATTCGCTTCTTGAAAGCGTGCATTTAAGCCAACGTGGCGACCCAATGCGACAAACATAGCAGTAAGTGATATGCAATTACCGACTTTGGTTTCAAAGGTTTCTGCGGCAGAAGCTGTGGTAAACATGTCGTAGTCTATCTTAAAGCCTTCACTTTTAAATATGGCATCATAAATGGTGATAATTTTTTCAGACTCTTGCATATCTTCTAAATCGAGCTGGGCTAAAAAATCTTCCATTTCTGGTGTGACCTCAAGAAATTCATACTTCTCGTCAGGCGGAATAAAATGACTAAAATAATTGTTTGGTTGCGGAATAGTGGGTTGGTCAACAGATAAGCGTAAATATTCAGGTAGGTGCTGACAACCGAACAACAGCGCAAAAGAAAATGATGCAAATAAAATCTTTAAGTAGCGCATAACCGGCCTCACAAAACCAACACTTATTGATTAATTTTAGTACAAATTTTGTAAGCTGCTGGTTGCACAACTGCTTAAAGCAAAAAAATTAATAAAAAACTTAAAAAAAATTGATCTGAACCCTTGTGAAGCATTTTTGCATCCCCATTTATGCTACAACTCAAGAATTACTTGGTCTGTTAAGGCTGGGTTTTATAAATAACATTTAGTGTAATTACTTTCTCAGGAGATTGGAGAAGATGAATATTCGTCCTTTAAATGATCGCGTTATCGTTAAGCGCTTAGAAGAAGAAACTAAGTCTGCAGGCGGTATCGTTTTAACTGGTAGTGCAGCTGAAAAATCATCTAAAGGTGAGGTATTAGCTGTGGGTAATGGTCGCACTTTAGATAACGGTCAGGTTAAACCGGTTGATGTTAAAGTTGGCGATACTGTTTTATTCGGTAACTACATCGAAAAAACACACAAAATTGATGGTCAAGAAGTATTGATCATGAAAGAAGAAAACATCTTAGGTGTGGTTGAAGGTTAATTCTCCCAACCTCAATTAGTTAGTAATCATTAGTTTAGAATTTAGGAAAGAGAATTATGGCAGCTAAAGACGTAAAATTCGGTGAAGACGCTCGCGTAAAAATGCTTGCGGGTGTAAACATCTTAGCAAACGCAGTTAAAGTAACTTTAGGTCCAAAAGGCCGCAACGTTGTTCTAGATAAATCATTTGGTGCCCCATTAATCACTAAAGACGGTGTATCTGTTGCTAAAGAAATAGAATTAGAAGACAAATTCGAAAACATGGGCGCGCAGATGGTTAAAGAAGTTGCGTCTAAAGCAAATGATGAAGCGGGCGACGGTACAACTACTGCGACTGTTTTGGCTCAATCTATTGTGAACGAAGGCTTGAAAGCTGTTGCTGCTGGCATGAATCCTATGGATTTGAAACGTGGTATCGACAAAGCGGTAATTAGTGCAGTAGAAGAACTAAAAGCTTTATCTCAACCATGTGCAGACAGCAAAGCAATTGCACAAGTAGGTACTATTTCTGCTAACTCTGATAGCGAAATTGGCCAAATCATTGCTGATGCAATGGAAAAAGTTGGTAAAGAAGGTGTTATCACAGTAGAAGAAGGTCAAGCACTTCAAAACGAATTAGACGTAGTTGAAGGTATGCAGTTTGACCGTGGATACTTATCTCCTTACTTCATCAACAACCAAGAAAACGGTACTGTTGAATTAGAAAATCCTTTCATCTTATTAGTTGATAAGAAAATCTCTAACATCCGTGAATTGTTAGGTACGTTAGAAGGTGTTGCAAAAGCCGGTAAGCCTTTATTAATCATCGCTGAAGATGTTGAAGGTGAAGCATTAGCAACTCTAGTTGTAAATAACATGCGTGGCATTGTTAAAGTTGCAGCAGTTAAAGCGCCTGGTTTTGGTGACCGTCGTAAAGCAATGTTACAAGACATCGCTATCTTAACGAACGGTACAGTTATTTCTGAAGAAATCGGTATGGAGCTTGAAAAAGCAACTTTAGAAGACTTAGGTCAAGCGAAACGCGTTGTAATTAACAAAGACAACACAACTATCATTGACGGTGTTGGTGAAGAAGACGCTATCAAAGGCCGTGTTGCACAAATTCGTGGTCAAATTGAAGAAACCACTTCAGATTACGACAAAGAAAAATTACAAGAGCGTTTGGCTAAATTAGCTGGTGGTGTTGCAGTAATTAAAGTTGGTGCAGCAACTGAAGTTGAAATGAAAGAGAAAAAAGCTCGCGTAGAAGATGCGTTACATGCTACTCGCGCTGCAGTTGAAGAAGGTGTTGTACCTGGTGGTGGTGTGGCATTAGTGCGCGTTGCAGCAAAAATTGCTGAGTTAACTGGTGAAAACGAAGACCAAAACCACGGTGTTAAAGTTGCACTACGTGCAATGGAAGCGCCTTTACGCCAAATCGTAACTAACGCTGGTGAAGAAGCATCTGTAGTGGTTAGCAAAGTTAAAGAAGGTGACGCAAACTTCGGTTACAATGCTGCCAACGACACTTATGGTGACATGTTAGAAGCTGGTATCTTAGATCCAACTAAAGTAACTCGTAGTGCATTACAGTTTGCAGCATCAGTGGCAGGCTTAATGATTACTACCGAAGCTATGGTTACTGAGATCCCTAAAGATGAAGCAGCACCAGCAGCACCAGATATGGGCGGCATGGGTGGAATGGGCGGCATGATGTAATTTTTGTGGCGTATACCCCTCAATCCTAAAAGAAGCCCCGTTATTAAGCGGGGCTTTTAATTTTTTGGTAGCATATTTATCACTTGAAGGTAATTTTATACCCAATGCTTTGTATCCCTTTTCACGTTTTGAAAACATTCTCTTAAGTGTTGGAAAAGTATCAAGGTAATCATAAACTTGAACTGAATTTTTATTACCCCACTCTCGGCCTATTCGTCCTGCATATTGGGCTAATATCCCTAATTTGCCCATATTTTTCAATGTATGGCTTTATATCCATGCCGTTTCGACTGACTAAACTTTGATATGTAGCCACATCAACCTGATACGACAGCTTTTCCTTACCACCAAGTAATGAACCAACTTCAGTATCTTTTAGAAAAACATTAATACGCTCTAACCACTGTTCAGCCAATTGCCGACTGTGAACTAATATCAACGTATTGACCTTGCGTTTAGCTATCAGTGCTAAAGCGGTAACTGTTTTACCAAAGCCAGTAGAAGCTTCGAGTATGCCAACCGATGATTCTAATAACGCATTAACAGCCTTATTCTGCTGACTTTTCAGCTTTCCAGTAAACTTAACGTTGGCAAGATTGTCACCAGAAAAGCGCTTATCATCGAAATTTATTTCAATTTTTTGTTTAGTTAATTGAGTTTCTACAGATGATAAACGCCCTCTGGGTAAAATTAAAAATTTACCTTCAATATGAGCGGCGCAAATATATCTTGGAATGCCAATAGTAGATAAGCGAAGGCCTTGCCGTTTATAAAACTCTGGGTTAGAAAATACCGCTAACTGTTTAAGTCTTGATGTTAATTTTCCGGGAAGTTTATCGATAGGAATATAAATCTGATCTGCAATAACTAAGGTTATTTCTTCTGGGGAATTGGCAATCACATCATTATCAATAGATGAGAGATTCTTCCAAGGTGTGTCTGCCCAGTCATTATTAGCTTTTTCATCGATTAACGTTATTTCACCCAGCAAGCTATCAAGTGTCGTATTATCGATTTTTGGGATAGAAGCGAGCTTAGCCCACTGATCTTTATAAGGCATCCCTGACGAATCTATGAATACACTATTGCCTCGCTTTCTTGGCTCTAGTTGAAGAGGTAATGCTATTAAGTTGCCAAAGCCACCTTCTGGCATAACATCTTGATTTGGAAATAAACGATCAAAGCAAGTAAATGAAAGAGCGGGATACATTTCCATGGCTTTCGTTAATAAGCCGTTACCTAGTTTTCTAGCTTTGGCTGCTTCAATAGCCTGCGAAAAGAAGATCCATACATGCCCACCATTACCGCTTCTAGAGCGTTCGATAATGTGAGGTACTTTGTAAAAACCACAGTCTTCAGAAAAAGCTTTAACGGAGTGAATCCAGTCATCTTTATCGAAATCAGCAGCAAGAATGTGAGTAGTATTGTTATCTAGAAGTGGGTAAATCCCAATCGTTTGATTACCTTTTAAGTGATCAAATATGGCCTGACCATCATAATGCTTGAATTGTTGATTTGTGCATTCCGTGCAACTAATTCTAGGCTTATTACAGAGTTTAGGCTTCCATTCATTCCAACACGCTGGTGAGTATCCACTACGGCCGTTTTGTGACTCCCAACGAAACGGGTAAACGTCATTTCGACCTTTAAAATATGAAATAAATCGACCTTAGCTTCTGGCGAGACGTTTTGATTAAAGTGCTTGGCTAGCTCGACTTCTTGTTTCGCAAGAATATTATTACGTTCATGTAACAATGATTCTTTTTCTTAATTGAGTCTCCGAAGCCGATTATCAATTTCTAATAGCCTATCTGACAACGAACTAGACACATTCATTACTCAAAAGCAGTATTAAGGTTTTCCGCTCTTAATATTCGCATGATATCGACACAGTCGTTAGAAATGACGAAGTAAATAGCATGTTTTCCATACACGCTGCGCCTATATTCCTTACGAATATGATCAACTGCTTGGTAATGCAATGGGTTTTCCGCAATGCTTTGAAATTGGATAATCAATCCGTCAACGTATGATTTAGCCAGAGCTAAGCCGAAGTTATCAATGCCATATTCAAATAGCTGCTCGAAGTCCTGATCGGCAGCACTACTTAATCTATACTTAGCCATCAGTTTGTTTTCTAGCAATCACTGCATTAACAATATCTTCAGGAGAGCGAGAGCTAAAACCGCTTTGCTCTGCTTTGATCAGTTCTTGCCTAATAACTTCAACTTCGTTAGTACGCATTTGCTCTTTTCTGATCAAATCTCGTAATAACTCGCTGTCACTGGCATAATTACCAGTTGCAAGTTGAGCTTGTATCCATTGTTCTTGTTGATCGGTTACTGTGATACTTTTCTTTACCATTGCCATATTTAGCCTCCAATATATGAGTCTGAATATATACTACTTTATACTACCTTGTGTAAGTTTAGCTTAGAAGAGCGATAAAGTATCGAGTTTTGTCGAATAGACTCAAAAATTATATATTAGTTAGAGTAGATAAAGGTTCAAATATTCCTTTCTGTTCAAACTAATTGATTCTTTCTAGAAAATAAAGATTTCAATAGATATCTTAAAATAACTTGTATAGGAGGCAGTTTTCTAGAAGATCTGCAATACTTGTGATAAAAAGTGTTTTCATACCAAATGCTGTTTATATAAACAGACCACCAATACTCACCTAAAAATACTGATGCATTCCATGGCTTTGCGCCTACATAATGTATGACATCTGGTTCTCCAATATCATTATCGCTTAAATTAGATTTAAGCTTTGTTTTGTAAACAGATGGCGTAAAATTGAATGTTCGAGGGATTCTCGAGTATATTCGTCCGGAAAAAACGTTATTAATGATGTCTTGATCTTGAAATTTGAAACAATCATTAATGGCAAGACTGCAAGCTTTTTCTACATCGTCTTCAGATATTCTTTCGTTATTGATTATTAACATGCCTGCATTTATGTAGTCAGAACCCCAGCCCTTCGAACGAGAGTACTTTTGCCTTATTTCTGGTGATTTGACACCTGCAAAACAAGCCTCTCCAATATCCCATTCATAAAGCTTTGTAAGGTCTGTTCTAAATATTATGTCAACATCAAAATATAAAACTTTTCTGTAATTATTTAATAATTTTGGAATCCATAGTCTAAGGTAAGTGCTTTTTGTAATTCCGCGTGTTTCAAAGCCGCCAAAGAACTCACGGGAACAATCTATAAATTTGAGAGAAAAATTATCATAACGAGCATTCAGTTTTTTTAACAAATTTTGATTGTTTTCGAGAAGGTCGCAGTAAAGAACGTAAATTTCATAAAATGTGTCTGAGTGAGCATGATCAAGCAAAGAGCTAAAACAGACACCTGCTTGTAAGATTAAATTGTCATCAAAAGCGAATACGATAGGTATTTTTTTCATTATTTATCTTTTATGTTTATTGGTTATACTTTTACGTTGATTTAAGTGCCTTCTTAAGCGTGTTATATGACTTTGCATGCGCTACTGCACAAAGGCTAAATAGGCTAAACTTAATATACAAGGAACGAAACGTTCCTTGTATCGCAATCTATGTATTGTTAGTTGCCTAACTGACTACAGAGGAACTCATTGTCATTTACATGTATACCCAGCATTTCAGTTCCCAATGAACAAACATGCATGCCCAAGCGGGAGTTGCTATAGTCATCTAAGCTAGGCATTTCTCTGACAACGACATTACAAAGAAGCCTGTTTTTATTGACATTCAATCCTGACATAACACCTACTCCGCAAATATGCATCTGTTTTCCTGATGTTGAATCAGTATTTCTGTCAACTATTTCAACAGCTTGAGATAAAAATGTAGCGAGTGTGGTTAGTGCGATAATTCCAATGGTCTTTAACATCCTTTTACTCCTTATTAAATAAAATGAACCACATTTCATTTAGATAAACTTCAACGCCTTGTTAAAAATTATGCCTTATTCATTGAGCTAAGCTCGACTACCATGAACCTGACTGAATTAGTTTTACTTTAACAGGATGAAATATTTATGAACAAAGCGACAAAATTAAATCAAGCTGGAATTAATTGAAGTTGATTACAACAAGAAGAGAAGGCATAGTGCTCTTGGCTATCTCAGCCCAGAAAATTATGAACTATTAAACGTAGCTTAATGAAGTGCCCACTTTTAATGGTTCAGATCAATGGGTTGAGCTAGGCTCATTTTTATTTATCTAATTTAGTTCACGGTATTTTATAAAGCGTATCTGAATGGCAAAAAAGCCAGCCGAGCATTAATGTTTTGAACCAAACTCTCACAGCCATATGTTTTACTTAATTAATGCTATGTTATAACATTAATTAAGGTCGCTTTAAATTGAAGAAAAATACATATGAGCAAGTTATCTGTAACCGTTTTATCGGGTTTCCTCGGTGCCGGAAAAACCACAGTTTTAAGTCATATCTTAAATAACCGCGAAGGTAAAAAAGTCGCCGTTATAGTCAATGATATGAGTGAGATAAATATTGATGCTGCAACTGTACAAAATGACGTTGCACTAAATTATCAAGAAGAAAAACTCGTTGAAATGAGCAATGGTTGTATTTGTTGCACCTTACGCGAAGATTTACTGTTAGAAGTTACCAAAATGGCTCAAGAAGGGCGGTTTGACTATTTGGTGATTGAATCGACTGGCATTTCCGAGCCATTGCCTGTGGCTGAAACTTTTACCTTTGCTGACGAAGATGGCGTTTCGCTATCAGATGTCGCTAAGCTCGATACTATGGTAACAGTTGTCGACGCGGCTAATTTTTTGCAAGACTATGAAGAAGCCGAATATTTACAAGATATAGGTGAATCTTTGGATGAAGAAGACGAGCGCAGTGTTGCTGATTTACTGATTGACCAAGTTGAATTTGCCGATGTTATTTTAGTGAACAAAACTGACTTGGTTGAACCTACTGATCTTGAAAAGCTTATTGGTATTATCAAAACCCTAAATACTGATGCACGCATTATCCCGATCCAAAATGGACAAGTTGAGGTGTCTGATATTTTAGATACTGGCTTGTTTAATTTTGAGCGAGCACAACAAGCGCCAGGTTGGTTAAAAGAAATGCGTGGAGAGCATGTGCCAGAAACTGAAGAATATGGCATTACCAGTTTTAGCTATTTAGCAAGACGCCCGTTTCATCCTGAAAAATTTTACAACTTTCTGCACAACACCAAAGAATATGGAAAATTATTGAGATCAAAAGGCTTTTTCTGGTTAGCTTCGCGTCCAGAATTTGCTGGCCAATGGAGCCAAGCGGGTGGGGTAGCACGTTATGGTTATGCTGGACGTTTTTGGAATTCAGTGCCTGAAGAACATTGGCCACAAGACCAAAGCTATTTGGCTTCAATTCAAGAAAATTGGGTTGAGCCTTATGGTGATTCGCGCCAAGAGTTAGTTTTTATTGGCCAAGGGTTAAATAAAATTAAAATGATTGCGGCTTTAGATGCTTGTTTATTATCTGAAGCTGAGATGGAACAAGGGGAAATGCATTGGGTTGGTTTGGCGGATCCATTTCCAGCGTGGAACTAATTGTTAAAGGATAAATAATGACATTAACTGAAATTGTGCAACAGGTGGATGACTTCAGTAATGCCCATGGTGTGCGTCTAACTGTTAAACGCAAAATGGTCATGGTTGCGCTTATTCGAGTGGGTAAAGCAGTGTCTGCATATGAGCTTATCGAATACTGTAAAAAGCACGACGGAGTAACTTTACCCGCCATATCCGTTTATCGTATTTTGGCTTTTTTGCAGTCACATCACATGGTGCATAAGTTAGACTTAGCGAACAAGTTTGTTGCTTGCTCGCATTTATCTTGTGGCCATCACCATCAAACATCACAGTTTTTAATTTGCACCGATTGCAATAAAGTCGAAGAAATTGAAGTCGCAACAGAAACCATAACATCTCTTCAATCGAGTATTAACAAAGCAGGTTTTACCCTTGCTAGCCAACAGTTAGAAATGCACGGAGTTTGCATTGAATGCAGCCCGAAAATTTAAGCTTGGCAGGCATCTATGAGAGGACACCTATACAGTGACAACAACCGTTATTAAAAATGCCCAAATTGTAAATGAAGGCGAAGTTATTCAAGCCGATTTACGCATTGTAAATCAACGTATCGACAAAATAGCCACAGATATTACAGCCAAGCAAAACGACATAGTTATTGACGCCAAAGGCTGTTATTTAATCCCTGGCATGATTGATGACCAAGTACATTTTCGTGAGCCAGGGCTTACGCAAAAAGGCACTATTGCAAGTGAGTCTCGTGCTGCCGTTGCAGGTGGTATTACCAGCTATATGGAAATGCCTAACGTTAACCCTGCAACAACAACGATTGAAGCGCTTGAACAAAAATATGCCATAGCAGCTGAAAAGTCTCATGCAAACTATGCATTTTATTTAGGTGCAACTGAAGATAATTTAGAGCAAATAAAACGCTTAGACCCGAGCCGCCATTGTGGTGTAAAGGTGTTTATGGGCGCGTCTACTGGCGATTTGTTGGTAGAAGCACCACATGCGCTTGACGCTATTTTTCGAGATGCACCAACTTTGATTGTAACGCATTGTGAAAGCAGCCCAATTATTGCGGAAAATACTAAAGCTCTGCTCGAAAAGAAGTCAACTTTGACTATTGAAGACCATCCAATTCAACGAGATACGAAAGCCTGTTATGCTTCATCCTCTTATGCCGTTGGTTTGGCAAAAAAATATCAAAGTCAGTTACATGTTTTACATATCACTACGGCCAAAGAACTAGACTTATTTGCGGCAGGCCCTATTGAAAACAAGCACATTACCGCTGAGGCTTGTGTGCATCATTTGTGGTTTTGTGACCAAGACTATGCACGCTTGGGAAATTTTATTAAATGTAATCCAGCGATTAAAACTCAGGCAGACCGAGATGCACTTATTCAAGCATTGCACAGTAATAAAATTGATATTATCGCGACTGATCATGCACCACATACATTAGCAGAAAAACAAGTTGAGTTTGCCAAAGCGCCTGCAGGTTTGCCGCTTGTACAACATGCGTTGTTAACTTTGTTCGAACATGTCAATCAGGGTCGATTAAGTTTGCCGCAAGTGGTGGAAAAAACTGCGCATAACCCAGCTAAAAGGTATGCAATTGCAGAGCGTGGATATATTCGAGAAGGTTACTTTGCAGATTTAGTTTTGGTTGATATGGCTGATTCTACACTGGTGACACAAGACAATACTTTATATAAATGTGGCTGGACGCCATTTTTATCCACTCATTTTTCAGCAAAAATATTGTCTACGTGGGTAAATGGCCAGCAAGCATATCAGGCACAACAAATGCCAATTTCAAGTAAGCCAGAAGTTATGCCACTTAGCTTCAATCGCTAAAATTAAAGCCTTCTATACGCAACAATTGCCGCTGGGATTGAACAAACCGCGGCAACTACAAATACTTGCGCTAGTGTGGTGACGCTGGTTGCACTCAAAATTAGCCAATCAGTTTGTACTGCATATTGAGATGCCAAATGTTCTTGGCCAATGAGTATGGCAATACTGAGTATGACCACTGCAATTAATATACTTACGGCTGTAATTAACAAAGCTTCTAATTCGATAAAGCAAAATATAAAGATGGGCGTCGCACCTAACATGCGCAGTAATTGTACTTCTTGCGTGCGTTCTTTAATGGATGCCATCAACATCGCGCCTAAGCCAATTGCTGCTGAAACAAATACCAAACTAGATATCACAGTTAATGTACCTTCAATCATAGACAAAGATTGCCAAAGTTCGGCTAGCGCAACGCCAGGTAGAATCGCGGTTAAAGGTTCGTTCGGATCGGTATTTATTGCTCGCTGAAATCTGAATATTTTTGTTTTTGAATCCAGACCAATCATCATGGCTGTAATTGATTTAGGTGTGAGTGTACCAGGCATACTTTGTGGTGTTGCGTGTATTGCCTCTAAACCGGCTAAGCTAACGTGTAGACTCTGATCTACAGGGGTCCCGGTTGGTTGTAATATGCCGCTAACAACAAATGGATTTTTGTCGTGATTTACAAAGCTCGTTGAACCAATACCATGTGAAAGTGTAATTTGATCGCCAAGTTTGTAGTTAAGCAATTGCGCGACTTTATGGCCAATCACAACATCAAACGTGCCTTGAAAATTTTGTCCTTGAGCAAAAGCTAATTGCTGAGTATCACCAAACTTAAAATATTTGAAGTAGTCATTTGTCGTACCGACAACACGATAGCTTTTGTGAGAGTCTCCTAAGGAGATTGGAATTGACCACCTTACATCAGGATGTTGGCGGATGTTTTTGTAGCTTTGCCAACTGATATTGCTAGTTGGCGAGCCAATCCGAAATACTGAATAAAGAAGTAAGTTTAGCTGGCTGGTCCGAGTGCCAATAATTAAATCAATACCCGATACACTGCTCGCAAAGCTGTGTTTGGTTTGTTGACGAATGTGTTCAACCCCCAATAACACGGTAAGGCTGATAGCCATTGCGAATATAGTCAATAGCACTGAATTTTTGCGGAAGCGCAAGCTTTTATGTGCAAGTTTCAAAAACACGATTACGCTCCTTTGGGACGGTTGATTTGAGGTAAACTATGGCTATGGTCGAACATATTTTGCAGGCTCATATCGTGGCTAACAAACAATAAGCTGGTGTTGCATTCTTGACATAAAGTCTGCAACATCGACAAGAAATTGGCTTTTGCGTCTTCATCGATAGAAGAGGTCGGCTCATCAGCAATCAGCAAATTCGGTTTATTAATAAATGCTCGAGCGATACTAATGCGTTGTTGCTGGCCAACACTTAATTGACCAACTGGCCGGCTCCAGTCCGTTGTCGGAATTTGTAATGTGTGTAGTAAATCGTCAATGTTGGCGTCTAATGTTTTGCTGTGTGAACGAGAGAAGTAATGTGCCAACTTTATGTTATCAATAGCGTTTAAATATGGGATTAGATTAAACTTTTGGAAAATGTACCCAATGTTGTGAGCTCTAAATTTATCTCTTTGTTTGCGGTTCATTTTGTGCAAGGGTTCGTTAAGGACATAAACTTCACCACCAGTAGGTGCTGAAATGCCTGTTAACAGGTTGAGCAGGGTCGTTTTACCGCTACCGGAAGGGCCATGCAAAAAATGTTTTAAACCTTGTTGTATTTGCCAGGTATCAATATTGATCACGGTTTTATTTGGCGCTGCTGGGTAAGCAAATTGTGTGTTATTGAGCTGAATAAGCATGCGATACAATTTTATATTGATTACTTTGTGATAATATAACATAACCGTGTATTGCTGGAAATTTTTAATCATGTTTCGAATTTTAATGATGTTCTGCGGATTGTGTCTTATTGGTTGTGAGCAAGCGCCGCAACAGACTGCAGATCCAACACCATTAGCAACACCAAATATAAAAGCAGCTGAAAAGCAAACAAATGAAGTTGAGTACAAAACGATTGATTGGCCTGATTTAATTCCGCCACAGCAACTAGAATTAATTGAAAATCCGCCAAATTATTTGGTCGATTTACCTGACGGTTTGAGTGAACAAGAGCTGTTGGCTACCATAGAACAGGCGAGAAAGGAAAATGAAGATGAAATTATTGCTTATGAAAAGGCATTAATGTCGTCGGATATTATTGCTGAAATGGATGGCCAAAAGATTCGTATTGCAGGGTTTGTAGTACCGGTGAATTACGACAACGAGCAAAAGATTAAGAGCTTTTTCCTAGTACCGTATTTCGGTGCATGCATTCATATGCCTCCTCCGCCACCCAATCAAACAATTTATGTTGAGACTGAAACAAGTATTGAAGTTGAGTATTTATATGATCCCGTTTGGATTTCTGGAACGTTATCGACAGATTTGTTTGAAGATGAAATTGCAACGTCCGCTTATGTGGTGCAGATGAGTCATCACGAGTTGTATTACGATTAAGTTTGGCTGCGCAATGCAGCCATATCGCTTAATTGAGTTTGATTGAGTTGTCATTTTTGCTTAACATTTGAGCGTTCTGCCCATTCGGTCCAATCCAGATGGCCTGAACTTTTTCTAACGCTGGAAACTGTTCAAACAATTTAATCTGGATTGCCGATATTTCGGTTATATCGTCGCACAAAAATTGATAATTGGCGGTTATTTCTATATGAGTGTCTGAACGCTCGTGCCCGTCATGTTCATGTTCATGTTCATGTTTATCATGCTTGTGTTCATGTTCATCATGCTCGTGTGTATGTTTATCATGCTCGTGTGCATGTTTATCATGCTCGTGTTCATGTTCATCATGACCGTGTTCTTCTGGCAAAAGTGCAGTTACGTCAACTTCAATCTCAACCGCATTACATTTATTGCCAGTAAATTCGACAATCTTGTTTACCGTGTTTAAATATCTATCAACCGTTTGGACGGCTTGTTTTTGTTGTTGTGTTTGTGCTTTATGCTCAAAGCCAACAAGAGTATCTGCGGGTGAATGCAATTGCATGTGTAATTCTTTGCCTTCCATTACTATAGAGATTTCTGCAACACCATGGATATGGGCATCGTACTGCGTTGCCATTACAGATGTCACTGGCATTAGTGTACAGCCGATAAAGTGGGCGGCTATTCTTTTGAAATTTTTTTGAATTCTAGTTTGCATGGTCAATAACACTTGTTAGTCGATAAAATCTAGCGTGAGTAATAAACGACACTCATTTGTTCTTACTGTTGGCGAGCGGTGGACTAATCCTGCGCCTTCGTTGCCTTGCCACCCATCGCCTTTTAACAGAGCGACATCACCGACATCAAGTTGTTGAATGTCGCTATGGTGTCGGTAAATACCCGATTGTTCGTCTGTTAATCCGTGGCTACCAGCACCTAATTTAGCACGGTTTACCTTGCTGTGTTCTAACCATTCAGTCGCATGGCCTGAAAATGTACTGACTAAACGGCAAGGAATGTGATCAACATGAAATTTGGGGCACATGGCCTTAGTTAATAAATTTAATCGCATGCCGGCTCGTGGTAAATCGAATAAAGTGCAAAACATTTCGACAACTGTCGCCAAGTGCTGAGTAAACTGAGGTGTTTGCCCAAAAATATCTGAATGATTAATTAGCTGCTCTTTTATACTGTCTGGTGTTACCGATGAAACAAGGTTGAGGCGGCTCAATTTTTGTATAACTGCGATTTCTTCGGTTATTTTAGCTTCAAGTTTGTGCTTCCAGATAGCAATATTGGTATTTGGGTCGTAAATGTCTGCGAGTATCGACGGGTCTTGTGATTTTGCGCTGAGTATTTTACTGATGGAAGGGTAATTGTATGCTATCGCAGAGTTGGTCATGTCATTACCTCACTAAATATTTAATAAATGTTATGTTATAACATTTATTTTTCTATTGGTAGTGTATATCACAACTTTCCGACTGCAAGTTTGCAACGCACTAGCCGATATGTCGGCAGGTAAATATCGGAATAAACTTGGTGTTTTTGTGTTCTATATAAGCTAAAACTTGTGTTCCTTTGTTCGCAACTTTATCATGCTCGGCTTTTGCATTATAAGTTGAGCATTATGAATAAAAAATCTGTTGAATTAACGCCTTTCCAGCAATTGACCATAGATGTCCAGCAGGGCAAAGTGGAAGAAAGTATTTTTATTGCTGAGTTTCTAAATACTAAATTTCATATTGCGATTCACAAGAAATTTGATGAAAAAAAGCCAACTTTTGATTATCTAGTTTATCAATCAAAACAAACAGAAAATGCCTTCACAGTGGTTATTTCTGAAGATGAGTCGTATATCAAAAACATGGGAGCATCAGACATTTTGTTTGTTAAAGGGGGTGATATCATCAAGTCGTTACATCCAAATTTAGAGATCACCATTGCATTTAATGGTGGTGGTATTGGCATGACGGTTGATAAGGTGAATTTTTTAAAACAAAACGTCCAATTTAAATAGACGATTCTTCAACAGTTAATACTCTATCCTCGCCCACGTATATCTTAAGCCAGTAAGTGTAAAATGAATATCTTCATTCGACTGATTGAGAAAATTTCATCTTAAAGTTGTAAGAAAAAGCTTGATCAAACAGTAGGCATTATTCGTAGTTCATACTACAATACGCGACTTTAATACTTTACTGTGCTTTTTAACAGGAGAAACCATGTTAACTCGTGACATGAATATTGCTGATTTTGATCCAGATTTATGGCAAGCCATTCAAGAAGAAACGGTTCGTCAAGAAGAACACATTGAGCTTATCGCCTCTGAAAACTACGCAAGCCCACGCGTTTTAGAAGCTCAAGGCTCTCAATTAACCAACAAATATGCTGAAGGTTACCCAGGCAAACGTTACTACGGTGGCTGTGAGCATGTAGATGTTGTTGAGCAATTAGCAATTGATCGTGCAAAAGAGTTATTTGGTGCTGATTACGCCAACGTACAACCTCACTCAGGTTCACAAGCAAACGGCGCAGTTTTCCAAGCTTTATTACAACCAGGCGATACAGTTTTAGGTATGAGCCTAGCGCACGGTGGTCACTTAACTCATGGTGCACACGTAAACTTTTCTGGTAAGCACTACAATGCAATCCAATATGGATTAAACCCAGAAACTGGCGAAATTGATTACGCACAAGTCGAAGCTTTAGCGTTAGAGCACAAACCAAAAATGATTATTGGTGGTTTCTCAGCTTACGCATTAGTTGTTGATTGGGCTAAATTACGCGAAATCGCGGATAAAGTAGGTGCTTACCTTTTAGTGGATATGGCACACGTTGCAGGTTTAATTGCAGCAGGTGTTTATCCTTCACCTATGCAATATGCTGATGTAGTAACGACAACTACCCACAAAACTTTAGCTGGCCCTCGTGGTGGTTTAATCTTATCTGCTAAGAAAGATGAAGACTTATACAAAAAGCTAAACAGTGCTGTCTTCCCTGGTGGCCAAGGTGGTCCTTTATGTCACGTTATCGCGGCTAAAGCGGTTGCTTTTAAAGAAGCAATGCAGCCTGAGTTTAAAGCTTATCAACAACAAGTTGTTAAGAATGCACAAGCTATGGTTGAAGTATTAAACCAACGTGGCTACAAAGTTGTTTCTGGTAAAACTGAAAACCACTTATTCTTAGTTGATTTAATCGACAAAGACATTACTGGTAAAGATGCTGACGCTGCATTAGGCCGCGCAAACATCACAGTAAATAAAAACTCTGTACCAAACGATCCACGTTCACCATTTGTAACTTCTGGTTTACGTATAGGTACACCTTCTATTACTCGCCGTGGTTTTAAAGAAGCCGAAGCTAAAGAGTTGGCAGGTTGGATTTGTGATGTGTTAGATAACATCAACGACGAATCAGCTATTGAAGCAGTTAAAGAGAAAGTTAAAGGTATTTGTCAAAAATTACCTGTATATGCATAAAATATATACACTTTCTGAATGAACAACGGGCCGCTTTAAGCGGCCTGCTTGCATTTATACCCCGGTAATTTGGGTATAGAGGTAAACAAATGTACTGTCCATTTTGCGCGGCACAAGACACTAAAGTGATTGATAGCCGTTTGGTTGCTGAAGGCCATCAAATTCGACGTCGACGTCAATGTTTTGAATGCCAAGAAAGATTCACAACATTTGAAACGGCTGAGTTAGTAATGCCACGCATTATTAAAAATGATGGAAACCGACAACCATTTGATGAAGAAAAGTTACGCGCAGGTTTAATGCGGGCATTAGAGAAACGCCCCGTCAGTGCAGAGCATATAGAAACACTGATTACGCAGCTTAAATCAGCCTTGAGAGCGACTGGTGAGCGTGAGGTTGAAAGCAAATTAATTGGCAATATTCTGATGGAAAAGCTTAAAGATATTGACCAAGTAGCTTATGTGCGCTTTGCATCTGTATACCGTAGTTTCCAAGATATTAAAGAATTTGGTGAAGCAATTGCCGGTTTAGATGATAAATCAGCAAAATAATCTAAGCTAATAGATCAAGTAAATAAAATGCAGGTTGCAACTGATATGTCGGCGCTTTATAAGCAAGACTTCGAATATATGGCTAGAGCAATCCATCTAGCTGAAAAAGGTTTGTATACAACAAGCCCGAATCCTAGAGTTGGATGTGTAATTGTCAAAGATCAACAAGTCGTGGGAGAGGGCTATCACATTCGAGCTGGCGAAGCCCATGCTGAAGTGAATGCACTTAAACAGGCTGGTGAACAAGCGCAAGGTGCGACCGCTTACGTAACACTTGAACCATGTAGCCATTTTGGCCGTACACCACCTTGTGCTCAAGCGTTAATCAAAGCTGGTATCTTAAAAGTGGTTGTTGGGATGACAGATCCCAACCCGCAGGTAAGTGGCCGTGGCATTGAAATGCTGCGTGATGCTGGTATCCAAGTTATTGAGCCTTGTTTAGAGCAAGATTGCAAAAACTTAAACCCTGGTTTTATTAAACGTATGACGGAAAATATGCCGTATGTACGTTTAAAATTAGCGTCTAGTTTAGATGGCCGTACGGCAATGGATTCAGGTGAGAGTAAATGGATTACCAGTGCAGACGCAAGGCGAGATGTACAAAGTTATCGGGCGCGCAGTTGCGCTATTTTATCTGGCTCGGGCACAGTGTTGGCTGATAACCCAAGTTTAAATGTTCGCGAATCTGATCTAAATTTTGATTACCTGCACACACCTATTCGCCAACCGGTTAAATGTATTATCGACAATCAGCTTAAAATTACCCCTGATTTAAACTTGTTTGAGCACAATGCACAGGTTTATTTACTCTCAAATAAGAAGAGAGAACAGGAGTTGCCCATTAACTGTCAAGCCATTCAACTGAGCAAACAGAGCGCAAAAGTAGATTTACACCAGGTGATGGCTGAATTGGCCAATAGACAAATCAATGAGATTTGGGTTGAAGCAGGCGCTAAATTAGCCGGTGCTCTGATAAAAGAAAACTTGGTTGATGAGTTGATTATTTACCAAGCTCCCATATTAATGGGGGAGAATACTTTTGGGTTAGTCAATATTCCTGAGCTAACTGAGTTGAAGCAAGCTGTGAGATGGCAGTATCAGAGCCAAACCCGAGTAGGGCAAGATTTAAAATTAGTATTGAAGGCAATATAACGCATGTTTACAGGTATCGTCGAAACTGTTGGAACGATTAAAGCAGTAAATCAAAAAGCTGGTGATTTTGAAATTGTTATCGAAAGTCAATTAGAGTTATCAGACGTTCAGCTCGGTGACAGCATTGCTGTAAGTGGCGTTTGTTTAACCGTTACAAAACTCCAAGGCCAAAGCTTTTTTGCTGATGTGTCGGCGGAAACAATTAAACGGACTAAAATTGGTCAATTGCCAATTGGAGGTCAAGTAAACTTGGAAAAAGCCTGTACGCCTGATACGCGTTTGGGTGGACATATAGTAAGCGGCCATGTTGATGGTGTAGCGCACGTAACTAGTATTTACAATAATGCAAATGCCATAGACTACTGGTTAGAAACGCCAGCAAACTTGTCCCATTATATTGCTGAAAAAGGCTCGGTCACGTTAGACGGCATCAGCTTAACTGTAAATGAAGTTGCTGGTAATCAATTTAGATTGACCATCATTCCTCATACAAGCGAGCGCACAGCAATAGGCAACTGGCAGATTGGTTCTGCAGTAAATTTGGAAGTCGACGTAATTGCTCGTTATTTAGAACGATTAATGCAAGGGCGTGCCGATGGTCAAGCAACGTCAGGCGTAACATTAGACTTGTTGCAAAAAAGTGGCATGATTAAATAAGGGTATTCAATGAAATTAAATAGCGCCGCAGAAATTATTGAAGACATTCGTCAAGGCAAAATTGTTATTTTGATGGATGACGAAGATAGAGAAAATGAAGGTGACTTAATTGTTGCTGCTGAACATTGCACCCCGGATGTTATCAATTTTATGGCGACCCATGGCCGTGGTTTGATATGTTTAACATTGACTAAAGAGCGTTGTGAGCAATTAGATTTACCGTTAATGGTAGATAGAAACAAAGCTCAATTTGGCACTAATTTTACCTTATCCATTGAAGCGGCAACTGGGGTGACTACAGGTATTTCTGCAGCTGACCGTTCGCGGACTGTTCGAGCCGCTGTTGCTCGTGACGCAAAGCCAGATGATATTGTCCAACCTGGGCATATTTTTCCAATTATGGCACAAGATGGTGGGGTATTGAATCGAGCTGGGCATACGGAAGCGGGTTGCGATTTAGCCCGGCTAGCAGGGCTAGAGCCTGCAGGAGTGATTGTCGAAATTTTAAATGAAGATGGCACGATGGCGCGCCGTCCTGAATTGGAAAAATTTGCCAAAAAGCATGATATTAAAATTGGCACAATTGCCGATTTAATTGAGTACCGCAACAATACAGAAACCACCATAGAAAAAATCGCCGAATGTAAATTACCGACAAAATACGGTGAATTCGACTTAGTCACTTTCCGTGATACGATTGACGGCCAAGTACATTTTGCATTAAAAAATACCCAAATCGATCACGAAACCCCTGTTTTAGTGCGTGTTCACGTCACCCATGTATTCGGTGATTTATTGCAGTCTGTTCGTGAGGAGTCACGTGGATGGGAATTAGGTTGTGCATTAGAGCGTATTTCTAAAGAAGGCGGTGTTTTGGTGTTGCTGGGTAAAAACGAAACGCCAGAAGAGTTAATTGCTAAAGTAAAAGCATTTGAAGCTGAAGACGCAGGTAAAAATGTTCGCAGAACCGCTAATTGGCGCGGGTCGTCTCGAACCGTAGGTGTTGGTTCACAGATTTTAGCTGCACTAAACGTAGGTAAAATGCGTTTATTGAGCTCTCAGAAGAAATATCATTCATTGGGTGGATTTGGACTAGAAGTAGTAGAGTATGTAGAGGAATAACTGGCTAATAGTTATCAACATATGATTATTTTTTTGGTAGAATCCACGCCAATTTCGTACTGTACAGATTTTATAAGGTTAATTACATGCAAGTTATTGAAGGTGCGTTTCCTGCAAAAGGTAAAAAGTTTGCGATCGTTGTATCTCGTTTTAACAGCTTTGTCGTTGAAAGTTTAGTTGAAGGCGCAATTGACACTTTGAAGCGTCATGGTCAAGTAAAAGACGAAGACATTACAATTGTTCGTTGTCCGGGTGCTTACGAGTTGCCATTGGTTGCTAAGAAAGTTGCAGAAAGTAAAAACTACGATGCAATTATCGCATTGGGTGCTGTTATTCGTGGTGGTACTCCGCACTTTGATTTCGTTGCAAATGAATGTAACAAAGGTTTGGCGCAAGTTTCTTTAGACTTTAGCTTGCCTGTTGCATTTGGTGTATTAACGACGGATTCAATTGAACAAACTATCGAGCGTGCTGGTACCAAAATGGGTAACAAAGGTGGCGAAGCTGCATTAAGCGCGTTGGAAATGGTTAACGTATTAGCTCAGCTATAGGAGTGGGGCATTGAAACCTTCTCATCGTCGTCGCTCACGTGAGCTTGCTACTCAGTCTATCTATTCTTGGCAAGCTTCAGGCAATAGGCCTGCAAATATCATTGAATCTACAATGGAAGAAGTAGATGTAAAGAGTTTTGATGTTAACTTTTATCGAAGCTTAGTAACTGGCACAGCTAATAACGCTAAAGACCTAGATATTGCTTTTCAAGATCACTTAGACAGACCTTTGGATGAGTTAGATATGGTTGAGCTTGCTATTTTGCGAGTCGCTACCTACGAGCTTGTTCATTGTGTTGACGTGCCTTATAAAGTCGTCATCAACGAAGCAATTGAAATTGCAAAAACTTTTGCTGCTGAAGATAGCCACAAATTTATTAATGGTGTTTTAGACAAAGCAGTTAAAAAGTTACGTCCATTCGGAAAATAATTTATGGCCGAATTTGAGCTGATTGCTCAACACTTTACCTTCGGTCATAAACCAGAGTCAGTCGTCTTAGATAAAGGAGACGACTGCGCTCTTATTAAACCCCTTACTTCGTCCGAAAAGCTGTTAGCAATTACCACAGATTCACTCGTTGCGGGTACTCATTTTTTAGCTGACATCCAGCCAAAAGCATTGGCTAGTCGGGCGTTAAACTCTAATTTAAGTGATTTGGCAGCCATGGGGGCAACTCCCAAATGGTATAGCCTTGCTTTAACTTTGCCAAAGAACATCGCCAACAACCAAGTTTGGTTAAGCGAATTTAGTCAACAACTTGCTGCGTTAAATGAGGAATACGGCTGCTATTTAATCGGTGGTGATACGACATCTGGCCCACTGGCTGTCACTATTAGCATTATTGGTGAAGTTGAACATAGCCAAGCTATGCTGCGAGAAAATGCTCAAGTAGGTGATTTGGTGTGTGTGACTGGTAGTTTGGGTGATGCAGTTGGTGGTTTGCAGTTTGTATTGAACTCAGATTTAACTGCGGTTCAACCAGCATACAAACAACATTTGTTAACTAGATTTAATCACCCTACACCTAGAGTGGCGTTTGGTTTAGCGGCCAAACAATTTGTGCGCTGCGCGATAGATGTCTCAGATGGTTTAGTCGCTGATTTATCGCATATTGTTAAAGCATCACAAGTATCAGCGGAAATTAAACTATCGCAGTTACCTTTGTCTGACGCGTTAGTCGGTCAGTTTGGTCAAATGCAAGCTATAGAATACGCGGCAACTGGTGGGGATGACTACGAGTTGTGTTTTACCATTAATCCAGCACATTTAATGGACATTAATAAAATCGCTGAGCAAACTGGTGTTGTAGTTACTGTGGTTGGAGAAATTACCCAATCTGAGCAAAATAACCACCAAGTATTCACTTTATTAGACGGTCAAACACAGCAATTAACACAATTGGGATATCAACATTTTGCTTAAACTCGCTCCTTATTGGCAAATTAAACCAGAATTAAAATCAATTAGTTGGCGCAATCCAATTCACTTTTTGGCTCTAGGATTTGGCACTGGCTTAGCGCCTATTGCCCCCGGTACTTTTGGTACAATAGCGGCTATTCCGGTTTATTTGTTGTTGGCATTGACTCCAAATTGGTTTTTTCTGGCCGCAATTGTGGTATTTGCGTTGGCTGGCTTTTATATTTGCGGCTACACAGCCAACAGTTTAAAAACCCATGATCACCCCGCGATTGTCTGGGATGAGGTAGTTGGTTATTTAATCACAGTGTTTGCAATGCCATTTAATTGGCAAACCGTCGTGGTTGGTTTTATTTTATTCAGGGTATTCGATATTTTAAAACCATGGCCGATTAAATGGTTTGATAAATATGTACATGGCGGTATCGGCATTATGTTGGATGATATAGTGGCGGGTTTATTTGCCTGGGCGTGTTTATTTGCTTTGTATCATTATGGATGGTTATTGTAGCGATTGTAGTTCCGAATTTAGCTATGGTCGTTAGGGATGATTTAATCGACATCAAGGCGCTTATTTTCGAGTTGTCTGCCTAGCAGCTAGGGCTAGAATTTTCGCAAAATCGCTTTTCTGGTTGTTACAGTTGGCTATGATTGCACGAAATTTAGCTGTGGTTGTTAAGGGATGATTTAGAGCAAAACCTCTTTTTCATGGATGAAAAAGCAGAGCGTACAAGGATGTATTTACAGCGTTTTTGCGAAAATTATCCCTTAATGACCATGGCGTAGAGGCTGAAATAGGTTGGGATTTATGTTAGAAGCAATTGATTATATAAGTGATAATGCCGCTCAAGAGTTTGCACATTCACTGAAAGAAATAGGTTTTGCAGTTTTAAAAAATCACCCTTTACAAAAAGCACAGGTCACCCATTTATATCAACAATGGCAAGGGTTTTATAACTCAGCTGCTAAGTTTGATTATGCTTTTAATAAAGATCGTCAAGATGGTTTTTTCTCCACTGAAAAAGCTGAAACCGCTAAAGGTGCTTCGGTTAAAGATATTAAAGAGTACTTCCATTTTTACCCTTGGGGTCAATGCCCTGAAAACCTCAAAGCAGACACGCTTAAATATTACCAACAAGCTAATCAACTTGCCTGTACCTTGTTATCTTGGGTTGAACAATACACGCCAGCACATATTACAGACAAGCTCAGTGAGCCGCTGTCTAATATGATAGTTGATTCAGATATGACTATGCTGCGAATATTGCATTATCCGCCGTTTGTCGGAAACGAGGCACAAGGGGCGATTCGAGCTGCCGCACATGAAGACATTAATTTACTGACTATATTACCCGCTGCGACACAATCGGGTTTGCAGGTACAAGATAAAAACGGCAACTGGTTAGATGTACCTGCAGAGTTTGGTTATTTAATTATTAATACTGGCGACATGCTACAAGAAGCTTGTGAATATTATTATCCTTCAACTACCCATAGAGTGGTGAATCCAACGGGCGAGGCAACTACAAAGTCACGAATTTCAATGCCATTGTTTTTGCACGCTCGGCCAGATGTGGTGTTGTCAGAGCGATATACTGCCGGTCGTTATTTAAAACAGCGGCTCAAGGAGTTGGGCGTAGAATAGGTTATCAATAAGAGTCAGATTTGGCTATACCAAATCTGACTCAGTTACAAGAATATATTGAGATTAGTTAACCAGCGGGTTGTTTGGATAGTTCAATTTCAACACTTGATAGGTATTGTCATAAAGTTCATCTAAATCAAGTTGACGGTAGCTTTCTAACATTATTTCTAATGCACCTTCTAGTTGTTGCGTATCACCTAGATTTTCCAATACATACTGTGCACGGTTCGCTGCTGCTACATAACTACCACGTTTCATATAGTACTGTGCAACGGCAAGTTCACTTTTTGCCATAAAATCTTTAATGAAAACCATTCGTTGGCGCGCATCATTTGCATATTTGCTATGCGGGTATTGATTGATAATGGTATTGAAATCGTTAAACGCTTCTCTGTGCTCAGTAATGTCGCGATCGAAACGCTCAAGTCCGATCATTTCTTGCAGAGCATTCTGTGCGGCTTTGATATTGGTTAAGCCACGCATATAGTAAACATAATCGATATCAGTATGTGTTGGATTAAGTTTTAAAAAACGATCGATTGATGCTAAAGCTTGCGCGGTATTATCCGTTTTATAGTAAGAATAAATTAAATCTAACTGAATTTGGTGCGAATACGGGCCAAAAGGGAAGCTTGCATCAAGGGCTGATAATATTTCTGCTGCTCTAACATAATTACCTTGAAGCAATAAATCTTTGGCTTCGTTGTATTGAGCTTCGACCGCAGACTGCTCTGCAACTACGATTTCATCTGGGGTGTTTGTACATCCAGCAAGTACGTTAAGTGCTATAGCACCCACAATTAGGCTTTGTTTCAAGTTCAACTTGAACTCCCTCTTATTTTAAATGATGAGATTATCTGTATAACGCGATACAATTTACTAATTCGCCCATTCTAACCTAGGGCAGGCCAAGTTGCACAGATTTATCATTCAGAGCGCGATATGACAGAAAAAATTACATTAACTGGTACGCTACCCCAAACCGCAATTGGTAGCCGTTTAGATCAAGCAATTTCAGAATTGTTCCCTGAATATTCAAGATCTCGATTAAAAGAGTGGTTACTCGCAGGACATATTTCGGTAGACGGTATTGTTGCCGTTAAACCTCGAGAGAAAGTTTTAGGTGGTGAGCTCATTGAAATTGAAGCTGAAATCCAACCTGAAGTTGAAGCTCCAGCCGAAGATATTGCGCTAGACATTGTTTACGAAGACGATGATATTTTAGTTATCAATAAACCAGCTAATTTAGTTGTGCATCCAGGTGCGGGCAACCCGAAAGGGACGATCCTAAATGCCTTGTTGCATCATTACCCTCAAATAGAGCAGGTGCCACGAGCAGGGATAGTGCATAGGCTAGACAAGGACACGACAGGTTTAATGGTTGTTGCCAAGAACTTGCCTGCGCAAACCTCGCTGGTTGCGCAGCTACAAGACAAAACTGTCACGCGAGAGTACGAAGCTATCGTAAATGGCACTATGACTGCTGGTGGTGTGGCAGATTATCCAATAGGTCGCCATCCGACCAAACGAACTATTCAAGCAGTTGTCCACGATGGAAAGCCTGCAGTTACACATTTTCGAGTGGCTGAAAAATATCGAGCCCATACTCGTTTACGACTGCGGTTAGAAACAGGACGGACGCACCAAATTCGTGTGCATATGTCTTATTTAAAACACCCGTTGGTGGGGGATTTCGCCTATGGAGGTAAAGTTCGGCCACCAAAAGGTGCGGCAGAAGGTTTATTAGACGCTTTACGCGGCTTCCGTAGACAAGCTTTACATGCTGCAATTTTGGAGTTGGAACACCCAGCAACAGGTGAGTGGATGCAATTTGAAGCGCCTGTACCTGAAGATATGACAACGATTGCTGCTATTTTACGTGAAGACACTAAATTAAACGGTTTGGATAATGACTAAAGCCAAACGTTGTTTTGTGCCAAATTGGCCAGCACCGAGCAAGGTGAAGGCCATGCAAACAACACGCTTAGATGGTCTAAGCACAGCACCATATACCAGTTTTAACCTAGCTATGCATGTAGCGGATGACGCTGCTGTGGTTGAACAAAATCGCCAATTATTGGCGATTGAGCATCCTATTGTTTGGCTTGAGCAAGTGCATGGTAACAATTGTATCGATTTATCTAAGTTAGATAATTTTGCTAGCGCGCCTGTGGCCGATGCGTCTATGACGCATAAATCTAAGCAAGTTTGCGTGGTAATGACGGCAGATTGTTTGCCTGTGTTATTGACCGACAAAAACGCTAACTTTGTCGCGGCTGTACACTGTGGTTGGCGCGGCTTACAGCAGCAGTTGTTAACTCAAGTGATTCAATCGGCCATGCGTAAACATTCACTCGAACCTAACGATATTTTAGTTTGGTTTGGTCCGGCAATTGGTCCTGATGCTTTTGAAGTTGGCGCTGAGGTTAAACAAGCGTTTGTGGAAGTGAGCGATGGCTACACACAGGCTTTTAAACCTTCATCTAATTCATGCAAATTTATCGCGGATATTTTTAAATTGGCCATTATCGAGTTGAATAAGCTGAATGTCACTGAAATTTATTCTGATTTTGAATGTACTGTCAGCAACAATGACAAATATTTTAGTTATCGTAAAGAGGGCGTGACCGGCCGGC
>NZ_ARZY01000010.1 GCF_000568405.1 Catenovulum agarivorans DS-2
TCGGCTTCGCGACACATATCCTTATTTGTTAGGCATCAGATCCCCCACCCTTCATTGAGGCACTCAACGCCTTTTGCGTTAATGGTTGATATGGTACCAGTACTCAAATCTACGTTTGCCGCCCAACGAACAGCTGGTAACCACTCCGCATCGATTTCACTAACTACGGCCGATAATGTATGAACAAACTTTCCATTAATTCGACAGCTACCTAGATGTAGGTTTTCACCGTTTTTTACATCTGGGTAAGGTATTTGGTCGGTTACAATCCATTGCGCTTTCTTTTCAGTTATGCCCGTACTTTTAGAAACCAAAATCCAGCTTTCATCTGAAGATCGTAAATCAGAAATAGAGATATCACAAAACTTTTCGCGCCCCAATTCATGCGCGATACAAGCTCCAGTTTTTGAGGTATATCCGGCGAACATTGGCGGGTACTCTCTTCCTACAAAGTCTTCCGAACATACTACGTGTGAATATAAAAAGCCTATCAGGATAAATATACGCATCTCAAATATATGCCTAACAGCTTATTGATCAGGATTCACAGTTTCCAGATTGAATCAGAACCGTTAACCCATCAATAAAAAATAACTAATTTCAAAAACTTAGTTTATTTTAAATTAAAGTCAACCTCAATATTTTACTGTAGAAAGCAAGGCTATAATTAATCGAGAATCGACTGGCCTATTATGTAAAATATTAAACAAATAAAAATCAAAGCCTTAGTGTAAAAATTGTATAAACCGAGCCATTAAATTGTTGGAGAAACCAAGAATAAATTGGAAAAATCTTTACCTTAGAATTACAACTGTATGTACACACAGCTAAAACTCTAAGAAGTAGAAACATGTCTAAGTCACCGTTTTTGGAATCTGTCAGGGCTGAAATTAGAGCTCGACATTATAGCTACCAAACTGAAAATCGCATTTGTATTGGATTAAATTATTTATCCGTTATATCTAAACTGTTCAATCAGATATGCACTACTCCCCCTTAATCAGCTTACCGATTTAACCTATTTAACACTATGCCACGTAAGCGCCGAATAATATCCGCGGTCATTTTTCCAACCGAGGCTTGGCAATGTTCTGGAATATGTGCTGCGGCGCGTTCTCTGTCGCTAAACACATAATAATCAAACAAATTTTTCCAAGCTTGTTTTTGTGCTTCGGGTAAATCGCGTATGGTCATTTGTGCATAAGTTAGTGCTCCCGCGGGTGTTTCCATAAAATTTGGTGATTGCCGCCACCAATAATTCACCAGTACGTTAAAGCCAGTTAAGCTCTCAACATGATGCCACCACATAGAAGGTACAAATACCGCATCACCTGGCTCCAATTCTGCCACCCATGCATTTTCCATTGCGGTTTTAAATTTAGGGAAGCGGGCAAAATCAGGTTGATGAAAATCAACTAAACTAATCGCCTGCCCTGCAGGGTTAAACTCCAACGGGCCAACATACAAGTTTTCTAACTGGTCTGGTGGAAACAAGGTAAAACGACGTTTACCTACCGCATTAACCGCGATATTGTCGGGCAAATCAAAATGCGCTGAAATGCGTGAGCGGTTGCTTATCCAAACACTAACTAAAGGTTTATTCGGTACATCTAAAGCCAAGTCGTTTGTTTGACGTAAACCCGGCAAACATAAATCAACCGAAGTAGAGCCAACATAACAAGATTGAGCAGATGGGTTGTCTAGGTTCTGCTGTATTTTATCCAATACTTGAGTTAAATCAGCGCGCACAGTTTGGTAGTTAAACCCTGTCATATCTTGGTTGTAACCAAAGCGGCCTTTTATTTCGGGCTCACCGACAAAGGCGCCAACTTGCTGTCCTTGATAAAACTGCCGAATATATTTATCCGCCTCAGCCGTTGAATTTAATCCAGCTTGAACCAATGGCCAATCAGCCGCCAAGCCTTTTAAAATAAACGGCTCAGTCGCGGTCAACAAATGTTTGGGGATGTCGTTACTTGTACATCCCTCAATCGTTTTAACGGCTTGCCCAAATGCTAGCATGCAATTTAGCCACTCTACTTATTCACTAATGTTTGGTTTTTGCGTTCTATTAGGTCTCGAATAGAGCTCATTGACGCCAAAACCATATAAATACTTTGTAAAAAGCCATCTTTATGCAAGTCAGCTAAGGCTTCAGCAGATAATGCATTCACTTTTTCTTCATGAATGGTGTAAAAGCCCACTAGTTGATTTTGCGAGCCATCGTTCAATTCAATTTCTAGTGTAAACGGCTCAAGTAGCTCATATTGCAATAATTTTTGCACAAAAGCCTTGCTATGATCTTGCCCTGCATGAATGGCTTGCAACATAGAGCTGATTTTTTCTAAATATGCAGTTTGACCGCCGTGCTCTAGAAACACAGGTTCCCCTTCGTCATTGCTAACGCGAGGGCTGTCCATATCAATATGAATAACAGGCTTCTTCTCGCCTGTTTCTCGGTCTTGTTGAAAGCCAATTAGAAATGGGTCGCGATCCATCACCAGCGGAATATATCCAGCGTCCCATTTATCGTCTTTCAAAAATAAATTTTCTTTTTGCTCAAAACCAAACATGGCAATTGGCATAAATTCACCTGTTTGTGAATCTTTGCGGAAAAATATTGGGTAGTCGTGTTGCACACTACGAAACTCAACCGGAAAAGTCATGCAAAACATGACCTGATCACCCATTTTCGCATTTCGTTTGCGAATAATTTTTAAGTCTTTGTGATCAACATTGTTTAATAATGCATGGTTGCTCATGTGTATAGCCTCTGTTATTTGTGTTGTTATCTGTGTCGTTAAATTTTTTGAAATCCATATTGTTGGACTTTTAAGTTCAATTGTCGGTTGCTCGGCAATTGACTTATCACTTGATTACTTTTTTGAATTGTTTCGGCAAATAAGCGCTCTGCTTGTTGCATTAGTTTAGTCTGAGTTTGTGTTTTGTGCGTTCGGCTAACCGTTTCGAACCCCATACCATACAAAACATATTGATAGCTGGCTGACGAAAACAAACTTTCAGTATGAATAGCATCAAAATGCCATGGCGCTTGGTAGCGCCATAAATTAAGGTTGTCTTGTAAACTTTGTGGAATAGTCGATTCATCGCGGTTATCTAACCAATAGGCTGAATCGTCTCTTTTACTTAAAACATAATGAACTTTTAAAAAGTCGATAATTTGCTGCCAGCGTGCGCTAAATTTATCGTTAAAGCGCTCCGCGACAATATCCATGACCTGTCGATTTTGTGGTAATTGTTCGCTGATCATTTGCGCTGACAGTTCAACCAGAACTAGAGCCGATGCCTCTAAAGGTTCGATAAAACCTGCCGCCATACCGACAGCAACACAATTATTCTGCCAAAACTTGCGTTTATGCCCTGGATTAAATTTGATCTGTTTTAAATCGACATGCTTGGCAAAATCTAAACTACTCGATTGCGCAACATAATTGCGAATGGTTTGTTCAGCGTCATCTAAGCTGGTGTGTTCATCACTAAAAACATAACCACAGCCACGACGACTTGGCAGTGCGATATCCCAAATCCACCCTGCTCTTTGCGCTGTTGATAAGGTATGTGAAGCAAAATTTTCATCTTCACTGTGATAGGGTACATGGACAGCTAACGCGGTATTATTGAATAGATAGTGCTGCAAACTAATGTTTTCAATACCTAAATGCTCACCCAATAAACGTGCACGACTGCCACTGCAATCAATGAATAACTCACCAGAAATTTCACCAGCGGCGTCTGTGACTAAGCTGGCTATATCACCATTGGTATGTGACTTAACATCCAAAACATTGGCTTGAATATGCTTTACCCCAAGCTTTTCCGTGCAATGTTGGGTTAAAAAAGCTGCAAATTTTGCTGCATCAAGATGATACCCATAGTTTGCCACATAGGCATATTCGGGCGTTGCAATTTGTTTTGGCGCTAGGTTTCGGTCACATATGTGGCTCTGAAAAGAAACCGCATGATCAAACCTAACTCGCTCGCGATATTGTTGCCAAGCCATAGCTAAATTGTGTTGGGTAAATTCTGTTGGCAATGAAAATGGATGATAGTAGGCATCTTCAACATCTGCGGTATGCCAAGCTGCAAACTTAGACCCTTGTTTAAACGCTGCATCACAACATCGAATGAAATCGGTTTCGCTTACGCCCATTTTTTGCAATGTGGTGCGCATAGAAGGCCAAGTACCTTCGCCAACCCCTACAGTTTTAATGTCGGGCGATTCAACCAATGTAATTTTAATGCCATTTGTATCACTTGGCATATGTTCAGCGGCGAGCACACCAGCGGTTAACCAACCTGCACTACCGCCACCTAAAATAACAATATGTTTTACCAGTTGGTTCATTGCCCCTACCTGAATACACTAACAACTTCCTAAACTTGTTAGTCACTGCGTTAACAAACACGGCGTCTAACATAAAACGTTTTCATGGTCACATATTTATAACAAAATATCTATAATGATTTTTGTTTACCTTGATTGAAAATTTTACATTGGGTAAAAATTTTGTCTCCACAAAAAAATAAGGTGCTAACCCTGTATGGCCTAGCACCTTATGTTTATTTTCTACCCTAACTAACCTGAACTCTGGTTAACTATAAATTAGAATGTATAGCGAGCACCAATGTTATATCTTGGGGCTTGCTGCGTGGCGTTCATCACCATATTTTCGTGGCGGCTATGCTGACGAGAGTACTCGTCTGTGATGTTTATGCCCTCAGCAAAAACCGTTAAATTTTCGCTGACATCAAAGCTGACATTGATATCCCATTGACCATAGGCTTCGGTATAAATTGGGTTTTTCTGATCACCGGTAAAGGTACTCGCCAAGAAAGTATCTCGCCAGTTGTAGGCAATACGCACCTGAACACCATCTTTATCATAAAAACCAACAAAGTTAGCTGAGTCACTTAACCCAGGTAAAACAAACTGATTTTGTTTAGGAATTGGGTTGCCGTCATCATCTAAAATTTCATTACCATTTGCATCAACTTGGTTACCCTTATTGGTATTGTAGTTGTCATACACAACATCACCATCAACTAAGGTGAAGTTGATTTGAGTACCAAAACCACTGTCACCAAATAGATGTTGAACCGCAACTTCGAATCCATCGAGCGATGCTTCTTTTTCGTTTGAAGGTACGGTAAAAGTAATGTCAGTTGGTAAATAACCATCGGTTGGATCCGTTAAATTACCATCGGCATCTATCCAGCCTTGATCTAAATAATATTGGCGTAAATCGCCAGCATTTGGGCCCGCATCGTCAGCGGATATATTCAATGCAGCCAACGCTTGCGCTGCATTTGGACCCGAAAACGGGTGAACAACATCAAATGGTGCTTCGGTCAAACTGCCTTGACCAATAAAGTTTTTAACATCTTTAGCGTAATAACCAACAGATACATAGCTGCCTTCGCCGTAATACCATTCAGCAGATAAGTCAAAGTTGGTTGATTCAAACGGAACTAAATTTGGATTACCACTGGTACCTGTGCCGCCATTTATACGAGCTAATTGGCTAACGGAGCGACCACCCTGAATATCGGCATAACCTGGACGCGTCATAGATTTACCGATTGCCGCACGCATAATGAAATCGTCAAACACCTCGATATCAAAATCGATAGCCGGCAAAACATTATCGTAAGAACCACTTTGAGCAGAAGCAACTGGCTCACCTGAAGCAGACAACGAGAATTCGTTTGCTCCAGTCCAAGCAATATTAGTGTAATTAGGCACGACTGCGGGAGATGTTACGTCGGTTTCTTCGTATCTAACACCCATGGCTAAGTTGGCGGGCATCGCCCCAATATCGAATATCAAATTAGCCTGCAAGTAAGCGGCTTTTTGTTTCTCAACTACGGTTCTGTCTTCAGAGAATGTGCTCGGTGCACATAACCGTGCCCCACACTCTCCTAACGACTCATCATTTAGCAGAGCAATTGCTTCAATTTGATCAATGACTTCTAAGAAATCAGTTTTGTAGATATATTTTTCTAATCTTGGATTTTCACTACCAGGAATATCCGAGAATTTATCTGGAACCGTATCTAAATAAAAAATATCATCATCGTATGAATCTTGCATTTGGTAATCCGCGTCATAATCAGCGCTGCTAGGATCCATCTTAGCTTTAACACCATAACCACCCCAAGTATCACGTTGAGTATTGCCAAAGGCAGAACGATTGCTTGATTCAGTTGAGTTAATCCCAAAATTGATGCTTTCAACAATGCCTTCATCAAAGGTATAAGTACCTTTAAGCTGGTATTGGTCAATTTCCGCTTTCATGTAAGCGTTACGGAAACTGGTACCCGCGCTCATCATGCGTGATGGATCACGCTCTTCGGCCCCATTCGCGTACATGATATCTAACACTGGTAAATCTTGGCTGTAATCCACTGTTGCGCCGATTCTGTCATTTTGGGTTAAACCAATAATATTGTTAGAACCACGCCAGTCAGCTGGGCCAGCTTCGGCTTCAGAAGAGTGCACATCAACTACAAACTTCAAGTTGTCGCTGGCGGCAAATTCTACATTAAAGCCTAATGATTTATTTTCATTATATGTACCAAAACTCGCTACACCAGATGCGGCATCCGCACCACTTAAGTCTGTGTAAAGAACTGGCGCTACGACAGAGCCAACCGCGTCGGTTCCTTGAGTCATTACAATACTACCTGGGGTGCTTGTGTCGTAAGCATTGTTGAACCAAGCAGAGATGTTGGTGCTATTTGTTTCTACTTCATTTTTAGCATAAGTGTAGTCTAACGTTGCTAAAACCGATTCTGTTGGTCTAAATTGCAAAGTCAGCTGACCATTTACACGCTCTCTGGTATTGTTATTGAATTCGTAAGAAAGGTTGCGCGGTACCGAGTATACTTCATCTTCAGTTGGGCGATTGATCACCGCTATTTGTTCTTCGACTAGGTTGCCATCGTCATCATAGGTGTCTAACGGCAAAGTGCCCCAATCACCATCATGGCCTTTAATCGTGTACCAGCCATTGCCAGTCACCGCGCTGCTGTAAGCACTCTTACGCTTTTGGTATGATCCAACTAAAGATACACCCACTTTGTCGTCAAAAAAGCTATTGCTAACAATGGCAGACAATTCTGGCGTAATTGAGTTGCCTTCAACTGATTGATCCAACACACCTTTGGCCCCAACACTCAATTTAAAGCCTGGCGTGTTGAGTGGGCGATGTGTTTCTAAATTTATAACCGAGCCGATGCCACCTGTAGGGTTTTCTGCACGCGCAGTTTTGTAAATTTGTACACCTGCAACCCCTTCTGAAGCTAGGTTGGCGAAATCAAAAGATCGAGAAGAAGATGCTGAGGTTGCTTCTAGATTTGCCGCAGGCATTTGGCGTCCATTTAACGTAACGACGTTAAAATCAGGCCCAAAACCACGCACCGTCACTTTACTACCTTCACCATTTGTCCGGTCGATGGAAACACCTGTAATACGTTGTAGCGACTCAGCTAAGTTGGTGTCTGGGAATTTACCCATATCTTCAGCGTTGATCGCGTCAACAATACCTGTGCTTTCACGCTTAGTATCCATTGCACGCATAATAGAACCACGAATACCAGTGACGGTAATAGTTTCTTCTATTTCTTGTGATTCTTGCGCATTTGCATAACTTGTATGACCAGCCATTAGACCAGCCAACATGGCGGTTGAAACCGCACTTAGTTTAAATTTGTTCTGTCCCATGTGTTTGCCCTTTGTGTATTATCGTTGCCTAGATAAAGTAAGCGGTTTCATTAACTTTAAATAAAAACCCTTCTGGGAAAATAAAAAACCACATAATGAAAGCGATTACAGGACGAAAGGATATTTAACCATTACGACAAAGTCAACAATTATTTAACACTCGAGCCGATTACTGACTCCAACCAAAGGGCGCTTTATCCCATTGGTATATACGGATCCAATCGTACTGAGTGACCATAGGGTATTTATTGCGCTTTTTATTGCCGCCAAATACGTCTTGAATGTGATCATTGGGGATCCAAAAATTCATCATCAACTGGGTGAAGTTGTCTGGAATGGGTGTTGGCTTTACTTGCGGTGCTACACATTCAGGCTGGCAATCAATATCTGCGCCACTGAGGGTTTTAACTAATTGGCCATCAACAAACCATTTAATTGCAGTCGGTGTCCATTCGAAAGCAAAAACACGCCATTCATCTACAGGGCCAACAACTATTTTGTCTTCCCACGCCCCCCATTGACGGGTCGACCACCAATCTGGCGAGTTGAGCCCATAAATTAAATTGGCTTGAAATTTGTCCGGTCGGCCACCTTCAAGTTCAATATCTATTTCTTCCCATTCTCTTGGCTCTCCACCTTGCATATAGGTAAATAGCGACGAGATATAACCCGATGCGGTTTGTCGATTTGGCGCTTTCATCCGCGTTTCAAAGCGGCCATATTTTATTGGCTTATCAGGCACTGTGCGCAATTCGCCACAGGTATACTCGTAAGCATTTTTTTGTTGCTGGTGATCTTCAGACCAACTCGCGGCGACACTTTGCTCGCGTATGGTTAAATTTAATAAACCATTTTTAACTTCTACGCCTTGAGGCTGAAAGCGGCAAATAGATTCACTGCCTACCGCACCATCGCCTTTTGCCCATAAATCAGTGTTAAACTGATTGAATCTTTCATCCACTACTAACGTAAAATCTGGGTACGCTCCCGTATACCCCTGATAAGTAATTAGCTTATCAGCAGAGCTTGCAGCAAGCACAGCCTGAGAGTTAGACAACAGCACTGTTGTCATAATAGATAAGGTTTTTTTCATAACAATTCCAGCGAAAAAAGCGTGGCAACGAACGACTTTTACTGCCACGCTATTATTGGGAGTCTTACAGTTTGATACGGGCACCAACCACATATCTTGGGCCATATTGGCGAGCAAATAAGAATTGCTCTTCAAAGCGGCCATAACCTTGTTCTGTTTCATTGTTGAGGTTAACCCCATCAAAGAACACGGTAATATCGTCGGTTAGATCGTAATTAATACTCATGTCCCACTGCGCAAAAGATTTTGCAAACTGCGGCGGCGCTTCAGCAGAACCTTGCGATTGGCCTTGGCCAATTAAGTATGCATCACGCCATGCGTAGGTCGCTTTCACCGACAATCCATCTTTTTCATAGAACATTTGGAAGTTGGCTGAGTCACTAATACCTGGCAGCACACCTTGTACTTTTAGTTCATAAGGGTCGTACTCAACATCACCATCCACTAAAGTAAAGTTAAGAGCAGTACCAAAACCACTGTCGCCAAATACGTGTTGCACGGCAAATTCAGCGCCGTGAACGTTACGCTCTTCTACGTTTAATGGTGTGCTCAGAGACCATTTAAGAATTGGGTCGGTTGCTGGATCAGCCGAAATCGCACCATTCTCATCACCATAACCTTCAGCGATTAGCCAGTCATAAATTGCGCTGGTATCAGCTTGTTGACCATCCCCTTCTATTGCGGCAACGGCAGATTGATATCTTTGTCCTTGGTAGACATCATGCACACCGTCAATGGTGTCTTCAGTAACAGAGCCTTCTATCCAGTCTTCAACTTTTTTCGCAAATAAGCCGACCGACAAGTAACTATCTTCTTGATAATAGTACTCAACCGATAAATCTAAGTTAGTCGATTGATACGGTTTTAAATTAGTATTACCACCACTGGCGGTACGCGCTCCTATTTTTGGGCTACCACTATAGCTAGTGCCACCTAATAAATATCCGAGTTCAGGGCGTGCCATACTTTTGCCCACCGACAATCGTGTGACTAAGTCGTCGGTTAGCTCTAGTTTCAAATCGAGCATAGGCAATACAATGTCATAGCCGCCAGAGTTAGATACCAACTGCGCATCACCTTGATATCTAGTTATCCATTCTGACGCTGAAGCCCACACCACTTCTTCAACTAGCTTGCTCTCAGATGGACTCACTACATCGGTTGATTCGTAACGCACACCAGCATTCATTTCAAGCAGATAATCACCTAACTCAAACTCCCACTGGCTTTGTAAATAGACCGCTGTGGTTTCTTCTTCAACTAAACTGGTTGTCTGATTACCATTTGGGTCATAAGGGTCGGTTGAAAATGCATTGCTAGCCCCGACAGCGTCAGCAGTTACATAAGCGCTATGCAAACCAACGACTTTGTCTAAATCAAAGGTGTAATAATAATTTGGTGATAGGTCGTCGCCACCACCGGAAAATTGGTCGAGAAAATCAGCCGTACCATGTTTGGTAAATAGATCATCTGACAAAATTTGGGTAAAACTTGGATTAAAACCTGGACCACCACGTAAACCACTCCAAGCATTTGAACCAGAAAGTGATTGTTTGGTAAAAGAGCCGCCCGCCTTAAGTTCGACCAAAGCTCCACTACTGCCATTCACCCAAGTCACATCTAGCTGTGCTTGTTGGACAGTAGCTTTACCTGGGCTATGGATAAATTGACCAAAATTAGAGTCAATTTCACTCGCATTTAAGGTTTGACTACCATTTTCCCAGTTGATCCAATAGTGTGGAATTTCACCGTTTCGATAGTCATACACTTTATTGACCAGTTTATCTGATCCCAAAATCATCTGCGCAGTGCCACCGATACCTTTGTCTGCACCGTTGTCTACTTTGGTTTGTGAGTCATGTACGTCTAATTCAACGTGAATTGAATCGGTTAACTGCCAATCTAAATTTAAACCAACTGAATCAGATTCAACTTCTGTGGTTGAACGACTGATTGCAAACGAGCCGTCATCACCAGCAATGTCCGCGTAAATAGCTGTACCATTAGAATCTAATTCGTAGCCATTAATATTGCCACCGAAGTTATTCCAGATCCCCCAACCAACAGTCTCTACAGCAGTGGTTGCACGTGTACCTGTATAATCAGCAGTGATAACCATGTCATCCGTTGGTTTGTACTGAAGTGCAACCTGACCATTAATGCGCTCTCGCTGCACATCTGCGTAACCGTAGTTCATGTCTTTAGGAAAAAAGTGTGCAGCAGAAGGTACCAATTCCCCTGTGTCTGGGTCTACTGCCATAAAGGCTTTTACTGGCTCACCATTTTCATCTAAAGCTCGGTTGTCGATTACCTCACCACTCGGACTTGCTGGCAAATCAACATTGGCATGCCAACCTTGAATATTCGCGCCTTGCTGCTGGAAATCTCGACGGTTATACGAGAAGTTAGCTGCAACCCCAAAGGTGTCGTCCATGAATGTGTCGCTGTATAAACCCGCAAATTCAGGGGTAATATCATCACCAGCGACATTTGAGCTATCGTGAATGGCTTTTGCCATTAGGCTGATAGTACGTTCTTTAGTTTGTAATGGCTTAGGTGTGACTATATTAACCGTTGCACCTAAACCACCTGTTGGCGTTTCCGCCCGTGAGGTTTTGACCACCTCTAGACTAGAGACGCCCTCTGACGATAAATTTTCAAAATTAAATGAGCGAGTAAAACCTGTACCCGGCATTTGGCGGCCATTGAGCGTCACTAAGTTAAAATGTGGGCCAAAGCCACGGACGGTAATTTCACTCCCCTCACCGTTAGAACGACTGATAGTAACACCCGTAATACGTTGCAGTGATTCAGCTAAGTTAGTGTCGGGGAATTTACCCATTTCTTCAGCTGAAATAGCATCCATAATGCCTGAACTATCGCGTTTTAAATCCATTGAACGCATTAAACTGCCGCGAATACCGCGTACCGTAATGGTTTCGTCTACTTGCTCGTCGGCACCTTGCTGGGCATAAACCACCTGAGGTGCTGAAGCAGCCGCTAGCGCTACAGATAAGGTTGCGGCTAGTTTATTTAATTTAAAGCTATTGGTATTCATAACTTTCCTACTTAATTCTGTACAAAAACTGTTGAACAAAGTAGAGCTGTCATCTGTGATGAAGCTCTACGATTTCGTAATTACTTCATCACCACAGTGACATCATCAATGGATACAACACCTATTTCAGCGCCCATATCAAATAGTACTCGGCTATTGTCGTCGCCAAAACTATCGGCCACTATGTCATAGGTAAATGTTTGCCAATCTGTCGTTAAAGATACCGTTTCAGTTTTGTTGGTCCATGGATCATGGTTTAAACCTAAACCAACAAGCATAGTACGAGCACGGTCTGATTTCGCTTTGAATGACACTGTATAAGTTGCGCCAGGGGTAATTGTCATTACTTGGCTAATATTGACATCCCAAGGGTTACCCGCTGCAGTGACGTCAACTTGGTAGAATGAGTTTGCACCTTCAGTCACAATATTGACGTCAAAAATAGCGTTTAACCAATGGTCAGTTGAATCAAATGTGCCATTGCAAACAGGGACAGTACATGCACTCGCAGCATCGTCGTTAGCATTATCATCTCCAGTGCTGTCATCACTTGAGTTTCCACCATTATTAACCGAACGTGCAGGACCAATATAAGCATTATCTATACGATAAACAGCCCCTTCACCTTGACCCCATGCTGGGAATACCATAACCACGTCGATTGCTGATACATCTAGGCCTTGGTTATATAAATCAATTAACGAGAAGGTATAGGTTTGCCATTGATTTAATTGAGGTGCGAAACCTTCTTGGCTATCAGTTATAGGTAGCTCTACAGCTTCTGAAGTTTGGTTGCTCTCAATTTTAAATAACCAAGGTGCTGCTGCATTGTTTGGCATACTGGTTACTTTTAAGTCAAAAGCTACTACACCATCATTCAAAAAAGCAGATGCATCATACGAAACGCCTGAGCCATCAGCTGGTTTAAAACCCATAACCGTTGGTTGTGCGCCAATACTAAACTCAGCAGCAGCTCCAGTATCATTGTCAGTGACAACCGCAGGCGTCGAACCACCACAACAATCCCACATTAACCAAGTTGCGTCTTCAGCATCAGCAAATAAAGTTAAACCAGCGTTGCTACCTCCAACAAAACTTGGGTCATAGATTTTTGCATTGTCAATGCGATAAATCGCTCCTTCGCCTTGGCCCCAAGCAGGGAAAACCATAATCACATCAATTGCACTGACATCTAGGCCTTGGTTAGATAAATCTGCTAATTTGAATGTATAGGTTTGCCATTGGCCTTCAACTGGTGCGACACCTTCAACGCTATCTGTTAAATCTAATTCGACGGCTTCTGAAGTTGCATTACTCTCTATTTTGAATTTCCAAGCTGCAGCTGCATTGTTTGGCATGCTAGTAACTTTCATTTCAAATTGAACAACACCGGATGGCAAAATTGAACTCGCGTTAAAATTAACCCCCGAGCCATCTGCTGGTTTAAAACCCATAACCGTTGGTTGTGCGCCAATTGCAAATTCAACTGCAGTATTGTGCTCACCATCATCTGTTACTTCAATTGGGGTTGAACCACCACAACAATCCCATGGTAACCATTCTGGGTTAGCTTGTTCTTCAAATAAAACTAATTCAGGGCTATTTGCACCAGCGCCATCACCAATTTTGAAATTATCAACACGGTAAACTGCGCCCTCTCCTTGTCCCCATGCAGGGAAAACCATGACAACATTAATGCCACTTACATCTAACCCAGCATCTGCTAACTGCTGCAATGTAAAGGTATAGTGCTGCCATTGACCTTGGGTAGGCAATACACCTTCTTGGCTTTCAGATAGTGAAAAAGTTGCAGCGGTATCCGCGTCACCTTGTTCAATTTTAAAAAACCAATCCGCACTTGCATCGTTTGGCATGCTTAGAACTTTGAGGTCAAACTCAACTGTACCAGTTGCTAATTTACTAGTTGCATCGTAAGGTTTAGGCGCGTCTAAATCACGAGTGATAAAACCCATTACAGTTGGTGTAGCACCAATTGAAAATTCAGCTGTAGCCCCATAAGTTGAGTCAGCATCAATTTCTACAGTCGGCGTTGAGCCACCACAACAATCCCACATTGGCCAATCAGGATTTTCTGCATCAGCAAAAATAACCAAATCAGATACTGGGCCTGGAGGTGCAGGTGGAGTGATAGTTGGCGCTTCACCTTCAACTAAGGTTGCATCTGCAAAATATTCTGGAGTATAAGTACCACAGCCCTTGCCCGTTTCACGATCAAGTGAACATTGGTATACACGGACATAATCGATCTGCATTGCGTTGCCGTCGACAAAGGCTGCAGGATCAACCCCTCCAGTGTCTGAAAATTCACTGGCTTGGTTTGTGTTAGATGCCCAATCGCCGCCAACAGCATTATTCAATATGATATGGAATTTTTGATCGAACGGAGCGTCAGTATAAAATGCAGCCAACTCACCTGTTACTGGGTGATAATTGTGCGTATACCAACCTCGATGTTTTAAACCAGTCGCAACGCCGTCTTTGTTATAACGAACTTCAGAACTTCGCTGGCTAGCATACAAGGTATCATTGATATACCAACGAATTTCACCTTCCTCCCACTCAATCGCGTAGGTATGGAAAACATCAGCAGGGTTTTGCTCTTGAGGTAAAATATATTCCTTGCCCGAATGGTCGTTGTCGGGCCAGCTTTTACCGTAGTGCAAAGTACCATAAATACTCGAGTCGACAGTACCGTCCGGACGAATGGCTTTAGTGTTTACTCCTTCAAATATGTCTATTTCGCCTGAATGCGGCCAGCCACCATATACTTCATCTGTAGGTAACATCCAGCCTGCAGGAAATGTACCTTGACCAGCTGGCAATTTAGCGCGAATTTCAACTCGGCCATATTTCCAATCGCCCTTATATTTAGTATTTAAACGTGCTGAGCTATATGGCTTGCTCCCTTCTGACGAAGGTTTGGCAACTAAATGCAACATGCCGTCTTGCAAATAAGAGTTCTCGCTGGAATCTGTATAACACTGTAGCTCGTTATTACCACCGCCACTACAGTTGACTTCATGTGTCCATTTAGCGGTATCTATTTCAGTGCCATCAAATTCGTCTGCCCAAACTAACTGCCAGTTTGAATTTTTTTCAGTGATATCTGGTGGTGTGAAGTCAGATTCAGTTTCAACGTCTTGTGTACAACCTAAGATAAGCATGCTCGATGTGACAGCCAAACCATATTTGACTAACCGAGCTATCTTATTTCGGTTAGATAATTGTGTTGTCATAGGTATCCCCATAATTTTGTCGATGATTATTCAATCACAAAAATTGTAATCGCTTATAAACCAAACTAAACGCTGTTACAATTCGAGCGCAACAGCAAAGTATTTAATACTTTTTTAACACACCATTTTCTTTATCGCATACAAAATGAGATAAACAGGGATCATTTCAAGTTAAAATGGACAGAAATACAGCAAAGTAATAACCACTTGTATTTGTTTTAAAATAATTTACAGCTAAGTTTTAAGTACATAGCACGATAAAAGGTTGATAACAGTGGCACAATCTAATGTTATAAGTCAGTCAACTAACAACGACGAACAAGAAAAAGCGCTCGATGTAAGTCAGCTCATTCAACACAAGCTGGGCAATGCACCGACAATTTTATTTCGCTACTGCCAAATTGGTTTTTGGGCTTTTAGCTGCTTTATTAGCTATACCACTCTCACGCTTTGGTATGGCCAATACGATATCGCTCACTTTTCGCATATTATTGTGCAGGCATTATTTGGATTAGCGCTTAGCCTGTTTATGCAAAAAGCTTTTTTGTGGAGTTGGAATAAAAGCAATTGGTTTAGATTAGCCTACTCATTTTTACTTGTTGTTTTAGTATCGTTATTATGGACGATTGCTCGCATGTTAGCTTTTATTCATATGACAGACGAGCAAGATATATGGTGGAATTTTGGTGGTTGGTACTTCACTGGCATCTTTATATTCTCTTGCTGGAGTGCGATGTTTTATGGCGTAATCTACTACCAACTTTTGCAAGTAGAGCATCAAACATTATTAGACACCGAAGCTAAGTCTAATATCGAGCACTTAAAGCGGATTGAAGCGCAAAACATTGCCCGAGAAGCCCAATTAAAAATGTTGCGCTATCAGTTAAACCCACATTTTTTATCTAATAGCCTTAATGCAATTAACTCACTAATCGAAGTACAAGAAAACAATAAAGCTCAACAAATGGTGGTCAATTTAAGTCGTTTTTTACGTTATTCGTTAGATAATGACCCTGACATTAAAGTTACCTTAGCGCAAGAAATAAAAACGCTCGAACTCTATTTACAAATTGAAAAAGTACGTTTTGGTGACAGATTGGAATTTGAATTTGACATAGATGAACAGGCCAATAGTGCTTTAATTCCAAGCTTAATTTTGCAACCAATCGTCGAAAACTCAATGAAACATGCTATCGCAAAAAATGAAGATGGTGGCACGATCCGCTTAACCGCAGAGGTGATCAATAAACAATTATGTCTACAGTTATCTGATACAGGTTCAGGTTTAGAAGAAGTGGTCGACCAATCGGCTTTTGATCAGCCTCGAGGGGTTGGTTTACGCAATATTAGAGCCCGTTTGACGACCCTTTACCCTGAAGGTTATACATTCGAACTCAAACAGTTAGACACAGGCGGTTTATTGGCGCATATTTGTGTGCCATATCAAAATTAATTGAGGTTGATATGCAATCTATTAAAACCATTATTGTTGACGATGAGCCGCTCGCTTTAAGTTTAATTAAAGCTAAGCTGTCTAAGCATCCACAAATTAATATTGTTGCTGAGTGTCAAAATGGCCGTAAAGCATTAGCCGCTATTCAGCAGTTATCACCCGATTTAGTATTTTTAGATATAGAGATGCCTGGGTTAACTGGCTTTGATGTGATTAAGAAAATCCAAAATGACCTGATGCCGCTCATTGTATTTACCACGGCTTACGATCAATATGCGCTCAGTGCATTTGATGTAAACGCTGTAGATTATATCTTGAAGCCGATTGATGAAGCACATATTCAACGTGCTGTTGAGCGCGCCACTAGCCGCTTGCAAAACGTGGATGACACTCATCAACAAAAATCGAAAATAATTGATGCGCTACAGGCGATTAATGCATCAGCAGAACACAAAATAGTCATTAAAGACGGTGATGAAATTACCTTGCTCGACCAACAACAAATCGAGTGGATTGACGCTGCTGGCGACTATTGTTGTATTCATGCTCGAGGCAAAACCCATATTAAACGCTCAACCATCTCAGCTATGTTAGATGAACTTGACCCAAGCATTTTTAAACGTGTACATAGGTCGACCATTATCAATTTAACTTGCATCGATAAAGTGACTCCTCTGCCCAAAGGTGAATTTTATGTGCATATAGGCGACAACGAACAGGTCAAAGTCAGTCGTACATATAAAGATGTAGTGAAGGATTATTTGCAGTAGTTTATTTCCCAAGCCCAATAAAGTATTATCATACAACAATAAATTTAAGGGTAAGGAATGCAAATGTCTAAATTGATTCAATTATCAACCATTGCAGGAAAAGGAATATTAGCCGGATTCGGCATAGGCTCAATTAGTTATGCAGTGTTATTTATGTCGCTAAATATCGACAACCAGCAAGCCTTTAGCATAGGAACTTATGTTGCCTTATTAGCGGGCGGGCTGTGTTTATTTATTGCATTAAAAAATCCAAATATCTAAACAAAGCGCGCAAGTAACCCCTTAGTTATATACTTAAAACAAAACTAGTAGATGAATTAACCGCTGTGGCTAATCCCCTTGGCTATTAGTTGCAGCCACCACTCCCCTGCATCACATTAACAAATTAAAACATTTTACAAACATTTCTAACACATTAGATTTGTAAGCGCTTTCTTTTGGTGTCACAGTATAATAACTAGCGCACACAAATATAAATACACATACACAAAGGTGAAACATGAAAAAACCGTCAATTAAAACGACCACTGCAGTTTTGGCTGTAGGTCTATTCTCAGCAACCTCATACGCAAATACCTGCCAAACACTGGTTTGGAGTGATGAGTTTAATGGCACAACATTAGATTTAAACAATTGGGAGGTACAAACCGGCGACGGCTGTGCTGAAGGTATTTGTGGCTGGGGTAACAATGAATTGCAAAGTTATCAATCAGATAATCTAACAGTAGCAAATGGTACTTTAACCATTACAGCAAAAAAACAACGAGTTCAAGCCAATTCATATACTTCCGGCAGAATCCGCACGGCAGGTATGCCCGCTAGTGGTGAGTGGACCAATGGCCGCTTTGAAGCCAGAATAAAATTGCCGGATGCAGCAGGCATGTGGCCAGCATTTTGGATGCTCCCAACTAACCCTGATGTAGGTTGGCCAATGTCTGGAGAAATAGACATAATGGAGTCAACAGGCCAAGCCTCAATGTTTGCTCATGGTACAATTCACTATGGTGAAGCCTGGCCTAACAACTCATTTACCGGTGCTCATGTATTAAGCCAGCCACAAAAATGGTCGGACAACTTTCATGTATATGCTGTGGAGTGGGAACCAAATGAGATTCGTTGGTATGTAGATGGAATGCTTTATTCAACCAAAACACCTAGTGATTTAGCTAACCCAAGTTGGTGGACATATGAAAACTATCAATACCATATACTGCTAAATATGGCTGTAGGCGGCAGCTGGGGTGGCACGGTAGATGACTCAGCACTACCTGCAACAATGGAAGTAGATTATGTGCGAGTATACAATTTAGGTGAAGCAGCAATTGATGGCCCGAATATAGTTGCACCAAATAGCACACATACATTTACTGTAGTTGGTGCGCAAGGTACTAACTCTAGTTATACATGGAGTGCTCCTGCTGGTGCGACTATTTCAGGCAGCGGTGAAAGCGTTAATATTGATTTTGCCGGTGCTACTAGTGGCGAAGTATCAGTAACCGTAACTAACGCTAGCTGTGGCACAGATGTAGCAAGCTTCAATGTGTTTGTAGAGCCTGAGTTGGCAGTTGAAACTGTGTTAGACGATTTTGATGGCAACTCTGCTGTTACTTACACTTATTTCGACGGTAACTTTGATGTTTCAGGCGGCGTATTAAACTACACCAGAAACTCTGCAACACAATGGGATGTAATTGCGGCTTCGACTTCAGCTATATCAAATGCAGCGCCTTTACTTGTTGGCGACAAAGCTTTTGCCATGGATTTGTTTAATACAGATGCGGCTTTAGTTGGCAAGCAAATTTTAGTTCAATTGGAAAACTCAGCAACAGCCACAAGCAGCAACTATCCTGTTGGTCGCCACAGCAAATACGAAGCTTTCATTGATCACGCAAATGGCAGGCAAACCCTTAGATTTCGTTTAGCGGATAGAATAGACGGCGATACTGGTGATACCAATGTTGATACCTTAGTTATATTAATTGACCCTAATACCTTTAATGGCGATTTATATACAATTGATAACTTTGTTATTTTAGGTGGCAGCACTCAACCACCAGCAGAAGCAACGTCTGTCTATGTAAGTTCGGTAACAACAGGTACACAAAGTGCTGGAAAAGGGCAAAAATTTGGTACGGCAGCAGTAACCGTGTTAGATGATTTAGGCCAACCTTATGCAAATGCATCTGTTACTGGTAGCTTTAATGGCACATGGGATGAAACTCAAACTGTTTCAACTGATGTAAATGGTGTCGCTAACTTTGTTACATCGACCAGCCAAGGCGGTGGAGTAACAGTTAATTTTTGCGTTAGCGATGTAACTGCTGCACTAACATTTGACACTTCAGCAAGTACAGGATTGTGTCAGTAATTTCGATTTGAGGGTGGTTAATTTTCCACCCTCTTTTTATTGGAGGTCTATCAAAATATCCAACTCAAAAATCTAGCCGGGTGAAGCTCGTGCGTCTTTCCTCTATGTTAGCTTAACAATTGATGTAAGTTTCCTTCCAAATTTGGTGCATAGTCACGCAGGCTCCGGGCAAACACAAAATGCCAGTCAGCTTTGCTGACCAGCATTAGGCTATGTGCACATTTTTAGGATTTGGTACTGTTGTATGCAATTCGATATAGCACAGGCAAAACAATTAAAGTAAGTAAAGTTGAGGAAATAATTCCCCCAATAACCACAGTTGCCAATGGCCTCTGAACTTCAGCTCCAGTTCCAACATTTAACGCCATTGGAATGAAACCTAAACTGGCAACCAAAGCGGTCATTAATACAGGGCGAAGCCTGATGGTTGCACCTTCGATAATTGAGTTTATTAACTCTCCTGTTTCAAGTAATCGCTGTTTAATGAATGACAGCATGACCAGTCCATTTAATACAGCTATACCTGAAAGGGCAATGAATCCAACAGCAGCAGAAATTGAAAGAGGCATGTCTCTTAACCACAAAGCCAATACACCACCCGTTAGTGCTAGGGGCACACCGCTAAATATGATTAGTGCATCTTTTATTGAACTAAACGCTATTACGAGCAGTGTCAAAATAACAAACAATGTGGCAGGAACTACGATAGATAATCTTTGAGTTGCACCCTCAAGTTGTTCAAATGTACCGCCGTATTCAAGCCAATAACCAGCGGGTAAATCAACATTTTGTTGAATTTTTTGCTGTGCTTCTAGTACGAATGAGCCTAAATCTCTATTTCGAACATTGGCGGTGACAACAATTCGTCGTTTACCATTTTCTCGGCTGATTTGACTTGGAACCGTTGTATAATTTAACTCTGCAACCTCATTTAACGGTACAAACTCACCACTTTCTGTTGCGATTGGTAAATTACCTAACAGCTCAAGGTTAGTACGCAACAGCTCTGGGTATCTAACTACAATTTCAAATCTTCTATCACCTTCGAATATTAGCCCTGTGTTTTCACCTGACACCACTGTTGTTAACCAAGATTGTAAATCGCTTACATCTAACCCATATAGAGCTAATACTTCAGGTCTGGGATTCACAGTAAAAATAGGCACGTCATCAACTTGTTCAAGTCTTGCATCAGCAACACCTGAAATTGTATTGAGTGTAGCCAAAATTTCTTGTGCAGAGCTGACAAGTTGGGATAAATCATCACCGTAGAGCTTAATTCCCAAATCAGCTCTTACTCCGCTAATTAATTCGTTAAATCGCATCTGAATTGGTTGAGTAAACTCATAATTATTGCCGGGAATAGAGCTGAGATCTTTTTCTAGCCTTTCAACAAAATCCGCTTTCGTTAAATTAGGGTCGGGCCATTGCTCTCTGGGCTTTAATATCAAAAAAGTATCAGTCACATTTGGCGGCATTGCATCCGTCGCCACCTCTGCTGTGCCCGTTTTTGAAAACACCGTAGCAACCTCATCATATTCCATAATTTTTTGTTCAAGTATCTTTTGCATTTCAACAGCTTGGTCTATCCCAGTTCCAGGGATACGCATCGCGTGCAATGCAATGTCACCTTCATTAAGCTGAGGTACAAATTCAGAGCCTAATTTACTACCAAGAAATATGCTAAATACCACAAGTAAAGCAGCGCCAAAAACGACTAGCCAACGCAGTTTTAAAGCCCACTTTAAAACCGGACGATATACTGACTTAGCACCGACAATGATCGGACTTTCTTTTTCACTGATTTTGCCTTTCAAGAATAAGGCAACCGCAGCGGGAACGAGCGTGAAGGTAAATACCATTGCAGACAATAGAGCGATGATCACGGTGGCGGCCATCGGGTGAAACATTTTTCCCTCGACACCAGATAAGGTAAACAAAGGCACATAAACAATTGTTATAATCAATACGCCAAAAACACTAGGTCGTATCACTTCATTGGTAGCAGCGTAAACAATATCTAGCCGCTCTTTTAGGGAAATGACCGAGCCATTTCGTTTTTGGCTTTCTGCTAACCGCCTAATGCAGTTCTCAACGATTATTACCGCTCCATCAACAATTAATCCAAAATCCAAGGCTCCCAAACTCATTAAATTCGCCGAGACTTTGCTTTGAACCATGCCCGTGATTGTTGCCAACATTGCCAGTGGAATGACAGCTGCGGTAATCAAAGCGGCGCGTATGTTACCCAGCAATAGGAACAATACCAAGATAACCAGTAATGCGCCTTCAATGAGATTTTTTTGTACGGTACTAATTGCTTTATCAACCAGAGTTGTCCTGTCATATAGGGGAACTATAGAAACTCCTTGAGGTAAGCTATTTTGAATTTCACTAAGCTTTTCACCTACAGCTAATGCCACCGAGCGTGAGTTTTCGCCTACCAGCATCATTGCTGTTCCAATTACACTTTCCTTGCCTTCCTGTGATGCAGCACCAGTTCTTAGCTCTTTTCCTATCGCAACTTCGGCAACATCTTTTACTTTTACAAGTGTGCCGTCATCGCTTTTAATAGTGACGTTTTGGATGTCTTGAATAGTTTGCAATTGAGCTTGTGAACGAACAAGAATTTGCTGCCCGCTTCTTTCTATAAAACCCGCTCCTTGATTTGCGTTATTTCGCGTTACTGCATGTGATAGGGCTTCATTGGTAATACCGTAGTGCAACATCTTTAACGGATCAGGATTAATATGGTATTGCTTTTTATAGCCACCAATTGCATTTATTTCTGTGATCCCTTTAACCAATGCAAGTTGTGGTTTCACAACCCAGTCATGGATCTCCCTTAACGCCATCGCATCATAGGGTAAGCCATTCTTTTGCTTGGCACTTTCGTCGGCAGTTATGCTGTACATGTATATTTCACCAAGGCCCGTCGCAATAGGCCCCATTTCTGGTTCAATGCTTAACGGCAGTTGCTCCTTAATTGCGCTAAGCCGTTCATTGATTAAGTTTCTGGCAAAATACAGATCTGTACCTTCTTCAAACACAACAGTCACTTGCGACAGACCATATCGAGAAAGTGAACGGGTATAATCCAGCTTAGGCAAACCGGCCAACCCCGTTTCGACGATAAACGTGATCCGTTGCTCTGTTTCCAAAGGTGAATAACCTTGAGCTTGCGTGTTTATTTGTACCTGTACATTGGTTATATCTGGCACAGCATCAATAGGTAGCTTTTGATAATTCCACATTCCTAAAGCAATGATAAACAAAGCCATGAGCAACATAGTGCCACGTCTACGGATAGATAATTCTAGTATCCAGGCGATCATATTTTCACCTCGATAATATTGAAGCCAATATGAGGTGAATAAAAAGCGCGGAGGTTAGTGTTCATGTCCAGCCTCCGATTTTTTTAGATCAGCAACTAGCAGATAGCTGTTCTTTACAACCACACTTTCACCGACGTTTAAACCCTCGATGATCGCTATATTGATAGCGTCTGAAGCGCCAGTTTTGACTGGGTTAGGATGGTATTCATTGCCCTCTTTAATAAAAACAACATCATTGCCTTCAAACTCTTGAATGGCTTCTTTTGGCACAACAACTGGAGCTGAGTGTTGATTGGTTGTAACCGCCCCTTTAATTGAAGCGCCAAGTGGCCAGTTGTTCGTTTTGTTATTTAACTTTACAAATGCCAACGAATAAGGCTTGTTGTTTATAGATGGCGTTAAATAGCTAATTTGCCCACTTTGATTAAATTCAATGCTTTGGATTAGAACCTGTTGCTTGTCGCTAATTTTGCTAAGCTGGTTCGGAAATACCGACAGTTGTGCCCAAACGACATCAAAGTTAGCTATTGTCAGCAAGTTTTCCCCATTTGTCAGTTCGCCAATATTTGCTTGCCTAGCGACTACACGTCCAGACATTGGTGCTTTTATCGAATATTGATTTAGGCTCTCATTGGATTCAATCATGACAAGGATTTCGCCTTTTTTAACTTCATCGCCGATATTGGCTTTGATTTCCTTAATAACACCAGGGAACCTCGCGTTGACATGCGCAAGTGAGGCTGGGTCGGCAACTATTTTCCCGTATAAAATTTCTTCATCACGAATAACTCCGTTAGTAACAATGGCAGTTTCAATACCATTTTGTTTCGCCATTTCAGCAGACATGGTTACAAACTCATCCGCGTGCTCGTCTCCATGCTTTTCGTCTCTGCCTTGGTGACTATGTTCTTCATGCTCGTGGTCATGTTCATCGTGCTGTTCGTTGTTTTTTCCATGTTCATGGGGTTCACTAGCTTGAGTCGAGATGGTGGTCAAACCAATCACAACAAGCATTAATTTGAAAAGGCTGATTGGTGAATTTAATATTTTTTTCTTTTTCATGATTAATTCTCGCTAAAGCTTGAAAGTTGGCTTGCTGTATTACTGGAAGAAATTAAAGGAATGCCTGATAGTGCCTCAATGGCCACACTTTGCTTGTGTACATCACTTGCTGCGAAAATAAGTGCGTATTGCATATCAATAAGCTCTTTTTGCACTGAAACTAACTCCAAATAACTAAAGCGCCCGTCTGAATAGGCTTTTTGCACTAACGCCAACGCCTCTTCTTGCGGTGGAATAATATTGGTTTGTAATGCTTCAACCGTAAGACGAGCTTCTTCCTGCGCTGCATAGAACATAGCTAATTGACTATATAGCACTCGTTCTGCAGCTTTCTGTTGCTGTTCCACTTCGCTCAATTTTGCTTTTTGGGATTGATAGTTTCCCCTATTTCTATCACTCGTGAATAGAGGGACGCTAACCCCTGCGACCAAGGTTGTGTCGTTGCTGCCTTCAAGCCTTTTTATACCTGCGCTCCAAGTTATATTGGCCTTGCTTTGTGTGTTGATTAATTGCAATTGAGCCTGTTGAACTCTCGACTGCTCTGCATAGGCCAACAAATGAGGGCTTTGAGAAAGTTGAGCCATAATGTATTCAAGCGATATTGTTTTAGGGAATGCAAATAAATCGCCTGATACCCTAGAAAATTTCGGTGATTGCTCTCCCCACATAATAGCTAACTTACGAACACTGGCATCTAATTGCTTGGAAATGGTTAGTGTCTTTAATCTAGCTGTTGCCAGAGCTGCTTCAGCTCGTTTTTGCTCTGATGACGGTGCTGAACCAATGCGGACTTTTTTGGAGACAGTTTGGTAGGTTTCTCGTGCTAACTTTTCTGCATTTTCATTAACACGCATGACTTGCTGTAAGGTCAAAACATCGATATATCGGGTTGTTACCTCACCCAAAATATCGAGTGTTTGTATTCTTTCTTCAACTGCAATAGCTTGCTTTTGCGCGTTAACATAAAACTTTCTGCTATTTACCTTATCGCCCAGCTCTACAACAGAAGATATCGACAAGGTTAATTCAGCGTCGCTAAGTCCAGATACATCGCCAGTACCTGCAAAGTTTTCCAATTCAACACCGAAGTTATATTCAGGTTTTAGCTCTGCGGTGACTAATTCGCCGCCTAAACGCTTTTGTTTATATTCAAACGCTGTTAACTGTGGGTTATTTGCAAGCGTTCGTTGTATCGCATCTGATAATGAAACTGATTCAAGGTATAAATCATTAGCAAAAGCGATATTAGTTGTCACAATAAATGACAATACTGACAACCGTATTGTTTTTTTCAAAACATTCACGGTAGCCTTAAAATAAGACCAATTCATATTTTGTCCTGTTTATTTTTATAAAACGAGCGAAGGCTGATTGCCTATCGCGCCAATTAAATAAAAGGACTTATTTTGGGAGGGCGAAGTAGTTGAGAAATTGGGGCTTCAATAACTATCTTCAAGTAGTCAAAGAAATGGTTTATTTTAAAGTGCAAGTTTTTACAAATGTAGATTAGCGCGGCAAATTGTACATGTGAACCATTGCAGTGTCCGCAATGATGGCAATCAGCATGGTTATGCTGGCCATTCTCACCTGTTTGTGTCGATTGTGCAGAGGCTGGGTGGTCATCTAAAGCATGAATATGCTCGGTTTTTATGTGTTCAGAATCAAAAACATGAATATCCGCAAGTTTAGCCACAGCAGAAAATGACTGAAGTAATATCAGTAAAATCATAATGTGTGCAGGAAGTCGGTTAATATTCATTTCGTTTTAATTATCACTTAGTTATGCAAATACTACCACTATCTAATGGCTGGCGTCACGACATTGCTCATCTAGAAACTCAATTTCAATTGTAGTATGAGCAAAATCAAACTCTTTAAGTTCATGCCGTAACTCTAGCTTGTACGCTTTCAGTTCTTCATTTGATATTTCTGTATTTAAAACAATATGAGCGGTTAAAACATTGTTTTCACCATCTAATGACCAAATATGCAGGTGATGCACTTCACCGACAATGGATTTTGATAGCACTCTTGATTTTATGCTTTCAATAAGCTCAATATCTGGCGCAGCTTGCAAAAACAGCATAAGAGTCGATTTCAATGTCCTGAGTACATTAAACAATATAAAAAGTGTGAAACAAATCGACAAAATGGGATCAAGTATAGGCCAGTCAACAAACATCAGGATTATCGAAACAACAAATATAGCGACCCAACCTAATACATCTTCAAGCAAGTGCCAGTTTAACACTCGTTCATTGAGTGTTTTTCCGTGACTTAGCTTATAGGCAGCGTAACCATTTACCAGCATGCCAAAAATTGCCAATAAAAGCATTCCCTCTACTTGCGGCATTTCAGGGTTGGCGAGTCTTGGTATGGCCTCTATTAGTATAAATATGGAACCAACAGTGAGCACTAAACCATTAATCAGGGCGCCAAGTAGTGAAAACCTCTTGTAGCCGTATGAAAATCGGTTAGACGCAGGTTTGTTACTCAGCTTATTTAAAACCCATGACATACCTATGGAAATACTATCCCCTAAATCATGGATTGCATCAGCCATAATCGCCGTACTATTGGTTAACCAACCACCGATAAACTCGACTACGGTAAATGTTAAGTTTAGAAAAAATGCCCAGCCAATCCGTTTTGAAGCGCCTTCATCATTATGAGAGTGATTATGACCGTGAGAATGACTATGCATGTTGAGCCTCGGCACTTACATTTTGTCCTCTAAGCCTTTGAACATTCCAATTAATTATATAACGGATAAAGTTTTGGTACGCCCAACGTTTAATCCCAGTTAGATTGGTTCCTTGCTCAGCATAGAATTCATCGGGTGAGTCATAAATGCCAAAGTCATCGTGTATGCCTTCCTTTTGGATATAAGTATTTGTTCCTGTCCATTCAGTCTCTGGCTTTGCTAAGCAGGTAGTAGCAATACCATAGCCACAGAAACTCTCTTTTGTTTGACTGAATTTGGATTGAATTGCACTTAAGTAGGTTTCATCCAGAATAAAGCCTTCTAAATCGAGCCATTCACCATTAAATAAGACTTCTACCCAACTATGAATAATGTACTTAGGTGCAAGCCAAAATACATAAGCGGGAATAGCACCTTTTTGAAGTTGTTGATCAATCGTAAAACCATGAAATCGGCATTGAATACCAAGTGCCCGTAATAGAGCCATCAACAAGTTTCCCTTGGTATTGCACTGCCCATAGCCATCAGCCAAAACTTCACTTGCGGCTATATCGTCACTACGGTTATAACCGAATTGAATCTCGTCTTTAACAAAGGTATAAGCTTCACCTATCTTGTTGTAATCGTCCAAGGTTTGCCAATTACGCTTGGTAATCAATGATTGGATACGGTGATCATCAAAATCTAATATTTGTGTTTTTTCTAAATAATGGACACTCATTACCACTCTCCATCAAGAACATGACTTTGATTTACTTCCGCTACAACCACTACTTTCGCTTGTCAATTCAACATTGCTAAGTTCCTTCTTTGCATCAGTAATAATTAGATAAGCGCCTCTTAAAATTAACGTGGCAATGACACTACCAATTACAATATCAGGCCAACGCGAATCAAGTAGCATCACCAGAACACCAGCAGCAATAACCCCCATATTTGCAATTACATCGTTGGCTGAAAATATCCAGCTTGCACGCATATGCACTTCACCATTGTTATGCTTCCTTATTAAAACTAAACAAATGACGTTCGCTATTAATGCTATAAAACCAAAGCCGATCATAAACCAAGAGTGTGGTTCACCTTCTCCGAGTATTCTTCTTGCTATGTCAAAGATAATCAATAAACCAAGCGTTAGCTGAAAATAGCCACTAATAAGAGCAGCATTGGCTTTATGTTTTAATGTTCTACTTACTGCATATAGAGCAATACCATAGACAATTGCATCAGCAAGCATATCCATAGAATCTGCTATCAAGGCTGTCGAATTGGCATATAGACCTACAGTTATCTCAGCGATGAACATAATGGCATTAATGCCGAGCAACCAATAAAGCACAATTTTTTGTTGTGCATCTTTTAATTCAACTTCACAACCACATCCGCTCATAAATCATTCCTAGTAATTTATTTAATAACCTAACTATAAAGTCTATACTTGGTATAGGGTCAAATAAATTTTTTATCATTATGAAGATTGGCGAGATAGCAGATATAACAGGGTGTAGTGTTCAAACCATTCGATTCTATGAGCGCAAAGGTTTACTTGCGCAGCCAAAAAGAACTGAAGGTAATTACCGTATTTACTCGAAAGAGACGCTAGAGCAACTCATCTTCATTAAACAATGTCGAGCCCACGACATGTCAATCCAAGAAATTTCGTATTTGTTAGAAAGCAGAGAAACGCCAGAACAAAGCTGCGACAGTGTAAATGCCATAATTAATGAACACATAGAACAGATTTCGGCAAAAATAGAAGAGTTGAACGCGCTGAAAGCGAGCTTAAATAAAATGGCAAACTCATGTTCGGCAAACCGGAAAATAAAAGATTGCGGTATTTTATCTAATTTAAAAAAGCGCCTATAGAAACCCACGTCTATAGGCGCAAAGGGAGTTGTTACCAAACACAGTAACAAATGCTTCCTTGCTACACAGTTAAACAGCCATAAAGGTACTGCTCTTTATTGGCATGAGATGTTTGATTCACCTTCTGGTTTAGCCAACAATTTAACCGCAGCAAAACTTAGCTGTAATGGTTGATCTGTTGCTAAACTAAAGGGCGTAAACACCTTGCCAAAATCGGTGCCTGCTTTTGCAAAACAAGCCAAATCAATTCGTAATGTCTGCCACTGGCCTTGGGTATAGTTAGCTAAAGTTGGTGCGATGTTCAGTTTGCCATCACACTCGCCAGCGCAGTTCATCGCCAACCAAACTTGCGCTGGTATCTGGCTATCAACTCGAATATCCAGCTGCATAACCCCATTTGCTTCAGTGTAAGCTCGCAAATCATCTGGGAATGGAGCGCCTAAAGACACATCTGCTTGTCCGCCTGTCCAAGTGACTTGGCGTGCATCTTCTTGCACATACTTGTCTATACTTCTAATTTGAATTTTATCTAAACTGACAATTTTAGAATCAACCGCTTTGCGTTCTGTTTCTGTGCCTATAGTTAAAGCCCAAGGCGCTTGTGCACTGCGCTCAAAAATTGCATATTCAGCTACTTGACTATCTGGGTTGCTACCTGCCACTTCCGACAAATCGCTAGCTAGGACATTTTTATCACCATAAGTTAAACCAAAACCAAACGGCAGCAAGGGTTGATAATCTTCATCACCCACATTTACTGGACCTTGGTCTGCAAATGCAGGCCATGAGTAAGACAACTTACCAGTAAAGTCGTAACGCACGTTAGCGCTTTCATCAGTAAATAAAACATCCGCCACACCAGCACCTTCAGAGCCTGGTAACCAAGCCGCAACAAATGCATCTGATGCATTTAATTCTGGGTTTACCCACATAGGTCGACCACTAATAAACACCGACACAACGGGAATGCCTTGCGCTTTTAATTTACGCAATAACGCTAAATCTGTTTTATTACCGCGTTGATATTCAAGGTTGCTCACGTCACCATTGCCTTCGGCATATGGCTCTTCACCAAATACCACTATGGCGACATCTGGCTTGTTGCTGAAACTACCGTCAACACTTAAACTCGCTTTACCACCAGCGGCTTTAACCGTTTGTTCAATGCCATCCCAAATTGAGCTGCCACCTGGGAAATCGTCATTCGAATTACCTGTACCTTGCCAGCTAATTGTCCAACCGCCAGATTGTTTGCCGATGTTATCTGCACCATCACCAGCAACTAAAACATTGATTGTTGGTTTTAATGGCAAAATATTTTGCTGATTTTTCAACAACACTAAGCTTTTGCGTACAGCTTTACGTGCAACTTCTCTATGCTCTGGTGCACCAATTAGCTCAGCTTTGCCCGCAAGTGGGCGATTTGCCGGTGATGGTTTTTCAAATAAACCAGCACGAACTTTTACGCGTAAAATGCGAGTTACAGCATCATCTAAACGCTGTTGGCTAATTACACCTGCTTTTACTTGAGCCACTACATTGTCGTACAAGACTTTCCATTCGTTTGGAGCCATGTACACGTCTAAACCAGCGTTCATAGCGTCTGGGCAGTTTTCTTTGCTACAGCCTTGTATTTGCCCGTGTCCGCTCCAATCACCCACGACAAATCCATCAAAGCCCATTTTTTCTTTTAACACATCAGTTAAAAAATATTTGTTGCCGTGAATTTTAACGCCATGCCAACTATTGAATGAGGCCATAACCGATTGCGCGCCAGCCGCAATACCTGACACATAACCTTGTGCGTGCAGATCAAATAAATCTTGTTCACTGTCGATGTTATTGCCTTGGTCATCACCATCCACTGTGCCACCGTCACCTAAAAAGTGTTTAACGGTAGAAATAACTCGACGCTCACTTAAAAAGTCAGCGTTGACTGGCCCTTGTAAACCTTCAACGATTGAGCGTGCATAATCGTGAACAATTTTTGGATCTTCCGAATAACCTTCATACGTACGACCCCACCTATCATCACGCACTACAGCAACAGTTGGTGCAAATACCCAATCTATACCTGTAGCCATGACTTCTTTTGCGGTTGCTTCAGCGATTTCACGAATAAGCTCAGGATCGTGTGCCGCACCTAAACCAATGTTGTGTGGAAACAAAGTAGCTCCAATCACATTATTGTGACCATGCACAGCATCTGTGCCCCACATAGTTGGAATGCTTGAGCCGTCAATTGAGTCGTCGATGGATGCTTGGTATAAGTCTTCTGCCAGTTTGATCCAATCGGCAGGAGTTGCATGTTTATTCGCACCAGGGAAAGAACCACCGCCATTTAAATAAGAGCCAAAGCCATACTTTCGCATATCTTCAACCGTGATCGAGCCTATTTCAGGTTGAATAGTTTGCGCAACTTTTTGCTCTATTGTCATGCCAGCTAAAATTTCGGCTACTTTAGCTTCAACTTTTGGGTCCTTTTTAACCGCTACATCTAATGTTGGCCAAATAGAGATGTCCCCTTGTCGTGGATCAACTGGTTTATCTACTTGTACTGTTTGAGTGTTTTGGCAGCCTGCCATAGTTAATAATCCGACACTACTCATAAGAGCAATCCCCAATTTGATTTTGTGGCTGATAACCGATGGCTTAATCACTTTCATCACCTCTTCGCTTGAACTCAGGTAAAATTGTCGTATTTGTATACATGTTTTTAACAATATAATGTAAGCGCTTTCAGTTCACAAGTAAAATTTGTACAAAATCGTCATGTACTCAATTTTAAATCTACACAGTTTAACTTAGTGATAGATAAAACAGATTGTTTTTTAACCAATCACTTGCATTAATTTTATTAGTCTGTATAGTGCGCATCTCCCAGCCCATGGCTTTTTTCAAACAAGCATTCGAGCTTGTTCTTGTCGGCGGTTCAATCTGCCCATGTAAAAGTCGCGCTGGTTTAGTAGAGGTAGTCGCGCTGCCAGTGTGAAAGGTATATTCCACCTAAAATTGAGCATTTGTGTGTTAAGCAAAATATGAATACGCTTAACGATTACACATCACTCCACAGAGTTTTGAACAGCTGTGTTTAGTACAGTGTCCTGCGCCAAATACCTCATCGACAATTTGATGAAACTAGAGTAGTTATATGCAAAAAAATGAATCTACAGTTCTATTTAATGAACTGGGTTTGCCTGCACCTGTATTGCAAGCAATTGAAGAGTTAGGCTTTTCTCAACCAACACCTATCCAAGCACAATCGATCCCTGCTTTATTAGAAGGCAACGATATCTTAGGTGAAGCGCAAACGGGTACAGGTAAAACCGCAGCATTCGGTTTACCCTTGTTAAGCAAAATTGATCCAAGCGTACGCGAAACACAAATGTTAGTCGTATGCCCTACTCGTGAATTAGCTATCCAAGTAGCTGAAGCAATTACCGAGTTTGCAAAACATATGCGTGGTGTACGTGTATCAACAGTCTATGGTGGTCAGTCTTACACGCCACAAATTCGTGAATTAAAAGCCGGTCCACAAATTGTAGTGGGTACACCTGGCCGTTTAATGGACCACATTGATAAAGGCCGTTTAAAGCTAGACGGTTTGCGTGCTTGTGTATTAGACGAAGCAGACGAAATGTTAAACATGGGTTTCTTGGAAGATATCCAATGGATCCTTGAGCATGTGCCTGATGAAACGCAAATGGCGTTCTTTTCCGCAACTATGCCACCAGCAATTCGCAAAGTAACCAAGCAGTTCTTAAATGAACCAGTGCACGTTAAAATTGCAGCAGTTAAACAGGCAAAAGCAAACATCAGTCAAAGAGCATGGCGTGTCAGCAAAATTGGTAAAACAGCTGGTTTAGAACGTTTAGCTGAAACATTAGAATACGATGCGATGATTGTATTTGTGCGCACACGTAACGATACTTTAACTTTAGCAGAGCACTTAATCAGCAAAGGTTTCCCTGCTGCTGCATTAAATGGTGACATGAACCAAAGTGATCGTGAGCGTATTGTTGACCAACTGAAAAACGGTCGCGTATCAATATTAATAGCAACTGACGTTGTGGCACGTGGTCTTGATGTTCCACGCATTACTCACGTTATTAACTATGACTTACCAGCAGATTCAGAATCTTATGTACACCGTATAGGTCGTACTGGTCGTGCAGGTCGTAGTGGTGAAGCGATTTTGTTCGCGAACGGTCGCGAAATGCGTACTTTATTCCGCCTAGAACGTGCAACTGAAGGCAAAATTGAAGATTTCAACATGCCTGATGCAAGCCAACTAGGTGAAGTACGTATGAAACGTATGCAAACCAGTTTATCTGAAGTGATTGATAATACTGATTTAGGTAACTTCAACCATGTTGTTAAACGTTTTATTGATGAAAACGAATGGACAGCTGAACAATTAGCTGCTGCCCTGTTGTATAAACAACAGTTAAATCAACCATTGTTCCCACCTAAAGATCCTGTTGGCCGTGAAATGCGTGGTGGCAGAGACGGTGGTCGTGATGGTCGTCGCGACTCTCGTGGTCGTGGTGACAGAGCGGATCGAGGCGAAAGAGGTGGTCGTCGTGAATCTCGCGGTCGTGACCGTGGTGATCGCCGCAGCCAACAAGATTTTGATACCTTCAGATTTGAAGTTGGCCGTGAGCACGGTGTCGGCCCTGGTGATATTGTTGGTGCAGTCGCCAATGAAATTAACTTAGACAGCAGCCACATTGGCCACATTAAATTACACGATCAATACTCGTATGTTGATCTACCAAAAGGCATGCCAAAGGCAGTATTTGGTAAGTTACAACGTGTTATGATCCGCAACCAAAAAATCGCTCCAACGATTGCCAGTGAGCAAGCAGTTGCAGCAGATTACACACCTCGTCGCAGAAATGACGGTGGTGATAAAGGTGGTTTTAAGCGCCGTGAGCGCCGCTCATTTAATTAATTAGCGCTAAAAACTGACCTAGTGATAAAAGCCTGGCTCTCGTCCAGGCTTTTTTATTGTTAGCCCGGTATTTGTTTACAATTTGAGCTATCTATTTGTTAGGAGTGTTGCAAACTCGCTTTTGTTTGGTAGACTGTCGCCGAACTTCAAGTTAAAAAATCCAATTCAAGAAGTATGGAAAGCTCGGCATCACATTGCCGAAAAATAAAAACAGAGGATAAAATGGATCAATTTAACCCGCATTCAGTGCATTGTATTAATGCCCCCAACTTTCCGATATTAGCTAGGTACATAGTATCTGGTGATTTTGCCAATGCCCTTCGCCACCTGAATAGTTTAAACAGAGATGATTTGTTTGATACCTTGTTGTATTCAGGGTTAGGTGTTAAAGGTGCTTATGGCGAGTGGATTAACAATATTTCTCATGAGTTGCAGCAGGCATGTGAGCAAGGCTATATTGAAAACCAAGCTGTTTTTGACAAAATCAGGGCACATTTAAATTAGCCTAGTTGAATAGGAAAAAGACAGCTTGTAAGCCGGGTTCTGTGCTTTGAAAACAAAGCGGCAATCATTCGTCTAGGCCTTACATTGCTGTAAGGCTCAAGCAATCTACCCGGTTCCAACGCGGGCCGCGCCATATGGAACCCTATTTGATCTTGCTCCGAGTGGAGTTTACCGTGCCACGAACTGTTGCCAGCCGCGCGGTGCGCTCTTACCGCACCCTTTCACCCTTACCTGTACTGCAAGCAGCCATCGGCGGTATACTCTCTGTTGCACTAGTCGTCGGCTCACGCCGCCCAGACGTTATCTGGCACTCTGCCCATTGGAGCCCGGACTTTCCTCCCCCTCAAAAAATGAGGCAGCGATTGCCCAGCTGTCTTTTTCGGTGCAGATTGTAAGCTTTATGCTAATATAGTCAAACATTTCTACTTGAATTAACCTGAATCAGTTAAAAAACCGAAAATAAGAACAATAAGGAAATAATGTCGTTAGATTTATCTGGGATTACTGTTAACCAATTGTCGTTTAAATATCCCAAAGCGAAAACCTGTGTATTAGACTCAATTGACCTAACTTGTAAACTAGGTCAATGTACTGGTTTGATTGGCCCCAATGGCGCTGGAAAATCAACCTTTTTATCATTATTGTCTGGCTTGCTACCACTTCAGCAAGGAAGCGTTAGTTATCCGCAAAATTCACAGCTAAATCAAGCAGACTATCTAAAAAAACATTTAGCTTTGGTGCCACAAGAATACGCGTTTTATATGCATTTAACCGTAATACAAAATTTACGCTTTTTTGCCGGTTTTTGCCAACAATCAAAACAACAGCAAACTCATAATATCCAATCATCAATTGAACACTGTCAGCTCGCTGAATATTTAGATAAACCAGCTTCTACCTTGTCTGGTGGTTATAAACGCAGGCTGAATTTAGCGATTGCCTTGCTTAAACAGCCAAAATATTTGTTTTTGGATGAACCAACGGTCGGTGTCGATCCAAGTTCAAGGCAAACAATCATCAACCTAATCAAACGATTAAAAAGCCAAGGCGTCACGATAATTTACACCTCACATCTATTGACCGAAGTTGAGGATATTTGCGAGCGCACTTACGTGTTAAACCAAGGTAAGCTACAGAGCATTGAAACAGCAAACCAGAGCAAAACCTTAGTGGTGCATTACAGCGAGCCTGCAACACCAGAGCAAATAAACCAGCTAACCAATTGCTTTTGCAATATTGAAATTAATCAACACCTTGCTCAACTAAAAAATTGTGATTTGCCAACCAGCATACAAGTTTTATCATTAATGCAGCAAATCAACCTTTCGGTCGATGCAGTCCATTACGAATCACCCACACTGCACGATTTATACATGAGCTTAGTCCAATCATGATCCGTCAAGCTATTCACAAAGAACTCATTTCAATTGGTAAAGACCCTCACAGCCTAGCCGTGCTCATTCTGATGCCACTTGTATTTATGTTGCTAATGTCGTTTGCCATGAGCGAAAGACAAAGCCAAGTAGTTGCAAAAATTCCGGTCTACTTTGCCGCGACACAAACACCATCAGAGCAATTATTTACCAAGTACCTATTTCAATTTGGCTATCAGCAAGCTGATTCTGCACAAAGTGCCAAAGTAACGATTTCTTTTATCAATAATATTGAGAAAAATCTGTTTGCGAACTCGCCAAAGGCAATTATTGAATATGCCGCGGTCGATAAAATATCCCCACAAATAAACAACTTAGTTCTTCAGCACCTACAAATGTCCTTGGCCAAGCTCAAGTTGCACCTATACTCGGCCGACATTGGCGACCTAGACCCCAATCAGGATATAGATCAACAAATACAGCTTATTCAACAACGTACCGATACTTTGCCACTCATTCGCCAAACAAACCAACAACAAGCGGGTCATTCGGTATTGAATCAAACCGTGCCAGCTTGGCTGGTATTTGGTATCTACTTTATCGTTTTACCCATCTCACTCACGCTATTGTCGGAAAAACAAAATTCGACCTTAACCAGATTACGAATGTTTCCAACTAACCTAAATTACTTTTTTTTGTTAAAACAGGTTTCATATTTTGCGATAAGCATGGCACAGTACAGCCTGTTGCTGGCCGTAGGCTTATTTATTGTCCCAGTGGTTATGCAACAACCTATGTACACAGCCGCTGACTTTGTTAGTTTACTGCCATTGTCATTGGTCATTTGTAGTAGTGCAGTTGCGTTTGCCTGTGTCCTTGCTGTTGTTATTAACAGTTTTGAACAGGCAATTGTCATTGGTGGTGGGCTCAATATCCTGTTGGCGGCAATCAGTGGTTTTATGGTGCCGCACGACATCATGCCCACGGCTTTACAAACTATCGCTAATTTTTCACCAATGTTTTGGGCTGCAGAGTTAGTTCGAAGCAGCTTATCCGGGCAAGGCGGCCAATTAATGACTCAACAAATAACTTATTTGGTCGCATTTACTTTGGTATGCTTATGCATAGCAGTCTATTTATTCAATCGTAGATCTAGGAGATTAATGTGGAACTAGACGCACTAAAACAAGAACTAAAACAATTAATCATTAAAGAGTGTGACAAAGAAGACGAATTAGAGTGGCAGCAAATTTCCGACGATGAACCTTTGTTTGGTAGCAAATCAAATGTTGGCTTAGATTCGTTAGATGCATTGCAACTTTCGCTTGTGTTAAAACAAAATTTTGGCATAAAGGTCGAAGGTTCAAAAGAAACGCGTAAACACTTACAGTCAATAAACGCCATAGTTGACTACATACAAGCGCAACAAGCATCTCAATAATATGCCAGCTTATATTCAAAACGCGTACTTTCATGCTGCATGTGGGCAAAACCAACATTTTGATTTTGACACACAAGGCCATTCAGCAAGTTCAACTTCTACTGGTCAGGCATGCCAGTACTTTTTTATGCATGGCCGGCCAAAGTCATCAGAATTAGACGAGATTATTGAACAAGTTTGCACTGCGGTTGAATATGTCATTACCGCCAGTCAGTTAACTCTAGAACAAAGAAAAAAAACGGCTCTTTTACTCGGTTCTACCTCACTAGATATTGGTGCGGTTCCTCGAAAAACCGAACAAACAATTTGGTTAAATACGATAGATTATCTAAGCAAACAAGTTCAGCAAAATTGCCAACTAAATGACTTTCATTTAGTTTTCAACACAGCTTGTACGGCAAGTTTTAACGCAATTATTACCGCGGAAAAACTCATATCTTCAAATAAATTTGAGCACGTAATTGTCGTTGGCTGTGAGTTTTTTAACCAATTGACTTTAGATGGATTCGATTCATTAGATTTAATCAGTCAACAAGCGGTAAAATCATTTCTGAACAACCGAGACGGATTAATCTTAGGAGAAGGAGTCGCCGCCCTACTGATTAGTCAGCAAACATCACTCGACACACCATATATAAAGCTGCATCGAGGTGCATCAGGTTGTGACTTATATAGTTTGACCATGACTGATGAACAAGGCAAGCATATTCAACAAATCATTGAACAAGCACTGCAGCAAGCCCACATACAACCTGAGCAAATAGATTTAATAAAAGCTCATGGTACTGCTACCGAAAATAATGATTTGGCGGAGTCTGCTGCGCTCGAAAATTGTTTTTCAACTATACCAAGTGTATGGGCACTTAAACCTTTTACAGGGCATACACTCGGTGCTTGTGGTGCATTAGAATTAGCAATTATGCATTGGTTACTCAAACAAAAAATAAAATTACCGAGTCATTTAACCAACTCAGACAATAGTATTGTTCCAATGCTAACTGACGACCAACAATTAACTGACAGTCGGTTTATTCTCCTAAATCACTGTGGTTTTGGTGGCAATAATGCAGCTATGGTCACAGAAATTGTCACAACAGAGAACTGAGTCAACTGCTATGCCAATCAATATTATCGCTCAAAGCGAATTCACTCACGCAAGAGACATCACCAATAAAATACTTCGCGCAGAGCTCAAACAAGCATTTGGCATAAACGGGCGCAGGTTAGACAATTTTACCCTAGCAGGTTTGGCTGCTGCGACGAAATTACACTTAAATGCTCAACGCCCTATCACTGGGCTAATTGGATGCGCTGAATACTTCTCAGTTGAGCTATTGCAGTCACTATTATTGGATATAGATGCAGCAAACCCCATTCGTCCTTTAGACTTTGTCGCCACCGTTGGTAATGCTGCGAATTATTATATCGCAAAAGAATTTAATGTGACTGGTTTAAATTTGTTTATAGGTTCTAGTGACAATAGTGAAGCTAAGTTATTGCAGCTCGCAGAAACTGAGCTGATGGCAAATCAACACCAAACCCTGTTATTACTTAATTGGCATGAAGATTCAAACCAAAGACGTTGCAAAGCAAGCCTAGTTGACTATGTAGCCTAGGGTCTGTTGAACTTTCAGTACTACAGACCTAAGGTTTAAAACGCCGCTTGCTCTTTTTAGCTCTTAACCGTATATCCAGTTGCAAGGCTGAATCCAATGCAAAACAAGCTTCAGAGGGTGCGGGTTCACCAAAAGTCAAAATTGGATTGTTGGCAAATCCGACCGGTTCAACGGGCAACCCAATGGACGATACATCCAGTTTTTGATTATCATTGGTGTCGATAAAAAAGCGAGCGCAGTACTGGTTTGCGGGTAGCTTAAGTTCAACTAAGTTAGAGTCACTTTTATATGGCTGGTGATGACTCGTGACCTCCAATATATCCGCCCAGTTCACTTCTGTGGTTTGCTCTGGCAACTGATAAATTTGCGTATGAATCACAAAGTTTTTTTCATATTTAAAATCATCAGTAATCGTTATGTTAAAGCCAAGCGGCAACTTGCTATCAGCCAAGCTTTTAACCGACGAAAAAGCCAACAAGCAGAACAAAAAACGTACTAAAAAAGCTATATTCAACCTAATCACGGGTCATTTCCATATTCACATTAAAAGTGCAGTAGGTATAATAAACATTCGAATTGCGCAAAACAAATCAGGAAATAAATTATGCGCAGAGTACTTGCTCTGACTTATTCACAAACGGGACAATTAACCGACATTTTAGACTCTGTACTCCAACCAATGAGAGAACAGGGTGAAATTGAACTGGATATAGTGCACATAGAACCAGCACAACCATTTCCTTTCCCGTGGCCGTTCGTTAAATTTTTCCGCATTTTTCCTGAAACAGTTGCAATGCAACCAATTGCGTTAAAACCCGTCACAACCAAATACCAAGACTACGACTTAGTTATACTTTCATATCAAGTTTGGTTTTTGTCACCCTCTCTGCCTATTGCATCGTTCTTACAAAGTGAACAAGGCAAAGCGCTATTAAGCAACACCCCGGTCGTCACATTAATTGGGTGTCGAGGAATGTGGCTAATGGCGCAAGAAAAAGTAAAAAAATTACTTGAACAAGCGAATGCAAATTTAGTAGACAATATTGCTTTGATTGACGATTGTGGCTCGGCCTTTAGTTTTCTCGCAACACCTTTGTGGATGTTCACAGGTCGTAAAAAGCCCTATTCTTGGGTTCCAAAAGCAGGGGTGAGTGAACAAGATATTAAAAATGCTACTCGATTTGGTGATGCTATCACCCAGCGACTTTTAGCCGACTCAAGCAAAATTGATTCTCCCATGCTAAAAGGCTTGTCTGCAGTTAAAATCAATGAAAAACTGATAGCCAGCGAACGAGTGGGAAACCATAGCTTTTCAATCTGGTCGAGGTTGCTAAGAAAATTAGGCCCACAACATAGTAAACGTCGGGTAGTAGGTTTAACAATTTACGTAATTTTTCTACTTACACTCATTTTGACCGTTGTGCCCATAACCGCACTGATAAAAAAATTGATCACGCCACTTACGGCGAAAAAAGTAGCCAAACAGAAAAGCTACTATGCGCAACCTTCAGGAGAATAATAACCCAATGGGTAATGAAGTTTATATCAACAAGTTGGCTAGTGCTTTGCCCAACGAACCAATTTCAAACAAACAAATGGAAGATGTTTTAGGTCAAGTTGGTGGACGAAAGTCGCGCGCCCGTTCTGTAATTTTACGCAGCAATGGCATTAAAACTCGCTATTATGGTATTGATCCTACAACAGGCGAATACAATTACACCAACGCAAAATTAGCAGCAGAAGCTGTACGTAAGCTCTTTGTAGAGCAATCGGAGCTTGAGCAATTAGAATGTTTGGTCGCCAGCTCATCAATGCCAGACCAAATAATGCCAAACCATGGTGTTATGGTCCATGGTGAGTTGAATAACCCACCCTGTGAAGTTATTTCAACAGCAGGCATCTGCCTATGTGGAGCATCTGCGCTGAAATACGCTTACCTAAATGTTAAATCTGGTGAAAGCCAAAACAGCGCTGTTGTTGCAAGTGAACTGGCTTCGAATGTCATGCATGCGCGCAACTTTGAAGCTGAATCAGAACACAAACTTCAGTCGTTAGAGGAAAACCCCGAAGTTGCCTTTGAAAAAGACTTTTTACGCTGGATGTTGTCTGACGGTGCCGGAGCTGCATATTTATCGAATCAACCAAACGAGCAAGACATTTCTCTGCGCATTGACTGGATAGACATTCTATCTTTCGCCAATCAGCATGAAGCCTGCATGTACGCGGGGGCTGAGAAAATCGATGGTGAATTAAAGAGTTGGACACGCTATAACCAGAATGAACGTGCGGAACAATCTATTTTGGCGGTTAAACAAGATGTCCGACTACTTAACGACAATATTGTCAAGACGACAGTTGAAGATGCACTATCGCGAATTATTGCAAAACGTAAACTGGTTGCGTCTGACTACGATGTATTTGTACCACATTATTCATCAGGATATTTCCGAGAAAGATTACACCAAGGTTTAATCAACATTGACTTTGAAATACCTTTTGAAAAGTGGTTTACCAACTTACCAGAAAAAGGCAACACTGGCTCTGCTTCTATCTTTATTATGTTAGAAGAGCTATTTAACAATAATCAACTGAGCAAAGGCCAAAGGCTGTTATGTTATGTACCAGAAAGTGGTCGTTTCTCTAGCTGTTTTATTCAACTAACAGTGGTGTAACTATGAAACTTGATGAAGTCCCACAAGACGACAGCCCGACCTATAGTGGTCATAAAAAACTACTATATGCTGTGGACGAAAAAGGCCACTACCATAAGGTTCAATCGAGTGGTTGGGACGTCGAAAGTTTCGCAACTAAACTTGCCGTTGATGATCTTAACCAACAAACACTAGATGCATACCAAGACGCCAAGGCTGGCTTGGTATCCCCTCTTGCTTATCATATGTTAAAGGCTAGGCTAGACATAACCTCGCTCGCTCAAGCAACCGGCAAATTTGAATGGCAAATAAAGAGACATCTAAAACCTAAAATTTTTGCCAAGCTATCCGATCAAAAACTGCAAACTTACGCTGATATAATCAATATATCTTTAGAAAAATTAAAATCCTTACCAAGCCAACCATGAGCCAAATAATCAATCAATTTAACCACAAACAATCATCTCACTGCGAAAGTGGCGTGGTTTCTAATATGCTTTCAAATGCAGGTTTTAGCCTATCGGAACCAATGGCTTTTGGCTTGGCTTCAGCACTAACTTTTGCGTATATACCATTTGTAAAAATAGGAGGCATGCCGTTAATTGCTTACCGAATGCCACCAAAAACCATTATTAAAACCGTGGCAAAAAAGCTTGGAATAAAGTTAATAACTCAAAAGTTTTCTTCTGCTCAAGCTGGTATGCAAGCACTTGATGACGCACTCGCACAAGGCAAATTAGTTGGTTTACAAACCTCGGTTTATTACTTGCCCTATTTTCCTGAAGATATGCGCTTTCACTTTAATGCACACAACTTATTGGTATACGGCAAAAATGATCAAGGTGACTATCTAATAAGTGATCCTGTATTCGAAGAGGTCGTAACCTGCCGTGCCGAAGATTTACAAAAAGCACGTTTTGCTAAAGGTGCGTTAGCGCCAAAAGGCACTATGTACTATTTAGATAAACAACCTCAAGCAGTTGACTTAAAACCAGCTATTTTTCAAAGTTTGCGTAAAACCGGCAAAATGATGAATGGTATCCCAATCCCTGGTATCCCATTTTTCGGAGCAAAAGGAATTGATTATTTAGCCAAACAAATTGCAAACCTAGATCAAAAACCGAACAAATATGCACGACTTTACTTAGCACATATTGTTAGAATGCAAGAAGAGATTGGCACAGGCGGTGCAGGATTCCGATTTATGTTTGCAAGCTATTTAGACGAAGCTGCAAGTTTAACTAATAACAAACAATTGGAAGAGGCAGCCAAGCTCGCAACTGAAGTCGGTGATTTGTGGCGCGATTTTGCCATGAAAGCTGTATTTTTCTGTAAAAATAGACAATCAGTTGAACTGGCGGATATCAGCGACTCAGTCAAACAATGCGCTAAAGCAGAACGTGCGCTACAACGCAAGTTATTGAACTTAACCCCTTAAGGAGATGGAAATGAAACAAGCATTAAAAGCAGGGCTAACCACCATAGCATTAGCAGCTGGCGCTTTATTAGCTGGTTGCGCGTCTGACGGCTCTTCAGAAAGTGCATCGATTGTAACAAATGCGACACCGGGCAGTTTTCACGTGGGTGCTACTATGGTTGCAAAAGTAAACTTACATCCAGACACTAGTCGCGCAAGACTTTATTCACTCAACTATCAACAGCCTGGCTTAATCCCTATGTGTTCTGAAGTAGTTATAAAGGACATCGACGATAAAGAAATTGAGTTTACCTATTATGGTCAAACTTATTCTTACCTATGGGAAAAGCATACTCGCAAAGCAGGTGAGTCATTGGCTGAAAACTTTAATGAGTTTTTTGGTGAAAGCTGTGATAAAGCTGCAGTTTCAAAATTAAGTGCAATCGACCAAGAAGGCATAAAATCAGGTATACCAAAAGTAGGTATGAGCAAACAAGGCATTTTATTCGCCATGGGCCGCCCGCCAATTCATGCTAACCCTAATCTAGATGCTAACACTTGGATGTATTGGTTAAATAAATTTAAACGCCAAGCAATTGAATTTAATGATAAAGGTATAGTGACAAAAGTTCGCCTTTAATTCTTTAACTTTCCAAAAATAAGAGCTAGCCAGCTAGGTTAGCTCTTGGTTTTTCTCTATGCCAAAGCTTATTAGTTTATTCGTTACTACCTTTATTTTATGCTTACCGCTAACCATTAGCGCAAATGAATCAACAGTCGATCCATATTGGTATAAAAATTATCGCTTAAAAAGTCACAGCATTCATGCTTCGATATTTGATGGTGAGATGCGTTATTACACCTTAAATGACCATCTAATCAATAGACCTTCTATTGTGATGGTCCATGGTGTTGGCGGCTCGTCTGCCGATTTTGAGCCATTGGTTCCGTTATTGGGCCAACATTATCGACTAATTATTATTGATCTTCCTGGTTATGGTTTATCTGAACAAGCCAAATCAGATTATAAACCGTCAAATTACGCTGCAAGCCTGACCCCTATCATTCGCTCAATAAAAAATGAGAAAAATATAATTATTGGCCATTCGATGGGTGGCAATGTCACGATACAAATGATCGCTAAATCTCCTGACTTAGCTGAACAAATTATCTTAATAGACGCTGCAGGTATGCTTCACAAATATGCATATAGTAAGTACGTAGCTATGGAGAAAATTGACGATATCAAATACATCAGTCAAAAGAACCAAAACTTTTTTGCTGGCATCATAGACAAGATAAATCAATCGTTGCCAGACTTTACCGACATGATTTTGTCTAAAAAGTCTCGCGAACATTTATTAAAAAATAACACAACCTATATCAGTGCGATTTCGGTCATGCACGAAGACTTAACCGAAACCCTTCGTCAACTCACAACACCCGCTCTAGTAATTTGGGGTCGTGAAGATGCTGTTATGCCATATCAAACAGCCTATATGCTGCAACACTTTATCGCAGAAAGTAAACTTAACGTTTTAGACAACGCAGGCCACTCCCCACAAAAAGATCAACCTCAAGTGGTGTACTCTGCAATACGAGACTATTTGACAGCTCAAACCAATTCTAGTTCTCCAAACCAAACTAGCAGCATAGATTTGGTTAATGACAGTGAATATACCCATGTTGATTGTCGCAACAAGGCTACCACAGTAAATATTCCGCAAACACATTTTAAAAAGCTCACCATCGCAAATTGCCCAGGAATAGAACTACATGGCGTGCTTACTGATGAGTTGTTTATTGAAAATTCAACCATAGAGTTATTTAACGTCCATATTACCAGCCAGAAAACTGCGCTAGTAATGAATAAGTCTCGCTTAGTTGTATGGGGAGGTGTCATTACTGGCAATACAGCTTTTAATCTAATTCAGTCGAAATTGGATTTAAACGGTGTTGATTTGCATGTTGCTAAACTCGCTGGCTCTGCTGATAGAAAAAGCCAAGTTTTAGCGTCGGTAAGCCGACTCTACAAAAAGAAAGGCCAAGAAAACTGGCATGGTTTTATTAAGAAGGCAGATTAAAAAACATTAAAGATTCGCGTGATCGCGATACCCAGCATCCAGTCACGCTTTTTGGCAACTAAAGGGCTATTTTTGACAGACGCGTTTGTTAAGTCATTATATCGAAAGAAGGCTCCGTACCACCAATGGCCATGGCTAGCTGTCAGCCCCAAACTCAATCTATGACTGTTTAACCCAGCGCCGGCTTGATAAAAATGGCGGGTGGTAGTCACCTGCTCTACAGGAACTGAATAATAATAACTATTATAGTTGCGGTCAGCGTAGACTAATTGCCAAGAAGCGGTGAGTTTTAGTTGCCAATCAGACAACTGATACAATGACTGGTAACGCAGTCCAGGTTCAAATAAGAAACCGACATGTTCAAGGTTCAATTTGTCAAAACCAATGCCATGGCGTATGGCAAATATTGCACTAAAACTATCATCAGACTCTTTATCCCCAAGCCAGAAATAGCGTAGCGCAGGGCCAAACTCTAACACCCAAGCCAAGTCATCCATACCCTTACGCAACTGGTTGTCGTCACTGTCTAACGCAAGGCTACCAGATGCACTCCAATCCACTAACCAATTTTCATGCTGCCACAAAGATGCGTTTAACGCATTACGATTAAATTCAATTTTATCGCTTTTGTAGTACACGTACGGGTAAGGAACTAGGTATTGATGTTGCTGCGCGGCACCAACATAGTGTGGTATTTGGGTGTAGCCCAACCCGACACCAATATCCAACTGACTTTTAGCCGCCAGCAGAGTAGGCACCAACGCCACTAAGCCAATCAGATTGCGGATAAGTTTCATTTAACCTTGCCAGCGTTTGAATATAATGGAAGTATTAATACCACCAAATGCAAAGTTATTCGACATAATATAGTCGGTATTCAGCTCTAATCCTTGTCCAGATATGTAGGTTAAATCACCACAACGACTATCAACTTTGGCTAAATTAATGTTCGGTGCAAACCAATTGGCATTCATCATCTCAATGCTCGCCCAAGCTTCGATAGCACCACATGCACCCAGCGTATGACCTAAATAGCCTTTTAACGAGCTTATCGGCTTACCTTTACCCAAAACCCTTTCTGTCGCGTTCGATTCTGCAACGTCACCCTTATCGGTCGCGGTACCATGTGCGCTGACATAACCAATCTTGTCTGCTGGGACATTAGCATCATCCAACGCCAACTGCATTGCAATTGCCATAGTATCATCTTCAGGCTGAGTAACATGTACACCGTCTGAATTGCTGCCAAAACCAATAATTTCAGCTAGAATGTTGGCACCTCTTGCTTGCGCATGCTCAAGCTCTTCCAAAATTAAAGTACAAGCACCTTCACCAATAACAAGTCCATCCCTTTCTTCATCAAAAGGACGAGGCGTCAATTCAGGCGTATCATTTTTCGAAGATGTTGCAAACAAGGTGTCAAACACGGCAACCTCAGATAAACAAAGCTCTTCGGCACCGCCTGCAACCATAACTTTTTGCCGACCGAATTTAATTGCTTCATAGGCATATCCAATCGCTTGAGAGCCCGATGTACACGCAGAGCTAGTGGGATAGATGCGCCCTTTTAATCCAAAAAAGACCCCTACATTAACCGCGGTTGTATGGTTCATCATTTGGATATAGCTTGTCGCTGTAATTCCTGACATATCATGGCTTTTGAGTAAGTCGCCAAATCCGACAATTGGTGGGGTCGATCCAATTGATGAACCATAAGCTATGCCCACTTGTCCTTGTTTAATGTATTCATCCCCTAGCAACTGCGCTTGCTCGAGCGCAAGTTCAGTCGTGCGAGTAGACATCAGTGAAACTCGCCCCATAGAGCGAGTTGCTTTACGACTATAATGTTTAGGTTTTTTAAAGTGTGCTACAGGCGCTGCCAAAGCTGTATGTAAGCCATTAATGTCTTGCCATTCTTGCATTTGCACAACGGCATTTTTACCTAACTTTAAGTTAGCTTGGAACGTCTGCCAATCATCACCAAGTGCGGTAATAGCTGACATACCTGTAACAACAACTCGTTTCATTAAGCAATACCACCATTAACTGAAATAACCTGACGCGTTACATATGCGGCAATGTCTGACATAAGGTAAGAAACCGCTCCTGCGACTTCTTCGGCCTGTCCCATACGGCGCAAAGGGATCATTTTTGTCATTTCATCTATTGGCAATTCATCTGTCATACCAGTATCAATCAAGCCTGGCGCGACACAATTAACGGTAATCTTACGCTTTGCAAGTTCTAAAGAAAGTGCCTTAGTTGCGCCGATTATGCCCGCTTTAGACGCGCTATAGTTAACCTGACCACGGTTGCCAATAACACCAGACACAGATGCAATGGTCACAATTCGACCACCTTTACGTTTCGAAACCATAGGCATAACTAATGGTTGTAATACGTTGTAAAAGCCATCTAAGTTAGTGTGAACGACACTATCCCACTGTTCACCTGTCATTGCAGGAAACGCGGTATCATGAGTCAAACCAGCATTACAAACAACACCATAAAAAGCACCGTTTGTTTCAACATCTTGTTCTAATACTTCGCGTGTTGCATTCCTATCAGCCACGTCAAATTGCAATATATAACTTTGCTGGCCCAATTCATTAATTTCTGCGCAAGTTTGCTCTGCGCTAGCGCGATCGCCACGACAGTGCACCACAATATCAAAACCATCTTTTGCCAGTTGCAAAGCTATTGCTTTACCAATACCTTTGCTTGAACCCGTGACTAATACTCTTCTATTACTCATTGTGTCTGCTCCTTTATAAAAGCTTCTGGTTCATCTGGTTGAAACACGTTGATAGTTGCTTCTACGCGTACCTGCTCATCAACTAAAATTTGGCAATCAAATACACTTAAACCATTATCTTCTTTATACAGGCGTTCAACCTGCACGGTTAATAATTCATCTAATTTAAAACTGGGCTGAATCGCTTTGTATTTGCGACTACTCACTAAAAAACCTAATGCCACCTCTTTACCCTGATCGCGCTCATTAGCGTTGGCAAAAGCAGCAATAGATTGCGCCATATATTCAACTCCCACATACGCAGGTACACCAGCCAACTGAGTATCGTAAAAATTTACATCTGGGGTAATTTTCACCTGACAAACAGCTGTGTTGTCTGTATAGCTTTCTATCGAGTCGAGTAGGATCATTGGATGATCATGCGGTACAACTTCTTCAATCGCATATTTAGCCATTGTGCTTCCCTATAATAAGGCTGACATTATTGCCGCCAAATGCAAAAGAGTTTGATAAACAGTAATTAACTGTTTGTTGGTAGTTTGTTGAATCAACCCAATTCAATTGGGCTATGTTGTCGTCAGGTTTTGCATCCCAAACGTGAATCGGTAACTGCTGCTGTGATAAAGCTATGCAGCAAAATATCGCTTCTAATGCGCCTGCAGCTCCTAAACAATGTCCGGTTAAACTTTTTGTTGAGCTAGCTGGCATGTCTGTTCCAAATACTTCAGCAACCGCGCCAGATTCCATCAAATCATTTTTAACCGTTGCCGTTCCATGCAAGTTTACATAGTCAATTTGAGTTGACGAAATATTCGCTGCAGCTAATGCATTTCGAATAGAAGTAACCGCACCAAGGCCTGTCGGATCTGGAGCTGACATGTGGTGAGCATCGCTAGATTCGCCACCCCAAACTTGGAAACCATCTGGTTGTTTACTAACAATAGCAAGTGCGCCAGCTTCGCCAATATTAATGCCGTCTCGAGAGGCGCTGAATGGCTGACAGACCCCAGCAGAAGTTGATTCTAACGCGCTAAACCCATTGATAGTCATTTGGCATAATGAATCTACACCACCGACAATAACAGCATCAACAATCCCTGCAGCAATCCATTCAGAAGCTGTCACAAAAGATTTTGCACTAGAAGAACACGCTGTAGATATGGTTAGGTATGGCCCGCTCACATCAGCGACTTGAGCAATAAACTCCGCCAAGTTCGACATTTCTTGTTGTTGATAGTGATAATTTTCAGGAAACTGACCATGAAGCTTTTGATACTGCATGGCATTTTCACCTTCGGCAATACCTGATGTACTGGTCCCGACAATGACACCGATTCTATTAGCTGGAATGTGGCTGCGAAGCGTCGTTAGCTTTGCGGAGATCTGTTCAAATGCCGCAAGGGCCAATTGATTATTTCGGGTTTGGAAGTGTTTGGCAAAACCACTTACCGACGGTAAATCTGCTTGCACTTCACCAACGTATACATCGCCATCAACCAATAAATCACTGCGTGACACTAATCCTGTTCTTTGCCCAGAAAACAAACTTTCAGCAACTTGCTCTTTACCTAAACCGAGTGGGCAAACAACGCCAAATTCATTTATATATAAAGTGTTATTCATTAGTCGACTAATTTAAACGCTGTACCTTAACCTGATAGTCGTCAAGGTGGTGAATCAATAAAATGGTGCCATGATTATCAGTTATAGTAACAACATTCAGACCATTTTGGCTAAAAATGCGCTGCATATTACCATTTTGTTGCAGTTTATTCTGCATTTTTATCGTTGAATTTAATCCTCGCTCAACACTTTGACTCGGCCAGTGCATCCATTGAATATCTGTCAGTATGCGTTTTACATCTATAGGTATCGGCAGTGACTTCTCGACAACAAGTTGACCGTTATTGAATTGCTGACCCTGCGCGACCACCATACCAGACAAGTCCATTACAGCAAAATTAACTGCATCCGCCGAAAATTCTAACATCAGTAACATTTCGGGCTGTTGATTAAACCGAAACTTATTCAGCCAAGATGTTCCAACCCAAGACTTAGGTACAGGTTGCAACTGATAACTAACATCGTGACTTGTTGATTCTGGACGCATCAGGCTGCAACTAGCCAGCATAAGACATATTGCAGCGCCAAGGAGAATATGACTTAGTCGGCTTCGCATAACTGCGTCAAAATATTTAAACCTCGATTTGTATCAGCAACAAATGGATTGTTGGTGTCCCACGCATAGCCAGCCAATATCGATGAAATCATAGGTTTAATATCTGAGCCATCTGATTGGAAAAAGATAATGTTTTGCAAACTTGTATCATACCAAGACATGACAAAGTGCTTAAATACTTCGATACCTTTTTTCAGTGCCACTTGATAATCTTGCGACCAATCAACCGTTTCACCGGATAATTGTTTATCAACCAGCTCAGCCGCCAACGCTGCTGAACGCATCGCTATAGTCACACCAGATGAAAATACAGGATCTAAAAACTCCCCTGCATTGCCCAACAAAGCAAATCTATCACCATACATTTGTTTCACATTGGACGAATAGCCACCAATTTTACGCGCTGGTTGGATAATTTCTGCATCAGCTAACAAGCTTGCTAAATTATCATCTTGTTTAATAAAGTCATATAGCTGCTGCTCAAGTTCTGCTTCAGCAAAACATTCAGGGCGTGCAACGACGCCAAAACTCGCAGTACCGTCCGAAAATGGAATCAACCAGTACCACAAATCTTCAATTTCTGGGTGTACTGTGACCAAAATTTTATTGCGGTCAAAATTGGCATCCGCTGGGATGTTATCTTTAATATGGGTAAATACAGCTTGGCGTGGAAATAATTCGCTCGGCAGTTCTAAATCAAGCAACTTGGGTAACACGCGCCCAAAACCACTGGCGTCTAAAATAAATTTAGCGTTAATTTCTGATGTTTGACCACTCTCATCAACTACAGTCAATGCCGCCATTTCGTCAGTTATTGCCACTTGCTCAACTTGCACACCATAGTGAATGGCGACACCTTTTTTTGCAGTTTCGTCTGCTAATAATTTGTCGAAATTTGCTCGCTTCACCTGAAAAGTCGTCCCTGGACCTGGAGAAAACTTGTCTTCAAAATCAAACGCCGAATGTTCCCCACTTCGATAAAAAGCTGCGCCATTTTTAAACTGAAAGCCCATATCTGATGCATTATTGATCAACGCATCTAACAAACCAGCTTGTTCAATAAACTGCATTGCATGTGGTAATAAGCTTTCACCTATCGAAAAGCGAGGAAAGTGCTGCTTTTCAACCACAATTACATCTCGACCTAACTGTTTTAAAATGCTTGCTGCAATCGCGCCTGAAGGACCTGCGCCAATAATAGCCACATCATAAATTTTGTTATCTTGCATAAATATCCCTCTGCTTATTAATTGCTGCTAGTGGTGCGACAGCATACGAACACAATATACCCACAAACACGGTTAAACCAAAACTTGCGATTGCAGGTGTTGAACTAAATCCTAAAATGGCAAACACAAAGATCGAGCTTAACGCCGATATTAAGGTTGTAAAACTAACTTTAGCCACAACCCCTTTTGATAAATAAAACATTGCGTAATCAAAACTTAATGCCAATACCAGCACGACCGCCAAAACATTAAATATCGTCAGTTCAGATTGCACTAATTGACTGATAGACAGTGATATTACCGAAGAAATTATCGGGATTAAAGTCACGACAGTCGCCTGCTTTATGTTAAAACAAACAACTAACACCAACCAAGCTATCGCAACTGCAATTACCAATATTTTCAGTAGATAACCACGAAACTGTGTCAATTGAGCAGAAATGGTCGATGCTCTATCGACAAACAACACATTGTCAGAATAAGCCGCCAAGTTATCGAGTTCTGTTAAGCTGCGAATGCCATATAATTTCACCACTGAATAATATTGCCCATCCACAACTTTATAGTGATTGCGATAACTAGCCGCAAAACGCTGCTGCAACCAAGTGTCTATATCAAGCCATTTGTGATTTTGTATCAGAGGTTGATAAGATAAACCAAGTTGTTGTAAATAACTTTGATATAGCTCAGTTTGTTGGTAGGTGTTTAACAAATCCCAATTATATTGCTGAGCTTTGCTCGATACAATCCAATCTGACATAGCAGAATAATTGGATAACTGATTTGACGAGACCAACTTACGCAGTGCAACTGTCAATTGTTTTTCTCGGTCGAGCAATTGCTGTGGACTATCCGCAGACACCAAATAAAACTGGAAATCAGCCAGTTGCTTGTTCGATTCTTTATTAAAATAGCGTGCAACTTTAGTTTGCTGTTCAGCTAGCTCCGGCGAAACTTGATAAAAACGTCGGACATCGTCCGTAAATGCGGCGCCAACCCAAATAACATATGCAGCGAATGCAGCAACAGCCAGCAGCAGGTATAAAGCCTTAATACTCGCAATACTATTTTGCCCTGACAATAAAAAATGCAGCCAAGCTTTTTGCTGCCAGCTAACTTGACCAACAAACCAACTGCGGAACGGAAAAATCAAAATTACGGTTAAATAAGCCGCTAATAAGCCAACAAGGGTAAAAATACCCACTTGCTGAAAAATAACAAATGGTGAAAAGCACAAAATAATATAACCAATCACACTGGTTAAAAAACCAAAAAACAATGGTTTATGAATGCCTTTGATGTTCGCTTGGCCTTGCTGTTTTGATTCAGCCAACTCACTCATGGCATGAAACGCATAGTCGGCTGATATACCAATTAACGTACAGCCAAATACTAAAGTTAGAATATGCACTTCGGCAAAAAATATCACCAGTGCCAGTAAACCAAATAATATGCTGACGGCGATAACCAACAAGGTGGCTAAGTAGGCGCGTACCGTTTTGTATGCGAAACAAATCAACAAGGTGATTGCCAACATTGATGCCAGCGAAAACGCCATCATCTCAAACTGAGCCGATTGGCTCGCATAATCCGCATGAAAGAGTTGCCCAACCTTCAAACAGTTGGCTGACAGCGCTTGGCAAGCTGAGTTTATTTGCTCAGCAACAGCGGCTATCTGCTGAATATTCATCGCCGACATATCGGGTTTAAAATAAACTAACACGGCAGTCGTGTCTTCTAATGTTAGATATAAATGCCCTTGCACAGTTTGCTGTACTGCAGCACTGGCCTGTTGTTCTGCTAAAAAATCGGCCAATGCTAAACTCGGGTCTTGAGTAAAAGTGCTACCAACCAGTGGATTAACCATTTGAGTTAACGCTGCGAATTGTTGTTCAATAACAGCTTGATATTGTTGCTGTTGCAGCCAAGTGTGATAGCGTTCACTTAAAAAAGCACCTGGGTATTGCGCATAAAACTGTGCAATATCTTCAAGCTGAGGCGTTTGCGCAAAAGTCACTTTTACATCTTTCAACAAAGTGCTTTGTTTTAAAGTATCTGTTAGTTTTTCAGCCTGTTCTATCGCACGTTCAAGCGATTTTGCCTCGAGCAAGATAAGATGTGATGACTCATTATCTTGCCGAATTTGCTCTATCACTTGCTCTGTTTGCTGATCATGTGATTGCCGATAAAAAATCTGGCTAAAGTCGGCGTTAATGGTAGGCGGTGATTGAATCAATAAAGTGACCAATAGACAAGTTGCAACTAAAAAGGTCAATAACCATAGCTTTTGCAACCCACTCGCCCCTGTCATTATTCTTCCTTATGCTCTGTTAGCTCAATTAGGGTTTCAACTTGATTTTCACTCAAGGTGATTTGCAGCACATTTTGTAGATGGCACAGTTTTATCGACTGCACATACTGTGACAAATCTGCTGACAAGATATCACTTTTAATGCAACCCGCTTCAGCTGGATTACGCTGCCATAAAAACCAATCCTCAGTTGTGATATCACCGGTAAATATCGCTAACAATAGTTGGCTGATGACAGAGTCATCCACCACCTTAACAAAATTATTCTGACCTTGTTTTTGCTGGAAAATGCCTTGTTGATTAATTTTCGTTTGTTGCTCTACGGGGGTCTGCTGGTGCCACAATAACTCGCTTTTGACTTTATCGATTGCGAAATTGCCTGAAGAACGAATCGGTACGGTTAAAAACTTGAGTTTTTTGCTTTGAACAAATGAGCCTTTAACCGGAAAATTATTAAAAGGTGCTAAAGACTGCTTCAATTGCTGCGTATCAATTGTCTGCCATGACGTTGCTGCCGTCGCCATGGCTGAATACAGGCAACAAGACAGCAGAAGCAAAACACGATAACAGTAGTTCATACAACCCCGGTTATATATAAGCAGCTAACTTATCTAGCACGACTTGAGGACTCTGATATTGCATTTCCTCGGTTTGCATATCAATTGCGACTTGGACTGTGTAGGCTTTCGTTAACACGGCATCTGTTTCAACATCGCGGATCACATATTCAATTTTTAACCGACTTTCGTACTCTACCAAGCTAGCTGTTACTTCAATCGTTTTGGCCAGTTTGGCTGATTGCACATATTTAATCCGCATATCAACCACAGGCCAAATATAACCAGATGCTTCCATGTCCAAGTAATTGTAATCAAACATTTGAAGCAGTTCGCATCTGGCTTTTTCTAAGTATTTCACATAATTTCCATGCCACACGACCCGCATTGCGTCAACGTCATAAAACTGAACTTCAATTAGAGTTTTGGCTTGGAGTATGGATTTACTTTTCATACAAATCCCATCTTTGTTGCTGGATATAACCAATTGTTTCACGCAATAAGTTATCAGTTGGTCTGTCTTCGTCTAATAACTCAAAGAAACTAGACACATCTTCAACCATAGCGGCTACGTCTGGGTTTAATGTATCCATAGACAATTCGTTTTGCATTACCCGTAAACGAATACCTTGTACTGTGGCTAATAAAGTTGCTGCAACCACTTGCTCGGTCAATTGCAAAACACGTAAGCAGTCACGAGAGGCGATTGTGCCCATGCTGACTTTGTCTTGGTTGTGACACTCGGTTGAACGAGAGAATACACTTGCAGGCATGGTTAATTTTAGCGCTTCAGCAGTCCATGCAGAACAGCCAATTTGAATCGCTTTAAAACCATGATTGATGTATTTGCGATCTTCACTAGCGGCTGACAAATTAGACGGTAAACCATGGTTCATTTTTACATCAACCATTGTCGCCATTTGCCGATCAGCTAAGTCGGCAATATTAGCGATACAGTTTTTCATTGAGTCCATTGCCATTGCAATGTGCCCACCATAAAAATGGCCGCCGTGTAATACGTGTTCACCAACACCATCAATAATAGGATTGTCGTTGGCACTGTTTAATTCGTTTTCGATTAATTGTTTAAACCATGGTAGTGAGTCTTGCAAAACACCAATGACATGCGGTGCACAACGAATAGAATATCTATCTTGTAAACGATGTGAATTACGTGGATGTTTATGATGATTTAAATCATGTTGGATCCAACTAGCAATTTGTTGCTGACCTTGATGGGGTTTAACACTAAATAAAATATCGTCGAAGTGATTACTGTTACCTTTTAATGCAAGGCTTGCCATTGCAGTGACACGCGTCATTAATTTTGATAAGTATTCAGCACGGTCGAAAGCCAAACAAGCCACAGCTGTCATGACCGCTGTGCCATTCATTATGGCTAAACCTTCTTTTGGACGCAGCTTAATCGGTTTTAAACCTGCCTTAGCAAAAGCTTCAGCTGACTTCATTACCTCACCTTGGTAATAGACATCACGCTCACCAATTAATGCACCCGCCACATAAGATAAGGGGGTTAAATCACCAGATGCACCCACCGAACCTTCTTGTGGGATCACCGGGATTATGTCTTGGTTTAACATTTCAACTAATAAGTTGAGTAAGTCCCAGCTTACGCCTGAATAACCTTGCGAAAGCGATACCAAACGGCTGGCAACTATTGCTCGGCCCTGGTCATGATCAAAAAAGTCCCCCAAACCACAGCCGTGAAATCGAGTTAAGTGCATTGGCAATTCTTCAACCAAAGACAAAGGTACATCAACAGTGCACGAGTCACCATAACCTGTTGTTACACCATAAATGTGCCCTTCTTCTTTTAAGAGTTTGTCTAAAAAGGCTACACCTGCATCAATTTTTTTTGCAAAGGTTTTATCGTTTGATAACTTAACTGGTGCTGATTTAAACGCAACATTAACAATATCGGCGATTGAAATTCGTTGTGCCCCAAACTCGATATTTTTTGTTTCAGTATTCACTGATAGTACTCCAATACTTAATTTTTATGGTTTGGCTTTTTGTCTTCGTCTGCTTGAACACTGACCGTCCAAAAGTCAAAAAAGTTATACCATTGATATGGTGCTTTTAAGCAATAATAGGTTAAACGGCTGGTATATTTTTCCATTAATGACTGGAAATAAGCCGCTCGCTCTTTTCGTTTTACCTTTGTTGGTTCAGCAAAACGTTCAATATAAGTTGTATACTTACCTGAACCAGTGCTTTTAATGCACGTCATAAAAAACACTGGGCACTCCATAATTGTTGCCAAGGCAAACGGGCCGACCGCAATCGGTGCATCTTTGGATAAAAATGGCACATACTGGACGCTTTCCGGATTATTCACCGAGGTTCTATCTGCAAATATCACCACAACTTCGCCATCTTCTATTTTTTGTTTGAGTTTAATAGTGTCATCAGGCCCAAAGTCATTGATATGGACAAAGTTAATTGCAGCTTCAGGATTTACTTTTTTAAGGAAATTATTAAATGACGGTGCATGTTCATTGTAGGTAATCACATTAAGTTTTTTCTTGTTTGCACCGCAACTGAAAATTGCTCGGCAAATTTCCATATTGCCTAAATGGCTACTGAGCACCACTGCGCCACCGGCGCTGGTTAAATCAGTAAATGCAGCATGGTCCGCTATTTCAATATCGTCTAAACCAATTTTGCCCAACCAAGCATCAAATTTATCAACAATCGCAAAACCAAATTGCAAAAACAGCTTAAAAGCATGTTTGTGTATTTGCCAATAACCACTGCGCTTGCCACCACGGGTTATTTCAACTTGCTGCCAATATGCTTGAATCGCTCTACGCGCACTACCGCCGGTTAAATAGAAGTACAGCATCACAGGGAAAAAACAGACTTTAAAAAAACCTTTACCCAAAATTTGATATATCCACACCAATATTTGGATACCGGCAAAGCTGCCACGCTCTTTCATTTTTGACCAATGGATTGATTTTTCAGCCATGAGCTACCCTTTTACCTTGCGCCATAACAGCTTGGGAACACGCAACAACATACCAAAAAATAGCTTGGTGTGCATTTTCGAAATCAACAGGTTATCTTTCCATACGTTGAAGTGCGATACCCCATTTTCTGGATAAATCACCTTGGTTGGTAAAAATTGAACATCACACCCCTGCCAATATAAACGCACCATAACTTCAATGTCGTAATCCATTCGTTTACCCAATGAGACACGTTTAGTAAGTTTGTCATAGGCCGCTAACGGATAGACTCTAAAGCCACACATTGAATCTTTTATCTTCAAAGATAAAGTTTCAATATGCACCCAAATATGAGTGAAATAACGGCCATATAATCGACCTTTAGAAATCGAATCATCATAAATCGGCTGGCCACTAATCAATGCAGTTGGATGCTGTTTAGCTAAAGCGATCAGTCTATCTATATCGGCTAAATTATGTTGACCATCGGCGTCAACCTGAACCGCGTGACTATATCCTAACTTAGCGGCTAAAACCAAACCGTCATGCACTGCTGCGCCCTTGCCGCCATTTTCAGCTCGAATATGCAAGGTGACGTTATCAAAGCGATCATTAACCTGCTGAAGAACTTGTTTGGTCTGCTGATTACTGCCGTCATCAACTAAAATCACCGGCAATTTAAATCGCTGCAGATCTGCAATCGTTTGTTCAATCACAAGGTGATGGTTGTAATTAGGGATCACAAAGCAAAACTGACTCATTGGGAAAATTGCACCTTCCCTGACGCATGTTGCCCATGCTCAGATTGATAACTAAAACTAAATTTATTTGCTTTAATTCGCTTGATCGTCAGATCCAATGTGTATTCAGGTTGAACAATAATTTGAAATTTGAGGTTAGAAAAACCCTCAAAGTCATTAATATCTACAGCAAAAAATTCTGCTAAATATTGCATCACCCAATGAGTTTGCACAACGCCAGCTAAAATTGGCGCACTGCTAAAATGACCTTGGAAGTAATACAGGTTAGCCGGCACATGAAGCTTTAAATCAACCTGTTGCTCACCAACCGTTTGCGAAAGCACCTTTGCCTCGTATACAAAATCAGTCAAAATATGATTCCATTTCTAGTTTGTTCAATTTTCCCTGCGCATTATAAGGTAATGCGCCTATATATCTAAATTTTTTTGGTGTGACAACAGATTCAAACCACTGAAACAAATGCCGACGCAAGTGTTGATCAAATTTAAACTTACCTAGTTGCTCGAGCTGAGAACAACCAAGCTCAGTCAATACCGCAACTGCGGCAAGTTGTTGGCGCTTTTTGCGTTCAACTGGCAATACAAAAATATCTTGAATAAATTCGTGTTCAGACAATCTGAGCTGAAGGTCATCTAAGCTCACGCGTTTTTCTTCGATCTTAACCACCCTGTCCACTCGACCGAGCAATTGAAATTTTTGCTGAGAGTTTACCTCAACTCTGTCATCAGTCAGATAATTGCTCACGGCTATGTATGGAGAATTGATAATAAGCCGTTGATCGGCTTGATTAGCGGACACTTCAACACCAGGAAACGGCTGCCATAATTCACTGTCGGCTGAACCATCGTATTGACGCCACGCTATGCCACCCGTTTCTGTACTACCAAAAACCTCTGTAACCTTACAAAACATGGGTGCAGAGAACAGCAAATTTTTTTGCTTATCAAGTGGACCACCTGAAGAGTAAATTTGTTTAATCTGGTCTGCGACCTCAACTAAAACATTATCCAAAACCAATCGATGAATATGCGCTGGGCTGGTTATCACCACGAATTGTTGCTGTGTCGCAGAGATTGCTTGCACCATATGTTCTGGGTATTCAAAAGTTTGGCTGAATAATTTATGCCCACAGACCAGTGGCCACAAAAGTTTAAACAACATTCCATAAATGTGTTGGTGCGAGACGGTCGATACAACACAGATGTTTTGTTGGTTAATTGCAAACGTCTGCTCTAGTGTAAAAATTTCGGTCAGCAACTGTTCAAGCGTTTTATTAATGCACTTAGCTTTACCAGTCGAGCCTGATGTAAAAAAATCAATTTTACAGCTGACGGTTAGCTCAATTTGCTCAGCCGCTGTTACTGTAGAATCTAACACCAGCTTGTCTACCGCAAATATTTCAGCGCCAGTACATTCAACAATTTCAGAGACTTTTTGCTTTTGATTACTCGGCGGCAGCACAATGTGTCTATTTTCTGCAATTAAAGCAAACAAACAGGCTGAAAATATGAACGAGTCTTTTTCAAATAACAACCACGTATTATTCTGTTGTTGTCTAATTAATTGACGACTCGCTTGAAAGTATTGCATCCACAAATCGCTACTTTCACCAGCATCACAAAATTTAAAAAGTTTAGGGTTAAGATTCAGATTCTGGTTCATGACGTTTTTTGTACTGTTGACGTACAATCCATTCAATAACAAATAACAAGCCGCAGAGTAAATAAGATAAGAAACCGTTGTAAATCAACCAATATTTACCTTGTTGGTAAAATATACTCCAAGTCGCGACACAGGCATTTAGCAGAAAAAAAACACTCCACACTTGAGTAACCTTGGAGGTATATTTGACCATGGATTCGCTGGTCTTTTCTCGAAGCTGTGCAATTAAGGTGACAACCGTTGGTGGTTTATAAACAGAGTAAATAAATACACTTGCCAAACTCAAGTTGATCACAACAGGGTAAAATTTTAATGCCCATTCGGAATCAAAAAGTCCACCAACCACAAACAATATGGCGGCACTAACCGTTGCTAGTTTCAACGCTGGAGGGGGTTGCGCACTCGAACGTGCAAATAATCCATAACGAGCGGTGACGATAATCAGCATCAATAAACAAATCCATTGAGCTGAAAAGCTTTGTATACCGAAGTAAACTAAAAACGGATAGGCGAGCATAACTATCGCCAATATTGCTCGCACTATCATTGATAATTTAGTTGAGTAGTTTATGTAATACTGCTATCAAATCACTAATCGTTCTAACTTGCTTAAAGCTTTCAGGTTCAATTGATTTACCTGTTGCTGCGCGCAATTTAACCATTAGATCAACCGCATCAATACTGTCGATATCCAAATCTTGATAGATATTAACCTCTTCGGTAATGTCTTCTGGATCAATCTCAAATTCGTTAACCAGAATATCTTTTACCATTGAAAAAATTTGTTCTTGATTCATTTATTCTAACCACTTATTGACAACTGCGGATAAACTCACATAACGAATTTACCGAGTAAAAATGTTTTTTGCTTTCTTCAGAATTGCCGTCGATTTTTACATCATAGGCCTTTTTAATCGCTACACCTAATTCAAGCGCATCGATTGAATCTAATCCCAAACCGTCGACAAACAAAGGAGCATCGTCTTCAATATCTTCGGGTGTTATATCTTCTAGGTCTAAGGCTTCTATAATTAATTCTTTTACTTCTAGATTTAAGTCAGCCATGCGCTTGCATTTCCTTTCTAATATATTTCTCAATGTTTTTAGTTAACAAACGAACCGATTTAGCATCACTGTCCGTTTGGCTATATTCGGTAACTTGGTATTCAGGCAGCACAACTAAATGCACCTTGACCCGTTTAGGGCTCACTTTATACCAAGGCTCACCCTTAGTTAGGGTTGTTGGCGATACGTCTATCAATACAGGCAAAAAATCAGATTGAGTTCTGACCGCTATATTGCCCGCACCTCGTTTAAAACACGGGAGTTCGCCGGGTGTTGTACGAGTTCCCTCAGGAAACACAACTAAATTTGCACCTGCCGATAGAGAGCTTTTACACGCTTGGATAAATTCCTCAGGATCAGTATCGTTTGCAATATAGCCAGCGCTTCTAACAACCCCACCGATAAATGGTGCTCGCCAAAGTGCGGATTTTACCACACAATCTGCGTTTTCTAATAACGAAATTAACACAACCACATCAATTAAAGACGGGTGGTTAGCAATTACCACTTTGCCTTTGGCTTGTTTAAGTAACTCAACATTGTCGACTTGTAAAGAGATTATGCGCATAAAACGCATATATCCAACAAACCCTTTAAACGTATAATGAATTACCTTACGGGCATACTTTGTTTGCACTTTCCCTTTAGGCAAACAGATTCTAATTAGGGGAAAAACCGTTAACGTTAAAATTAATCCACCTAAATTGAAAAACAAAAAAGCACTGCCAGTGGCGAGCACACGATATGCGTACAACATAATTGGCCCTTTATTATTGTTTTTTGCCAATTGTCAATTGCCACCCCAAACCACCAGATTGAAGCTGGCAGCTTGGTTGGCCACTGTAAAATTTTTGCAAAAAGTCTAATGGTTGATACCCTTCAGCGTCGCATGGTTCAGACATGGGTGACAATTGGCATTGAGTACCTGTATCGGCACTCAGCAGCAGAGCAATCGAGCACGCGCATTCTTGACTATTGACATAAGGTCGGTAGTACTCTGGTATATCATAGTCAGAGTACACATATAAAATACGTTGCAGGTGGTTTGCTTGCAGTTTACTCACTGCGTCGAGTAAACCTGTCATAAAGCTTTGCTCACCAGCCGCTACCGCCGACATCGGCGCTTTGTTTTTAGTAAAAATACTGTATAAACCTGCCACTGCGTTGTGTACTGATAGTCCAAACTGCGTTGGTGACAACGTTTCTTGCTGTGCCACATCTTCAATCAACAAAGCGGTGCGCTTTAAATCTCCGTGACGCGAAGAAAAAACTGTATCAATATGCTCTGAAGGTAGATCAGCACAAACATCAAGCGTCGTTGCCAAGGTAATTTTTGCAAAAGGGCTCAATCGACGCCTCTGCATTGCTGGCACTTGTTTTAGTGCAGGCATGACCGCATTAGCTGGATCGATTCGTTTTTTATTGTTTGCCCAGTCTACCAAGTCCTGCTGTGTATCAATTCCTGGTAACCAAGCAGAACATTGCTCTATATTAAATGCCAAACTCATTTTATTCCCCCAAAAGCATATGGAGGCGAATATTACAAAACAGTCAGGTGTGAATCAACTTGGAACGCTGGCATCTGATTGGGGTTTGGGTATAAACTAGGTTTTTTTGGCCAAAAACGTAGTGAAAATGCAATTTCCACATCTCCTTTCAAGTTATCAAGTCGGCTCAGTGCACTTAAAAAACCGCGTCATTATGGGCTCAATGCATACTAATCTTGAAGAACAACCACAAGGATTTGAGCGTTTAGCAACTTTTTATCAGGCCAGAGCAAAAGGCGGGGTTGGTCTGATAATTACGGGTGGTGTTTCGCCCAACCAACAAGGGATTCTTGCGCCAAACAGAGTGGTTTTTAATCACCACAGTCAAATCGCCCAACACAAAAAAATTACTGATGCAGTGAATCAATATAACAGCAAAATTTGCATGCAAATTTTGCATGCCGGCCGCTATGGTTACCATCCAGATATACTAGCGCCGAGTCCGCTGCAAGCTCCAATGATTCCATTTGCGCCCACAGAGATGACGGATGAACAAGTGCAGCAACAAATTGGTGATTTTGTAAACTGTGCAAAACTCGCTGAGCAAGCAGGCTACCATGGCGTAGAAATCATGGGCTCTGAAGGCTATTTAATAAACCAGTTTTTATGCGCTAAAACCAATCAGAGGTCGGACAAATGGGGCGGCTCATTGAATAATCGCATGCGCTTTGCATTAGAAATCGTCAAGCAGATTAGAGCCAACTGCAAGGATAGCTTTTTACTCATCTTCAGAATATCGTTAATTGATTTAGTTGAACAAGGCAGTCCGTTTACTGAGGTTATTGAGTTTGCCAAACAACTGCAAGCCTGTGGTGTGGATATACTCAACTCTGGGATTGGATGGCACGAATCTCGAGTTCCAACGATAGCAGGGGTCGTGCCACCAGCAGCTTTTATCTCCCCCACTGCGACGCTTAAACAGCATATTGATATACCTATCGTTGCTTGCAATAGAATAAATACACCACAAATTGCTGAAGAAATCTTAAAACATCAACAAGCTGATTTTGTTTCACTCGCGCGCCCTTTTTTAGCTGACAGTGACTTTGTCAATAAAGCAGCAAACGGCAACAGCCACTTAATTGCCCCCTGTATAGCGTGCAACCAAGCATGTTTAGACCGAATTTTCGAAAATAAAGTTGCCAGCTGTTTAGTCAACCCATTGGCTGGCCATGAGACGCTTTACCATAAAAAAACGCAAGCTAAACTCAAAATTGCAGTGGTTGGCGCTGGACCTGCAGGTATTATGGCTGCAATTACTGCCGCTCAGCTTGGGCACACGGTAAGCTTGTTTGAAAAAACAACAAAACTTGGTGGGCAACTCAACTTAGCAGCCAATATACCAGGCAAAGAAGACTTTAAGTTGTTGCTTAATTATTTTACCAACATGCTTGAACACCTGCCCATTGATGTCAAACTCAACATGTCAGTCGATGCGCAACAGCTCAACCAATATGAGCACGTCATCATTGCAACAGGCAGTACCCCAACAATACCTGAAATTGACGGCATAGAGCATGAGAAAGTCGTCACGTATCAGCAAATATTGAGTAAACAAGTAACAGTTAAAAATGAAATTGTCATCATAGGCACTGGTGGTGTGGCAATCGATACATGTTTATTCACCCTCAAGCATCAACAACACTGTGATTATAATGAACATTGGGGAATAGATTTATCGAACCAGCAAGGTGGATTAACAGAAAAACAAATAACGCCAAGCAAGCGCCAGGTGACATTAACCCAGCGCAAGGTGCGCAAACCAGGAACTGGATTAGGCAAAACAACAATTTGGATCCACCGACAAGAGCTTAAAGATTATGGTGTTAAAGTTGTATCAGGTGCTCAGTATCAGAGTGTGACTCAACAAGGTTTGCAGATATCAACACGCAAGCAAGACAGACTTTTGCCCGCCGAACAAATTATCCTTTGCGCTGGGCAACAAGCGCATATTCCTGAGGTGCTTGCTCAGCTAACTGTCCCTTACCAAGTCATTGGTGCCGCCGATAAAGATACAACTATGGATGCGTATAAAGCAATAAAACAAGCTGTTGAGCTTGTATACGCGTTATAGCTTATCAAAGTGCGACGCCCGCCTCATAAACCGCTTTTTTCTTCACCCCAAATGTTTCGGCGACAATCGCCGAAGCAGCTTTTAGCGGCATGTACTCAATCAAGCTTTTAAGTAACTTAATACATTTCTCGTCTACTTCTGCTTGTTGACTATTACCTTCTAACACCACAACAAACTCACCCTTTAGTTGATTTGCATCATCAGCCATAATTTGCAAAATTTCACTTACTGGAGCAGAAAGAAATGTTTCAAACGTTTTGGTTAGCTCACGCGCAATTACCACAGGTTTATCCGCGCCCAATACATTTTGAACATCCTGCAAACAGGCAACAATTCGATGAGTTGACTCATAAAATACACTGGTTGCAGCAGTTTGTGCTGTGGCGGCTATCGCAGCTTGACGCGCTTGTTTTTTCGCTGGAAGAAAGCCTCCAAAAAAGAATTGGTCAGTAGCAACGCCCGCAGCAGAGAGCGCTGTGATAATCGCACAAGCGCCAGGAATAGGCACCACTTTGATATTAGCTTGACGGCAAGCTTTGACAATCCGATATCCAGGATCATTAATTAATGGCGTACCAGCGTCTGAAATTAACCCAATATTGGCGCCAGCTAATAATTGTTTAACTAAAGATTGCGCTTGTTGTGTTTCATTATGGTCATGATATGCAATACATTTTTTATCAATTGAAAAATGCTGGAGCAGCTTATATGCATTGCGGGTATCTTCAGCGGCTATTACATCAACCATTTTCAATGTTTCGATAGCTCTTTGGGTAAAATCAGCCAAATTACCAATCGGAGTTGCAACAACATATAAAATGCCGCTATTTTGCGCAGTTCGATCTTGCATATAGTTTACCTATATCATGTTATTTATTTTCTTGGCGTAGTAATATACCCGCCATGCGAGTGAGATAATATAGTTATTCAGGAAAGAATGAACAAAGGTCTAAAAAAAGCGCTAATTGTTGCATGCCTAGTAGGTTTAACCGCCTGTGGCAGCACGCCGAAAAAATCACCACAAGTGGTTGAAAGCAAACCTGAGATCAAACAACCCGAAGCGGCACGTATAACCGCGGGCGCCTATTTGCTTCGAGCAGAAAAAGCCCAAGACCAATTCCAAGCAAGTATTTGGTATGTTCGCGCTGCTGACGCTTATTTACAAGAGCAACAGCCAGCTAAAGCACTCGCGCTGTTAAGTGAACTAAACGATAGTTATTTAAGTGAGTACTTAGTCAAACAAAAACAGTTATTTCAAGCAGAAGGGCTTATCCACTTTGAGCAATTCCAACAAGCATATGCACTGATTGAGGGTATTGAAAAATTACAAGGTTTCGAGCAGCGCTTACTCCAAGCCAAAGCGACTTCAGCACAACAAACCCAGCATTATTTAGTTGCTATTAAAAGTCGAATTGCGCTTAAGCGTTTTGTTGTACAGGAACAAAAAGCACTGATAGACGAACAAATTTGGTTAGATCTCAATCAATTAGAAGCCACCGCACTAGAACATTTTCAAGAACCAAATCAACCTGAGTTGAGCGGTTGGTTAAAATTACTGCAAATAACCCGTACGCATGCTAGTGCTCCTGCCAACATGCTACTCAACATTAAAAACTGGCAAAGCCAATACCCCAGTCATCCAGCGGCCCTGCAGCTGCCACAAGCACTTACCAAAGCGCTTGAAGTTAAACCCTATCAACCGCAAAATATCGCAGTAATATTGCCGTTAACGGGCAAATACCAAAAACAGGGGCGATACATACAACAAGGAATAATGGCAGCATTCTACGAATTGCGTCGTTCACACTCACCCAATATTGAATTTTTAGACAGCAACAATTTAAGCCTGCCAGACTTCATACAAACACAACAGCAATCGGCCACTTACGACTTTATTATTGGTCCATTACTAAAGAGTAACGTTGAGCAGCTCAGGGCAGCAGAATTGCCAACCCCTAGGCTATATTTAAATGACATATCCCAAGACCTAACACTAACAGATCACCAATATAGTTTTGCACTTGCACCTGAGATAGAAGCTGAGCAAGCGGCGAAGCATATACTTGCGCAGGGATATACTCAACCTATAGTTTTGGCTGCAAACAATGCCTATGGTCAGCGCATGAGCCATGCCTTTAGCCAAGTTGTCGAACAACAAACCCAACACCCAGTTTCAATTGGATTTTTTAGCAACACCGACGAAATGCAAAACCAAGTTGAAAATTTGCTTGAAACAGCACAAAGCAAAGATCGTATCAAAACCATTAAACAATTATTGGGTAACCCACAAGGGTTTGAAGCCGACGCGCGTAACCGTCAAGACATTGATGTGATATACATTATTGGCGATCCAACCCAAACTCGAATTTTAAAACCTTATATTGATGTAAATACCGCACCATTTGCCGAGCTCATCCCCATTTTCGCCAGTTCGATTAGCTTTAGCAGCAAATTAAATAATGCCGACTTACGCGATCTAAACGAAATTATATTTAGCGATATGCCGTGGATATTGCCCGGACAAGCAAACAGAAGCAAATTGGCCTATCAGATGGAACTAGTATGGGAAAATCCATCAGATGCGCTTTCACGCTTTTTTGCTTTTGGATTTGATGCCTATCAGCTAATAACTAATTTAGCGCAAATGCGTGTCTTTCCAAGTTATACAGTGACTGGATTGACCGGCAAATTAACCGTTAACCAGCAAGGAAAATTACACCGACAACTGAAATGGGCCAAATTCAATAATGGTCGTGTTGTAAACCTCGTTATGAAATAACATGAATAAGAGACAAATAGGCGAGCAATACGAACAAGCTGCAGAAAACTTACTTTCCAAACAAGGAATTAACTGCATTGCGCGCAACTTTAACTGTAAAATGGGCGAAATAGACTTAATTTGTCGCGACCAAAACTGTTTTGTATTTGTAGAAGTCCGCTTTCGTCAGCAAAACAGTTACGGCAGCGCAGCTGCAACTGTGAGTTATGCCAAGCAACGAAAAGTGCAAAAAGCAGCAATGTTTTTTCTAAAACAACAAGGGCTGAACATACATCACACCGAAATGAGGTTTGATGTTGTTAGTTTCGACTTTGATGTATCACAACCCAACTGGATAAAATCAGCATTTTAAAAATCAGCTATGCAAGAATTAATTAAACAAAGTTTTACCGAGAGCATCCATACAAAAATAGCCGCGTTAGACGTGCTTGCCCCAATCGTAGAAAAAGCGGCAGAAACCATGCTTCAAGCCTTATTGGCAGAAAAGAAAATACTCACCTGTGGCGACGGTTTAGCCCATGCTAACGCAGGTATATTAGCCAATGCGCTTAATTACAAATTAGAACACGAGCGCCCTAGCCTGCCAGCAATGGCTCTATCGTCAGATGCAATGGCTACGTCCATGTTAAGTGATGACAACCAAGCTTACCAACAATTTTCAGGACAATTACGCGCCATAGCGCAATCTGGCGATGTTTTGGTGATAGTCAGCAGTAACATGAACTCACCTGTATGTTTAAGAGCAATCGAGGCGGCACTTTCTAAAGACATGTTAGTCATAGCATTAACAGGTGGTGACGGTGGTGAAGTCGCTGGACTATTAGGGCCAAACGATGTAGAAATTCGAGTCCCTTCAGATAGCCCAGTTAGAACCAATGAAGTCCACCAACTGGTGATCCACAGTATAGTAGACGCAATCGAGAAAACGTTATTTCCGGGTATGTGATATGAAATCAATCTTTAAATTTACCTTTATTTTTATCCTTGCCACTCAAACCTTGGGCTGTGCTGTTGCTGTATTCAGTGGCGCAGCTGCGACAACAGCAGCGGTTTCAGCCGACAGAAGAGATTTAGACACCCAATTGCTAGATCATGAAATTGAACAAAGTATCGCGCGAGCTATAGATAATGAAGCAAGCCTATTTGAACAAGCACACGTGAACGTTGTTAGCTACAACCGTAATGTCTTACTGGTAGGTCAAGCGACAAGTGAGTATGTACGTAACAAAATACTCGATATCGCTGGACAAAATACCGACCTCAAGGATATCTATAACGAAATCACTATCGAAAAGCCCACATCGACAGCACAACGAGCAAAAGATGCATGGTTAACAACTAAAGTAAAAACACGTATGCTCGCCGACAAAGAGCTTGATGGCCATCAAGTAAAAGTCTTCACTGAAAACCAACAAGTTTTTTTAATGGGCTTGCTGACTAAACGAGAGAAAAAAATCGCAGTCACGATAGCAAGAAATATGGACGGTGTAGACAGAGTGATCGACGTTATCGAAACGAACGAGCAATACGCGAATGAAAGATAGCTACATCATTGCTGTCGACGGTGGTGGCTCAAAATGCCAAACAAGATTATATAAACACCAGCACCACAATTTTTTGGCTGAGCACATTGGTGGTGCCTGTAACTTCGCATCAAACTTTGCACAAGCAACGACAAACTTAATCCAAAGCATTGAAAAGCTGTTACACAAAGCCAACTTTGCTGAACTTAGTATTAGCCAGTGTGTCGTGGTTGGTGGATTTGCAGGGGTCAATTTGCCAAAAGTCTGTCAACAACTGTCAAATTGGCAACACCCATTTAAAGAATTTTTATTTACGACCGATTTACATTTAGCCTGTTATGCAGCTAACCAGTCATCCACTGGCAAAGCTATTATCACCGGAACTGGCAGCTGTGCAATCGCAACTAATGATCATTCAGAAGTTGTCTTTGGCGGTTACGGCTTTCAACTGGGCGACCAAGCATCAGGCGCTTGGTTAGGCCGACAAGCCATAGAACACACTTTACTTGAATTAGATAATTTGGCCACAGCTAGCCAAGTGAGCAAGCAAGTCACCCGCTACAGTCAAACATCTGATGCCACCCAATTGAGTCAGCAATGGTACCTTGCCAGCCCGAAGCAGTTTGCACAACTGTCGCATATCATCATAGAGCTAACACAACAGCAAGATCCAACTGCGATGGTGATTACTCAAACAGCTGTCAGCTATTTAGCCAGAATAGTAATGCAGTTGAATCAAATTCAAGACGGGCCTATTTATTTACTCGGTGGTTTGGCAGAATTTTATAAACGACAATTACAACAGCAATACCCTGTAAGCTTATCTGACCATCAACCGATTGATGGAGCCTTGGTTTTGTTGCAAAATCCAAAGTTAAGTTTAAATGAAACAAATGCTTAACAAACTAAACATTGAATATATGTATGGAATAAATCGATATAAAAAAGCGGTTTTAAGCCACGCATAACCTGCTAAAGTTGCGGTATCAAGCTGCACATAATCAACACAAAATAAAAATGCAAAATTCATTGCTCACCCAAGAAGCACTCGAAACACCTGAACGAGTCGCAGAACAGTTAGAAGAAAACGAACACGCAATAGAAAAACTCGGCTCCCATCTAAAAATCATGCAACCAAGGTTCATTTACATGGTTGGTCGCGGGTCATCTGATCATGCGACTGGATTTGCCAAATATTTGTTTGAGACAGAAACAGGCGTACCCGTCGTTGGCGCGGCTCCTTCTGTCACTAGTATTTATGGGCAAAAACTTAACTTAGAAAAAGCCTTAGTATTAGTTGTCTCTCAAAGTGGTCGAAGCCCAGATATTGTCGAACAAGCTAAAATGGCCAGAGAATCAGGTGCGTACGTTGTCGCGATAGTCAATGATGAAAACTCACCACTGGCAGATGAGATTGACGTGATCTTACCGCTCAAAGCGGGGGAGCAGCAAGCTGTAGGCGCAACCAAAACCTATCTTGCAACACTCTCTGCATTGCTCCAATTAGCCGCAACATGGTCTCATAATAAAGCTCTTAAAAAACAAATTCTGCAATTACCCGAATATCTTCGCCAAGCAATCGACCAACCAGCGTTGTTAACACCGGAAGATTTTAACCAAGTTGAACATTGCGCTATTTTAGGTCGAGGGTTTAGTTTTGCGGTCGCAAAAGAAATAGCCCTAAAATTAAAAGGTTTGTGTGCTATTCATGCTGAACCATTTTCAACGGCTGAGTTTTTACATAGCGCCGCGGGCTTAACAGAACAAAACATTAAAGTATTTAACACAGTGATTGAAGATGAATCATACAGCAGTCACATGCAACAAATTAACAAGCTTACTGAGCACCAGCATCAAGTTCGCAATATACAGAGCCAGCTCAAAGACATCCCCGTCAGGTTACAACCTCTTACGCTACTGCAAAGGTTCTATTTAGACTTAACACCAATAGCGGCCTCTCGTGGCATAGATATCAATCATCCACCTGGATTACAAAAGATTACAAAAACAGTTTAATTATTCATTTAAACTTTGCGCTTTTGCCTAAGCACTTCTAAAATTTTGCCTAGGGCAGTTAATAAGTTGGGTAAAAGTGCACAAGTTCCTTGGAAAGGTTATCGCTGTTAGTTTGCTTATAAGCACACCGCTTTGGAGCATAGCAAAAGACAATTTATTAGCGCGCCTCAATCAACAATATCAGCAAACACTCATTGATAACCATATGGGAGTTATGCGTCAACTCGCCCAGCATAAGCTAACGTTAGATTTATTACAGCAGAGAAATCAAAATCCATTGCCACTAACGAAAATTCTTGAGATTGATAAAAATTGGTCTAACAATCAGTTTTGGCATAATCAAGTTACCAACAACCCTATCACAGAAAAGTTTGCGAAACTTGTGCAAGCAAAACTCTATGGCTTTTCAGAGCTAATGCTAGTTGACACAGCGGGAGCATTAGTTGCCGCATATCCACTCACCAGTGATTTTTGGCAAGGTGACGAAGAAAAGTTTATTGTCGCAATGAACAAACAAATGTTTTCCGTGACCAGTGCAAATTGGGATCACAGCACACAAAGGTATTCTTTTTTTGTAACCGTGCCAATACAGCAAGATAATCTATCACTCGGCGCTTTAATCGCAGGGCTCGCGGTTACCCCACAGTATATGCAAAGCTTGAGTAAAGCCTCACAAGATTAACGGTTCAATTGCTTGCGTTGATTGAAACAGTCCATTTGGCGTTTGCATTACAGTACGACCTTGCACGAAAAAAATCTGCACAACAAAAGCCGTTTGTTGACCTGCAAACCAAAAACTCACAACTCGGTCTGGATATTGATTGGCTGCTGCAGGCATCTCATGCAAACTTTGCACTTCAAGCTGCTGCCACTGCTGAATAATATTGTGTAAGTGCTCACTAGAGTGGTTCGACTCAGGCACTGTGCGCCAACTTCGGCCAATCCGCTCAACCGATAGATTTGCAAAATCTACAGTTAAAATCATCTGGTCTGCGGGCAATAAATAACTCAGCTCAATAGCATCGTCGTCATTGGAGAATATTTTTAAGTGCAAACCATTAAATAAAAAGATCATAATCAAGCTAGAGAATATCAGAATATTATTCCAGCCAGCTCTGGACAGCCTGATCATACAAAACTCCTTGCGACTAGCTCATCTGCGTAACTGATTTAGCTTAACGAATTTTAGATATAAAAAAACCCGGCAAGCCGGGTTTTTTACACAAAATCAGTAAAGATGCTTATTTAATTTTAGCTTCTTTAAAAACAACGTGTTTACGAACAACTGGATCAAATTTTTTGATTTCAAACTTGCCAGGCATGTTCTTTTTGTTTTTGTCGGTCGTGTAAAAGAAACCCGTACCGGCACTAGATACTAATCTAATTTTATCGCGCATTACAGAATTCCTTAAACTTTAACACCGCTAGAGCGGATGTCTGCTAAAACGGCATCGATACCTTTTTTGTCGATGATACGCATACCTTTAGTGGATACACGCAGTTTGACAAAACGGTTCTCACTTGCTACCCAAAAACGGTGCGATTGTAAGTTTGGTAAAAAACGACGCTTAGTAGCATTTAACGCGTGAGAGCGATTGTTACCAACCATCGGACCTTTACCAGTCACTTGGCATACTTTAGACATTGCTGTGTCTCCAATACTGAGTTTCAAAGTTGCTGCTTCGAAACAAAATAAGTTGCGTACCCTTGATTCAAGAGGGCGCATTTTATACATGACAGGGGGCGTTTAGTCAATCTATTTTATTAAAATTGTCGAAAATTAAAGCAAACCACGCTCGGCAAATGAAACAGGCTCGCCATCGCCAATTATAAAATGATCTAGAACCCGAATATCCACCAACGAAAGCGCCTGCTGCAACCTATTCGTTATTTGGATATCTGCATGGCTTGGTTCTGCCACTCCTGATGGGTGATTATGACTAAATATTACGGCCGCAGCTTTGTGTTTCAGCGCTTGCTCAACGACCACTCGTGGATAAACACTCGCACCATCTATCGTGCCATAAAACAACACATCAAAACGAATGACTTTGTGTTGATTGTCTAAAAACAACACAGCAAATACTTCGTTATGTTTATCCTGCAATTGCGCTTTTAAGTAACTTTTAACCGCATCAACTGAAGTTAACGCATCTCCTCGCTGCAAATTTTCAGCTAAAAAGCGCTTGGTCATTTCGACACTGGCCTGCAGCTGGCAGAATTTAGCAGCACCTAAACCTTTAGCGGCACTAAAATCATCTAAAGAAGCGCCTAGCAGAGCACGTAAGCTACCAAAATGGTCGAGCAGTTGCCTAGCTAGGTCGACAGCAGAAATACCAGCTACGCCCGTTCTAAGAAATATTGCGAGTAGTTCCGCGTCTGATAAAACATCAGCACCGTGTGCCAGCAGTTTTTCCCTTGGCTGCGCCTCCGCAGGCCAATCCTTGATACTCATCGTTTATCCTTATCCTTGATTCGTATATTTGCAGTATACAAGTTTTTGCAATCAATAAAACCCAGCAGCAACGACTAAATAAAGCGCTGCCAGAATTGTGCTCTATACCCAGAAGGTAAATGGCGAATTTATCGCAAAAACGCTTCAGGCCCGTCCGTGAGTCGCTCACACAAGGCTTCCCTTCCTTGTGAAGTTTTGCTCCAAACCTCCCCATCCACCTTCTTATCCCTTAAATCGCTGACATATTTTCCAGGCTTCGGTACAAATTAGCTACGTCAATTCGCACTCCGAAAATAAAGCGATAAAAATGTTAAATACAAGCCTGTTTGAATGCTGGTTTTCAAAAACTTCTTTATCAAGGATGATAAAGCAGAGCGCCCACGGACGGGTTTACCGCGTTTTTTGAACAACATGCTTCAAACGGGCTTGATGTGCACTGACCACACAGCAACGACCTAGCTCATATGCACCAACACATTGCCATATACCGCCTTTTAAGAGTATAGTTAGTACCAATTAACATAACAAAAAGAGCTTGGTTGTGAGCATGTTAACCAACAAAAATATCCTACTTGGCATAAGCGGTGGAATAGCCGCTTACAAATGCGCTGAATTAACCCGCAGATTAAAAGACCAAGGTGCAAACGTACGGGTGGTAATGACCGAAGGTGCAAAAGCATTTATCACCCCGCTAACCATGCAAGCCGTTTCTGGCAACCCAGTATCAGATAATTTACTCGACCCCGCAGCGGAAGCTGCAATGGGACATATAGAGTTAGCCAAATGGGCAGATGTTATTTTAATCGCCCCAGCCAGCGCTGATATAATGGCAAAATTGGCCCATGGCTTAGCAGACAACTTATTGACCACACTATGTTTGGCCAGCAAAGCCCCAGTAGCTATAGCACCAGCAATGAATCAACAAATGTGGGCAGCCCCCGCCACACAACGCAATTTATCTATATTGCAGCACGATGGTCGATTTATATTTGGTCCAGGCTCTGGTGAACAAGCCTGTGGGGATGTTGGTGCGGGTCGCATGTTAGAACCACATCAAATCATTCAATTATTACCGAGTTTATTTTTACCCCAAGTGCTGCAAGGTCGACGTGTGCTTATAACGGCAGGTCCGACACAAGAAGCAATCGATCCTGTTCGTTACATCAGCAACCACAGCTCAGGAAAAATGGGTTACGCGCTCGCTGAAGCCGCAGCTAATATGGGTGCCCAAGTTACCCTAGTATCTGGGCCAACTAATTTGGCTGAACCTGTATGGAGTAATCGAATACCCGTCACCAGTGCCCAGCAAATGTTAAATGCGGTTGAACAAGCAAGTCATGACCATGATATATTTATTAGTTGTGCTGCAGTGGCGGACTATAAAGTTAAAGACGTAGCAGCCGAAAAAATAAAAAAATCACAGCACCAAATGAGCATTCAGCTTGACCGAAATCCAGATATTCTAGCTACGATTGCACAACAAATTGAAAAACCGTTTTGTGTTGGTTTTGCCGCTGAAACCAACAATGTCATTGAATATGCTAGCGGTAAAATGCAGCGTAAAAATTTAGATATGATCATCGCTAATGACGTGTCTAACAAGGATATCGGATTTAACAGTAGTCAAAATGCGGTAACTGTGTTGTGGCCCGATGGCCAGCAATCATTTGCACAAATGGATAAAAGTGCTTTAGCTGAAGAATTGATTCGACTTATCGCCAAACAATTTGAACAAACAAGAAGTAACTAAAGATGAATACAAAACGCGGTAATCGCAAACAAGAAATATTACAAGCACTGGCCAATATGCTCGAAACCAAACCTGGTGAGCGTATAACCACGGCCAGATTAGCCGAAGCGGTAGGCGTAACGGAAGCGGCGTTATATCGTCACTTCCCCAGCAAAGCGCGAATGTTTGAAGGTCTGCTAGACTTTGCAGAAGATACTTTGTTTACTCGCATCAACAAAATTTTAGAAGAAGACAAACAATCGCTTGGGCGCTGTTTAAAAATTTGTCAGTTAGTCTTGTTATTTACGGAGAAAAACCCAGGCATTTCGCGCTTGTTAACCGGTGATGCATTAATGGGTGAACAACAAAGATTACGTGTTCGAGTAAACGCTTTGTTTGAGCGCATTGAAACTCAATTTAAGCAAGTATTGCGCGAAAGATCGATGCGTGAAGGAAAGGAACTACCTACAAACGAAGCAGTAATTGCAAACTTATTTAGTAGCTGGTTAGAAGGGCAAATTCGCCAATTTGTACGCAGCGAGTTTAAACATCTGCCATCTAAACATTTGGCGGCACAATGGCAGCTTATTCAAAAATCTATTTTTGCTTAAAATTTGTTACGGCTCTGCTTGCCAGCGGGCTTATCGCTGGCTGCGAGCAACCTCCAGCAGAAGAACTCGCGTTGGTGCAAACCGACAATGGTGCATTTGCAGCAGATTTATCAACCGCTGGGGTATATTCAGTGATTAGCACACAAACTGGTGTGCAACTCTGGGATGTTGAAAAGCAATTACCAACATTTGCTTGGCAGCATCAACCTAACCAGCCTAACCTTGTACATACGGTAAAAATTTCGCATAACAATAAGTTTGTGCTGACCGCTGAAGATCAGGCCTTTGCCGTTTGGAATATGCAAACTGGTGCAAACAAGGGTTATTACCGGATAGAAAAATCAGAAATTGTTACCGCTGATATTTCTCAAACGGGCCAACAAGTTGCGCTGGGGTTGATGGATGGGCGGGTCCTTTTTATCGAGCTAGATACAGGTCGACGACTAGAGTTTTTAGGTCACACTGAGCGAATCAGCCAACTGAGCATGTCTGCTAACGGACAATACATATTAAGTGGTGGGTATGATGGCAAAGCACTCCTATGGCGCAGCCAAAACGCTCAAATTGTCTATGATTTCGCGCACACTGGCCGCATCACCCAAGTCGCTTTAGATCACCAAGCGAGGTTCGCATTTACTGCAAACAGTACCAATCAATCATATATTTGGGATCTAACCAATGGTGAAAAGCTCAGCCAACTCAACTACACAGCCCGCCAGCAAATATTCACCAGCGTCAAGTTTTCGCACAATGGCCTGTGGTTGGCAACAGGCGCACCAAAACAAAAAATAAAGATATGGTCGGTAAAATCAGGTGAGCTACTGGCTCAGTGGCCTATTAAAGCGGACAATTTCGCAGCCACAGTGCTCGACTTTGCCTTTAATTTGCAAGACGACGTGTTATATGCAAATACAAGTTTTGGGTTAGTCCAAGCTTGGTCGTTACAACTGTTTCAGCAACAATAGAGCCTCTTCACAAATATTGACGCAGAAAATCAACCGACGGGGCAAAAAATGCGGCGCCCGTTTCTGCCTTGGTGTATTCCAATAGTTTATCATGTTGGCCCTGCTCATCTCCTTCAATCATACTGCGCAACATGAGTTCAAATGGTTTAGGGCTGTGACAAACCGAGATAAAAAACAACCCCTGTATTTTCATCGTGCCATAAGGCATGCTCTGACGAAGAATTTCAATAGAGTTACCCTGTGGGTCTTTTAAACCCGTACGTTTGACATGAGAAAATGCCATCTTTTTCTCACTTGAATATTCTATGTTGTCGGTTTTAGTGCGTCCAATAATGTTCTCTTGCACTTTAGTTGGTAACTCATTCCACTGCTCCATCGCATGACGATAGCGCTGAATATGCACATAACTGCCACCAGCAAAAGTCTGATCTTGCGCGGCATCGACTAGCGCCACTTTGCGTCGGTGCGCTCCATGCGGGTTTTCCGTACCATCAACAAACCCTGTCAAATCTCGCCCATCTAAATAGCGAAAACCTTTTACTTGTTCTTGCAAATGCACTGCATCTCCAAGCAACTCACATACATGAGTGCCAACCAAATGGTTAACATCAGTTCGGTCGGAGCGAATATGGACAAAAAGATCGTATGGTGTATGAGGTGCTTTTCGGTTGTCTTTACCCATTTGCGGAAAATCGCACAGCTCAGCTGGGCGATTATCTGGAAATAATTGATCCCAGTAGGTTGCACCTACAGCAACAAAAGCAGATAACTCAGATTCGGAATAGTCTTCAGCAAACTGATTAATCAAAGCTTGAAAACACGCAAGGTGTTGTCTTATTTCTCGCTCAAAACCATCTTTGGCATTAAACATCAAGTACAAACTATGTAAATTAGCTTCGGCAACTAAGCCACGCTGAAATTGCATTAAAATACCTCAAAATTATGGCTGAGTTGCAGCCGACTGCCTTCAAACCAATCGAATATACTAATGAAATATATTACTGAATGGTCAAAAAATACAGCGACTTGGCACTTTAAACTGTCAATAACTATAATTTAATCAGATAACTCATCAAACCACTTAAAATTTATTAAAACTGACACTGTTTTGTCGTCAACTATTGTTTATAATTCAAGACAAATAGCTGTATTACAATCCAAAAATAAATAGAAGGCTTTAGCCCTATGTCGTTCAAACACCTATTTGCAGCAAAAGCTATTGCAATATCTAGCTTGGCTGTAAGTGGTGCAGTACATGGAATTGGTTGGCACCACGGTATCAGCATTGGTTTAGCTTCAGAGCAATCTGAACTGACTCTAACATCAAACGCGAAAACACTGGCTGAATTAGATAATTTATCCAGCAAATTTGCAGACAACTACTCCATTCAGGGTTATTCCATCAGTCCGAATTGGGCAATTAGCTACCAATTGGATAAAAACGAAACCGAATTAACCGACATCTCAAGCAAATACCAACAGCAAAATTTGCAGTTTGATATAGGCATGAGCGTTTTTAGCTTAGATAGAGGGTTAAACCTCTATCCACTTATTGGTATCAGGCACACTTCAGTTGATATCTTAAGCCATGACTTTTCTAGCACTCAAGGTTACGCAGGATTTAGGCTAGATGTTCCTGTTTTCAAACGATTATATTTGCACGCCAAAGCAGACACGAATTTAACCAAGGATAAAGCGACAAACATAAGCGCAGCTATTAATTATCGTTACATGCGTAATCACAGCATAATGCTGGAATGGCAAGCTAAAAGCCTTGAAATGACCGAGCAAGAAAACAACACGGACTATTTACTGGAACGAGACTCATCGCAGCTAGCGCTGCGCTGGTATCTAGTTTGGTAAATCGGCGAGCCAATTAGAAAACTGAAGAAGATCCAACTCACCCTGTTTACGCGCAATAACTTGACCATTTTTGATTGCAACTAAAGCAGGGGGAGCTATCACCTTCCATTCATTTAACTTAGCCTGTTTCTGTGCATCTACATCTGTTAGATCAAGTTGATAATATTGGTACTCAGCTTCCCTATTTGTTGGCTGATAAAGTAAAAATACATCCCGTTCCATTTGTTTACAACTGGCGCACCAATCGGCATAAAGATCAACAATAACAATCTGCTGGTCGGCAGCTTGCTCGATCTGCTTGGACAAAGCTTGCGCTGAATCAAAACGACTAAATAGCCTAGAGTCTGTATGTTCAGTTTGATTTTGTTGAATTTCGGCTGTAATCATTCCAGCTGGCTGATTAATAACCGAGACTAAATACAAAAATAACGCTGATACAACATAAGCATGTATTTTAGTTTGGCTAAATTTATTTGCTAAGCCATACACCTGAACTGCTAGCCAAATGAAAAATACTGACCATAAGTACACGGAAAAATTACTATCGAGTAATCGAGCAAGTAACCAAACGGCCATTGCAAGCATAGAGGCTGCAAAAAAATACTTCACGTAAATCATCCAACCACCAGCTTTAGGTAATAAATTCCCCATGCCAGCACCAAGTAACAATAAGGGCAAACTCATACCTAAACTCAATACAAACAAAGACAGCCCTCCTAATGCAGCATCACCAGTCGCAGCAATATAAACTAATAAGCTTGCCATAGGAGCTGTAACACAAGGAGATAAAGCCAAACTTGCAATACCACCAGTTAGATATGTAGTGAAATATCCGCCACTGGCCTGTTGATTTGTCCCCAACCAATTTTCTAACTTTTGCGGCATTTTTAGCGTAAAAACGTCAACCATAGTTAACGCAAAAAATATAAAAACGATTGCAAATACAACGCTTACAATCGGAGTTTGCATCCACAACTGTAAATTAAATTTTGCCCCTAACAACGCGATTAAAATACCACTGATACTATAAAAACTCGCCATCCCTAACACATAGGCAATAGATAAAAACAAACCATCCCATTTCTTGTTGGGTTGTTTTTTAGCAGTGATGATGCTTGAAAGAATAGGCGCCATAGGCAATACACAAGGAGTAAACGACAAGCCCACTCCAATAGCTAAAAAGCTAATTAAAGTGACGATTAACCCTCGATTCGCTAGGCTTGCTTGCTCAGTCATTTCATTTAGCTCGTCCCGTTGAACCAACAAATTCTCAACAACATTTTGCGATGGCAAAAGCAAAATTTTGTTTTGCGGTGGATAACACAACCCCGCTTTAGCACATCCTTGATATTGCAAATGAATTTGAGACGCAGAAGTAGAGAATTCAATTGAAAAATCCTCTTCAAATACAGCCACCTCACCAAAAAACTCATCTTGTTTTATTATTGGAGAAATTGAAAAATGCGGAGTGAGCTTTTCGCCGTTGGCTTTGACACTCAACCTATTCTGGTAAAGGTAGTAGCCATGCTCGACGTCAAACTGAATAACAACTCTCTCACCTTGCTGCTGGTAACTATATTGAAAGGCTTTGTCCACAGGCAAAAATTCACTTTCTGCCGACAACGCCAGATTCGCTGAAGCGAAAAGACAAACAAACAGATAAATTGAACGAACCAAAAGAGTTTTCATAATGCTTCCGACAGATATTTTCTGCCAGAATACATATCAAAACTTAACGTAAGCTTAAAACCACACTGGCTTTTAACCCTTTACCATTTACATTGTCTGAAAATATCAGTTTAGCCTGAATAATCTCTGTGGCGCGCTGCACAATAGCTAAACCTAAGCCGCTACCTTGTTGCACACAAGTATTAGCACGATAAAACCTAGTGGTCGCTTGCGCTTTTTGCTGTTCAGTCATACCTTGGCCTTGGTCTAGTACATAAATTTCAACCGCCCCCTCTTGCATGACTGCCCCCAACTCAATAGCACTACCCACTTGACTATATTTGTGTGCATTTTCAAGTAAGTTCCGCATAACAGTGAATAACAGTTGCCTATTTGATTGCACAACAACAGGTTCAGCTTGCAAGCTCACATCATAATTTTGCAAAACATTCACCGGTAATTCAGCAATAACTTGCCCTAACAGCTCTGCTAAATTAACCAGCTCAAACAAATCATAGTTACCTTGTTGCTCTAAACGATTTAACTGCAATAACTGCTCAATCGTGTTCGACATTCTATCTATGCTAGATAACAACAAATGGTGTGATTCTTCGGCTTGAGCGGACAATTTAATATCATGTTTCAAGTTGTGTGCATGCACTCTCATCGCGGCCAGTGGTGTGCGTAATTCATGTGCCGCGTCTGCACTAAAGGCTTTTTCTTGTGCAACATTTTTATGCACTTGTTCAACTAAGCTATTTACCGCATTTTCAATCGGCTGTAGCTCTTTTATATGACTGTCCGGCAAAGATTGAAATTGTAGAGGTTTTACTTCCGCTAACGCTTTAGACAACCGGCGTAACGGTTTAAGTCCTAAAGAAATAATCCCCATTAGCACTAATACAGTTAACATAGAAGCAAGCCACATCGGCCACAAATTATCCATAACGATCTGGACGATAAGTTGCTGGCGAATATCGCTACGCTGAGCAGTATGCACCCACATATCTAATCTAGGCATATACAAAGTAAAAATACGCCAATCTATGTCCTGATACTGCACTGAGGTAAACCCTTGATTATTTGCAGATAAAGGGTAAAGCGGTGCATTACGCGACATGATACGTAAATTACCTAAGTTGTCCCAAACCTGAAAAGCAATGCTGGCTTCTTTATTGTGTTGAGAGGACAGTTCTAAAATTTGATCGGACGGTGACAATCTTTCTTGTGCAAAAACATCTTCACCATTATGTAAATGAGTATGTCGAGAAATAATAACAGCAATAGTGCGAGCAAGTTGGGCTTGCTCAGCATCTAATAAATCAGCTAATTGTTTTTGGCTATGTAAATATACTAAAACACTGGTCAATACGTTGCTGATCAGTAATACCAATAAAGTCCATTTGATAACTAAAGAACGAATCGAACTCAAAGCAATGCATCCGTATTTAGCATGTACCCTACTCCACGTATAGTTTTAATTGCGGCGTTAGTACCTAATTTTTTACGTAATTTATGCACATGAACTTCTAAAGCATTACTCTCAGGTTCTTCGTTTTCAGCGTAGGCATGTTGCTCTAGCTGACAGCGGCTTAGTACTCTATTTTTGTTTTCAAATAAATAAACCAACAAATCAAATTCACGTTTAGACAAATCTATCAACTCATCCTTAACTTGCAAACGACGTTGCGCTAAATCTAAACACACATCTCCAACAACAATATTATTGTCAACTACACCTAACTTACGCTTTAGCAACACGCGAATGCGTGCTTCTAGCTCAGGCATATCAAAAGGCTTTGTTAAATAATCATCGGCACCTAAATTAAATCCTTTTAACTTGTCATCTAACATGTCACGCGCAGTTAAGATAATAACAGCCAACTCAGCATAATTTTTGCGGATGCGTTTTAGTAAGGTTAAACCATCCATGTCCGGCAACCCCAAATCCAAAATAACTAAATTAGGTGTTTGCTGTTCAATGGCTAACTCACCTTGACGAGCAGTGGTACACCAATTCACTAAGTAACCAAAGTGTTCAAGACTCGTTTTAACGCCCGAACCCAGTAAATTATCATCTTCAATCAATATAATATTCATCAGCGACTACACCAAAATTTAACCTGTTGCGCTTGCAGAAAATCTTCACAATCAGCGCCATACAATAACCCTATAGTTGCCAAACAGCCGGCTTGGATACAATGGCTAGCCAGAACTGTTACTGAGCGCGGTGCGTTTACAACTGGCCAACCCGTTTGCGGATTTAAGATATGGCTATATCTAACACCATCTTTAAGCAGATATTTATTGGTATCCCCGCTAGTAGCGAGTGCACCACTGGTTAACTGTAATACCTGCTCAGCTTTACCAGTAATGGGATCTTCAATGCCAACATGCCAAGCTTGACCATTTTTTTTGGCTTGGCTAACCTGAATATCACCACCAAAATTCACCAATACCGAATTATTTGGTGCATGTGCTAAACATAACTGAGCTACGCGACTTACTGCGTATTCTTTACCTATTCCGCCAAAATCTAATTGCATATCCGGCTGAAGGCGAATGCTGTTGTGTTCAAACTTCACTTTATCCCAACCAACATACTGCATGCAGCTTTCTACTTGCTGTTGGCTAGGTAAATTATCACTACAATCAAAGTGCCAGGCTTTGCGCAGCACACCTGAAGTGATATCAAATAAATGCTCAGACAATTGATAACATTGTTCAGCAAAGGTGAGTAATTGAAAAACTTCTTGATCAATTTCGACTACTTGACCACAGGATGAGTTAATCTTCGCCACTATGTTGTCAGCAACATAGCGGCTAAATTTATGTTCGATGCGTTTAGTTTCCGCATAAGCGAGTTTGGCTAACAGCTCAACGAGTTCAGGCTCTAAAGTATCAACTAACAACTCACAAGGACTAGCCATAGCATTAAAGTGGATAGAAGCATGCTCATCTTTTAATTGCCAATGGTAGCCTTGTTGTGTTTGTAGCAAAATAACTTAGCCTATTATTTAAAATTTATAACCTAGTTGAAATATAACCGCACTGACAGATGGATACAAATCTACATCGGCTAATTGCCCTGGACTGTTAAATCCCGAATTTTCAGGCGTTTGCTGATAGTATTCCAACCGCATGCTCAACTCGTCACCATCAGATAATTTCTGGGTATATTTTAAGCCTAGAGTGTAGGCTGTCATTTGGCCAATTCGATAGTCTGCTGACATATATTCAGCAAGATCCCCTTGCACAAATGGACGATAGAAGTCTGCGGCTGACTGCTGATAATAACGCACATGAGGCGTGATCCAAGCTGAATCTGAAAGCGGAATATATAACCTAGATTCTAAGGTGTGAGAATCAATTCCCCAGTCATCCGATGCTAATCGATACGACATATCCCAAACCAAACTATCAAAGTGATACTTTGACTGAGCAAAAATTGAATGTTTACTGCGAGAGTCTGGTCTCGACTCGTAATAATGACCAAGTGCACTACCTGTATCATCAACCAAACTCACGACTTTAAACGGGTCGGATAAATAACCATCCACTTGTGAATAGCCATAATTAAATTGCACTAACCAACGTCGATTAATAACTTGGCTTAAACCAAATATAACATCGAGCGTATCCTTGTTTTCACTCTCTCCAATTCGAGTATCATCAAAACCTGAGTTAAATGCGTCGTCATTGGCAAAGTCACCACGAATCGCCATTTTCGACAACGCCAGCGGTATGCCGCCTTCAGGACTATATTCGTCTGCAGCATAGGATGCGGCAACTGAGAAAGTAGTATTTTTACGATTAAAATCAAGTGCATAATTGGCATTTAATGCCACAGATAAATAATCATATTCATTAGAAATATGTAAACCTGCACCGACTTTTTGGTTAGCACCCCAAGGTTGATTCCACGCCAAATTTAATTGCACACGCGTATCTCTAAAAGTATCGTCTAACGGTGTATCGCCAGCTTCAACTGTGTACTCACCATTACCTGATGGGCGCGTAAACGTTTGCGCACTTGTTTGTGCAACAGCCCCATTTGCCGAAGCACCGGTTAAAGTGTCTAATACTAATTTTGTGCTAAAAACGTGTTCATCACCAAAATCTTTAGTTGCACTAACAACGCCTTCAACCGCTTGCACACGGTCAGGTTCGCCGTAATACATGATTGCAGTATCAAATTGCCAGTCATTTGACTTTTCGTCCGCTTGCGCGTTTGATACGCCCGCCAGCAAGGTACAAGTAGCAGCAGCTAAAGCACCATTAATATTAGAAAATTTTATTAATTGCATCCACAACCTCCACCAGCAAAACTACGGCCACCGCTGGTCGCTTCTTTACTAAAATAAATATGATCATCTAATGCCATATCAGTACTTTCAGCAGCTAATTGCATTTGCGGTTTGGCAAGTAAATCACGCTCCCAAGGGTTAACCCCCAAGTTTGCACAACCAGATAAAGCTAAGGACATCAAAGACAGAGCCAACAATTGTTTTTTCATAACCAACTCCTAATTAGCAGCAGAGGAATGTTTAAGCAAACTTTCAATTTCGCTTTGATAGTCTGCAATTTTGTTTTCAAAAAATCCTGTGTGGCTATAAGCAATTTCACCTTGTTTATTAATAATAAAACTACTTGGCATGCCTAGTAGATCAAACTTGGCCGCGATCTCACCCTTTGGGTCATAAACTATCGGAAAGTTTGCAGGGACTTGCTGCAAAAATATTTCAGCTAAGTCTATATCTGAATCTACATTTACCGCCAACATGACAAACTCATCATTTGAATACTTTTGCTGCAGTTGGTTCATCCAAGGAAAAGATTTGCGACACGGCTGACACCAAGATGCCCAAAAATCTACGTAAACAACCTTACCTTTAAGCTGCGACAACTGCTTTGGCAAAGTTGGACTTTTTAGGGAAAAGTCGGGGGCTTGCTGAGCGCTAAGCGGCGCGACAAGAAAAATCAATAAACAGATTATTTTTTTCAACATGGAGGTCTCCACAAATATAAACTAAAGTGAAGAATAGAAAACAAAGCTTAAAGAAACCTTAACACTTGTATACCTGTTACACATCAAAGAAATCTTCGATACTATCGCTATTTACCTTATCAAACCGCCTAACATAGGCTTGGGCTATGTGGTTCAAATTCATGGCGCCAATCAAGTTGATTCTACTGCGACTACCTGTTGTCTTTATAGCTTTGTCTTGACCTTTTTTTTATCCAACCACAGCTCATTTTAGTCGCTTGACTTGGATGTGTCGCATCCATAAAAAATATTTCATCATCAGGCACTTGTGACTTTAATTCTTCATAATGTTGAATAAACTGCTCTTGCTTATTTTCATCGAATTAATGGGGTACGCCTTTAGGCTGTTTATAACTAAAACCTTGTTGATGAAGCCATTTATTTAATCCCGAAATCGAAAATCGGATAGCGAATTCTTGCCATATATAATCAGCAATTTGATAAGAGTAGCGGTAGGTGTGCTCGCTAATGTGGTTAACAACTGTCTCTGTTTGCTCTGGAGACAAATAAGATTGGGAGCCACCATTATCAGGCTTGAGTTTATTTTTATTCAGAAAATCATCAATGTGGCGGATTATTGATGTTTCATGTAGTCGAAGTGCTTGAGCTATCATAGGTGTCGTCCACCCTTCAGAGCGAAGTAAAACCGCTTTAATTCGGTCACGCACACAGCCATCTCTAGTCGCGTCATGTTGCGCTTCTAAATCAACTTTTTGCTCTGGAGTTAAGATAACTTTTTTCATGGGGCATATCATGATCCTCAATTAATAATTAATCAAGCATCTTCATTGATCACGGGTATATAATTTTATAATGTTTAACACAACTATTCGTTTGATATTTGCTAGCACAATTGAGTATCATCAAAGCTCACCTTTGTTGCGGGGGTGCTGTTACAACAATAATAAGGACAGCGTGCATGTTGTTAGATAGCAAATCAAAACCAGGTAGTGTTGCTTATCAGCAAGATAAACTGAGTAAAATACCGTCAATGGCGAGTGGTATTTCAAAAAAGATCGCCAAATTTCGTCAAGATTACAATCAATTAGTCAGTAATGCAGAAAAATTCTTTGTAGATTACCCACAACAAGCTGAACGCAAACAAAAATTATCCGACAATATTGATGTTTATCAGCAGCAAATTACCGTCATCGATAACTATAAAAAAGAACACGGCAAACTACCTAAAATAAAAAACGAACCTTCCACCGAGGTTTACCATAAAAAGCTCCACCGTCTGCTATCGCAAGCCAAAGCAGAAAAAGCCCAACTGGAAAAAGAATTAGGCACCAATCAGATACACAGATACGAGATGCTAGATCATTTAGTTGACCAAATGCTTGATTTACTCAATGGTCACCGTATCTTCAGTCAATTTTTGGGGACCATTGCGTTATCAGTGCCAGCGCCCGAAGAAAAAGTCCGTCATGTGCGCAATGAAAAAAATAAACCCATTTACATTGCCGCACTAACCATAGCTTTGTTTGAATCGTTAAGAATGGCTGGTTACAAACACATACCATTTCTACAAGCAAAACTAGATAGGCTGTTTCCAACAGACGAACACCAAACGCTTAGCCTGTTGGCCGAGGCACACGAAGTAACACCTGAATTTGTGCCAACCTCGCATTTAAAGCCTATGCCGCTCGAACTCAAGGTCCAATATCGCGAAGAAATCCTAAAACCAATCGCCAAAGCAGCTTTAGTCCAGTCTATCGGTAGCCATAGCCAAGCATGTAAAGATATTTTAGGTGAAGATAAGTACCGTATTTTAGCCAATGATGAGCGTGAAAAATTGGTCCATACTATTCGGGTAAAATCAGTCGAGTTTATTCAAAAAGGTATAGGTATTCCACCTAAACGTTTTAATACTAAACAAGAGCAAGCCGAGTACGTAAAAGAACATACAACCCTGCTCAAATTTATGATTAAAATGCAGCAAAGCCTGCAAAAACCACTCGACCCACTTGGCGATTTAGTTCGGATACCTATGGTATATTCGTCGATTATCCTTTCGACCAAACCTGAATTTGATTACACACAAATTTATCAAGCTTACGATATACTGAAAAAAGGCGCTGCAGACAAAAGTTACCGACAAGACTATATTGAAGTATTTTTGTCTATGGTCGGTCGATTCCCACTAGGCTCTGGTATCTACATGATCCAGCAACAAAGTGGCGAGGTTGAACGAGCAATAGTTTCATCACTCTTCCCTCTAAAGCCTGATGAACCAATTGTTAAACAAATTACTCGTCGGCAGCTCCAGTTTTTGAGCCATATGGAGCTACTGGTACATCCCAGAAGCAACATGTACTTTGAGAATACTCGGCGAGAGTGTCATGTTAACCGTGAATATATGGCCATGCGCTTTAAAGGTGAATATGTTTGGAATGCCGCTGAGCTGTGGGAAGTTCAAATTCCAGCACTGACTTTTTGGAAAAAAGACGGTACTCGCAACTACAATGATATTTACCAACCGCCTGATGTAATAGAAGGACCACAAGGTCTAACTTAATGCTCCAACTAAGGATAAAAAATGAAATCTGATATAGATAGCCCGTTGATCTCTAGGTTATACAAGATTGTTCGTGTTGCTGTAAGAGTGTTAGCCGTAATGATGGTGTTTGTTATCCTTATGGGTGTGGTTGACGTCGCATGGACAATTTACGAAAAACTATTTACGCCGCCAAAATTTATTTTAACCATATCTGACATGTTAGCGACCTTTGGTGCTTTTATGGCGGTGTTAATTGCAATCGAAATACTGATCAATATTACCGTTTATCTCAGAGATGATGTCATCCACGTAAAAATAGTGATGGCAACCGCGTTAATGGCGATTGCCCGAAAAATCATTATTCTCGACTTTGATAAAGTGGAACCCAGCTACTTATACGGCACCGCACTCATCACGATAGCGATGAGTATTGGCTACTGGCTGATCCACACTATGCCCAGCAAAAAACATGTAGAGTAGGCAATTAAAATGCGGAACAGCACATTGTGGTAAGCTACATAGTTACAAACTCTTCAGCGCTGGTTGGATGAATTGCGACAGTATTGTCAAAATCGGCTTTGGTTGCGCCCATTTTTAAGGCAACAGCAAACCCTTGCAGTAACTCGTCAGAGCCAAACCCAATACTATGTATACCAACAATTTTTTCTTCAGCGCCAACACAAACTAATTTCATCCGTGTTGGTTGTCTGTGTTGTGTCATTGCTTGGTACAACGCAGTAAACTGACTGGTATAAACCTTTACTTGCGCATCACCAAATTGCTGTTTTGCTTGTACTTCAGTTAACCCAATCGTTCCGATTGGCGGATGGCTAAAGACTACGGTCGCCACATTGTCATAGTCTAATTTAAGGTTTGTTTTGCCATTAAATAGGCGTTCGCATAAACGGCGCCCAGCAGCTACAGCGACAGGCGTTAACGCTAAACGGCCAGTATTGTCACCTACCGCATAAATACCAGCAACACTGGTATTTTGGTATTCATCAGTAACGATAAAGCCTTTGTTGTCTGTTTTCACATCGGTTGCAGCTAAGTTGATATTATCCGTTGCAGGCTCACGACCAATCGCCATTATCACACATTCGACTGGCGGTAAACATTGACCGTTATCACTAACTAACTGTAATAAACCATCTGGCTGTTTTTCGATTTTAGCTGGAGTGAATTGTTTGTGCAGGGTTGGCCCTTCACTTTCCATTATATCAACGAGTGTATCCGACATCAGCGCATCAAAGTCGCGTAATGGTTTGTCTTTGCGCACGGTAAGATGGGTTTCACTACCCAATGCATGCATCACACCAGCAATTTCAACTGCAATATACCCAGCTCCAACTACAGCTACACTTTTTGGCTGCTGAGCAAGTTCAAAAAATCCGTCAGACGTAATTGCATGCTCGATACCGGCAATATCCGGCAAAATCGGCCGTCCACCTGTCGCAATAACAATATGGTCTGCGGTATATATTTCACCATTCACCTCAACACTTTTGTTATCTACAAACCGAGCAAACCCATTAATCAAGGTAACACCATTGTTGGCAAACCCTCGGCTATACGAAGCGTGAATTCGTTCTATGTAAGCCTGACGACTCTCAATTAACTTTTGCCAATCTAATTTATTCACGGACAAGTCAAACCCATAATCTGGCGCATATTTAAATGCATCGGCTATTTGACCTGCATACCACATAGCTTTTTTAGGTACACAACCAACATTTACACAAGTGCCGCCAACGTGCTTGGCTTCAATGACAGCGGCCTTTTTGCCTAACTTAGCTGCTCTATTAGCGCTGGCAATACCACCGCTTCCGCCCCCGATGGCGATAAAATCAAAATGTTGAGACATGGTTTTTCCTATCAATTTAATCTGAATTTGGTCTATGATAAGACCGTTTAAAATCAAATATGCATTCAGCTAATCACTATAATCAAGGAGCTTGTATGTCACAAGAGACGATCTTTAGCAAAATCATCAACAAAGAAATTCCTGCAGACATAGTTTACGAAGACGATATCGCATTAGCGTTCAAAGATATTAACCCCCAAGCACCTTTTCACTGCTTAATTATTCCTAAAAAGCCAATCGCAACCATTAATGATATCACAGAAGACGATCGCGAAACGGTTGGGCATTTGTATGTTGTGGCAGCAAAACTCGCCAAAGAACAAGGATTTGCCCAAGATGGTTATCGTGTGGTAATGAATTGTAACGACCACGGCGGCCAAACGGTTTATCACATCCATTTACATATGTTAGGCGGCAAAAGCATGGGTTGGCCACCTTATACAAACAAAATAAAATCCACGGCGTAATTTATTTTGCTGATAATCGGTCTATTATCATTCTAGTAGACCGATAATATTTGGAAAATACTAATGCCGATATTTCGCACTGTAAACAGCAAGATGATGGTGGGTTATTTATTAATCGGGCTAATTGGCCTATTAACCGCCATCTTATTAGAATTTAGTTATAAGCAAGTACTCGATAAAAAAGAAGAGTTGATTCAACAAACCCTGCCAGAGTACAGGCAAACCGCAGTATTAAACAACGCCTACAACCAATTAGTGATCAATGCATATGCCCTGTACGGCACCACAATAAGTACAAAAAGTTATACAGAGAAAAACCAAGTCTATCTCGAGATAATTAACGTAAACACATTCGAACAAACGAGCTCATTTACCCAGCAGCTGCAAAGACTACATGCCATCATGTCGGCCAATTCAGTGGATTGGGATTTGGCTCGGAATGTACTTAACCAACTGGAACAGAGCAAACAACAAATTAAACAGCAGCTTGAAGAAAACGCACAAAAAATATCAAATCATATGTCGGCGAATATTGATGAACTAGCTAGCTCATTGTCGGATAGCCAAACAGCTATTTATGCCCAATTTGCATTAATAGTACTAGTATCTGCAACAGCCTACTTGCTTGCGAACAAACTCATCTCAATACCTGTGCGTGACACATCTAGCAATATTAAAAACATTGCTGAGCAGCACGACTTAACCAAACAGCTTACCACCCGCAGTAAAGATGAAATTGGCGACATATCTCACCAACTATCCCATCTGCTTGCAGTTTTCAGACAAAGTCTACAAAAAGTCTCAACCGCGGTAAGTGATATTACCGAAGCAACAACCTCTTTGGAGCATAACGGCCAGCAATCACAGCAAATTAACCGAGAATTGGCAGATGCACTTGGTTATTTAGCAGGACAAATTGATAATTTAAATGCGCACATGGACAACAGCGTAAATTGTTCCTCTGAAGCGGCAAACCAAGCTGAACAGGGCGCAAACGTAATAACCTCATTGCAACAGCAAGTACAAACCACCTCTGACAATATCCAAGTACTGGCAACTGACATCAAACAAACAGCAGACATCTTGGCACAATTGCAACTGGCGGGTGACAATGTTTCAAGCGTGGTTGGCACAATAGCCGATATAGCCGCTCAAACCAATTTACTAGCTCTCAACGCTGCAATTGAAGCTGCACGCGCAGGTGAATCCGGCCGAGGATTTGCAGTGGTTGCAGATGAAGTTAGAACACTAGCAACACGCACCCATCAATCGACAGTAGAAATTAATCAGATATTGGTCACAGTGGTCGAATCAATAGGTTCGGCACAAAGTACTATGGATTCTAATCAGCAAAAAGTACAAGTGTCGGTGGAACAAGCAAGCCAACTGGTTGACGAGCTAGAAGTTACTCGCGGCGTAATGCTCGCACTCAGCAGCAGCAGCGAACAATCTGCGCAGTTTGCCCGAAGTGCGCAAAATGACGTTGAACAACTCAACAACAAAATAGCCTCTTTTAAACAAATTGGTGATACAGTCACACTAGTGAGCAAGCGGACACAAAGCACAGCGCAAGATTTATCCGATCTTGCTGAGCATTTAACTCAGCAAGTGAAAGTTTTTAAGCTTTAAGGGATTAACAGCTAATCTTCTGCGGGAATATTTTCTTTTAAATACTGAAAAATTTGTCGAGCTGATTTTGGTGGTTTATTTAATGAAGCTTCTTTTTTAGCCTGGCGGACCAACTGACGCAATTTAGGACGCTCTAAATCTGGATATTCGGCTAACAATTGATTAATTGCGTCATCCCCTTGCTCAATCACTTGATCACGCAAGTTTTCAAGCTTATGGAAATATTGATTGGCAATCAGGTGCTGATTTTCCACTTTAGCTATCGCAATATTGATCGGCTCTAGCTCCCGAGAACGGAGCAATTTCCCGACATAGTTGACCTGACGCTTAAATGCGCCATGTTTATTCCTAATTTTAACGGCTAAATGTACAGCTTCCGATAATTCAGCATCCATTGGAATTTTTTCTAAATTTGCTGGAGACAAATTAATTAGCTTCTCACCCAGTTCTAAATGCATTATTGCATCACGTTTTAACTCAGATTTACTGATATAAATAATTTCTTCGTCTGGATCGACTTCATTTTGCCATTCGTCGTTCATACCACTCACTTAACGATAATCATACTTGTGTAAACTATAGCCTATTCGTAGCTACTTATTCGGCTTTTTAACGGTTAAAAACGCTATCACCTTCAAGTAACTTAGGTATATGTTACACTAAGTTATATGCTTTGTATTATTTGAATAAGAATATGCTTCAAGAAATAGATTCAGTAAAAGTAGCGGTTGCCGATGCGCTGGCACTTGCTAAAAAACTTGGCGCAACGAGTGCCGAAGTGTCAATCTCAAAACAACAAGGGTTATCAGTTAGTTGCCGGATGCAAGAGCTTGAAACCGTTGAGTATGACTATGGTGGTGCACTGGGGATTGCTGTATGGTTTGGCCAAAAGAAAGGCAGCGCATCTACCTCTGATTTATCCACTGCGGCACTCAAACAAACAGTTGAAGCAGCATGCAATATCGCAAAATATACCTCTGAAGATCCGTTTTCGGGAATCGCTGATCCTGAGCTAATGGTAAAAGCAGAGCAACTGCGCGATTTAGACTTATACCATCCTTCCAATATATCAACAGAACAAGCGATTGAATTAACGCTCGCATGTGAAAAAGCGGGTTTGCAAGCCAACAAGTTAATTACCAATAGTGACGGTGCGTCTTTTTCTTCACACCAAGGTTTTAAAGTATATGGCAACTCGACAGGGCTGATTGCCAGCTACCCTAGCTCCAGACACAGCTTAAGTTGTTCGTTAATTGCGAACTCTGCTCAAGATATGCAACGAGACTATGCCTATACAGTTTCACGCCTAATGAGCAAATTGGACAGCGCTGAATTTGTTGGACAAAAAGCCGCAAAAGAAGTGGTCGAACGCCTTGATGCGCAAAAAGTCAAAACCTGTAAAGTCCCAGTTATGTTCAACAGCGAAATTGCCAGCAGTTTATTTGGCCATTTTATTGGTGCTATCAGTGGCGGTAACTTATACCGTAAAGCGTCATTTTTACTCGATGCAAAAGGAACCCAAATATTCCCAGATTGGTTGACCATACGCGAAGATCCATTTATCGCCCAAGGACTATCCAGCCGAATGTTTGACTCTGAAGGCGTCGCCACCAAACAACGCCAAATTGTCACTGACGGAATATTAAATACCTGGTTGTTAAGTAGCTATGCCGCACGCAAGTTAGGTGAACAAACCACAGGCCATGCAGGAGGCATTCATAACTGGTTAGTCAGTGCTGGCGGTGGTGCATTTGAACAAATGCTACAAAAACTCGGCACCGGCCTGCTGGTCACGGAAATGATGGGGCAAGGAGTTAACTTGGTTAATGGCGACTATTCACGCGGCGCTGCTGGTTTTTGGGTTGAGAATGGTCAAATCCAATACCCTGTTAGCGAAATTACCATAGCTGGCAAACTGCAAGATATGTTTAAAAATATTGTCGCAATTGGCGATGATGTAGACCCCAAAGGCTCTATTCAAACCGGCTCTGTTATCGTTGAACAAATGACAGTAGCTGGCAATTAAAGTAAACAGTCGGGTTGCAGATTATGCGGCCCGCAACAGGAAAATCCGTTTGTTAGCGATTATACTCTGATTAATATTCATTCATGAGCCGATCTGTGTCCAATTTAATAACTATATTCATATATGCGTTTATTCTATCTGTGTATAGCAGTATGGCTATGTCGGCTGTTAGTGTTGTCTATATTCCTCAGCCGCGTTCGCATTTAGATATTGGTCATCATTATCACGTTTCATTGTTGGAAAAAGCCTTAGAGCATGGCTCAAACGGTCGCACCATCCCTCGAATTGTTACTTCTTTGCATATGCCCGAAGCTAGGGCTTACCACGAACTTATTAAAGGCGAAAAAATAGACGTATACTGGTTTGGAACCGATGGCAAAAAAGAGCAAGCTTTACACCCGATAAAAATACCGACCAGCCGAGGACTCATAGGTTACCGAACCTTTATCATTCACAAAGATTCAGTGGTTCAGTTTGAGCAAGTAGAGAACTTAGCTCAGCTACGTAACTACACTGCATGCCAAGGTGCTCATTGGCCTGATGTACATATCTTAAAGTCAGCACAATTGCCTGTGGTGACCAACACCATGTATGAAAACATTTTTAAACGAGTTCATGCCAAGCGCTGTGATTATTTCCCTAGACCATATCATGATGGTTATAATGAAGTAAGAGTGAGACAACTGCAGTATCCTGACCTTTATCATTATCAAAAAATTATTCTGCATTACCCGTTTGCAGTATATTTCTTTACCGCCAAACACAATAAAGAACTGGCGCAATGGATTGAAGACGGATTAGAAAAGATGATAGACAACGGTGCGCTGATTAAACATATGCAAAATCATCTACTCACTGGACATATTTTCCCACTATCAGTTGAACCAGGTACTCGACATATCTTAATTGATAACCCAATCATGTCAGCTGACACAGACTGGACGAATACCCGGTACTGGATGCAACCTAGTGAGTTTGGTTTTGCCCGTTAGAGCGTTCAAACTGTGCCTGAATAGCTGTAAGCGCTATGGTATACACAATGTCTTCAACCAAAGCTCCACGACTTAAATCATTCACCGGCTTACGCAAACCTTGCAGCATAGGCCCTATGCTGACTACATTGGCAGAGCGCTGAACTGCTTTATAAGTTGTATTACCCGTGTTTAAATCAGGGAATACAAATACCGTTGCCTGGCCTGCTACTGGACTATTTGGTGCTTTGCTTTTAGCCACAGATGCAACACTAGCAGCATCGTATTGCAGAGGCCCATCAATCAGAAGATCTGGGCGTTTCGCTTTAGCTAATTCGGTAGCTAATTTAACCTTCTCGACATCTTGACCATGGCCACTGCTACCAGTGCTATAACTAATCATGGCAATTTTGGGTTCAATACCAAAAGCCAATGCAGAGTCACCGGCTTGGCAGGCAATTTCGGCCAGTTGCTCTGCAGTGGGATCAGGATTGATAGCACAATCCCCATAAATTAACACTTGATCGGGTAAACACATAAAAAAGATCGACGAAACAATACTGCTTTCAGGTTTAGTTTTAATCAGCTGCAATGCTGGACGCACAGTATTTGCAGTGGTATTAACCGCACCAGAAACTAACCCATCCACTTGCTCAAGTGCTAACATCATAGTGCCTATCACCACTGGGTCTTCCAGCATTTCGACCGCTTGCGCTTCGGTGACTCCCTTGTGCTTACGCATTTCCATTAAAGGCGCTACATATTGTTCACTAATGCTAGCTGGATTCATCACAGTCACACCGTCAGGAAGGGTCAACGACAAGCTATTTGCAACCATTGAAACTTTTTCGGGTTCTGCCAATAAAATACAATCTGCAATGCCCTTTTGTGCACAAATAATGGCAGCTTCAACAGTGCGAATTTCATCTCCTTCAGGCAATACAATCCGCTGCTTTTGTTTGGCTGCTTTACTGATCAAGCTATGACGAAACGCGGCTGGAGACAAACGAATATGTCGTTTAACATCAATTCTATTCGCCAACTTAGCGACATCAATATGTTCGGCTACATACTGCATCACCAATTCCATTCGCTGTAAATCGTCTACTGGCACATGTGGGTTGAGTTGATTTAACGAAATTGCAGTATTAAAAGTATTCTCTTCAACCGACATAACAGGTAAACCCGTTGCCAAAGCATTTTGACACATATTGAGCAATTTCGGCGCAGGTTGATATCCACCGGTTAAAATAATTCCAGCCAATGGAATGCCGCTCAATGCTGCGCTACAACAAGCTAAAAAGATATCATCTCTGTCGCCTGGCGTGACTATTAACGCACCCGCTTTTAAAGAGTCAACCATGTTCACCACTGTGCGAGCACAAATACTGACGTTATTAATGCGCCGATTTAAATCAGCAGCGTCATTCAGCACAACACAATTTAAATGTTTTACCAAATCACACAAACGTGGCGCAATTAACTGGTGTGAATACGGCACAGCGCCTAAACACGCAATGCTCACTTTGCTCTCAAATACCGCTAGGTCTAGGTTCTGCTCAATCGGTTGATTGTCTGAAACTTCAATTGGTAATGCACTTTTACTTTGTTGTTTATTTGCACCTACTTTATTCAGCACAAACCCTAAAATATTCGCTTCTTTACTCTGTCCATACACATTGGCTGTTACTTTTAATTGATTCACCCATGCTTGTGCACGTTGTTGCGATTTTTCAGCACCTTCAGCTGCAACCAGTACAACTTGACTATCCAACGAGTTAGCGATACTGGTGTTAATTTTATGAATAAAAGGCGAATCGTCTTGCGGTACCAAACCTTCGATAATTATCACATCAGCATCTTCGCCAGCTTGATTGACTTTATCGACCACCAACTCCATTAAGTCATCCGATTTCCCCTGCGCCATAAGCTGTACAGACTGTTGCAAGGTGATAGGTTCAGGCACTGGTAGTTTTTTTATCTGGCGAATAAAACTAACCGATGGCTCAACGCCTTTGGCGGTGTCATTCCCTTGGGCAATAGGTTTGCAAAAAGCAACTTTAATCCCTTGTTTATCCAGCGCATGAAATAACCCCAAACAAATCGAAGTAACCCCAGTTTCATAGCCTGTCGGTGCAACTAATATCGTTTGTTTCATAATGTGTCCTCCGCAGCCGTTTTTACAAGTTGGCTAACACTCTGCGCTATCATCCACTCTTCATTGGTGGCAATAACGGCCAATTGCACCAAAGACGAGTTATGGTGGATTGGATTAAATTCATCATAAGACTGTAAGTTTTTCTGCTCATCCAGCACGCAATGCAACACTTTCAAATGTGCTATCGTTTTACTGCGTATGGCAGCAGCATGTTCGCCAATACCACCCGTAAATACAATCGCATCAAGCTTAGGCAAAGCAGCGGTGCTCGCACAAATATGTTTTGCTAAACGATAACAAAACATATCAATTGCCAATATCGCTCCCTCATGCCCTTGCTCAGCATGCTCCAATAAGGTCCGCATGTCGTTGCTCAGTTGCGATATTCCCAACAAACCACTTTTTTTATTTAATATATTGGTTAACTCAGTTGGCGATAAATTCAGCTTGTCACATAAATAATTAAACACACCAGGGTCTAAGTCACCACAACGAGTGCCCATCATTAAGCCATCTAGTGGTGTTAACCCCATTGAGGTCTCAACTGATTTGCCATTAAACACAGCACAAACACTCGCCCCATTACCTAAATGCGCCACAATCAGACCATGATCTTTTTGCGCTAAGTTAAGTTGCGCTACAGCTTGTTGACTGACATATTGATGCGATGTTCCATGAAAACCATATTTCCTAACCTGCAGGTCTTGGTAATAGTTATACGGTAAGGCATATAAATACTTTTCAGCCGATATACTTTGGTGGAAAGCTGTGTCAAATACCACAACCTGTGGCAAATTCGGCTGCATTTGTTGAATGAGCTTAATTGCGATTAAATTGGCTGGATTGTGGAGTGGCGCCAAATTGTTGCAACTGGCAATTTTTTCAATCACTTGCTCGTTGACTAATACGGGTGTTGAAAAATGCTCGCCGCCATGAACGACTCTATGGCCTACTGCGGCTATATTTAAATCAGGTAGCTGCTCAGATAAAAAATCGAATAAAGCAAGCAATACCGCTTTGTGGTCTTCGCCTTTTATTCTTAGTGAATGTTTTTGGTGTTGGTACTTAACCACACAGCTAATTTGTGCGCTAAATAAACATTCAGCTAAGCCTGTTAAAATTGGTGTGGGTGAGTGAAAATCAAAAAATGAAAACTTAATCGATGAGCTGCCGGCATTGACAACTAGATGTCCGTCGATATGCAAAATAAATCTCCCCTGGTGCATGTGTTTACACTAGTGTAGGTATAACTGAAATTTTCACCTTGTGCTAGATCAAACTGAGTATTTACAATTGCGATGAACAATTCGGCTGTTTAAATTTTACACTAGACATTCAATCTAGTTGCTGTACACTATGCAACATAGCTTGAAGAAGCAATCTAAATTTACATTCTACATTTCGCTGTTTTATTCATAATAATTAACTCGTTCTGCAGTATTAAGTTCAATTCTCAACCAAGCTACATCAGCCAATTTTGGCACATTTTTTTAAGAACAGGATATATTATGTCTAATACAGTTAAAGGAACCGTTAAGTGGTTCAACGAAGAAAAAGGTTTTGGTTTTATTGCTCAAGAGTCTGGCGCTGACGTGTTCGCACACTACAGTTCAATTGCTAGCGAAGGCTTCAAAACATTAACTGAAGGTCAAGCGGTTGAGTTCACTGTAACTCAAGGTGCTAAAGGCCCTCAAGCTGAAAACATTGTTGCGCTATAATTTTAGCTAACAATTGTTTTTAAAAGGCAAGCCAATGGCTTGCCTTTTTTGTTTCTACTTCTTTTTCGCCTTAGCAAAAGCTTCAGCAAAAGCATTATTCATCAAACCACCACCATTGCCACCGAACGAGCTTTGTTGGTTACGGCCTTTATTGCGATTGCTTGCATTATTTGATTTATTGCGCGCAGCTGGTTTATTGCCACCCGCCGACTTTGCAGGACCGTCAGCATGTACTTCGTCATTTAACCACATGGTTAGACCAATACGTTTGCGCGGTACGTCTACTTCGATCACTTTAACTTTAACAATGTCACCCGCTTTAACCACTTTGCGCGGATCATCGATAAAAGTTTCAGACATGGCTGAAATATGCACTAAACCGTCCTGATGCACACCAATATCAACAAAAGCACCAAAGTTAGTGACATTGGTAACCACACCTTCTAATTTCATTGCAGGCTTAAGATCAGCAATGGTTTCAACCCCTTCTTTAAAGGTTGCTGTTTTAAACTCAGGTCGAGGATCTCGTCCAGGCTTTTCCAGTTCTTTCAGAATATCTTGAACTGTTGGTAAACCAAATTTCTCGTCGGTGAAGTCCGCCGCGTTGAGTTTACGTAACTTGTCAGTGTTCGCGATGAGATTGGTGACCACCTCATCATTGGCTGCAACAATTTTCTCAACAACGGGATAAGCTTCTGGGTGAACGGCCGAAGCATCTAGAGGGTTGTCACCACCGACTATTTTTAAGAAACCAGCACATTGCTCAAACGCTTTAGGACCTAAACGCGAAACTTTTTTAAGTTGATTGCGGTTCGAAAAGCCACCATTCTCGTTGCGAAACTCCACAACATTTTGCGCCATGGTTTTTGTTAAACCAGATACTTTAGACAATAACGGAACCGATGCCGTATTTAAGTCAACACCCACTGCGTTTACACAGTCTTCAATAACCGAGTCAAGCGACTTGCTCAGTGCACTTTGGTTGACGTCGTGCTGATATTGGCCTACACCAATTGATTTTGGCTCAATTTTGACAAGCTCAGCAAGTGGATCTTGTAAACGTCGAGCAATTGATACTGCGCCACGTAAACTTACATCTAAATCAGGGAATTCTTTTGCCGCAGTTTCGGATGCCGAATAAACCGACGCACCCGCTTCACTGACCATAATTTTATTCAGTTTTACATCATCCGCTTCTTTCAAAATTTCTGCGGCCAACTTATCGGTTTCGCGTGATGCGGTGCCGTTACCAATACTGACTAACTCAACTTTATGTTTTTTAATTAAGTTGATTAAAGTACGTTTACTTTTATCCCACGCATTTTGTGGTGGGTGTGGAAATACAGTTGCGGTATCTAACAACTTGCCGGTTTGGTCGACAATCGCAACTTTCACACCAGTTCGAATACCTGGATCTAACCCCATGGTAACTTTTGCACCCGCAGGTGCAGCCATTAGCAAGTCTTTTAAATTAGAAGCAAATACTGAAATCGCCCCTGATTCTGCACGTTCTCGAACATCAGCAAACAACTCAGTTTCCATATGCGTTAATACTTTAACTTTCCACGTCCAACTAATTACTTGTTTTAAAAACGTCTCACCCGCACGGCCTTGCCATTGAATGTTTAGGTAATCTGCTATCATGCTTTCGACAATTGAACCCGTTTGATTGTCGTCTTTGTTAGGATCAGCATTGAGCGCTAAGGTCAAAAAACCTTCATTACGGCCACGAAAAATTGCTAATGCACGGTGTGATGGAATGGTTTTAATGCTTTCGCTAAATTCAAAATAATCAGAAAATTTTGCAGCTTCTTTTTCTTTGCCATCAATCAACTTAGCTTCAATAGTTGCGTTGTCGGTCAAATACTGACGAATGCGCTTTAATAGTGGCGCTTCAACCGCAAAACGTTCCATTAAAATATAACGAGCACCATCTAAAGCTGCTTTAGTGTCGTCTATCCCCTTGTCGGCGCTGATATAATCTTGCGCAAGCTGTTGTGGATCATTCGACAAATCAGCCATGATCGCATCTGCAAGAGGTTCTAAACCTGCCTCAATTGCAATTTGTCCTTTAGTGCGACGTTTCGGCTTGTAAGGAAGGTAAAGCTCTTCTAGATCGGTTTTACTTTGAGCTTGTTCAATCGACTGGGCTAATTCAGGTGTCAGCTTGCCTTGCTCTTCGATATTTTTCAGAATAACTTGGCGGCGTTCGGTTAATTCCCGCAAATAACCAAGGCGGTTTTCCAAATTACGTAACTGAGTATCGTCTAAACCGCCTGTTACCTCTTTACGATAACGGGCGATAAAAGGCACAGTTGCACCTTCGTCTAATAACTTAACCGCTGAAACAACCTGCGTTGGCTGTACTGCTAATTCCTCAGCGATAATTTTTAAAATATCTGTCATTTTTTATCCTGTGTACACAGTTAAATCAACTGTATTTACCATGCTGTACACTCGGCATTTGAGTGCTTGTAAAAATATTCGTGATTTTATAGCAAACCAATTTAATCACCACAAGCAAAGTGATTAAATTGGTGAAGTTTTCTGCAAGAATTTACGACTTGTACAATATAGACGGCAACCACAGGGTTAATTCAGGAATAAAGGTCACCAATATTAGGACAAAAACCAGAGGAATTAAAAACGGTAAGGTTGCTTTGGTGCAAGTTTCAAATGGCACTTTGGTTACGCGCGATAATACATACAACACCATGCCCACAGGTGGGGTTAATAAACCTATCATTAAATTAAGCACCATGATAATGCCAAAGTGCACAGGGTCTATACCTAGGCTTATCGCAATGGGTAATAGAATTGGCGTTAATATGGTGATAGCCGCAATGGTTTCCATAAAACAGCCAACAATAAACAGGATCAATGCCATCAGCAGTAGCAATGCTGTTTTATTTTCAGTAAAACCCAACATCCATTGGGTAAACAATTCGGTTATTTGTTGAGTGGTTAACACCCAAGAAAAAATAGCAGCTCCGGCAATAATCAATAAAATAATGCTGGTTGTTTCGATTGTTTCTATACTAATCGCAATCAATTGTTTGAAAGTTAGCGTTTTATAAACGACTGCACTTAACACTAAAGCATAGGCACTGGCGGCAACTGCGGCTTCGGTAGCGGTAAATATTCCAAATAGTATGCCTCCAATAATAATGACTGGAGTCAACAAGGATAAGAAGGCTGATTTAAATGTCACCAAAGTTTTGCTGACAGAAAAACCTGCATCTTTTGGGTAGTTACGTTTTCTTGCATACCAAGCAATCATTGCCATAAGCCCCAGCGCCATTAACAATCCAGGAATTAAGCCAGCAGCGAATAGTTGCCCTATAGAAGCCGACGCCATAACCCCATATATAATGATGGGTAAACTTGGCGGTATAATCGGACCTATCGTTGAAGACGCGGCGGTTATCCCCACTGCAAATCCAGCATCATAGCCTTTGTCGCGCATGGCTTTTACTTCAATTGCACCTAAGCCACCCGCATCAGCGACCGCGGCACCTGACATACCAGCAAATAAGACCGAAGCGCCAACATTGACATGGCCCAAACCACCACGCAACCAGCCAACCAGTGAGTTTGCAAAATCAAAAATCCGCTGAGTAATCCCAGACGCATTCATCAGCGCACCTGCAAAGACAAAAAAGGGAATTGATAACAAAGGAAAACTGTTGACCCCAGCAACCATACGATGCAACACCACCAGTTCAGGTAATTGCCCATCAACTAAAATAGCAATCAACGACGATGCAATTAAGGCAAACGCTACAGGTACGCCTAAAATAATCAACAACAATAGTGAAATAAATAACGCGGCAATAACCATATTAGCATTCCTCCTGCTGGCGCGACTGGCACTGATTCAGCATCTTTGTTTTGTCTATTGCTACGCGAATGGTACGTATCAACATGGCGAGAATGAACACCAGCAATAACACATACACCCAGGTTAAAGAAACCTGTAAAGATGCTAAAGAATGCGGCGCAATTAACGGAATGATCTGCAAACAAAAGTAACCTAAAATACCAATAATCAAGACGTTAAAGCATTCAATTGCAACTTGCAGTTTGCCAAGCAAACCATTTGGCAGCCAACGATGGAATAAGGTCATTGCAATGTGGGAAGTATTGCGGCTTGCAATACTTGCACCAGCAAAAGCCAACACAATGAGCAAATAACGGCTCAGCTCTTCCGACCAACCAAACGCGAAATTGAACACATAACGACTAAAAAACTGCGTAAATAAAATAACCGCCAACCCCCAAAATATAATTAAGCAAAACCAATCTTCAATATGGAGATTTTTTAACGACATCGCTGGCACTTGAGTTTCAAAATGGTCCATGGTTACTCTCCTGATTGACTGTTGGATTGATTGCTTGGGTTAAGCGCAATTAAAGCTTGGTAATTGTCTTTTCCGACTTTTTCGATATAAGGTGCATGACGTTTTAATGTTGCTTGCCTAAATTTCAGTGTGTCTAATGTATTGACCGTTACCCCGTTTTGCTCAAACCAATCAATCAGCGCTAACTCATTGTTGCGCGTTTCCTCTGACACTTTGGCTGCGGCCTGTTGCAGCACCTTGTTTAAGATTTTTCGGTCTTGTGGTTGTAATTTATTCCAACGATAGCTACTGACAATCGTCAATATTGACCCCAATAAATGACCGGTTAAATTGATATGACTTTGTACCTCGTAGAATTTTTTCGCTTTAATTGTGGGCAATGGATTCTCTTGTGCGTCCACTACACCTTGTTGCAACGCCATATAAACTTCAGAAAAAGCAATCGGTGTCGGGTTTGCGCCAACTGCAAGTGGGAATTCTTTAAAAATACTGGCATTTGGCACTCTGATTTTTAGGTTTTGCATGCCAGATAAATCATCTATTGCTCGGTTAGCAGTTACATGCCGTTGGCCATAATAATTATTGCCCACAATTTGATTGCCATTAGTTGCTTGCGCATATTCCGCAGCAAGCTTATTCAACAACTCGCTGTGATTAAACGCCTGCCAATGCGAGTAGCCATCAAACACATAAGGTAAATCAGCTATTGCCAATGAAGGTGACAATTGGGCTGCAAAGCTGGTCCCTGTATAGATGATATCAACCACACCTAAACTAAGACTTTCGTTTAATTCAGCCTCTTTACCTAAAATAGAAATTGGAAAAATATCTATTTCAACACGACCCTCGGTCTGCTGCTTAATTTCACCAGCCGCCCATACAGCCCATTTGTGTAAAGGTTCACTGGTTTCGTATACATGCCCCCAAAGTAACCGCTCGGTGGCACTCAAAACCGGTATGTTGAATGCCATGAACAACGTAGTGAATAAAGCCAGAGTTGTTTTGTTCATAATAGAGTCTTCACATTTAATTTTGTTACACCTATTAATAGCGACATTGCTTATTTAAACAGCAGGCGTTTACAGTATTTGTTACCAATGCTACCATAATAAAGTTAAATGTTAACAATAAATTTAAATAACCCCACCATACACAACATACGTAACCTCTGAAGGATTGGTGGTTACAACTAAGGTGATAGTTCGAGGAAGATGATGAAAATTACAACTTTGATATTGTTATACCTAAGCTGCATCAGCACTGTATTTTCAGCACCGCCTAGCGGTAGCGCAATATATCAACAATACTGTGCAGGCTGCCATGGCGCACAATTGCAAGGCGGTTTAGGGGTTAACTTAGTTGATGGTGAGTGGCGACACGGCAGCAGTCAACAAGCGATTATCAAGACCATTCAAAACGGTGTATTAGACAAAGGCATGCCTGCTTTTGCCACAGGCTTAACCGCAGAACAAATTAATTTGGTCGCTCAATTCATTATCGCGCAAAATAACAAATCTAACACGGCAAACACACCAGCACTTCATAAATCGTTTAGCAGTGAAGATTATAAATTTGATTTACAGCTACTCAGCGTATTCGACAGTCTAACTTGGGCAATCACCTTTATGAATGCCAATGAATATTTAGCGACTGAACGCGATACTGGCAACCTCTACTACGCGAATATAGACGGTAGCTACCGCCTGATTAAAGGCACGCCCAAAGTTTGGAACAATGATCAAGGTGGTTTATTAGATGTCGCACTAGATGTTAATTTTGCTCAGAACAACATCATTTATTTGGCCTACGCAAAAGAGAATATCAACACAGCTTGGGACAAACCAAAAGGCATGACCGCAATAATGAAGGCTAGAATTGATGGCGACAAACTCGTTGAACAACAAGACATATTCAGCGTTGACGACCAATACGCCCTACCCTCTGGTCGCCATTTTGGTTCACGCATAGTCGTAGACAACAACTATCTATATTTTTCAATTGGTGAACGCGGTGTTCGGCCTGATGCACAAGATTTATCTAAACCAAATGGCAAAATTCATCGCATTCATTTAGATGGCTCAATTCCACCTGACAACCCGTTTGTAAGCCAAGCTGGCGCATATAAAAGCATTTGGACCTATGGTAATCGTAATCCGCAAGGCTTAGCTAAACATCCAACAACCGGCGAGTTATGGTCGACTGAACATGGTCCCAAAGGGGGTGATGAAATTAACCTGATTAATAAAGGCCTAAACTATGGTTGGCCCGTTATTACATATGGGGTTAATTACGATGGTACCTCTATGACAGATAAAACCCATATGCCTGGCATGCAACAACCGATTCGTTATTATGTCCCCTCAATCGCCACTGGTGGCATCGACTTTTATCAAGGTAGCAAGTGGTCAAAATGGCAACACAATATGTTGGTAACAGGTATGGGCGCACAAGAATTGCGCCGAGTAAAAATAGTCAACAAACAAGTGGTTGAAGAAGAATTATTGATAAAAGATTTTGGTCGAGTTCGAGATGTCGCGGTCAGCCCATCTGGAGATATTTATATTATGATCACCCGAAATCACAAGGGGCATATGTATAAATTTATTCAGAGGAATTAAAGATCTGTGACAACAACAGCGCCGACTGGCTGCTTAGCTATGCCGCACTCAGCGACTTATTTTTTCTAATGTCGCTGAAGTATAAATTATAATATCTTAGGTAGCTTTTTAGTGTTAATTACACCAATCCATCGGATTTAGAGGTTGACCTTGATAACGCACTTCAAAATACAAACCTGGTTTTGACTGCCCACCAGACTGCCCGACCAGGGCGATCGGCTCCCCAGATTGCACAATATCCCCGACATCTTTCAGCAGTGCTTGATTGTGCCCGTATAAAGTCATAAATCCGTCGCCATGCTCAACCACTATCACTAAACCATAGCCTTTCAACCAATCGGAAAACACCACTTGGCCCGCATGAACATTGTGTACGGTATCGCCTGTGTCTGCATCAATTTTAACCCCTTTCCAACGCAACTGGCCCGATTTACGTTTGCCATAAATATTTTGAATCCGCCCTTTGGCTGGCCACAATAAACGACCTTTAATATCTTGCAGGCCATTTAATTCAACTTGTTGCGGTAATTCATCTATTGCTTCTGCTAATGCTTCTAAAGCTTGCGACAATGCAATTTCATTATCGCGTAAACGTTCAATTTCAGCGGATTCAGATTTTATCAGTTTGGCCAACGCATCGATTTGTTGCTGTTGCTGACGCTTTAAGCTGACTAATTCTTGTTGTTTTTGTGCTTCTATCTCCAGCAGCTCGGTTAACCTCAGCTGTTTTTGATTTAACGTTTGTGTGGTTTGGTTGAGCTCTGCTAGTGTAGCTTTTAAATTTTCAATCGCTTGAGTGCGGGCTTTATTCAAGTATTGGTAATAACTAATGACCCGTTCTAATTTGGCTGGTGAATCTTGGTTTAACAATACTTTTAAGTAATCATGTTGGCCGATGTGATAAGCACTATTCAACTGCTTTTCTAATACTTGTAACTGCTGTTGTTTGAGTTGTTCTAATTCTTGCTGGCGAGCAGACAATTTTTTAAGTTGCTTCTGTGTTTGCCGAAGCTCTTGTTTAGTTTGGCGCAACACTCTTGAAGCCTGACCAATTTGTCTATCAGTTTGTGCTAACTGCGTTTGTGTTTGTTTAAGTTTACTGTGGCTCTTATCTAGCTTATCTTGTTTGCTAATAATTTGCTGCTGGACTTTTTCAAGTTTACGCTGCGTTTCTTCCGCAGTTGAATTCGCCAAACAACTTGCGCTGAACAACAATTGCAGCAAATAAAAGACAACAAGGCAAACACTTGTTCTGCTTGCCTTGTTGTGCTGTTGGTTTAATTGAGCAATCCTTAGCTGGTTCAATTTAAACCAATTTAAAGATAGATTGACCTGTCATTTCTGCAGGCTGTTCCATACCCATTAAGTGCAACATTGTAGGTGCTACGTCACTTAATACACCATTTTGCTTAGCTAATTCAGCATTACGGCCAAAGTAGATAAATGGTACAGGCTCGCTAGTATGTGCTGTATGTGCTTGCCCTGTATTTGGGTCAACCATTTGCTCTGCGTTACCATGGTCAGCGGTAATTAAACACTCACCACCCACTTTGGCTAACGCTTCAGTTACACGGCCAATTGCAGTATCTACAGCTTCACATGCTTTAACCGCAGCTTCAAATACACCAGTATGACCAACCATGTCGCCATTAGGATAGTTACAAATAATTGCATCAAATTCTTGGCTTTCAATTGCTTCGACTAACTTATCAGTTAACAATACTGAGTTCATTTCAGGTTGAAGATCGTAAGTTGCCACTTGCGGAGAAGGAATCAACACACGTTTTTCGCCTTCAAATTCATCTTCGCGGCCACCACTGTAGAAGAAAGTAACATGCGCGTATTTTTCAGTTTCAGAAATACGTAACTGAGTTTTACCATGTTTTTGCAACCATTCGCCCATTACATTAACCAGCTCAGTTGGCGGGTATGCGCAGCTTGCTTGAATGTCTGCAGCGTATTGAGTCAACATAACAAAGTCGCTGTATGCTGGTAATTTTGCACGTTCAAAACCGTCAAAGTCAGTATCTACAAATGCACGGGTAATTTCACGCGCACGGTCAGCACGGAAGTTCATAAAGATAATAGCGTCGCCATCATTTACTGTCGCAGCTTGGCCATTTGCATCAACAATTGCTGTTGCTTTTACAAACTCATCGTTTTCGTCACGCTCGTAAGCAGCTTTTAAACCTTCAACTGCAGTTGTTGCAGTGAATTCCGCTTTACCTTCAGTTAATAATTCATAACAAGCTTGCACTCGGTCCCAACGCTTATCGCGGTCTAACGCAAAGTAACGACCAATAATGCTGGCAACTCGGCCTTTGCCTGATTCAGCTAATTGTGCTTCTAACTCAGCTAATGGGTTTTCAGCACTGCGTGGTGGTGTATCTCGGCCATCTAAAAATGCATGCACATAAACTTGCTCAGCACCACGTGCTACTGCCATATCAACCATAGCTTTAATATGATCTACATGGCTATGTACACCACCTGGTGAAGCTAAGCCCATAATATGTACTGCTTTACCTGCGTCTTTAGCACTGTCTACCGCTTTAGCTAAAGCAGGGTTGTTTTGGAATTCGCCGTCAGCAATATCTTTAGTTATGCGGGTAAAGTCTTGATAAACAATACGGCCTGCGCCTAAATTTACGTGGCCGACTTCACTATTACCCATTTGACCATCAGGTAAACCTACATCCATGCCAGAGCCTGATATCAATGTGCTTGGATATTCTTTCCACAATTTGTCTAAGTTTGGCGTATTTGCCGCCATTATCGCGTTGTCTGTTGGGTTTTCACTGTAACCCCAACCATCCATAATAATTAATACTAGTGGTTTCTTCGCAGTCGTCATGCTTAATACCTGTCGTGTTATTTCTAATTTAAGTAAATTTTACTCAGATTTGCGCTACAAACCAATGGCAATCCGATGATTTCCTGCAGTTCTGGCTTATGTTGCAGATAATTACCGATTATTGTCGCATATTTGGCCGGCAAAAAGCGATTGTATTGGTTTAGTTAAACGATAAGGCTATAATCTTGCCCAATTAAAACATTCATAGGTCTTATTGATGCAAGAATACATTCAATTTTTTTCCAACCACCCGATTATGACAGGTGCTTGGTTCGTATTATTTTTCGCGGTTATCTACACTTTCGCTCAGGCGAAGTTTGCGCCGTACACTCGAGTTAATACGCAGCAACTTACCTTATTAGTAAACCGTGAAGATGCAACCATTGTTGATATTCGCCCAGCGGCAGAGTACAACAAGGGGCACATTGCCGGTGCATTAAATATTACCAACGACAAAATTGAAGGTGGTAAAAACGCAGCCCTTGAAAAAAACAAAGACAAACCCATTATTGTTGTTTGTACCGCAGGTTTAAGTGCTGCTAAAGTAGCAACTCAACTATGTCAAGCAGGATACCCAAAAGTAAACTTACTTGAAGGTGGTATGAATGCTTGGTTAAATGCAAATCTTCCTGTCGCAAAAGGTTAATCTTAAATGGCTACAGTAACTATATATAGCAAAGGTTGGTGCCCGTTTTGTCGTCGAGCAAAAGCACTATTCATGCAAAAGGGTGTTGAATTTAATGAAATCGACATTGATCAACAACCAGAAAAACGTGATGAAATGATCCAACTGAGCGGGCGTTCTGCTGTGCCACAAATTTTTATAAATGAGCATCATGTTGGTGGATGCGACGATTTATTCGACGCTGAATACAACGGTGAATTAGACAAATTGCTCAACGCATAATTTTTAATAAAGGTATTGTCATGACTGATCAAACTCCAGAAAACGCAGCAGAAAACAACCCACAAGCAGGTGAAAACTCACCTCAATTCGCTATCCAGCGTATTTTTGCAAAAAATATTTCATTTGAAACACCAAACTCTCCTGAAATTTTTACCATTCAGTGGAAGCCAGATGTCCAAATGGACATTGATACTAAAAGCAAAAAACTTGACGGTGATGCGTATGAAGTTGTTTTATCAATTACAGTAACGGCTAAAATTGAAGACAAAACTGCGTTTTTAGTAGAAGTTGAGCAAGCGGGTATTTTCGCAATTGCTAATTTACCACCACAGCAAATGGCGCATACAATTGGTTCTATGTGCCCTGGCATTTTATTCCCTTATGCACGTGAAGCAATTTCTAACTTAGTTAACCGTGGTACTTTCCCACCACTTAACTTAGCACCAGTAAACTTTGATGCTTTATTTGCTAGCTACATGCAACAAGTTGCGCAGCAAGCTGAAGAAAACCAAGAGTCAAACCAAAAATTAGATTCTTAATATGAGCGAACCTTTATTTGATATTGGCGTAATTGGTGCTGGCTCGTACGGCACCGCATTAGCCATTTGTATAGCGCGTAATGGTCACAAAACAGCCCTTTGGGGTCGTGATGAAGCACAAATTTCCGCTATGCAACAAAGCAGGGAAAACAGCCGATATTTACCCGGTTTGCCATTACCACCCGCATTGTCACCACAAGCCGATTTAGCTCATGTAGTGCAAAATAGCCGCAATATTTTATTGGTTGTGCCAAGCCATGCATTTGGTGAGGCTTTAGCACAAATAAAACCGCATTTACGTGATGATAGCTCGCTTGCTTGGGCGACTAAAGGTTTAGAACCAGAAAGTGGTCGACTATTGCAAGATGTTGCGCGTGAGCAATTAGGCGAGTCTCGTACCTTAGCTGTTGTCAGCGGCCCAACCTTTGCTAAAGAAATGGCCGCCGGTATGCCAACTGCAATTTCAGTATCATCAACCGATGCTGATTTTATTCAAACCTTGTCTGATTTAATGCACTGTGAAAAACGTTTCCGCGTGTATAAAAATAACGACTTTATTGGTGTACAACTAGGCGGCGCGGTTAAAAACGTAATCGCAATTGGTGCTGGTATGGCGGATGGTATTGGTTTTGGAGCAAATGCGCGTACCGCTTTAATAACGCGCGGCTTAACTGAGTTATGTCGTTTAGGTGAAGCACTCGGCGCAAAACCAGAAACCTTTATGGGTATGGCAGGTTTAGGCGACTTAGTGTTAACTTGTACTGATAACCAATCACGCAACCGTCGCTTTGGTTTGGCATTAGGCCAAGGTAAATCGGTTGAGCAAGCTATGTCAGATATTGGTCAAGTTGTTGAAGGCTATCGCAACACCAAAGAAGTGTATATGCTAGCGCAACGCATGCAGGTTGAAATGCCAATTGTTGATCAAATTTACCAAGTGTTATACCAAGGCAAAGCGCCAAAAGAAGGTGCATTAGCTTTGTTAGGACGCGAGCAGAAGTTTGAGTAGTAGCCGCAACTAGCTCAACAATGAATTGCGAATTTTTTATTAACGCCTGACACTGTCAGGCGTTTTTGTTTGATTTTTGGAAAAAACTAGATTTTTGCCATGCTTCCTTTTACATCGGGAAAACCGCACGCTTACGAAGCTTGATATCAAAGAATGTTAGCATTAAAGGACTAAAGCCTGCACACTAGTAAAAACAGCCTTTTTCCCTTCAAATCTGTAGTTAGTATTGTTTAACTTAAGAACAATTTGTTTTGTATTTTCCGCTTCATTAGCAAAAAAATGCCAACTTTCTTCGTAGTTAAATTCTGATTTTAAGGCATCAATGACGTCAGAAAATTTAAAAATTGATGCTTCAAAATCTCTATTGATAAAATCGATAACCTGTTGAACATCATCACCTTTAACTCTAATCCAAGTATTTACGTAATTACTAAAGTCTTTAGTTTGAGATATAATTTTAAATTTTTCTAGCTCTTGTCTTTTCGTTCTTTTTAGCTCATTTAATACTCCTTTACTTTCGTTACATAGAGGTGTACACACCTCTGTCGAGCAATGCAGCACATGATTTCTCTTACGAATTTTACCTTCAAAATTACAAAGTATTTTGTGGATAATAATCGTATTTAGCAGCTCCCCCACTTCGCACTCCCTTGGTGGAAGAGACGACAATGGGTACTCTTCTTTATAAATTTTTTTAATTTCGATGACTTGAGCAATGCCTTCTAAAGCATCCACCCAGTCATTAACCTTGATGTGATCTGTCATTATGTAAACTCTTATTTACGCCTACCGAACACTCTAGACACCGCAGTATACATAGCTTCATGCTAAACCTACTTGGCGGATTAATAGCCTACTGCTTAAAAGATGATAAGCCATCATTAGACCAGAATTTGATATGCTTGGCGGTGTCAATTTAGTAATAGCTTAACCAGATCTCAGGTTAGCCAGTCTTGAGAACACAATCCAAGCAAGCTACCCCAGAAAAAACAAAGCCCCGCTTCCTAGGTCAGAGTGCGAGGCTTTGGATTCAAAAGTTTTACCCATTATATCTCGTCAAAAAAAGGTTCTTTTGACTTATTAGATACTTCACAAGGCCCTAACTTTGTCGGACAAAAGTAAAGTAGGAAGTCATCCCCCTTATTTTGATACTCCAAAACCGACATAAATTTAACTTTTGGAGAATTTTTAAGTTCGTCAAGTGAATTAGGGTACTTTCCATTCAATTCTTTGAACTCTATCACTTTTAATCGCACGTTATTAAGCGGGTAGCTAAACGTAATATTCATATATATGAATATGATAATTACTGTTGATAGAACCAAGAAACTGATAATCAATTTGAAAAACCTTTTCATACTAGAAGTTTTCATTTAATGCATCCTTTGCACCTGCTGGCGTGAAAATGAAGGTATCCATTTTTTCTATTTTATTATAGAGATTAGTGGCTTCAGATTGTAACGCTTTTGAAAAACCAGCTTCAGGATTCATTACCCCTTGTAGTGTAGATTTCAACGTACCAAAAGTATGTGAAACACAATTTGGCCCTGTTAATCCCCAATCACTTCCTGAATACCTTTGTGTAGAGGAAAGTTCAGAAGGACTCGCTAAACTTTCCAGCACATCTTTGGGAAGTGTCGCGCTACCTGCATCAAATGCCGCTCTAAACCCTTTGGCTATTTCATTATCTAGCGCCTGACTGACGCCCAAATCAAAAACCTTATAGCCAGAGTAACTTGCCGAACTAGGCGTTCCACCTGTTCTCTTTAATATACCGGGACCACTATATATGCTATTAGAGTAACGGCCTTTATATCTACCAAAATCGTAGTTAACTTCATTGCCTTTATAATTAGTTGTGATCCCAACGTGGCCTGTCCCCTGTGTCTCTACATATATTTTTGCTTGACCATCAGGATCAACGTATTTGTAAGGGTTATTTGCTACGTAAGAGTAACGATTAAAAGTATCAACTTCACCAGTAAACCCAATAGGATCATTCGAGTAGAAACGACCTATGACTGGATCATAGTATT